>JAFYYV010000028.1 GCA_017557405.1 Prevotella sp.
ACTGACAGTGAAGGCGCCAGTGTCAATCATCACTTCTTCTGAACCCTCGGGAGAACGGGAAAGCCTTTTGACAATGCCATCCACACCCTGCACCAGTTCGGGCCATTCGGAAATGCTCTGCTTGAACGACTCAATATCCTCGTCTTTTAAGGTCAGTTCATCGATGCCGAGATCCAAGGCAGAGATAAGGGCTTCGGACTGGGACTTGAATCCTTCGTCGGAATACCTGTTGTCGAAAATGGAGGTCGAGCGGGTCTCTGGGAAGATGACGTGCAGTTTGGTAGTCAGCCAGAGGAAAGCATCGGTCATCTGACTGTTCTTCACCACATCGTGCTTCGACAGCATCAGTTCGTTGCCCTTCAGCAAATTGTCTTCTAACAGAGAAATCAGCAGTTTGTTCTTTGCCTCGTCTTTTTTGTTGCCAGACAACTTGATATTGGTCTTGCCTGTCTGTGCATCATACTTACGCTCAAACACGCACACGGGCTTCTTAATGGTAGAATACAGCCATTCCTCCATGCAGAGTGTGCCGCGATAGCTCACTCCGTATGAATACTGGTCTGACTCGGTGCCAAATTCCACTTCAATGGTAACTGGCATTTCCGGATCGTTGTACTTGTTGGCATCCCTGAAGGCGGTGGGGGGCAGACTTCCAACAGCAACCATCGTCTGCAGTCGGCCAAGCGCTTTGACCAGACACGACTTTCCTGCACCATTGGCACCATAGATAACTGCTGTGCGCAACACATTGGCACCACGGTCTTGGTTGTGGACATGCCAGTCCTTCCTGCGGACATTCGATGACGGCAACATATTGAACTCCGTTTCCTGTCCGTATGACCTAAAATTCGTCGTTACAATCCTAATAAGCATAGTGAAATATATTTGATTTGGCGCAAAGTTACGAAAAAATCGTTATAGAACGCTCGTTTTTCTTCATCTTTTTGAATAGTTTAACCGTTTTTCGCTGAATATTGCGTTTTTTTATGTTTTGGAGAAGCATTTTATACAGGAAATGGGGTGTATTCCCCTTTTATATAGTTTATCTAAAGCTATTTTAGAGTTACACCCTTGAAGGATTTGACATGGGGCTGGATTCTTACGAGTTTCTTCGAGTGCTACCATTTATACCGTTGTTCTTTTCGGATAGAAAAAGGCTCCACAATGCACAAATTCGCCACTTTTGAGGTTTAATAAAGTTAAAAACGTTAAATCTTCATCTTTTTCTGCATTTATAGAATCTACGTCACCACTTTTCTACCGTTTAAGATGTAAATCTCTGATATAAAGCGATTTGCAAATACTCTTATTGCTCCAGTCTCATCTCCGTGACCATCCCCAACTCTGTGACCAGCATAGGATTCAATGCTTTCCAGAGTTGCTCTAGTCTCACCTCCGTGACCATAGGCAACTCTGTGATCAGCATAGGAAACGAAGCCTTCAAAGATTGCTCCAGTCTCACCTCCGTGACCATAGGCAACTCTGTGACCAGCATCGGAAACTATGCTTTCTCTGGCTGTTCCAGTCTCACCTCGATAGACATCCCCAACTCCGTGACCAACATTGGAGAGTATGCTTTCTCTGGCTGCTCCAGTCTCACCTCCGTGACCATCCCCAACTCCGTGACCAGCATTGGAGGCCATGCTTTCCTAAATTGTTCCAGTCTCACCTCCGTGACCATCCCCACCTCCGTGACCAGCATAGGAGAGTGGGCTTTCGACCGCTGCATCAAACTGACCTCCATAGACATCCCCAACTCCGTGACCAGCATTGGAAAAGGTGCTTGCTGGGCATGCTCTAGTCTCACCTCCGTGACCATAGGCAACTCTGTGACCAGTATTGGAGAGAGTGCTTTCTCTAATTGCATAAGTCTCACCTCTGTGACCATCCCCAACTCTGTGACCAGCATTGGAAGCGAAGCTTTCCTAAATTGTATTTAGAGACCTCTAAACAACCATAAACAATGAAAAACATATAGAGATAAGCCTTTGTATATCAGCTACTTTTAGATTTTAACACTTCAGGCTTGCTTTTTGCTGGTTCTCAAAAATCCGCTTACCTTTGCAACGCATTTCTACCGCGGAGAATTTTGAGGGCTTTTATTTTGCCATCTCGTGGACAGGGTTGACAAAGGTTGACAAGAGTGGACAACGGTTGACTGAGGAACGAGAGGGAAAGAAGCAAGGAAGTGACCTCATTTGAAGAACGTGACATCGTGGAATGAGTTGACAATGGGTGTCAATGATTGACGAAAGTTCACTCCGTGGCGGTTTGCATGAAATTGATTGTAAAACCACATAAAAAGGAGTCAAATGAGAAAGACAAGAAAATGTGCTTTTTGCGGCAAGGAGTTCACTTGCAACAGCGGCTCGCAGAGGTATTGCTCAGAACATTGTGCCGAGGCGGCAAAGGCTCAGCGCAAGAAGAGACAACAGGACTTTTTGAAGGCTGTCCAGCCTGTTATAGACATTGCCAGCCAGGAGTATCTCACATTCTCCAAGGCAGCCATCCTCATGGGATGCTCCCGTCAGTATGTTTACAAGTTGGTAAACGAGGGTAAACTACCTGCATCACGAATCAGCAACCGAATGGCATTTATCCGTAAGGCAGACATTGAGAAAATGCTTGCAGGAAATCCCTATCATAGAGTGTTGTCTGGTGCTTCGTTAAACAAACCAAGCAAGAAACCATCTCATTTGTCTTCTTCCCTTTCGTCGAGGAAAGACAAGAACCACATACCAGAAATTGATATGCGGTCATCAGAACCACTTGAATACATCTCTGGCGAGGACGTTATGGCTATCTACAAGGTTAAGAAGTCGTGGCTCTATGTTTCAGCCAAGAGGAACAACATACCCATGTGTAAGATAGCCGGCAAGAACTACTATAGCCGAAAGCACATGGATGCGCTCTTCGGAGTGACAGCCGAGGTTGAAGCCTTGACCGAATGGCTCACCACCGAGGAGGCAGAAGTTCTCTATTCCACGACCAAGGAATCACTTCGCACCCAAGCCTATCGCCGCCATATTCCCACCAAGCGAGAATATGGCAAGACCTATTATTCAAAGAAACATCTTGATGACATCTTCCGTCCCGACCTGAAAGCGAGTGATGCCTATTACACCACAGCCGAAGCTGCCGAGAAGTACGGCATGACCAAGAGCAACATCTGCGTTATCGTCAAGACGAACAACCTCACGAAGGTGAAAGTCGGAGTGCAGTACCTCATTGTCAAGGAGGAATTAGACCGAATAATGGCAAGCAGACTGGCTCAATTCGGGGCTTACAGGCTCCAATAATGCCCAATAATAAGCATCAACTGCGTGAAAGTGCAATTATCCATGAGTTATGAATGGGTAAGTTGGCCACTCTTCCATCACGCAGTTACTTTGCACTCGTGGAGAAACGCTCCACCATGATTTCTAACAATAAAAGATATTAGTATGAGTAACATTTGCAAGACAGTAACCTTGCGTACGCGTAAGATAAAGAAAGGTACGCAACTGAGCTTCTACCTTGACTACTACCCCGGCTACAGGGACGAGTCAACCATGAAGGTACAGCGACATGAGTCGCTTGGCATCTACATCTTTGCCAAGCCCAAGAACCAGCGTGAGCGTGACTACAACGAGCGCATGACGGAGAAAGCCGAGGCACTGCGCTGCCGCCGCTATGAGAGCATCGTGAACGAACGCTACGACTTCTTTGACCGAGAGAAGGAGAAAGGCAGTTTCCTCGCATGGTTCAAGAAGAAGGCCGATGCCAGGAACACCAAGTGGCAGAACGTCTATAAGCATTTCGAAACCTTCTGCGAAGGCAAATGCACTTTCGGGGAGATAGACGTTGACCTGTGCAACAAGTTCAGGGAGTACCTTTATACTGCTCCACAGACCATCCACAAGAAGCAGAGGCTGCACACCAACACTATTGCTGGCTACTGGTCAACTTTCCGAGCCGTTCTCCACACAGCCTATCGCGACCATAAGATCAAGGAGAATCCAAATGGATTCCTTGAAAGGATAGACACCATCCCTACGGAGAAGGAACACCTCTCACAGCCGGAACTCGTAAAACTTGCCAACACCGACTGCAAAGAACCTGTGTTGAAGAAGGCTTTCCTCTTCTCCTGCCTCACTGGACTCAGAAAGAGCGACGTCAAGGCGCTGACATGGAAGAAGATTCAGCCATACGGAGATGGAGGCATGTATATCACTGTGCGTATGCAGAAGACTCAGCAGCTTGTGAACAACCCAGTCAGCGAAGAGGCTCTTGAACTCATTGGCTTCTATGACGGAGAACACGAACCCTATGCAAAAGTCTTCCCCGACTTCAAGGACAAGATGACAGGAACCACCTTGAAGAACTGGCTGAATGCAGCGGGCATCACCAAACATATCACCTTCCATTGCGCCCGTCATACCTTCGGCTCCTTGCAGGTTGATGCAGGTACGGGTATCTACACCGTACAACACATGCTCGGACACAAGAACGTGGAAACCACTCAAATCTATGCTAACATGGCTGACGAGAGTAAGCGCGAGTCGGTCAACCGCATCACGTTGAAGCCAAAGATAACTCCGCAACTGAAAGTCGTCGGGCAGGGCTAAACCTATTTGTTGGTTCTATTTCTTCGAGAAATGAAACCAAAGATGCTTTTTCTAAGTTGAAAATATGGGAAATGAGAACCAATCATTATTGGCTCTCATTTTTCGTTATACCTTTGTCAAGCAAACAAACAACTGCGAAAAAGGAGGAAAAGGCCAAGTGTGAAAATCATACTCACTTCAAGTATGATTCACAAATAAACATAAATCTCTGGCCTACAGACGAAAAGACTATACGTCATAAGCAAAATTCTTCTTAACTTTGCAGCGCGTTTTCTGAAACAACGAACAATAACACATAAAGACAATGAAAATAGATTCACCATCTTCCATCACTCCACGTGAGGCATCCGTCCGTCTCGAATGGATCTCCACAAGAATACTGCCGGGAGTTGCAGTACTTCTTCTTTCAATTCCACTGTGCCAGTGGGCTGACTCAAATCTTCCCGATGGCATCGTTCCTGTATCTATCATCTACTTGATGATTGTAATAGCCCTATGGTCAATGTACATGGCTGTGCAGTATGCTTTCGTGGGAATAGCGCTGACGTGGAAAAACAAGACTCATGCTTGCAATAATCAAACTGCAACAAATGAAACAACGGCACAGAAACCTGTTTTTCTTTTGGAGGCAATGCCTATTATCAACGAGTCTGAAAACATTGATACCATTTGCAAAGTGGAAACTATTGAAGAGATAAGCGAGGCTGAGGTTGTTGAAGATGCATGTGTAGCAGAGACTGAAGAACTCACAAAAGAAAACCATGCCAGTTCAACCTACCAGCAAGGTATTGATGACTTCTACCAAAGTCAGGCAGAAAGCCAGAAGAAGAAACTGGACACTATTCATGAATACCTTTTATACATCATGTCCCCTTTTGTCTATGAGGAAGACATGGACGAGTTCTGTACAGACCTTTTGAGATTTGCCATGGATCACAACTACCGCCCTGAAGCTGAGTGGAAGAAATTCAAGACCAAACTGAGCAGCTTCGATGTCCGCCATCTGGTCTGGAGCATTGCAACGAGATTGGGACTTGGCAAAGGCAAGGTTTACAGCAACGATGATTGCGCCTGTTATATCGAGCGTCGTTTTGCTTCATTATGCGTAACAGCCAGTGGAGAGCCATTGTCGCATAGCACACTCAGGAATCTGACAGTCACATCCAACAGCGACCAGATACATTGTGACATCCAGGGAGAAGACGGATTGTTATTCCATATCCCTTCACAACTGGGCGTAGAGAAAGACAGAAGATAAACTTTCTCACCTCTCCTATATCAATACTTAGACATCACATATTGGAACCGCATCAGAAACCGAACATTGGTGTGGACCGGATGTGCCTATACCCTTTTGCGCTGAAATCTTGCCCCCAAAAACAGCCGTAATCCCAATTGTCATTCATTATACTTACATGTTCAATGTTGTCAAAATGACGCTTCAAAATCTCGTTTTATCCACGAATAACAGCCAAAAAGAAGGCTCTACAGCGTGATTGTTTCGTGATATACCAATTATATAAAAGTGGCTTGCCCTCCGATTCATAACGGGGTTCCTTTGCAGCACGATTCCACTAAAGGGTCGTGTTGTCAAATGATAAAAGATCAAATTACGTTCAATGACCTTCCGCAGGTCATCGCCGAACTTCGGGATGAAGTATCGGGCATGAAGGCGTTACTGCTGAACCTTCAGAACAGACCAACTCAGCAGAGAGAGAACAGACACCGCCCTGTCACGCCCGAGCAGGTTGCCGAGTACACCAACATTCCCCTTGCGACCATCTATCAGAAACTCGCGAACAGGGAAATCCCCGGCTCCAAGCCAGGCAAGCGATGGGTCATCTACCTTGATGAGATAGACAAGTGGCTGGAAGCAAACCGCAAGAATCCCATTCCTTTGACGGATGAGGAGCAGAACGCTGCCATCCTTGCATCGCACAAGCGCAAGCCGAACAAGTCCAGCTGGAACGATGAAGGTTTAGCTCGACGAAGTCAACCTATTGCAAAACCATTTGACGGGGATAAAATCTAAAATCAAGCAATTATGTACGACCACAAAATTCATTATTGCTTCACGCTGTCCGAGGGACAGATGAAGTATCTACGCAGCAAGAAGTACAAGATTGACCGCATGGAATGCTTCATATCTCTTGTAGAACTTGCTGAACGCGAAACGAAACTGGTACAGATAAGCAAGACTCAACAAGTTGAAATCTTGCCCGGCCAAGTGATGGTTGACAATACCCGACTTGCCAAGCTATGGGATAAAGACCGCAAGACGGTTCCCAAACTTATAAAGGCGATGGAGGCTCTGGGTATTTCCTCTTCACAGAAGGTAGGAGATAACCGCATCCATACGCTTCATGCTTTTTCGGGTTGGTATGTGGATGGCATGTTTGTCAAGAATCCCTTCGCAACAAGAAGGAATGCCGATGGCACTGCAATCGTCACCGCGGAAGTTCCACCAGCCAAGGTCATCACTATCGAGGTGCCAGATGACAGAAACAAAGGTGCGGAAGATTCAGACTTTGATAGCGACAATTCCCAAGTAAGTAGCGTGGGCGTAGTTCCGTCTGCCGATAGCAGGGTTCCCCATCCATCACCACCATCTAATGATAGTAACAATGTGGGTAAATCTGTGAAGGATGGAAGGACTTCCGATTCTTCTCAGAACAACATTTTCCATCAGTCTGCTGACATCCCTTCTTCGCATGTAGAAGCCGATGACAGTCAGAAAGATAATGCAAGTCGAACGCAGAGCCAAACTCGTTTGAGCTATGCTGAGACGCAGCTTATCTTATCTAATGAAGGGAAAAGAAATGATGAGCCATCAGCACAGCAAGAAGGACAATCGCTAAATCCTAACAGCACCTCGTCTGATAACAATGTAGACTACAGTCAGAAGTCTAATGGCTATTCCAATCCTAATGGCTTCCATAGCAACGAGTGACAGCCTTGAAGGACTCTGGTCTGCGACCTGCACAACCCAACCATCCCAAGGGAAGTTTGCCGATGCAGGATGCCTTACAAGCAGCAAAGCATCTCTAAGCCCTGACGGGAAGTTTGCTGTTAAAAGACCCGCTATTTTAGAGGGACTTTTCGAGAAATCCTTTTGTAGTACAAAACAGGTGTCCCTGTTTCTGTCCTCCTAAAAGTTTCTCTGGCTACTCGCGGGCTCGCAGACCGTGTCCTTCTTTCTAACAGTTTTATATTCATTCCCTTTCATTAAAACTCATTGACATGAAGAAAAAAAAGATAATCAAAAAGAAACCGACCAGAGTACATGCCTTCAGATGCACGGATGAAGTCTGGTCACAACTCAAAGAACTTGCCAAGGAATGTGGCATAAGCCTGAACCGCTATCTCACTGAGACAGGCTTGAAGCATCACCCTCGTCAGAGACTCACCAAGGAAGAAGTCGATGCCTTGAACTCTCTGGCTTATGCCAGGACTGACCTGATAAAAATCAGCAACGTCCTTTCAAAACTGACGGATGAGGAAAAGTTGAAGCTTTTCAAGTCGGAGAAGTTTATGACTTGGTGGATAAAGTCTGTTGCAGAACTTGCCCAACATTGGTACAACATCGAAGAGAATATCTCATCTCATGTGCTGACCAAGGAAAGGAGTACCCTATGATTATGCTTGCAAGAGTGGTGCCATACGGCGGCAATGCCGTAAGGTACGCATTGGAGAAGGAGAAGGCAAAAGTGGTCAAGGTGAACCACATGCCGGAGGGTATCGACCCGACCGCCATCTGGTATATGATGAAGCATCATTGCCAGCTGCATCAGCAGGACAGAACTGTTGGGCGTAAGTTGGAACGCTCCATGGTTTCGTTTGTAATCTCGCCCTCCAAGGAAGAGGCAAAGAACTTCACCATGAATGACTGGGCGAACCTCGGTGATGAAACGTTGGAAACGTTGGATGCTGTCGGACTTATCCCCAGGGGAATGGAAAGAGAGGTCAAGACCAATTTCCGCAACTCTATGAATGTGTCGGGCCTACATTCCGACTCCAAATCCGGGACACTGCACCTTCACATGGATTGCTGCCGTGTTGACCTCGAAGGCAATACCAACGATGTCCACGATCTTCACATAAGGGCAATGATGGCTGCGGAAATTATCAATATGAGGCATGGATGGAAGCAGCCGAAGGAGATACGTGATATGCGGAAAGCGGAGATTGCGGACTTCTGCGAATACACCCTTCAGAAGATGCTGGAGTTTGATGTTGACTTCTACTTCAAGATGCTTCGGATGAAGGGCTATGAAGTGACACCTCGTTATGACAAGAGCAAGAAACTTGTCGGCTACACCATCGGCAAGAATGCCTCTGTGTTCAAGGCTTCTGAGGTGGGGCGTAAGTTCATGGCATCGCAGCTTGAAGCCACTTGGAAGATACTCCATCCGAAGCCTGCCCAGGTCAACGTAAAACCTGCCGTAGCAATCGTTTCACCAAGCAGTCGTCCTGCCTGTCCGTCTGCCCAAACAACGATTTCTACCCAGCCAAAGGTTAAGCCGATAGCACAGCCGAAGCCTATGCCTTCTTTCACTACGTTCAACATCGATATGCCCAAAGGCTGCAAGGCTGTTGAGATTCCCAACTCTGTCAAGGATATTTTCCTCAACGAGGCTCAGATACCCGAAGGCAACGACACTGCCACCATAGAGAACGTCGCTCATGTCGCAATGTTGCTCTTTGTTGGTTACATCGATGCGGCCACGTCCATGTCCGAATCTTGCGGAGGTGGTGGCGGTTCTGCCCCTGAATCCGGGTGGGGCAAGAAAGACGATGAAGATGAACGTCTGTATGCTCACCGCTGTCTCAAGATGGCTCATTCCATTTGCAAACCAAAGCTACGTCAGCGTGGTTATCACCGTTAAAACAATCACATATATCTATGATACGAAAAAGCAAAAACAAAGAGATCCAGCCCAATTTCGAGGAAATGTGGAGCGAGGTCGAAGAGGACATTCAAGAGCAGGATGCCGAACAGGACATCATCAATCGTGTCCCTGAGTTAAGAAAACTGAGTGACAATATCAACAAGGCGACCAATACTTGGGTGAATGCCGACCTTCAATTAGAATCGGCTATTCAACAGTATCAGCGTGCCGAAAGGAAACTGGATGATTCTGTTACAACCATCAGTGGCAAGGTTGACACCATCAATAAGCACATAGACCAAGTTATGGAAGATGCGCCGACAAAGTTGAAGGTGTCGGTGTATGTTTCTGATGCAGATTGGCAGAAGATGCAAGAACTTCATGCCAAGTGGCTGGAGTATGATGAAAAGATGCTTGCCGACCACAACAAGCAGCAAGAAACGATTTGGCAAAAGCAGAGCCAACGACTAACGAACATTGTGAAGAACAATGAGGGCGTATGGATTTCAACAAGAGTCTTCTACATCGTTGGCTCTCTTTCCCTTCTGTCAATTATCACGATTGTAATGGAGATTGTCGCTTATATGTACTTCCATTGGATTGTATAATTAAAAGTGAGTTCGACGAATTTAGAAGAGGGATGGTTGGTTATCAATAACCCTTTCACAGGCAATGCATGGTTTCTTCGGAAAGAAGCAATAAGTAACCTGTGAAGGGTTACACTAATGGAATGAACGAAAACAGGAATAGTCGGACTCGTCATGTTCGGCAGCCTCTATGAGATTCCTGACGAGGATATGGAAGATGAGAAGGATACGAAAAGAGTATAAGAGAAGATCAAGTGTGTTCTTTAAATGTGTTTAAATGAATACTGAAGCACCACGGTATAGTGTTCAAATAGGGTACGGCTATCGTTCTGATAGCGAAAGATACTGATACTATTTTCCATCTTGTTTTTAGGCTTATAGCCATGCTTTAAGTTGCTTTTCAGTTTCATGGGAATATGTCGGTAGTAAGGCTATTACTTGGTGGCTTGGATAATACGTATTGAAGTAACTGTGTAAGCCTGTTTGATTCACGAATATGTTTTAGTGCGAAGTATGCTCTTTTTGCCATTTAATCGCGGTTTTATGAATTATTTTGCCATTTCCAGACGGCAAACGCGCGTAATTTAGGAAAAAAGTGTGAATAAATCAAAGAAACCCGAAACTTTTTGCAGTTGTTTGGTTTTATTTTACTACATTTGCAAAATGTTTGCCCATGGTATATTGTACCTTGGCGCGATATAATACAGCGGATCTGCATTTTCTCTTTCTCGAAGGTAGGTGCAGAATTACTGAATATACGTAGTACAAACCAAGAATAAAAGAGCAATATGGATGTACCACTTGCGCTAAACCACATAGGAATCTTTAATAGATTCAAAGGATATAGAAGAAAGTCCTCAACGTTCAACCAGAAGGCTGACGTTGAAGGACTTTCTGCGTTATACACCCTTGTGAAAGAGTAAGCATGTGGGACTGATAATTAGAATTATATGGACTACGACCTCTATGATGACCACGCCCTTGTTGATGGCATTCTCAACAACAACGGCAAGTTAATAGAGTATTTCTTCAACAAGAAATGCTCTGGTCTCTTTGCATACATTATTGAGAATATCTTTGATGGCAATGTAGACAAGCAAGACTTGTCACAAGAGCTATTCCTTTATCTTGCCAAAAACAATTGGTACAAAGTTCGTCAGTTTGACTTCCGAAGCAAATTGATGACTTGGGTAACAGTAGTTGCTGTGAGATTTTTCCAGAAAAAACGCAAAGAGTTGATAGAAAAAACTGGCAGTATGCCTCTAAATGATAAAATGTGGCAAGAACAAAGTCATGCCATTTACATTGATCAACGGATGGATTTGCACATCGCACTTGCAAAAATGCCTAATACTCGTTACCGTAAGGTTATCGAAGTACTAGACCTGCAGGAAGTTCGCCCTGATATTTTAGCAAAAGAAATGAACGTCACAGTAGATAATTTATATAACATTCATCGACGCGCATTAGCGCAGTTACGCCTTGTAATTGGCAGAAAGGAGGATTACTATGGATAGCTTTGATAAATTCATTTCTGATGAAATGCTTGCTGCTTATCTTGATGGTAATGCAATTCCTATTGAGAAAAACATTATAGACAACAGTTTAGACAACGATGAGTTACAAGAACTGTTGGAAATTGTTTCTGATATAAAAGCCAATCCAGAACTTATTGATTCTGGTGAAAATCTGAAAGCAGATATTCCCGACAAATTGTTGGAAGGTGAAGATAACATTCTTGAAAAAATAAAACGAGATATTGAAGGAACGGATGAGCATGTAATGTAACTTATGGATAATTTTTTGATACATACATTTAGTATTAAAAACCATCCCATTAGCGAACTGAAAGATGATTTCAAAATGCAATATGTGATGGGGTTGGGTGAATTCATGTGTTATATGTCGAAGAAGGATAGCCGCGCAAGGCTAGTTTTTGAAGTCTGGGCACGTTCCATAACAAGTGTTCTTCCTACCTCTTGCTGGCAATGTACAAATGATTTTTCGCTAATAAAGACAGCTATATCATTGAAGCGTGATGGTCTCCATTTTTTTTCTATGCGTCGGATATTCTTTTTTGACTGCTTCTATCTTACATCATTATTGAATAAAAAGTTGTCGACTTATTCATATTCTTTCTTAAACGAGCATATTAATGGTATTCTATCTAGACATGTTTTGAAGGATGTTTATTCAAATCGAGAAAAGTCTACACAGAGGGGAATACCGTCACAGTTATTGAGCCACAAGCAAAAAAATGAAATTTTTCTACACAAGCCATTAAAAAAAGTTCTTGTGGTAGCAACAATGACTGCAGGCAAATCAACACTTATCAATGCTATTACTGGATTTCATATCCACAGAGTGGAGGCGACTGCTTGTACAAAAAGAATAAGTTATCTTTACAATAAGCCTGTATCAGATGGCTTCATATCAAAGGGAATAGATGCATGTTATAAATTTAGTTACAAAATAGCCCCATCAGCTCTGAGGGATTTTAATGAAGCTGCGTTACATTTTAAGTCTTTACTATCTAATGAACGGGTGTGTTTTATTGACACACCAGGTGTGAATTACAGCCGAGCAGCAAAACATCAGGAAATAACTCACCGCACTATAAAAGAAAACAATTATGATGCTATCCTATTTGTGTCTAATTCCAATTATTTCGGAACAAATGATGAATTGGATTTGTTAAAGTTTACACTTAAACAATCAAGAAAACCAATTATTTTTGTTCTTAATAAAGTTGACACCTTTAGGTTAAAACACGACTCTATTGAAAAGATGATTCGAGATTTTGAAATAGTATTATCCCAGTTAAAGTGTTATAGTAAAGTTATTCCTATTTCTGCTGAAGCTGCTTTTTATTCGAAACAAAATCCGAACTTTTTAGATAGAGATGAACTGAATGAATATGTATATTATAAAAAAAAGTTTGAAAACATCTATTATGACTTACCATCATATTGTGAAGATGTACATACTAATAAATTTATAGATCGAACCGGCATTACGTTGGTTGAACAAACAATAAAAAAAATTATACAATGAAGAAAGTTTCTATTAAGTACAATCCCTATTTGGTATCAACCCAAATAAATATCTCTAATCATGTAATTAAAGACAACAGTTCTTTAAGGTTCGAGAAACAAAGATTGCAAGAATGGGCAGATAAACTTCCAGACTTGTTAGTAAAAGAATGTAATGATAAAAACTTCCAGATTGAATTTAAGGGAACGCAGACGGATTTTGAAGATTTAAAGCTGGCTTTTGAGCTAAAGAGGGATATAATTTCGTCTTCATTTAATCATATTTCAACCTTGGACATATCTAAGGTAGAAGAGGAAGTTGACAAAATTTTTGAAACTATTCAGAAAGGTTCTGTTGCAGAATTGAGGACACCAGCAATTACTGAAGCCTTTAAAAAAGCTAAAAACCAGGAGTTTGAAGTTAATGTAATAGCAACGATGAGCTCTGGCAAATCAACTCTTATAAATGCTTTGTTGGGAAAGCAGTTAATGCCAGCTAGGGTTGAAGCGACTACAGCAACAGTTGTAAAGATCATCAATTCTAAACAACATCATTATTCATTAAGGGCTTTCGATTCGGAAGATAAAGAATTAAAGGAGTATAATTTAGAGTTTGCCACACCAGAGCAAATAGATGCATTAAATGATAATCCAAATGTTTCTACTTTAGAAATAAAAGGCCCTATTCCTTTTGTTTCTACAGTAGGTATGCAATTGGTATTAGTTGATACTCCAGGACCGAATAATGCCCGGAATAAGAACCATGAAAAATTAACTTATGAAATGTTGGAGGATTCCGACAAATCATTAGTTCTTTATATTTTGAATGGAGAACAACTTGGTATTGTTGATAATGAACGTCTTCTTGATTATGTATGCAAATGTATGAAAGAAGGTGGAAAACAATCAAGGGACAGATATCTTTTTGTTGTAAACAAACTTGATGTTTGGAAATTAAAAGAAGCAAATCGTATCGAAAAGAAATTAAAGGAGGAACTAGAGAACCTTGAACAAAGAGGCATTTACAATCCCTGTTTGTTCCCAGTATCATCATTAGCTGCCTTGGAATTAAGGACTGATGAAAAAGACATTCAGGCTTTAAATACTTTCAGAACGAGAGCAGAAATGTCTGACAGTTATCATTTCGACAATTATTATGGATTTAATCGCCTTCCAATGGTTGTCAAAAACAGGTTACAGACTATTTTAGACAGAGGAAATTCTGACCAGATTATTGAGATTCATTCAGGAATAGTTTCTATAGAACAGGCAATTAGTCTTTATGTTAACAAATATGCCAGAACAACTAAGATTAAGGATCTGGTCGATTCGTTCAATATAAAGTTGAACGATTTGGCAGCAATGGAAAATATACGCAAAGCGATAAGGGAAGATCAAATAAAGAAAGCAGAAATTGAAAGACAAATATCTGTTTTAAGAAGGAATCTCTCGGCAGCAAAAGAAGCAAAAACATGTACAAGTATTATTGATTCGTTAGATTTGACTATTGGTCTAAAGAAAATGGTCAAAGACAACTTGAAGGAGATATTATCCACAATAACGACAATAATATCAACGAATAAAGGAACTTCGGTTGAATTGTCCGAAGCCAAAAAGGCATGTGAAAAAATCGACAAGGAGTTTAATACGAGTACGATACAGTTACAGGTAAAAATTGATAAGATTATTAAGCAATCTTATGATGAAGCTATCTTAAAAATAATAAATGAGTATAAAAAGTATTTAGACCAACTAAATATTAAAACTAAATCTCAAGACTTTGTATTCAGCCCAATTAGTTTGGTTTCTGCCGATTTGCAAGGTCTTACGAATGCAAACAAACTAATAGATACATATAAAGGCACACCAGTAGATGAGGGTAAATATGTTACTGTATATCGTAAAAAAAAGGTTGAAGGTGATCGTGTAGAAAGTGCAGTTGCAGGAGGCTTTTGGGGAACACTTTTAGCAGGTGCTGCTTTTGCTGCAGATTGTCTTGGTGGATGTGGCCTTGCCACAGCACTAGTTACTGGGGCTGGTCTTGGAATCGCTGGTGGTGCAGCAGCTGGCAGTGATGACCATGAGGAGGAAGTTCCAGAGCAAGAATGGCAACAAAAGATGGTGACATATGTGAATATGGCAGACTTAGTTACAAACTATTTTATGCCGAGGCAAAAAGCTCTCACGAAACTGCCTAATAAAGTTGTTGCTTATGTCAAAGATGAAACTTCTAAACTCAAAGATATATTATCAAGTAAATTAGATGAAATAGACGATTTGGTTGAAGCCAAGCTAAAAGAGTTGAGTGATTCGCAGATTGCCAATGAGCAAACTGCCGAAGATATTCGCAAGAATGAAGAAAAACTTATGTGGTTAGAGGGTATTCAAGAACAAATCAATAAACTAATTCTTTTTTAAAGATGAGAAAGCAGTTTTTAGATGCCGTTTACGAGCAAGATTTGATGTCTGTTAGATTGTTTTTATCTAATGAGTTAATCATTGACCCACGAGGTCGAACATTTGATGAGATGTTGTTATATGCAGAAAAGAACTTGCCAAATCTATATGAGGACTGTGATACTTCGTTTTCTGTAATATATGATTCAAGTAAATGGGATCAACAATATCTAAATGAAGTCAAAAATGAATTAGATGTCCATTTCTCGCAAAATTTATTGAATCATTACAAAGATGTTGTTCTCTATGTGCTTAAAGAGAAGGCAGATTGCATAACTGAACAAGAACAATTTGGAAAAGAACAAGATAATAGTAATGTCAATCACACTGTCCGAAATAATATAGCATGTGGTACATTACTTGTTGGAGGTGCAGCCCTTTCTGTCACAGGTTTATACCTGACAAAATATTTAATGGTAAAAGCTGGGGCAGTATGTTTATTGACCGGTGGATCTTGTCTGTTAGCAGGTGGGTATTTAGTATACAAACAGTTTAAGAAATAGTACCATATGGCAAAGAGTTTATATTCAAACCAAGACAACGTGGATACACTAAAGAGTATGCCAACAGTGGATTCCAATCAAATTAGCAATAATTGTTCTGCAATCGAAGAAAAGAAAATTGGCATGGAAGATCCCGCGAAAAAAGAAGTATCTAAACTTCAAGAGGTCAACTTAAAGGAACAGCAAGAAGTTGCAGTTGTATCCGATGAACAAAATCCCAAAGCTGACTTGATTGCACAAAAAAGAACAGACGATGACGAAAGGAATGCACTGAATCTTGATGCCCTATCCTTAGTTAATGATATTGTGCTAAAGAATTATCTTGTTCATTTGTCAAGTATGGATCTGGTTGAACTTTCTGAAATTTCGACAGATGGAGTTGTTCTTTTCAAAATAAACAAAATGGTATACGAAAAGGATGAGTATGCAACGGACAAATTCATTAGTACAGTTAGTGCAATGACTTTCACAAATAGTTCTATTTTCCTTATAGTTGATGGACACATAGATCATACAGATTTCTATTTGGGAATTCGTTGTGATGATAAAGTCAGAGAAAAAAGTTATGTAGCCGAAGCATTTAAGAGTGCTTTTTATGGACAATTCCCTGGTATTCAGATGGAGGATCTTTCATGTATAGAAAAAAATGCAGAAGTATCAAAACAAAGCAAAATTTTTGAACGAATAAGACAAGCAAGGAATATTAGTTCTTGTGTAGGAATTCCATCCATTAAATCAAAATATCAAGAACGAACCAATTCTGGTTATATTCAAGGAATCGAAAAACTGGCCTTAGCAATGCGTGGCAAAGAATATACAGCTATTGTCCTAGCGAAAAATCAGACAGCAGAAGACATTCAGAATATACGTATAGGATATGAAACATTATACACTCAGCTGGCCTCACGAGCATCTCAACAATTGGCATATTCAAATAGCGAGTCTATGGCTAATAGTTTTAACAGCACGAAAGGGTATTCGGATACTAAGACTGTAAGCAAAATGTCAGGGAAGACCCATTCATTGCAATATTCTAAAGCCAAGACAACAGGAGAAAGTTCTTCAAAAGGTAGTTCTCAAAAGAATTTTTGGGGAAAAGCCGGAACCATTGCGGAGCCATTATTCTATGCAGGGACATACTTAACAGCCACTGGAGTGGGTGCACCAGCAGGTGCAATCATGATGGGACTTGGTGCAGCTACAGGGTTAGGAAAAGTATTGGGAGAAGGGAGTAATTCAAAGAACGAATCAAAAAGTAAAAGTGAAACGTATACAGTAGGGACTAATGAAGGGTTTACTGAAAGCCATTCTGAGAGTTCTTCTCATGCCGACAACTTCAGTATGAGTAATGGACAAACCGCGACCCTTGGCGAATCGAAAACAGTGACTATTACCATTCGTGACAAACATATTGATGAGCTTTTGAAACGTATTGACAATCAACTTGAAAGAATCAATCAAGCAGAGGGAGCCGGATTGTGGCAGACAGGCACATATTTTCTATCTTATGAGAATGATAAAGCCACTGCGGAAATTGGTGCGACTATTTTCCGTTCTATAATGGAAGGCGAAAGTTCGGGTATCGAAACGTCTGCAATCAATTCGTGGTACCTTGACAGTGAGAAGGATTCCTTGAAAAATAGTCTTCCGCTTACGATTTCATGTTTTACACATCCTGTTTTTTTGTATGAAAATGCTTCAAATAGTGACATTCATGTAACGGGAACATCGCTTATTAATAGCTCAGAGTTAGCAATGATGATGGGACTACCTCGAAAGTCTGTACCAGGGCTGCCAGTCGTTGAGCATGCATCCCTGGCAAAAGAGGTTGTGAGCTATTCTTCACGTAGGGACGATTCTATAATAAGTCTTGGCTGTATTTTTGACCATGGAATAGATTATCCTGAAAATAGAGTAGGACTAAATCTTAAGAGTCTCACTCAACATGTTTTTGTTACAGGTTCTACTGGATGTGGTAAAAGTGAAACCGTTTATACGCTTATAGATGAAGCACGTATGAAGGGGGCAAAATTTTTAATTATTGAACCAGCTAAAGGCGAATATAAGAATGTTTTTGGTAATGTAGCTGTTTTTGGCACCAATCCGAAAATTACGAAACTGTTACGAATTAATCCTTTCCGATTCCCGACAGGTGATAATGGTACTCATGTATTAGAACATGTGGACCGTTTGGTTGAAATTTTTAATGTATGCTGGCCAATGTATGCAGCAATGCCTGCAATTCTCAAAAAAGCAGTATTGGCTTGTTACGAAAAATGTGGCTGGGATTTGATTAATTCAAATAATCGCTATGATACAGAAATATTTCCTACGTTTGCCGATTTACAACAAGAATTAGTACAAGCCATAACCGAGTCAGCCTATTCAGAAGATGTCAAAAGTAATTATACTGGCTCTTTGGTTACTCGTATGGAATCTTTGACAAATGGAATAAATGGCGAAATATTTGCTTCAACTGATTTATGTGACGGAGTGCTGTTTGATGAGAATGCCATTATTGATTTAAGTCGTGTGGGCTCCTTAGAAACAAAATCTCTTATTATGGGTATTCTGATTATGCGGTTGAGTGAATACAGGATGTCTACAGCAAGGGGAGCTAATAGTGGGCTTCGTCATATTACAGTTTTAGAGGAGGCTCACAATATTTTGAAGCGCACTTCAATTGAGCAGTCAATGGAGGGCAGTAATGTTGCTGGGAAATCCGTAGAAATGATAACCAATGCCATTGCAGAGATGCGCACATACGGTGAGGGTTTTGTTATTGTAGACCAATCACCCACGTCAGTCGCACCCGCTGCCATCAAGAACACTAATACAAAAATCATTATGCGTATGCCTGACGGTGATGATCGAAAGATTACTGGTAAAGCAGCAAGCATGAAGGATAATCAGATTGATGAGATTGCCAAACTACCGACAGGTGTAGCCGTGGTATATCAGAATGATTGGGTGGCTCCTGTCCTTTGCAAAATAGATATATATAAAGGCGAGAGAAAAGAATATTCTCCAGTTTGTGGTTCACAAAGATTTGATAATTCAAAAGCAATTAATGCAGAAATCCTGAAGTTGTTGCTCAAAGGACGAGTCATCGCACCTGTTGAATTGGATATAGATTTTATTCTCAGAAGCATTCCAAACTGCAAAATTCCAACATCTCTAAAGATAGAAGTGACAAATATCATTACAGATGTTAAGAATGGAGAAGAGGGAATATGGCAGGATAAGAATTTTTCAAAATTATCTAAAACAGTTACAGATTTATTGTCTGCAAAGATTGTGGTTGAACAGATAGTTAAAAAAGCAAAAGATTTTAAGGAATTGGACTTGTTGCTTGATAGTTTCGTTGCCCAACAGGCCTCTATATCAGAAAACCTTAGGCTGGCAGTCCGTCAATGCTTGATGATGCATTACGGAGAGAAAGACGAAACCAGCAAAAGGATATATAATGCTTGGTTTACAGAAACAAAAAAACAATTATTGTCATGAACATCGAAGAACAGAATCTTGAACGAACGAGGCAAGATACCTTGTTAGCTGAGTTGTCAAAGGACACTCAAATGCTCGAAGAAACTGAACGTAACTCTTCGTTAGCAAATTTTGAGAAAAACGAGAATTGTAATGAGGATGTGAAGCAGGACTCAGAGAAACCAAACTTGGCAAGTATGATTCATCCTGCCGCAGTTGCATATGGTTTGCATAAGTTGTCAGAGATGCCTGCTGTAAAAGAGACTATTGACGACTGTAAAGCCTCCATAAGTGATACATTATCCGATTGGAGTCATAAGATTGACGACTTCTTTATAGGAATTTATGAAAGTGCCAAGGAGTTTCTTGCGGGTAATGAGGCTGATGCAAAAGCGATAGAAAATTTGGGTGGTAGTTTCGTGGAGGAACGAGACTTTGGACTTGATAAATGTTCTGAGGCCGCTAAGGAAATTTTCAATCCTGGTGTAATTGAAAATTGGGCAAACTTCTCTTTGGAACAAAGGCAGCAGATTGCAGGAGCCTATGCAGCAGAAGTTGCAGATGCTTTTGAACTTCGGAACTTTACAGGTGTATATTTTGAAGACTTAGAACCAGGCGTGATGGGATATAACAATGGTGATGGAAGTATTCATCTGTCCAACACCCTTATTAGCCCCTGGACTTCTCCACTAGAAATAATGAATACTATTACTCATGAGTTAAGGCATCAGTATCAGTTCGAGGCAGTGCAGGGGTATCACAATGTGACTGATGATGTGATAAAAGAATGGGCTACAGCACAGGAGATTTATAACTACGACCAACCGTATTGTTATGACCCTTGGGGCTATACTTATAATCCCCTTGAAATTGATGCTCGCTATGCCGGTGAGACAGTAGTAAGAAATGTTACTCATGACATGATTAATGCTTAAAATAGAGATTATTATGAATACAATTGATAGACAAGAATTAAAGAACCGTCTTGTTCAAGAGGGATACGTCGAAAATTATGGTTTAGACCAAACTATTAATCGCTTGCTTAATCTTGACGGCAAGGCGGCAGAGATGCTTAAAGCATGGATGGATAAGGGAATTATTCCTGAGTTTGATGAAATAGAGGGCATTGACTCAAAAGTCTTGCGTGAACAGCTGAAGATGAAAGAGCCTGCCATTATTCTTTCTTATGGAATGCTTTTAATTGATTCAAAGGTCAACAGTTTACGCTTGAAAAACTTACTCAAACAGAGAATCATTTTCAATCGAAAAGATTAATACATTTCTTTGATAGACTTATTACTTTTTGTGGCTCTATACAGGAAAGCATCTGTATATGAGCCACAAAATGTATTTTATCTATTCGAACAGTGATAGTTTTTGAGATAAATTGGCTTCTATACGATTAACGATATAAAAATTGTAGCAATGGAAAGAGCAAACATTATCAATTACTCAGCTCTATTTGTAAGAATTGGCGAGTATGTAAGAAAAGCAGGAAGAGTGACAACACGTCCCGTTATGATTCTCTTTTATGTGATGAAAAGTAAGGACACTCCTTGGAAGGACAAAATGCTGATACTATCAACCTTGTCGTACCTGGTACTACCGATAGACATATTGGATGCGAAAAGATTACCAATCATTGGGTGGTTTGATGAGATTGCATCATTATCCTTAACTTACCAAAAAGTGTGCAAGAATATCACACCAGAGATAGAAGCCAAGGTGGATAGTATACTCGATAAATGGTTCCCAGACTATGCAGAATATATAGAATTACCGGCATGATAGGTTCAACAACAAATAGATTAAGGAAATGAAAAGAGTTTCAGCAAGAATGTTCTTCACGGTGTTGTGGAGAGGCTTGTGCCAGGCATTGGGATGGTTCTTTGGACTATTCGGGTACAAGAGAGACGGCAAGTTTGCCAAGTGTGTTTGGGGACTGTTTGCAACGAGTGCAGCAGTCGTGATGGGTATCATTGCCATTGCTGTGGTTTATGCGGTTGGCGATGAGTTGTGGAGGTGGTATGGACGGCAGCATCGAAACTGCGATGATCCATACTGCTACGAGAATACTTTCGTCAGTCGGGACATCTACTTCCACAATCATGATGACGGTAAGGGGTACATCTACAACATCCGTACTGGTGAGAAATACCTGAAGCATGTGGCGTGGATTGCCAAGCCAACCGACAAAGATTCCCTCATCTGCTTTAGCGACGGTAAAAAACGTGGGTATTTCAGTAAGAATACAGGTAAGACTGTCATCCAGCCAAAGTATAACCATGCCTGGATATTCTCAGATGGGTTGGCCAGTGTGGAAGAAAATGGCTACATCAAGTTCATAGATGGGACAGGTAAGGTCGTAATTGACAAAAAGATGGCATACATCCCAGGTATGGATGGTTACGTGTTTCACGGTGGGTATTGCGTGGTTGATACAGACGACGGTGAGCAGTGCGGTCTAATGGATAAGAAGGGGAACATCGTATTGCCGCTGGAGTACAGTTCTATATATCCAACCAACGACTTCAAGCTGTGGCGGCTCCAGAAAGGAAACGAGAGTGCTGTCATTGACAGTGAGCTGAAACCGATTCTTCCTTTATCGGAATGTTCCATCTATATTGGTGACGGTACTATCGACGTGACCCTCCCAGACCACACGATGCGCAAGTATGACATGGTTGGTACGCTCATCAACGATTTTTATATAGCCAGTTTCCGTATGCTGGAGTATGAGAAAGAGGAAATCGTCTATAGAAAGAATACTACCGTGGATGATGGTGACGGTATAGTAGAGGAACTGGAAGAGTACTACCACCCGAAGGCGACTGCACGTTTGAGAGCATACGTTGCCGGTGATGGCTTTGAAGGTCTGATAACTGTTGACGGTCATACCGTAACGATGCCACTCTATAAGGATATTGAGGCAATTGGCAACGACCTATACCTCTGCACCTCCACTAACTATGACAAAGTGATTGTGAACGGTAAAGGGGAGATTGTTAGATAAAGGAGATAAGTATGAAAAGAATTTGTTCAGTACTTGATGTGCTTTTTATGGCTTTATTGGTATCTTCCTGCTCTTCTGAACAGAGGATTTCAGTAACAGAATATTATGGCACTACAAAGGTTGAATACATCAATGTGACGCAAGAAACAAAAGATTCACTGGATGTCACATTGAAAAGGTTTATGGCGAGATTGAGTGAAGAGAATAAATTTCTGAATAGCATGGAGATTGTTGTTGTACGAACGTATGATGACTTAGATGATACGCATTCTTTCAAGACCTTCTTGCGTGGTATGGATAATGTAGAAGAAGAAAAGGGAACAAGTTTTTATACAGATCGATTCATTACTCCTATTATTATTGTCCATGAAGATTCCCATGGATGGAGTGATAAGCTTTATAACAAATCCATGGGGTTAGAGTTTTCCTCAATTCCGACTCTACGCCATACGTTAATGCATGAAATAGGACATCAGTTTGATGAATTTTTTGGTCATGACCATGAGGCTGATTTTGCGATAAAATGGAATAGCGTGTTGTCTGCCAAAGAGAAAGACAAGAACCAGAACCCTTATGTGTTTGATATGACAGATGAAGAGGAAGAGATGCGTCTCGTCTATAATCAGCAGTCAGGACTGTCGGATTCGCAAGCCTTCAAAGAAGCCTTTCTGGAAGATTTGAAATACTTGGCTAAATTGAAAGAGACCTCTTCAGAAAGAATGCCCGTGAACTGGGAATATTACACACAAGGTGTCAATTGGACTCAATTGACCATGACTGAGGTGGAATCCGCAGATGAAGCAAGGGCGGAGACTTATGCCAATGCGTTTGCTTATGCTATCGGTGAGACTGATGGTGACAGAGCGGATTTTTGTAATGCGTTCAAACACTCGTATGAGGTTATTTTGAAAGATATTGAGAATTTTCTTCCATTTGTAAGTGTGTATGCTCTATCAGCATCATGATATCCTCGGTATGGCTGGCTCGCTGTATATCAGAAAATATTTCTGAATCAAGGTTGAAAGATATAAAATGAATATGAGAAAAGTATCAAGAAATAACCCAATAGCCACTGTCATCAAGAACTATACGAACAAGGAAAGTGGCAAAGTGACTGACTCTCGCAAAGAGATTCAGCGACGTTTCTTTGGTCTTGACTGGAAAGACCAGAGGAATATTATGGCAGCCTTTCTTGATGCAGGAGCCGCTGACAGGAATTGGGCATATTCAAGGCTCCTTGACCTATGGGATGCCTCCTTTGAGAAGAAAGTGCAAGAACTGTGGGAGACCTACCATGAAGAGAAGTGTTCCTGGGTCATGATCCGACATTTTCCGAAGGAATATCTCGGGAAGCATATCGACCAGTTCAATGAAGGCAGGGACTATTACTTCATCTGCCGTAGGCTGGCAGAAGACAGCGGTTTTGTGATAGACAAAGACAAACTGAGCAAGACTGATTATCTGATGGCATTGTCACATGCAGACAGGCACATTGATGATTCAGAGGCAACAGACACCTTGTATGAGATTGTAAGAGACATTGCTTTTCATTGGAACCCTTCCATGGAGTTGTCGAGAGACTACATGCCACATCGACGTGAAGTGATGAAAGCATCGGACTTTGCCAACGTGTCCATCGCTCTGTACTATATTGAAAAGATGGGCAATGACGATGTGGTAACAGCATTTCGGACATGGGAAAACAACGTGCAGGGCATCGTCCGTGACAGCGAAGAGTATAGAACACTCAGAAACAAATCTATATCGGATTATGACTACAAGGACGAACTTGCAACTATTGTCCAGAATCATCTCTATTATGCTCTTCCTGAGAAGTACAAGACGATGACGGATGAAGAATATGCCAAAAGGTCAGAAATAAACGAAGAAAGTGCATGGATGAACAGGTCGGAAGCACTTGTTGCAGAGATGAACCAAATCGTGACATCGACTGATGAGACAGAAGATAATTTTCCATTCTAAAAACATGACACTATGAGCATATACGAGAGAATCAGCAAAATGCTGGGACATGAGAGTGAAGCAGAGAAACTGTACAAGGTGCTGAATACTGAAGAATACAAGACGCGTCCTTATGAATATTCAGACCTTGGAGAAGGTATGGCTGTGATAGGTGAAACGATGTGGGGATGGTGGAAGCATAGGTTCCTCATCAACCACAATACGAAATGTGCTTACGAGTTTATGAACAAAGATCAAAGACTTGTGACAGTTACCGAGGACGATATAGATTGGGAGTCGCTGAAGAATTTGCCTGACGATGCCGTAGGTAGAGCAAGGGCACTCTCTTTTCACTTTCCATCATTCATTCGCCATTTTGAAAACGGAGTGGCAGAAGTAAGTTGGCAGATTAATCCCGATGGCCGCTATTACATGGATGAGGACGGCTATGGCATGACAGACGATGAAGAGATTGAAATCTATGGCTTCATTGACCAGAATGCCAAGGTCGTAGTCAAGTTCAGGAACATCATTGATTGTTACGGAGAATTAGACAAGATGCGAAAAGAAGCAGAAAAAGTAGTCAGACAAAAAAGAGAATTGCTAAATAGTCAAGACCAATAATGTTATGACAGTAATTCATGCCACAGACCCCACAACGCAAGTCCTCTCGCTTCTGTATCAGCAGCGGGAAGATATGAGAATGCTCATTACGGAGAGTAGCAACTCTTCTGATGTGCAACAAGCCATCCGTGCCGATGATGTAATTATGATGCTGGGACATGGTAACGAATATGGCTTGTTCTCAAAACCAGACAAGAATGGGGAATACAGACGTTTCATGATTACTGACCGTCATGTGCAGTTCCTACGAGACAAGACTTGCATCGGTATCTGGTGCTACGCTAATAAGTTTGCTGAGAAGTACAAACTTCATGGCCTGTTCTCTGGCATGATAATCTCTGAATTGCAGGAGGCCATTGATTTGGGAGTTCCTACAACCAAGGATGATATAGACAAGGAAATGGAGAAGTTCACCATTTGTCTGAAAGACTGTATTGATACATGTGGCCTGGAGCAGACACCTTTGCGGATGAAAGAACTGGATGATGTTCAATCCGAACTGACAAAGTTCAACTACGGTAATTTGTACTATTATGAATAAGGCAATCTATAAAAGTCTGATACTACTGACCTGTGCAATGCTCATGGCTTGTCAGGGAGGTAAGGGCGATACCCCATCAAAAGATACTGTGTCTAAGGAAACTGTCAAACAGACAGCAATACTCCGAGACATAAGTCTGTACCTCTATGACGATTTCTCTGCTCAGAAAGCACAGATGTTGGCAGATGCCCTAAAAGAAGTCTATCCATCCGTCTCTATACAGAAAGAGTCTTTGGTTTTACCCAAGGAACACTACAACAAAGAGCGGAACCGTTACAGTGGAACAGGATTGCTGAAAGACCTAACCAGGCTTCGCAAAGGGAATGTAGTGTTGGGGTTGACGGATGAGGTTATCTTCAAACCCAATGAACTTTCACCTACATACGGCATATTTGGTGTAAGCCCTGTCGGAGCATACGTGGCGGTCATATCATCTACTCGTCCTTCAGGCAAGCAGCACAACAATGACCACTTGGTTAAGTTGATGATGCACGAGTTGGGGCATTCCTTCGGGTTGAACCATTGCAGCAATCAGCATTGTTTCATGGTGGATGCTGAACACGGGAACAAGTTCTCTCAGACACCATCCTTCTGTAATGAGTGCAAGGCATTCTTGAATAACAAAGGGTGGGACATCAAATAATATCGAGTATGAAGTATATTCAGTTTTCAGAAAAAGGGCCTCGGATGAATAACGAGGACTGTCTCAATATCGTAGAGATAGCAGACAAGCGAACCTTGTTTGTGGTCTGTGACGGCATGGGTGGCCACTCCTGCGGTGAGGTCGCCAGCCAGACTGTCTGTGATGCCTTCTCGGAGTACTGGCAGCAGCATTCCGAAGAGTCGGATTCTAAGCAGAAAGTGTTGGATGCGGCAAAGATTGCAAGTAAGACATTGGACGAAAAATCCGGCTATTATCAGATGGGAACAACCCTTGTCTTGTGCAGCATCGAAGGAAAGAAGGCGACCATAGCCCATGCTGGTGACAGTCGCTGCTATGTCATCGACATCAAGGGCAATATCAAGTATCGTACCATTGACCATATCGAATCCAGTTCCATCAGTCTGCCCTATATCAACAGGGCTTTCTTTACCAGGCATCCAGAAGATGCCGTACCTGACGTGAAGGTCGTAGAACTTCAGTCATTAGACCGTATCTTAATCTGCACGGATGGCTTGTATAATGCCATTGATGACGAAACCTTGCTTCATACCTTGCAATGCGCCAAAGACGTGGAGCAGGTGGCGGAGAAATACCGTGCCATCTGTGAGGAGAAAGCAGGTGATAACTATACAGCCATTATTATAGAGATGGAATAGCGGAGTCTTGTCATACCATAGAAGTAGTTGCCTCTCAATAGTTTTTGGGAGGCATTTTTCATTTTTGCTGATAGAAAACGGTTACTTTGGACACTCTGTAAGCATATACAAGAAAAGGATAAGGTTTAATGTTTAAAGATGTAAGGTTATGATGCAGAATTACGACACGATAATTGACGGGAAGGTACTGAAGGTATTCTCCGAGATGGAAAAGAGAGTGTCCACTGAGGACATGGTAAGAATCCACGAGGCTTTTGAACTGGCTCGTGAAGCCCATGCAGAACAGAAGCGTAAGTCGGGTGAGCCTTACATCATCCATCCCATCGCTGTGGCCAATATCGTGGCAGAAGAACTGAAGCTAGGAGCCAACCCCGTTATTGCTGCTTTCCTGCACGATGTGGTGGAAGACACCGACTACACGATGGATGACATCCGTCAGCGTTTTGGTGACGATGTGGCCTTCCTGGTCAGTGTCGTGACCAAGAAGAGCACTGGACACTATGAAATCTCCAAGCAGGTGGACAACTACAAACAGATGCTCAACTCCATCCACTATGACATCCGTGCGTTGTTGGTTAAGCTTGCTGACCGTTTGCACAATATGCGCACACTGAGCAGTATGCGTCCTGACAAGCAGATGAAGATTGCTGGAGAAACCGACTTCTTCTATGCTCCGTTGGCCAACCGTCTCGGACTGTACAATGTTAAGATTGAGCTGGAGAACCTGAGCTTCCGCTACCGTTGTCCGCATGAGTACGAGTTCATAGCTGGGCTGATTCAGAAGGACAAGGAGTATCAGCAGGAGCGTCTGGATGCTTTCACAACCAAGATCCGTGAGGTGCTGGCAGCAGATGGCATCAACGTAGCGGTCAAGGTCATCTACCGTGCCCCTTACAGCATTTGGCGCAAGATGCGTAAATCTGGCGATGACTTCAACCACATCCCGTTCCGTCATGTTGCGGAAGTCATGTACCCCTGCGAGAACGAGCAGCAGGAGAAGGACATGGCACTGCGCATCTATTCCCGTCTGACCAATGCCTTCAACGAGAAGCCTTGTGGCATCATCAACTACATCGACTCTCCGAAGGAGAATGGCTATCAGTCGTTCCATGTGCAGCTGCTCAGCGACTTTGGTTGTTGGGAAGAGGTACATATCAGCAGCGAGCGCATGGTTCGTACCTCCCAGCTTGGCGTGGTCGCAGAACGCAGTGAGGACAATGTGCGCCGTTGGATTGACAAGTTTCGCACGGTGCTGAAGGACATGGAGTTCCATCATAAGGAAGGCGACTTCATCGAGAACGTGGTGACTACTTTCTACAACGATGACATCATGGTCTTCACCCCCAAGGGCGATTCCATTAACCTGCCCAAACGTGCTACGGCTCTGGACTTCGCCTTTGAGATTCACAGCCATATTGGTGAACATGCCCACTATGCCCGCATCAACGGACAACTGGCTTCCATCAAGACAGAACTGCACCGGGGCGACATCGTGGAGATAGTCACCAATCCCGACATCCATCCCATGCAGGACTGGACGGAATACGTTCTGACCTACAAGGCCAAGGGGTTCCTGAAGAGGTACTTCGCCAAGCAGGAGAAGCCTACGTTCCATTTTTGCCCCAACTGCCATCCTATCCCTGGCGAGGAGGTTGTCGGTTTCAAAGAGGCAGACGGCACAATTACCGTTCACAAGCGTAACTGCCCAATTGCAATTGGACTCGCCTCACAGCAGGGTGACTCCATCGTTTCCGTTGACTACAAGGAAAGCCCTACCGAACTCTATCCCGTTGCAATCCAGATCCTGGCCGTTGACCGATACCACCTGTTGAGCGACATGATTGACAGCATCACCAATGAGTTAAACCTCTCCATCAGTTCACTCAGCACGAACACTGAAGACTGCATCGTAAACTGCACCATCACCTTCTCTGTTCATTCATTTGGTGAGTTGCTGACCATTATTGCCCATATCTCTTCCATTGATGGTGTGGAAGAAGTGAAAGAATTTACAAAAAGGCAGCATTGCTATTGTAAAAGAGGTCGAGAAAAATGTGAATGTTTTGATTAGATTAAGACACCCTATCGGCTTAAAGGGAAGGGGCTTTTATATGTTCTTTAATAGTCCAGAATCGTTCTTGAAGATTCTTTATCTTTTCCATCAACTTTTCAAATGTTAAAGGTTGCCCATATATGAAACTTTCCTTCATTTCGTTGTAGTCCATTTCATAAGCCGGCATCAGTTCTTTATTGGGAACAATCTGAATGTTGGCTGGTAGCTCCTTGTCATAATCCACATACCCTATATGATAGAACTTGCGTCTGTGTTCCACAATCTCATAATAGAGGACTGAATCATTGAGAGCCATTTCTGCATATGGGGTATGCATCAGTTTTTCCAAGTCGTAGAAGTGCCGTGTCATTCTATGCGTCCTCGGTTCGTCCTTTTGGAACTCTTCGCACAACAAAAATGCCTTTTCCAAAAAAGTTCTTGCTGGACTGACGGTGCGGATTGTCTGAACAAGGTCGGAGTCCACATCTTCATCCTTATACGTTTGTTCTATCAGAGAAGAGATTCTTCTCATCTCATATGGCTCGGACATAGACAATACGCTGATTTCTACTTTTACCGTAGGGATAGCGTAAGCAGCTTGACCATCGTAGAGTGAAGGGTATTGAACATAAAGAACAGATGGGTCTTTATCGTGTGGCACCTTTCTTGACTCTCCTTTTTCATTGGTTATGTCATTGTCTGTGAGAACTGTTACTTCGAGTCCCATATCAGCCAGTTTTGTCGTCAACTCGTCCTTAAACTCACCAAACAGAAAGTCTTGCCCTTTCTCTCGAAGATTATGGATTTGTGTATTACTGGTACAGCTTGCGCAAGAGAGTTGCTTGACATTCAAGAAATAGTCGCGGCTCAGCGCCAAGTCTATATCTTCACTGAATCGGTTGATGATGTCCCAGCCTTTACTCAGGCTTGTCCCACCTTTGAACAACAGATACTCAGACACGCTGGTGTGAAACAGCGCATACAATACTGTTGTTACCCACCAGTCCTTCTCGGCAGCAGCTTCATCAATTTGCCGTGCCTCAACTACACCTTGTATCATCGCCTTTCGCTCTTCAAGCGAGAAATCAATCCATTTGCTCATTGCTTTATTCCTTTCTTTATAATTTGCCGCATCCATACGGGAGCTAACAATAAATCGTGCTCTATTGTATCAGTTTCTGGCGTTTCTGTGAATAATTGTTCTATTCTTGCTTCATCCTCCGAAGTGATATTGTTCTCGCCAATGCTGCGTAATGCTTGCACCAATTCCGGCATAAGTCGTCCACGAAAAGCGAAATTCTTTGGCGCACCATGTTTTAAGGTCACCATTCGATTTCCCAATTTTAGTTTTCTCCCAGAACCCGTAGTCAGAAAAATGGTGTTCATGGGTACTTGTGTCGAAAACCCTAAACGATTAGCAGCTGTGGCACCTGTCGGTATAACCTTTGCCTTATCACGCTTGGCAATCTCTGTCACCAATTCATAAGCCGAAGGATATAGAATACCAAAACGTGTCTTGCGCGCCTTGACATACACTCCTTTGGCTATACGTGTAATCAATCCTTCTTTCTCGAATATGGCGAGTAACTTTGTGACATACTCAACATCATACTGAGGAAAAGAAGAAACAAAGAATATCTCACCGAACTTACTGCGAGTAATCTTCTTTCTAATCTGCTGTACTACTGCATTCTCCATCGAATATTTATATTAATTATGGTCGGAATGATTACAAATATTTCCGACCGCAAAGATACTTCTTTTCTTTCAATTGACAAAGCTTTATCCAACAAAATTAAGTTTTCTTTGCTGAAAAATGGTGTTTTCTTGTATTTTGAATTATTGGTGTCCGGTAAAAATACTTGACCGTTCAAAATGTACTTGTAAAACTAGTTATTTGGCACCCTTTTGTATTTTTCCCAAAGTAAGCCCCCCTTGGATTCTTTTTTTTAGCGGACAGCCGTTCCTATAGCCCTATTCTATCCTCTGTAATGGCATATTCCATCTCAGATGCCAACATAATAATGATTTAGATGGGGCAAAAGCCTGTCTGTATTCCCCAGTAAAAGCCATTTTTAGCGGACAGCCGACAGAATAGATTAATTTACAAGGATTTAAAGGGGCTTACTTTTGAAAAAATCATCCGAAAGGCCATTTCAATAGAATTGCAGATGGGGAAATAATGCCAGTCCCATTTTTAGCGGACACCAATAATTTTGAATAGCATTTCCATGAGATTTTTTGTCGTTTCAGTATTCTGGTGTAATAACATTGTTTATTATTATCTAAAGAATGATCGCCAAGACACATTTTGCAAAATCATTGCACACTTATACGCTTTTTGTGGTTTACAAAAGTTAAATACGTTAATTTTTCATCTTTTCTAATCTTAATAGAATCTACGTCTTCACTTTTCTACCGTTTAAGCTGCAAATTACTGATACAAAGCGACTTGCAAATACGATGGCTGCAGCAGACTGACCTCCGTAAAAGTAAATATTGAGACGCCGCTTCCCATTGACGACAGTAGGACTTTTTCCTGTTACAATGTCGCCACTCTCTACGTGCCAGTGGGCAGCAAGGTTCTTTATGAGGCGGCCGAGAATTGGTCTAGGTTCAGTAATATTGTCGAGATGTCCCAATGTGCCACTCCTACTATTACCTACGCAAACGGCAAAGTGCGCTGCACATGCGAGACGGAAGGCGTGACATACGTCTATACGATTACTCCTGCCATTTCAACGGGGCAGAGTACAGATGGATTGATTTCTCTGGGCACATCGTTCACGGTAAACGTGAAAGCAACTCGCGACGGCTATACGGATTCCGATATCGCCACCATGACCATCAACATTTCCCAAGTGGGTGACATGGATGGCGATGGAGAGTTGACTGTCACAGACGTGACCTCGCTGGTTAATGCTATTCTTGGAAAGTGAGGATTGTGAAGATAAACAAAATGGCCACTGAACTCGCGTGAGTTTGGTGGCTGTTCGTTTTATTCAATTAATAGGATTAACTGCAACTTTTCGGCTGATTGTTTGGATTTGTCGCAAAATTCATTTAAATTTGTGAAATGAATGAATAAACCGTGTACTATGTAAAGGGGAGGTCTATTATATGAATATTCCAAAAACAAAAGAAGAATGTTTTGCCACTCTTGACGAAATGTTGAGTGACGAGGACAAACAAGCCATTATCGAAATGGATGATGTCTTTAAATTGCATTTCACGCTTGGTATGTGGATTCGTAACAATTGGATTTACAAACAGAGCGATGAAGAAAGTAGGGCTCTGATTAAGAGTCTTGGGGAGGAGGATGAAGAAAAGTTGTTCTACCATCCTGACGACTATTCTACTATCATACTTGAAGCTTACAAAAAACACTTAATGTCAAAGATATAACCTCTTACCGATAACTCCAGATTAACTCCTTAAACATAAAGGCCACTGACTCGAGCGAGTTCGATGGCCCTTTTATTCGTCATCAGCTGAATCACTGTTTCCCAAGGATGATGTTGACCAATGTTGTCACATCGCTGACATCAATGCTGTTGCTGCCATCTACGTCGGCTGTATTAAAATCGTAGTCAGTGACTTTGTTGAGGACGATATTCACCAACATTGTCACGTCGTTGACTGTAAACTCGCCGTCACCATCTAAGTCGCCTTTCTCGACAGCAAGAGTTGAGAACATGGAAGTGGACCATTTGCTTTCATCAGAGCCGGAAATGCCTTTTACTTGCCAAATATACATAGAGTTGGCAATCAAGTTGTTGGCCTGATAGGATTTGCCCTCGACGGTGACTTCCTTGGCATTGTTGTCAGGGGCGACGAAAACCGCGAAATTCTCTTGATAATACTCATTGTCCACGCCTCTTGCATAGAAAGTAAGTGTTCCCCCCAATGGAACGTTGGGGATAATCAACCAGTTGTCGGGAGTCAAAGCGGCACCTGACTTCCAACTTTCAGATGACACGCAATAGTCGCCATTTTGGAAAACCCCGCCATCTGTTCCGAAAGTAACTGTAGCCCATTTGTTATTATCGCCATCATAGTCGATATTAATCCATCCTGAAGGAATCATGTCGTTCTCAAAGTCTTGATTGACAATCACTTCATTGTCGGCATTGGTCACCACGATGTCGTCAACAGCAATCCTGAACATATCCGTCACATTAAAATGGCGGATGGCGATGGAGCCTGTTCCTGAGTATTGGCTCAAATCGAAAGAATATTGGGTTAGTTCGTTTGTAACGGTGACATCATTGCCTACTTGATTCCATGTCTTGTATTGAAGCACATAACTATCGGTGCTGTTATTGTCTTCCCAACTCAATAAAGCTTTTGTTGCTTTGATGTTTGTTGCTTGGAGAGCGGTAGGTTTAGGATATGGTTTTTTACCTAACGAAAAAAGAACAGTTCCATCATTCAAATTTGAACCGGTACCTAATGCATAGAGGGTCGTAGCATTACCATCGGTGAATGAACATGAGCATTCGCCGTCATATTTTCCCTTCTGCCATACGAACTCAAAATAACTACCGTTTAACTCAAGGGTCCCATTATTCGAGTTTCCATTCGTTATTGTCAATTGTTTAACGATATTACCATCTTCGTCCAACACATTGACGGCAGCGCCAGTCCAACCATCACCGTACGAATCGTTAAGAGAGTAGTTGACAATAAAACTATCGGCACACGCTCCCGATATGAATAAAAGGAAGGCGAACCATAATGTCACAAATCGTTTAGTTATGTCCATAAATTTATAGATTTATACATGATAAATGTTCAACAAAAAATGCTTAGGTCTCGTAAATATATATTCGGTTACAAATATACAACTTTTTCTGCAAACATCATTAATTTTCAAAGAGTTTTAACGTGTTTTGTCTATTTTCGATTGTTCAACATTTTGTGGTGTGAAAAATTCTTTGTAATTTCGCGGCTGCATTTCTGTAAATCGTGAATTGGGATGATTTCAGTTGAGAACTTAAAGGTGGAGTTTGGCGTGAAGCCGCTGTTCAGTGGTGCCAGTTTCGTGATCAACGACCGCGATAGGATAGCACTCGTGGGAAAGAACGGAGCGGGCAAGTCGACGTTACTGAAGATTCTTTGCGGACAGCAGCAGCCGACGAGTGGCTCGGTGAGCGTGTCGAACGATGCTACGGTGGGGTATCTGCCGCAGGTGATGAAGGTGGCTGACGACACGACGGTGCGCGAGGAGACGCGGAAGGCGTTCAGCGACACCACGGAGTTGAAGGCTCGCATCGACCGCATGGAGAGCGAACTGGGCAGGCGCACCGACTATGAGAGTGCTGAATACATGGCGCTGGTGGAGCGTTTCACGCAGGCTCACGACCGCTACCTGATGCTGGGTGGCGAGGGCTATGAGGCGGAGATGGAGCGCACGCTGATGGGATTGGGTTTCCTTCGTAGCGATTTCGACCGCCCCACGAGTGAGTTCTCGGGTGGTTGGCGCATGCGCATCGAGTTGGCGAAGATTCTGTTGCGGCGTCCTGATGTGTTGCTGCTCGACGAGCCTACGAACCATCTGGACATCGAGTCGATTCAATGGCTGGAGCAGTTCCTGGCGCAGAGTGCTTCGTCGGTGGTGCTGGTGAGCCACGACCGTGCTTTCATCAACAATGTGACCAGCCGCACGTTGGAAATCTCGTGTGGGCAGGTGATTGACTATCGGGTGAAATACAACGAATATGTGGTGTTGCGCCGTGAGCGGCGTGAGCAGCAGCTGCGTGCCTTCGAGAACCAGCAGAAGGAGATGAAGGAGATGCGCGCGTTCATCGAGCGTTTCCGCTATCAGGCGACGAAGGCCGTGCAGGTGCAGCAGAAAATCAAGCAGTTGGAGAAAATCGTACCCATCGAGATTGACGAGGTTGACAACTCCGCCCTTCGCCTGAAGTTCCCTCCTTGCTTGAGAAGTGGGGATTATCCAATAATCGCAGATTCATTAAGAAAAGAGTATAAGGCCCACCCAGCAGCCCCCCTCCAGCTCCCCCCCGTAGGGGGAGGGTATGATATTACCTTAGAAGAAAAGAAAATCAATAGATATAGGACTGCCCACCCTGACACGTATGAACTATTGAAAGCTTATTCATTAGAGAATAGGCACGACATGACGGATGCGGAGAGGGTCTTGTGGGAACAACTGAAGACCAAGCAACTTGGTGTGAAGTTTAGGCGACAGCACATCATTGGTGACTATATTGCCGATTTTGTTTGTCTTTCACATCATTTGGTTATAGAGGTTGATGGAGAATATCATGATGAAAAGGAGCAGGTAGAGCTTGACCAACTTAGAACTGACTTCTTGAATTCTGTTGGTTTTGATGTTCTCCGTTTCACAAATAATGAGGTCCTATTTGATACCGATCATGTCCTCAACCAAATAAAGGAAACTTTAAGTTCCTCCCCTACGGGGGGAGGTCAGGTGGGGGCTCATCTCGTCTTCTCCGACGTGAGTTTCACTATCAAACGCGGTGAGAAAGTTGCTTTTGTGGGAAAGAACGGCGAGGGAAAGACAACGCTCGTGAAGTGCATCATGGGTGAGATTCCCTTCGAGGGCTCGCTGAAGATTGGGCACAATGTGCAGATTGGCTATTTCGCACAGAACCAGGCGCAACTGCTTGACGAGTCGCTGACGGTGTTCCAAACCATCGACAATGTGGCGCGGGGTGATGTCCGCCTGCGCATCAACGATATTCTGGGTGCCTTCATGTTTGGTGGCGAGGAGTCGGAGAAGCGCGTGAAAGTTCTTTCGGGTGGCGAGCGCAGTCGGTTGGCGATGATTCGCCTGTTGCTCGAACCCGTCAACCTGCTCATTCTCGACGAGCCTACGAACCATCTCGACATGCAGTCGAAGGACGTGTTGAAGGAGGCTATTCGTGCGTTTGATGGTACTGCCATCATCGTGAGCCACGACCGTGAGTTCCTGGATGGATTGGTCACGAAGGTGTATGAGTTTGGTGGTGGTCGCGTGCGCGAGCATCTGGGAGGGATTTATGATTGGTTAAGACGCACTCCCGGCCTCACCCCCGGCCCCTCTCCAAAGGGCGAGGGGAGTAGTATGACGATTGACGAAAAGCTAAGCATGAGCAATAGCCTCACCCCCGACCCCTCTCCCGTAGAGAGGGGAGTAAAAAGTGAGGGGGCTTCAGCCTACGCTGAGCGCAAGGAGCAACAGAAGAAGGTGAAGCGGGCGGAGAAGGCCGTGAAGGCTTGCGAGGAGAAGATTGCGCAGATGGAGGCTCGCATCAAGGAAATGGATGCGTTGCTGTCGCGCCCCGAACATGCCACCGACATGAAACTCATTGAGGAGTACTCGCAAACGATGCGACTGCTCGACGAGGAGAACGAACGCTGGATGCAGTTGTCGGAGGAGTTGGAGAGCCTCGCGGGCTAAGCCCTAAATGAAAAATGAAAAATGAAAAATTATTTTTAGGAGGCAGGAGTGCAGGAGTGCAGACAACCAACGGTCTCTGTCGCGAAGCGGGGAAAGAAATAGCCACCAGATAATGAGATAAAAGATAATAGATAAAAGACTATTCTCTCACCTCTTACCTCTTACTTCTTTTTACCTCAATTTAATGAAAAAAAGTTGCAGATTGCATGCAAGATTGGAGAGTTCTGTTCGTTTTATGGGAAAAGAAAAGTGGAAAATGAGAAAACAGAATAGAACTCTTGGTTTTTTGGCGTTGTTTATCGTGTGTTGTTTGTTCTCCTCGTGTGCTACGATGGTTTCGGGCACGAGGGCCGATTTGCTGATTGATGGCGAATGTTATGAACCCGTGAGAGTGGAGACGCAAGACGAGACGTACGACAGCTTGATGATTCCTGCTGTGGTCAGCGTGAAGCGCTCCCAGTTGAACAAACCTCTGCACATCACATCGGAGAACTATGTGTATTCCGACATCATCCCCGGAAGTAAGACCAACGAATGGATTTGGGCGAACTGGTTCTGCGGCTTCTGGGGGATTGCGGTGGATGCTGCAACTGGCGCCATTTACAAGCCGGCTCTTCCCTGTTATTCCATACGCACCAGGCACAAGGATGAATGCTCGGACAGCACGTCAATGCCACCTGTTGACGGAAAAGCCTTGTTGGCAGCCAGTCGAAAGATACAACATTGCTATAGGCATGAGGTGGACGTGGTGTTTGGATTTGGCTCCATCATTGCCGACGGGGTTCACCAGCGGCGTATTCGAGAGTTGGAGAAGATGAATTTCGGTGATGCCTACTATTGTGGATTTCCTGAATATGGAGGGGCTGTGGGCTTGCGCTACTATTATCATCTGAACAGTTGGCTGGCCGTAGGTGGCGTGGCGGGTTATGCTCATGCACACGACTTGTTGGATCATTATGATGATGGCAACTCTTCGAACGTACCAGATTATTCATCGTGTGATGTCAATACCGAATCGTTCTATCTGGCTCCGTCGGTGAAAGCATCGTGGTGGCATTCGGGGGCGCTGACCTGCTATTCAAAAGGTGCGCTCGGTTTGCAACTCCGCCACCATTGGACAACACTCCACACGCCTCGGCATTGGCCCGATGGCCAGACGGTCAAGAACAATAGCATCGAAGACCATTCGTTGTACAACATGCGCCAATGGAGGCTTTCGGGGCAGTTTACGGCCATCGGCGTTGACGTAGGGAGTCGCCATTTACGTTTCTTTGCGGAATTGGGTTATGGCATCGAGGGAGTGTTCAATATGGGCCTCAGTTACCGTTTTGGACGCTTTGGGAAGTAGCTTGCTTCTGCGGGGAAAGAAATTTTCAATCTTCTAATCGTTTTTTTAAAACGCTTATACCTTTAGGTGTAAGAATGTTCAATGTTCAATTGCTAACGTAGTGGAATTCTATAGCCGAGGGTGATGCTGATGGCGCGATTGTGCACGTCCATATCGTCTGCGACTTTGCCCAATTTGTCAACGACTTTGGAAATCTGGTTGAGTCCCCAGTTGTATCGGGCGTCAATCGACCAACCATTGCCGAATTCGTAGCCAACCCCAACAGGAATGGCGAAATCCATCTTTTTGTATCCACTCTCGTACACTTTGTCTTCTTGGTTGAGCAACAATCCAGGTTGAATGCCGGCGTTGAATGAAAAACCATTACCCACATAGAGGTGTGCCATGATGGGGAGGTTTAGGTATCCCAACGTGGTGTTCCATTTGGGTAGGTCGTCAATCGCCGTATGGCGGCAACCTTGCATCTGATAGAACACCCCGACAGAGATGCCCAAGGGATTGGCCACCATGTATTCGAGGTCGATGCCAGCCACCACTCCAGCTTTCCATTTTCCTTCGCTTTTGTTTGAACCTTCATTGAAAACGGTGTAAATATCCTGATTGGAAAGGTTTGAGAGTGAGAGTCCTATGCGGGGGATGTAATAGAAACTTCCTTTTTCGTGTTGAGCCATCGCCGTGATTGACATCATTGCAACAACGGATAGGCAAATGATTTTTCTTCTCATGTTTTCTTTTGCTTGATGAAACGTTTTTGTTGATGTTTTTGACTATATAACGCCTCAGTTTTGTGAAATATTGCTTTCAAATAGGTGATATATGGAAAAAACTGATTATATTTGCATCGTCAAAAGAAGACGTAGGTTATGAAAGTATTGGGAAACATCATTTGGCTGGTGTTCGGAGGCATCGAGATAGCCATCGAATATGTGATTGGGAGCGTGGCTTTGATGGTCACCATCATCGGCATTCCGTTCGGCATCCAGAGCATCAAGTTGGCACTGCTGGCATTGTGGCCGTTTGGCACGCGTGTGCGCCGCAAGGTGACGCATAGCTGTCTGAGCAGCGTGATGAATGTCATCTGGTTCTTCGTGGGAGGCATTTGGATTTGGCTCTCGCACATGTTCTTCGGCGTGCTGTTCTGCATCACCATCATTGGCATTCCCTTCGGGAAGCAGCATTTCAAGCTCGCTCACATCGCGTTGACACCGTTTGGACACGAAGTGGTGATGTGAATGTAGATGAAAGATTAAGATAGTAAGATTCAACAATTAAAAATTAAACATAATAAAGTGACTATGAAAATGAACCAGATTCTTCCGATGGCTCTGATGCTGGCTATGCCTATGACTGGGATGGCGCAGAACAAATCGGGTATCAAGGCTGAGAACCTTGACAAGAGTGTGAAGCCGCAAGACGACTTCTATATGTTTGCAACAGGTGGTTGGCAGAAGTTGAATCCGCTGCCTGCATCGTATTCGCGTTTTGGTAGCTTCGACCAATTGCAAGAGGACAACAACAAGCGTATCAATAGCATTCTGGACGAATTGCAGAAGAAGACTTTCAAAGAGGGAACCACCGAGCGCAAGCTGTCGGATTTCTACAAGTTGGCGATGGATGTCGACCGCAGGAACAAGGAGGGTATCGCTCCCGTGAAACCGCTTCTTGATGAGATGGAGGCAGCCCGCACGAAGGACGCCCTGCAGAAGATTCAGTTGAAGTATGCCGTGATGGGCTATGGTGTGCCTTTCGGTTCGGGCTTCGGCGCCGACGAGAAGAATGTGACCATGAACATCCTGAACATCAACCAGGGCGGATTGACACTCGGACAGAAGGACTATTATCTGAACAACGACGAGGCAACGGTGAAGATTCGTGAGGCCTACAAGGAGCACATCGCACGCATGTTCCAATTGTTCGGTTTCTCGAAAGAACAAGCCGAGCAGAAGCGTGATGCCATCTTCCGTTTCGAGACGTCGTTGGCTTTGATTTCGAAGAGTCGTACAGAGCTGCGCGACCCGCAGGCCAACTATAACAAGATGACACTCAAGGAGTTGAAGGCTCTCTGCCCGAACATCCCCTTCGAGGAGATGGCCAATGCCGAGGGCGTGAAGAGCGAGTTCATCCAGGAGATGATTGTCGGACAACCCAAGTTCATGGAGGGTGTGGACAAACTACTCTCGGCTATGACTGCCGACGACCTTCGTGCATATATGGAATGGGACCTCATCAGTGGCGCCGCCAATTTGTTGAGCGATGAGATTCGTGAGGCCAACTTCGACTTCTTCGGTCGCACGATGACAGGTCGCAAAGAGGACTATCCCTTGTGGAAGCGTGCCACGAACTCCGTGCAGAGCGTGATGGGAGAGGCTCTCGGTAAGATGTATTGCGACCGTTATTTCCCTGCCTCCTCGAAGCAAATCATGGAGCAACTGGTGAAGAACCTGCAGATTTCTCTGGGTGAGCGCATCGATGCACAGAAATGGATGGGCGACTCGACGAAGCAGAATGCTCACAAGAAGCTTTCGACATTCTATGTGAAAATCGGATATCCGAACAAATGGAAGGACTATTCGAAGTTGAACATCGACCCCTCGAAGTCGTTCTTTGACAACGTGATGGCTTGTCGCAAGTGGCGCAACGACCTTCACATCGAGGAGAAGGCCGGAAAGCCTGTTGACCGCGACGAGTGGTTCATGACGCCGCAGACGGTGAACGCCTACTACAATCCGACCACCAACGAGATTTGCTTCCCTGCTGGTATCCTGCAATATCCGTTCTTCGACCCGAAGGCTGACGAGGCGTTCAACTATGGCGCCATCGGTGTGGTCATCGGTCATGAGATGACTCACGGTTTTGACGACCAAGGACGTCAATTTGATGCCGATGGAAACATGCACGACTGGTGGACGGCCTCAGATGCTGCCGGCTTCAACGAGCGTGCCGACCTCTACGACCGCTTCTTCTCGGGCATCGAGGTGCTGCCTGGATTGAACAGCAACGGACGGTTGACGCTGGGTGAGAACCTTGCCGACCACGGAGGTCTTCAGGTGGCGTGGTATGCCTACAAGAACGCTACCGCCAAGAAGGCTTTGAAGACGAAGGACGGTTTTACTGGAGACCAACGTTTCTTCCTTGCCTATGCTGGCGTGTGGGGTCAGAACATCACCGAAGAGGAGATTCGCCAACGTGTGAAGAACGACCCGCACTCATTGGGTGAGTGGCGCGTGAATGGCGCTCTGCCTCATATCGACATGTGGTATGATGCCTTCGGCGTGAAGCCCGGCGACAAGATGTATATTCCCAAGGAGGAGAGGTTGGACCTTTGGTAAAGGCCCCCTCCTGACCTCCCCCCGTAGGGGAGGGATGAAAGATGAAAGATTAAACATTAAAAAGCAAAGATTTTTTTATTGAGCGATGCCATTAAGATTGCCTGACGGTTTACCTGCGATAGACCTATTGAAGCAGGAGAACATATTTGTGATGGACGACACGCGCGCCCATGCTCAGGATATACGTCCGTTGAGGATTGTGATTCTGAACCTGATGCCTCTGAAGATAACCACAGAGACCGACTTGGTGCGCCTGTTGTCGAACACCCCGTTGCAGATTGACATCTCGTTTATGAAACTGAAGAGCCACACCCCGAAGAACACTCCGATTGAACATATGATGATGTTCTATCGCGATTTCGAAGAGTTGAGACGCGAGAAGTTTGACGGAATGATTATTACGGGTGCCCCAGTGGAACACATGGACTTCGAGGCCGTGAGGTACTGGGATGAAATTTCGCAGATTTTCAGTTGGGCTCGCACCCACGTCACTTCGACGTTGTATATCTGTTGGGCGGCGCAAGCAGGATTGTATTTCCACTATGGTGTGCCAAAATACGGTCTTGAGAGGAAGATGTTCGGCATTTTCCCACAAAGGATGCTCGAACCACGTCTGCCCATTTTCCGCGGATTCGACGATGAGTTCATGATGCCTCACAGCCGTCATACGGAGATTCGTCGTGCTGACATCGAGGGCGACGAACGTCTGACGATTATTGCCGAGGGGCGCGAGAGTGGTGTGTCGATGGTGATGGCGCGTGGTGGTCGTGAGTTCTTCATCACGGGACACTTGGAGTATTCGCCCGATACGCTCGACAAGGAGTATCGGCGCGACCTTTCGTTGGGTAGGACCGATGTGAGTATGCCTTTCAACTATTATCGCGACAACAACATGGCTCGAGGGCCGTTGGTGACCTGGCGCGCTCATGCGAACCTGCTTTTCTCTAACTGGATCAACTACTACGTCTATCAGGAGACACCGTATAACATTGATGAGATTGAGTGATAGGACATGAGGCGACTTGAACTGTTGGCTCCAGCGAAAAACCTGCAATGTGGGAAGGCGGCCATCGACCACGGTGCCGATGCCGTCTACATGGGTGCAATGCGCTATGGTGCGCGGGCAGCAGCGGGCAATTCGGTGGAGGACATCGGTGAGTTGTGTCGCTATGCCCATCAGTTCGGTGCGAAGGTGTATGTGACGGTGAACACCATCATCTACGATGACGAGATGGCTGACACGCTCTCGCTCATCGATGAGTTGCAGAAGGTGGACGTCGATGCCTTGTTGGTTCAGGATATGGGGCTTGTGGCCCAGATAAGAGATAGGGAGATAAAAGATAAGATAGTTCTTCATGCCAGTACGCAGACGGATAACCGAACGATTGAGAAAGTGCGTTGGTTGCAGGGGCTTGGTTTCCGACGTGTGGTCTTGGCGCGTGAGCTGTCGATGGAGGAGATTCGTGAGATTCACGCTGCCGTTCCCGATGTGGAATTGGAGGTCTTTGTTCACGGTGCCTTGTGCGTGAGTTATTCGGGTGTCTGCTATGCTTCGCAATATTGTTTGGGGCGAAGTGCGAATCGTGGTGAATGCGCTCAGATGTGTCGCATGAAATATGATTTGCTCGATGCCGACGGACACGAGATTGAGCACGACCGTCATCTGTTGTCGTTGAAGGACCTTTGCCAGATTGACCATTTGGAGGAGTTGGCCGATGCTGGTGCTACATCGTTCAAGATTGAAGGTCGCTTGAAGGATGTGGATTATGTGAAGAACGTGGTGTCGGCCTACAGTAAACGATTGGATGCATTGTGCCGGCATCGTCCAGGTGAGTATGCAAGGGCTTCGAAAGGGCGTGTGACCTATTACTTCGAACCGAATCTGAACAAGACGTTCAATCGTGGTTATACCACCTATTTCCTGAATGGTCGCCAAACGGACATTGCTTCGTTCGACACACCGAAAGCGATGGGCGAGTATGTGGGACACGTGAAGACCATCAAGTCGCATCCCACTGCCATCGTTGTTTCGAGCACTTCCGCTTTCAGTAACGGCGACGGCTTGTGTTTCTTCAAGGAAGGTGAGTTGGTGGGCTTCCGCGTAAACAGGGTGGAAGGCAATCATCTCTTCCCGTTGAAGATGCCTGAAGGTCTTCGGCCAGGTATGGCGCTCTATCGCAATAAAGACGAGGCTTTCGCGAAGTTGATGGCTGGGAAGACTGCCGAGCGACGTTTGCCTGTCACGATGAGATTCTCGGAGACTGCCGACGGATTTGAGTTGACAATCGCCGAAAGTGGGCGAGGGAAGAAGGTATCGTGCCAGCTGCCTACGGAGAAGGTGTTGGCGGAGAAGCCGCAACGTGAGAATATCGAACGACAACTGACGAAGTTGGGCAACACCGTGTTGTGTTTGGAAGACTTCGAGATTGAAGGGAATGCCGACCAATATTTCATCCCCTCGAGTGCGTTGTCCGATTTGCGGCGGAAGACGGTGGAGGCTTTCTGTGAAGGAGGGAATAAGGATGAACCAACGGTCGCTGTTCGCGAAAGGCTACGGGTAGGCGAACGCAGTTCGGGAATAGCGAGGGAAAGCAATGGAAGAAGGATGAAAGATGAAAGCATAGGGATGAAAGATGCCCCCCTCCCGACTCCTCGTTCCTATCAGCGATTTGGCTATATGTATAATGTGGCGAACAAAGCGGCTCGCGACTTCTACGAGGCACTAGGTCTTTCAGATGTGGAAGAGGCTTTTGAACTAGGTGTTTCGAAAGGGAGGCAAGAGCCTTTGATGTTGATGCAATGCCGTCATTGCATTCGTTTCTCGTTGGGTTATTGTGTGCGTCGTGGTGGCCGACAACCAAGATGGCACGAACCTTTATATTTGCGGTTGGGCGATGGACGTCGATTCCGTTTGGAGTTCGATTGTGCCGAATGTCAGATGAAAGTGATGACAATTTAATCTATATATTTCCATGAAGAATTCAAGATGTTTGGTGTTGTTGGCTTGTTGTTTGATGCTGCTGACGGGGTGCTACACAAACAGGTCGCGCTCGTTGAATGCGCAAACGGGAACCACGGAATATAGCGAGCGGCAACTTGATTCGTTGTCGTATTCGTCGTCGCATCATTATACGTTCAATTACAACTTTGTGGTGTCGGCCGACTCGTTCATGTTGTTGCGTCAACAACCAGAGGAGCAGATGTCGGATTTGCCCACCGATTCGTTCATCGTACGCAGACATGATCAACTGGTGGTGGCCGACATTCGCATGATGCCCAACGACTCCATCGACTCGGTGTGGGTGCAGTTGGCTACCCAGAACTCAGAATTTGGATGGATTCACGAGTCGCAACTGTTGCCGAAGGTGGTACCCGATGACCCCATCTCTCAGTTCATCTACACGTTCTCGAATGTGCATACGTTGATTTCGCTCATCATCGTGGGGTTGATCATGTTCTTCTATTTCATGCGCAAAGTGATGAAGCAGAATGCCCACATCGTCCATTTCAACGATATCGACTCTTTCTATCCCACGTTGTTGACAATCTTGGTGGCGTCGTCAGCCACACTTTATGCCACCATCCAGATGTTCCACCCCGAGATGTGGCGCCATTTTTATTATCATCCCACGTTGAATCCCTTCAGCGTGCCCTTGTTGCTCTCGGTATTCCTGGTGTCGGTGTGGGCAATGCTGATAGTAGGGTTGGCGGCAGTAGATGACATCTTCCACCAGCTCACCATCGGCGAGTCGTTGCTTTATCTGGGTGGATTGTTGGCTGTTTGTGCCGTCGATTACATCATTTTCAGCATCACGACACTCTATTTCGTGGGTTATCTTTTGTTGATTCTCTATATCGCTTATGCCCTGCGGCAATATTTCCGCAACAGCCGATGCAACTATCTATGTGGTAGTTGTGGACGGAAAATGCATAGCAAAGGCCGCTGTCCCCATTGTGGTGCGATGAACGACTGATGGGGAGATATTAAGATAATAGATAAAAGATAAAGAGAAAAACCGTTATTTTTTGAACTTGACCGATCGCGTCTTGTTTCCACAACGCCACGAGACGATGTAAATGCCGCTGGGTTGGTTGGTCATGTTGAATTCCTCGTTTGCTTTGAATTGTCCGACGAGCATACCGTTTGCAGCATGTACGCTGACGGTGAATGTCAAGCGCTCTGGTGTTTCTGAACCGAAGTGCAGCACTTGTTGCATCGGGTCGTAAGCCAACGCATATTCATCGGGTTCCATATCACGTATTCCGGCGATGTCGTCGGGTAGCGGACCATTCGGAATGATGTACCACAATCTGTTTTGGCTTTCACCATTTCGTTCGTCATTGGTGTAGCTCAAAATGGGTGTGTAGTCGTTGCTGCTTCCTGCACGGAGGTTGGCGATGTGCTGAGTGTGCACGTTCAACAAATTGTACCAGCCCTCCGTTCCTTGTGGGATAAGGTCCCACAGTTGGCTGTCGCTGTTCTCATCGGGGGCGGTCACATCCAGTTGGGTTTCGATGTTGGTGGTAGGCGTGCACTCGCCAACGGTCGGGTCGTTGAGTGCCAGGTTGTTCGAGCGATTAATGAGTTGGAAGTGTTCGCCCACCTTTCGGATAATCCAGTCTTGGCTCTCTCGGTCTTTCAGGTTCGAATACTGGCACACAGATGTCTCGCTGATGTCAATAGCCTTAGCGGTCTTCACGTTCTGAATGCGGTAATAGTAGTTGGCGGGCTCGAAGGGTGGGGTAGGCTCGACAGGTTTCATGAAGGAGAAAGTGTTTTCAAGATAAGCGCAATGCTCGTTGATGAACACTTTCAGGTCTTCCACATATTGGTCGTACGACGAATAGAGCACCATTTCGTGGTACATCCTGTTTCGCAATCCCCATTTCTCGTAGTTCATTTGCTGTGATTTCTGCAGCAGTCGAGACAGGCTGTCCACTTTGTTTTGCAGATAGTCAACCAATCCGTTGTCAAGCAATTCCTTGTATCTCACATACACCTGTTTGGCGAACCACGGGTCCTCCCACATGCGGTTGATCCATCGTTTCGAACCACTATAGGCGATGTTGGCCATGAGGCTGTAGGTGGTGGTGCTCAGACCTTGCTCCGAACGTATGCGGTAGTCGTTGTCGTAGGCAATGTCATAATCCCACAGCGGACCGAAATAGAGCAGCGAGTCGGCTTGGTCTTTATAGAAATAGGTGCTGTAGAAACCATCGATGTTGGCGCTTATTTCAGTGCAGAGATACCAGTCGATGAGCGAGGCTTCGTCAACCACATGCCTGTATCCATTTACGGGGTCGGTGAAATTGCTCGACCTCAATCGCCGTTCGAACATGTTGATGTAGTTGTGCACATAGGTGTTCTGCAGGGCGGTGATGTCCTCCTCTTCAGGGCTGTGGATGCGCACGGGCGTGTAGTAGTAGTTGGTCGTGAAGCAGTTGCCGTCTTGGAATCCATCCACCTCCAGCAGATAGCCGCCCGAGATGTCGGCACCGTCAGGTAAGGGCACCTCCTGTTCTACGATATTCACACGGTGGGGGCGAACGTCAACCTGGTCGCTGATCTGGTAGTTGCCCAGATATTGGCCGTTGAGCACCACATCCACGAACTTGGCGGCAGGATTGAACTTCAACGACGTGAACTCACCTAAAGCAGAAGTCAGTGCGTTTCGCATGAGGGTCTTGTCGGCAGCATTGGCCAGCAGTGTCCATTTCTTCGCTTTTGCATATCCTTTTCCGAGGAATTTCTCCTTTTGCTTGAACTTGATCTTGTAAGGCTTCTTCGACATGTTCCAAGTGGAGTTGCCGCGTCCGCGAATCTGCACCGAGTCGTATATCTCAAGATGACCTTCGTCGTTCATGAGGTATATGTTGGCGTAGATGTAATAATCCTTGCTGACGATGGGGGCGTTGTTGAACGTCTCGATATACACGGTCGGTAGGTCGGTCAACTTGTTCCATTGGGCGAAGACGCCAAGGGGAATCATCAGGAACAGCAATATCAGGATATGTAATTTATTTCTCATTGTAGTAATGTCGTTTTTGTTGTTTTATACCTTGATTCTTATTTACACATTTTTCCTCTTTCTTATTACGAACCACTTTGTCGGATTCCGCACATTTTACTATTTTTTGACATTTGCGATGAAAAATCCATATTAATGAGGATTTCACGGATGAAATATTATGCGTAATTTTGCACCCGAAATTCAGAGATAATTGTATGAATAAGAAGAAAATTGTATTTGTTAGCCTCATGCAGGCGATGTTTTTGCCTATGATGGCTACCGATGATGTCGAGTTGAACGACACCTCTCGTGTGCAGAATCTGGACGAGGTGATTGTGGTCTCCCAACCCAAAGAGTCGGTCCCCTTGCGTTTGCAACCTATCAGTTCATCGATGTTCTCCACCGATGATATGAACCATTTGGCAGTACACGATTTGAGTCAGCTGTCGCAATATGTTCCGTCGTTTGTGATGCCCGCATATGGTTCGCGATTGACCTCGTCGATGTATGTGCGTGGTATTGGCTCGCGCATCAACAATCCCGCGGTGGGAGTCTATTACGACAACATCCCGCTGATGTCGAAGGCTGCCTTTAACAATCATTTCTATATGCTTGACCGTGTGGATATTATGCGTGGTCCTCAAGGAACACTTTATGGCCAGAATACAGAAGGCGGATTGGTGCGCATCTATTCGAAGAACCCGATGAACTATCAAGGAACGGACATCCGTCTCGGCATTGGAACGGGACTTTATTCGAATGTAGAGGTGGCTCATTATCATCGTCCCAGCGAACATTTGGCCTTCACGGTGGCTGGTTTCTATAGTGGTTTGAAGGGATACTTCGACAACCTGAATTTCGAACAGAAGAACGACCTCACCAACGAGGCTGGTGGCAAGTTCCGTTTGATATTTGCTCCAACGAAGAAGTTGACGTTCGACTGGACAGCCGACTATCAATATGTGAATCAGAATGGTTTTGGTTATGGTGAGTTCCAACCTATCAAAGAAAGTACATTGGCCCCCTATGACCTGAATGTGCAAGACCCTGCAACCACTATCATGAACGGATACAAGCGCAATATGCTGAACACAGGCTTGAGCATTGGATACGATATGGGCAATCTGCTCTTTACCTCCACCACCAGCTATCAGTATTTGAAGGATTTGATGCAGATGGACCAAGATTACATGACACCCGACTACCTGCGCCTTGAACAACGTCAAAAGATGAACGCTCTCACGCAGGAATTCGTGTTGCGTTCTCATTCCTATACCCGTTGGCAACACACTTCAGGCCTCTTTGGTTCCTACCAATGGTTGCGCACCGATGCACCCGTTTATTTCGGAGAAGAGATGCGTAATACGTTAGCTACCACCATATTAGGCTACATGCCCGAGCGTGTGCGTTCTATGTTTACAGTATGGGAGATTCCCACGCTTGATGTGGCTGAGAAGTTCCATACGCCACAGATGAATCTCGGTTTGTTCCATGAGTCGAACATCCTGCTGACGAATCGTCTGAAGGCTACATTGGGCTTCCGCTTGAACTATGACAAGGTGAAGATTGATTACGACACACAGGCCTTGATGTTGCTACACTATGCCGCACAGATGGGTCCACGAAGCATGGAGTATACCAATGGGCTGTTGTCGCCACTCTCGCAAAGCCTCGACAAGAGTTTCACACAGTTCCTGCCGAAGGTAGGCCTGACATACAGCTTTGCTGACAACCTCGGCAATGTATATGCGCTCGTGTCAAAGGGTTATCGCTCGGGTGGTTACAACATCCAGATGTTCAGCGACATCTTGCAGTCGGACCTTATGACAAACGGAAAGGACATCAGTTCCCTGCAAAACGAGACGAAGACGTTGGAGCACTCTGCTGAAGACTATGCCGCCATCGAGGAGACCATCGCTTACAAGCCCGAGGAGTCGTGGAACTATGAGTTGGGAACCCATTTGAACCTCTTCGAAGGTAAAGTGCACGCTGACTTCGCCCTCTACTACATGCAGATTCGCAACCAGCAGCTCTCCATCATGGAGCCTAACAGCAACTACGGTCGCATGATGGTGAATGCGGGTAAGAGCCATTCTTGTGGTTTGGAAACTACACTTCGTGGAAGAGCTATCGATAATGCCCTCGATTGGAGTGTGACCTATGCCTTCACAAATGCGAAGTTCGATGAGTATCTCGATTATAAAGACAACTACGTGCCCTTCGTTCCCCAGCACACCTTCAGCGCGATGGCCGACTATCATTTCGGTCGCTTCACACTTGGCGCTAACGTTGCAGGACAAGGAAAAACGTGGTGGGACGAAGCCAACACATACAGCCAGAAGTTCTACGCAACTCTCGGTGCTCATGCCGACTACGATTTCGGACCTGTGGTCATTTCGCTTTGGGGTCGCAACCTCACGGATACGAAGTACAACACGTTCGCCATCAGCAGTTCAGCGGCAGGCGGTCAGCGCTATTTTGCCCAGCCAGGAGTGCCTTTCCATGCAGGAATCGATTTGCGCCTGCACTTCTAACCTGCACTTCTGCCCATTTTGTAAGACCAAAACAAAGACTTACTTTTTATATTTTCAGGAAAAGCCGTATGCTCGTGAGAGTGTGCGGTTTTTTTATATTAAAAAAGAAACAGACCGAGTTGGGAGTTGTTGTGTTTTTGCGCTAATTCGCTCTCCATGCGCTCTATGGCGGCACGGAAAAAGAAGGAGATGAGATGTTCGTCAGTGCCTTCGCTTCGTATCTGGCGAAGGGATTCAATATAAGTTGCCCGATCCTTCACATCGATGATAAGTAGGGGATGGCCAGCATGCAGGAGTATCCAATTGGAGAGCAACCTTCCTGTACGACCATTGCCGTCGCGGAAGGGATGTAGGTATTCGAAGAATCCGTGGAAGCGGGCAGCGACAATCATCGGATGCACATTGCGCTCGATGGCCTCCGTTGTTGAAGTCATCAAAGCAGGCACGCGGGCTACTAGTGTCTCATGGTCGCCAAAAACGGTGTCGCCTGCAGCCATATCCTCTGTAGTATAGGTTCCAGGCACGGCTCCAGGGGCACGATAGGCAAGTGTGTTTTCCGTCACCAGTCGGTTTGTTTCGCACAGCAACGCCTCATCGAAAGCTGCATCAAGGTGTGTGGTCACAAAACGGAAGGCACGGAAATGGTCGGCCATCTCGGTACATTCCAACAGGGAATGCCCCACGGGCACCATCGCCAATCCTTGTTCCTTCAAGATGCGAGTATCGTCTACGGTGAACGAGTTGCCCTCGATGGCACATGAGTGGGTGGAAAAAAGCACCTCGTGCCAATCCATGTAGTCGGTTGGCGCCATCTTCTTGACGATGCGTTTTTCATATTCGCATCGCACTTGGTCATATTGCTTTATTTCCTGTTCAAACATATTCCCAACAGCGGTATTTGCCGACAAAAATACAAAAATTCCTTGAACTTCGCACGTTTTTTCTTGAAAATGCAATGAAAATGACCAAAATGACAATAATAGGGGTTTGAAAAAGGGTGTAAAACACGAGTTGTCAAAGACCATCTTTGACCGCCTCATTGCATAGCTTTGACACGCTCATTCCATAGCTTTGAGCACGTCATTGCATAGCTTTAGCTGCGTCATTTGTGGTCTTTGAGATATTAAATTGTGTGAAAGGATGGTTTGTTTCGATGAAAAACAGTAACTTTGCAAAATGTGAAGATCGAAACATTGCAACTAACTATGTGTAATCTCAGTCAAATAGATATGAAAACAATGAAAAAGATATCGTCAGCGGCTTTGCTGCTTGTTATGGTGCTGTGTCTCGCGGGGTGCGGCAAGAATAGTAAAAAGGAGTTGAACCGCATGCTGTTGGAGATGGCAGACGCCGACCAGACAATCGACGCCAACGATTGGGCGACGCTGGAGGCTTATTTCGATGGACAGAAGGCCAATTTCCGCGACTTTTACAAGGATGGACAGCTGGACGTCGAGGAGGTGAAGGAGTATGTGAACGACTTCTTCGGCAGCCGCCGTCCACCGAAGGAAATACAGTTCGCAGTGGGTAAGACAGCCCTCAACGTGAACTTCTATCTGGAGCGCTCGGGTTCGATGGTTCCCTACGATGCATCGAATGGCGACGGCTTGTTCAAGGCTGCCATCGTGAAGATGTTGAACAACCTGCCGGGCGACAATGACGACCATCACATCTACGTGGTGAACTCCGAAATCAACGAATATCCCAAGGGCTTCCAGAAGTTCATCAACGACTCCAATATCTTCGAGGCAACAAAAGGCATCGGCGATGCCTCATCCACCGACTTCGGAGCCATTTTCGAGCAGTTGCTCAACAAGACGGGGCAGGACGAACTCTCGATTCTCGTGACCGACATGATTTATTCTACGAAGAACATGGTGGGCGTGAATCCGCAGAAGGTGTTTGCCGAGGCGCAAGGGATGACCAACGCCGTCTTCAAGAGCCAGGTTAAAGACAAGGGTATGCTCATCGTGAAGATGAACAGCTCTTACAGCGGCCCATATTACCCCTACAACTCCACAGGCGGACAGTCCTACACGGGCCGTCGTCCTTATTACATTGTGATTGTGGGAACCAACCAGAACATCGCCCGTCTGACACGCGACGCCAACTATGCTTCGTTCTGCAAGTTCGCTGACATGAAAGGCTACGAGAACATGTATCTTTTCGAGACCGACGACGTTTACAAACCTTACTATTCGCTGCTGCTCGAGAGCGATGTGATTCGCGGTCGTTTCAGGGCTTGTCATGGGCAAGGCGACCAAATCAAGGATATCGAGAACCTCGAGGTTGACCGCAACTCGGGCGATCTGCGTCTGGCATTGGCTGTCGATCTCGGAGGAATGCTCATTGACGAGCAATATCTCACCGATGTGAACAACTACAAGGTGGAGGCCGACGACAAGCTGGTGATCAAGGAAATACGCAAGATTGAGCAAAAGGACGTCACACCAGCCGAGCGCAAGCATCTGGGCAAGGCTACTCATATCTTCGTGCTCGAGAGCGAGGGCATCAAGCACTCCCAGGACGTTGAAATCAAGCTGATGAACCGCCTGCCCGACTGGGTGGCCGACTCCTCGAGCGACGACGATACCAACGTGGGAGGTGCAGGATTCGCCAACACCACCTTCGGCCTGAAATACCTGCTCCAAGGCATCTACGACAGCTATCGCAAAAACGGCAAGGGCGACCCCTACTACTTCGAGCTGGAAATGAACTTCAAGCGATAGGAGAGGGGCGCTTTTTTCATTCCAAGAGTGATAATTTAGAATAGTATCTAACTTTTTTTAAAAGCAACAATGAAGAAACTATTAACAATCGCGCTGCTGCTGTTGACAGGGCTGACGGCTGGTGCACAGGAAGGAACATGGACTACTGGTGTGAATGAGCCTGACGAGTTGAAAGGCTCCAGCGGAGGGCCGTATTATTGCTACAACATAGAGGGCGAGGGCTCCTTTGTCATATGGAACTGGGATGATTTTCTCTTTAAAATTAACACAGACAAGGGGCTTTTCGATGTCTGGTATTATGAAAGCACTGGCACCAGAGTTATCAGCATTTCTCTCGGTCTGTATGCGATGGATGGGAAGTTGGTGGATAAGTTGGAGAACTTAGAGTTGCTCGCGGATGTTACAGGGAGAAGCGCATGGGCAAGCAAAGACGGTTACTGGTACGCGACAAGGAAAAAGATAAAGAAGATGAAGCACGCCTTGAAGTCTGGCGAAGGCTATATCCGCATTTTATGTCCCCGTATAAGTGCACCGGAGTTTGACGTTAAAATAACTCCGTATAATTAGTAAAATAACATGTATGTAATTATGCATAATTCATATGATATTCTCGTTAAAAAAGAAGGAGGCGAGTTTGTTTATTAGGCATCCGATGCTGACAAGCTATCAGTATATATCGCGAGAAGCTGGAAGAGAATCCTGATAGTCTTGTTGTATTAGAGCGCGATATGAAAAATGGCGAAACATACGGAAGCCTCGCTGATTCAATGGAAATGTGGTTAGAAATCTCCCATATCACGAAATTGTGATGTGGGAGATTTGTTGGCCTCTTTATACTTTAAAGGTTTTCCTCTTGCCAAAGAATTGGTTGACGCAAATTCTGGAAGCACCCATGTGTTCTATAAGCCAATGCTGCAACTCGTGGACGTAATGGAATTCTTCTGCTTGCATTTTCTCCCATAGTGGAGTGTTGCCTAATCTTTCTGCCATTGTTATTATAAATGGCGGGCGAGAGCAAACATCCTCATGCTGATACACTTTGCCAGGCTCGTATGGTCGTGCATGGTTTGTGTCATAGTAGATTTGCCTAGCCAGTTCACTTTCTATAGGTACCCCTTCTATGTATTTGGCCGGTATGTCATTCAATACACCAGCAAGAGTGATTGTACCATCCGCATTAACTGTTCTTACAGAATAAACGTGGATTTGTGGCTGTGCAAAGTCAAGATTCGCGGAATCTTTGTAATCCTTTGCGATAGTTACAATGTCACCAACATTGAACTTGGTTATTGTACTTTTTTGTTCCATAATTATTGTTTTATGTTATTGAAGCTTATGCTTCGTGCATAATCTAATGAGAAGGAACTTGAAAACCAAGGGCAATCTTTAGTAATACGTGTATTAAATTGATTTTCAGTATTATACACAACTTTTCAGCGATATGGGAATGATAAAAATCTCCCACGTTGCTAATTTGTAATGAGGGAGTTTTTTTGTTGGCATTTCCTTATTATATTTCCAAAGACTCTCTCATACTCATACCCCCAAGTTGAATTCTTTTGTTTGCATTTCTTCCAGCCAAAGAGTGTTGCTCTGTGGTGCAAAGATGATTAACGTACCTTCTGCACGTTGCAAAGATAGAGAGTAATGATGATAGATGTATGCTTTGAAAAAGTAAAATAGATTATTTTAGAATATAAAATAGACTATTTTACTGAACAAAATAGACTATTTTACCGAGCAAAATAGACTATTTTACTTTCCTTCGGCTATGGTCTTGGATTTTTAGAGCTAACGTGTAGTAGGTTCAGGTCTATGCTTTTACATTGCTTTATTATGATTGAAAACTTATTAAAAATGTGATGCAAAGGCTCGTAATTCAGAAAAAAACATTATCTTTGTGGCAACGAAACCTAATGTTGAAGAATTTGCTTTAATTCATTAAATCCATGCTCAAGAAACTATTAATATTCCTATTCCTGTTCCTGATGCAGGTGGTTGCCATTCAAGCACAGCGTCAGCAGATTTCGTATATCGAGGAGACGAAAAACTGGTACTATGTTTACGACGAGAATGGCAAGAAGATAGGCGGTCTCTCGCGTAGCAGCGTGGGCGAAATAAAAGGGTGGGGAAACGACTTCTTTGTGGCGAAGCGCTATTCGTTCTACCACATTTGCGATGTCAGAGGAAAGACGCTGAAGTCGCTGAACGTTTCCGATGTGGGCGAGATAGTCGGCGTTGCAGGCAACACCATCACCAGTCGGCGTGGCAGTTGGATCATCATTTGGAATAAGCAAGGAAAGAAGATAAGTGTGAGATCTGCGAACTGATACGGGGATAAACTTGGGTTTGCAGATACTTCTTCACGTCAGCTATTTCCTCCGTCATTTATAAGGAATGTGAAATAGTTGAAAAAGGAGGGCAGTTTCTTGAATATTAAGAAAATAATGAGTATCTTTGCACAATTATTATAAATGAGATAAATCAAACGGAAAATGAAGAATACGATTTTATTGATTACAGGCGCTGTGGTGACGGTGTTGTTCCTGATTTTCGCGACCCCGTTGTTCGAGTCGCTTTATTACGAACGTGCATTCTCGGATGCGATGTACAACGCGAACCTGTATTTCATTGTATCGGTGGTGACGGTGCTCATGGCTTGGGTATTGGCAGGCATCTATTACTATGTTGTGAACTCGGTGAGTTTCTCTCGCTGGTATCATTGGCTGGTGGTGCTCGGTATAGCCAGTGTGCTCACGCCAATCATCAATTACATCGTTTGCAACAACTCGCTGACTGCTGAAGGTTACGACTTCTCGGCTCAGTTGTTCAGTTTCGCGATGGTCAACTTGGCAGTTGAGGCCGTGTTGTTCACGGTAGTCTCTTTTGCCATTCGTTGGTGGAGCAGTAACTGTCGTCACACTCCAATCCCTGAATGATAATCAATTGACAATTGAATAAAATGAGATTATTCCTATTCCTTGTAGGTGGCACGGGGTCTCGTGTAATGCGACCCTTGATCATGCAGTTGGCAGCAGGAATCCATCCCACGGATGAGGCTGGCCAGCCGATGCCCCTTGAGATTATTCCTATAGTGGTGGACCCCCACAAAGCGAACGAAGACTTGAAACGCACGGACAACCTGATGCGTTGGTACAAGCAGATTCGCCGCTCGCTCTATGGTGAGCAGGTGGATGTGAGGCGTGGCTTCTTCTCGGTGAAGATTTCGAGTTTGGCCGACATCCTGCCCAACGGTTCGCAACTGAGCGACACGTTCCTTTTCAACATGGGAGCCATCGAGTCGAAGAAGTTCCAGGACTTCATCAACTATTCCACCCTCGACACGGGCAACCAAGCCTTGTGCTCGATGATGTTCAGCGACTATCAACTGAACACGAAGATGGACATCGGATTCGTAGGTTCGCCCAATATTGGAAGTGTGGCCCTGAACCAGTTCAAGGACTCTGAAGAGTTCCGCCAGTTCTCGAATGTGTTCCAGAAGAGCGACCGCGTGTTCGTTGTTTCGAGTATTTTCGGTGGAACAGGTGCAGCAGGCTATCCTATCATCGTGAAGAACATCCGCAATGCTGCCAACAACGCGCAAATCAACAATCGTGGTGACCTTCGTGATGCCCGTATCGGAGCATTGACTGTGTTGCCTTATTTCAATGTGCAGCAAGACGACAATAGTCCTATTTCTCGTGGTGATTTCATCTCGAAGACCAAGTCGGCATTGTTCTACTATCACGACAACCTGACGGGTTTGCGTCAGAATGGAGTGGACCTGCCACTCTCGAAAATCAATGCCTGCTACTATCTGGGCGACCAAGTTCCCTCGAATCCCTATTTCAACGATCCGGGAGGAAATGGTCAGCGAAACGATGCCCACTTGGTGGAGTATGTGGGTGCATTGTCGGTGCTCGACTTCCTGTCAATTCCCGATGATCAGTTGCAGACGGTGGGCGGAAACGCACAGAATCCCATCTACAAGGAGTTTGGTCTTGCTTACGACAAGCAGACACTCTCGCTGAAGGACTTCGGTGTGCAGACACGTGCCTTAGTGAATCGTCAGCTTGTGAAGTTCCATTTGGCTTATATGTACATCACGAACCAGCTGAGACAAGACATCGGACGTGGTTATACGCAAGACAAGCCCGAGATCACGAACGGCTTCCTGGCCACCTCGTTCTTCAATACCTTGACGAGTGATTTCTTTGTTACTTACCGTCAATGGCTCAAGGAGCTGCGTACCAACCAGCGCAGTTTGGTTCCCTTCAACCTCAACACGACAAAACTGAGCGATGCATTGACAGACATAGCTCCCAAGAGTGGACTTTTCAAGTCGTCCATCGACTACAAGAGCGTGCTTGCTGCACTCAACAAAGCGAGCCAGCAAGCCATGAAGACGCAGAAGTATGGCACCGACCGCGTGGCATTGAAACTGCTCGACCTGCTTGACGAGACACTCGATAAACTAATAGATGAGAAATATAACGGAATTGTCTGATTATGAGCAATATACTATCATATAACAACAAGACTACGGGTGAGGGATGGATTCCATTGACCAGCCAATACAATGCCGATGAGATTGACATGATTGACGACCCCAATGGTGGTCTTTCCCAGCAACCTCGCACGGCCATTCCGTCGCCTTTCGCACAGATGGATCTTGTGAAGAACGCCTTCAAGCGCTTGTCGATGCATGCCAATCTGCAAGGTGAGGCGATGGACGAGAAACTCGTTTCGAATGCGCTCGACGTGGCTCAGTTGTTCTTCAATTATAGCGAGTTGCGCAATCAGTTGCGTATCGTTGAATGGAACCGCGACACCCAGCTCGAGATGTTGAAATCGTCGCCCCAGCATCGTCTGTTGGGCGAAACCATCGAGATGTTCTTGGAGCAAGACAAGGAGGCCTTCAACTTCGACAAGATGGACCGTCTTTATTTCCTTGTCTATGGCAATCAGGTGGTGGGCTCGACATCGCCCGTCACTCTTTTCATGGCAACACCTAATGCGAAAGAGGGAAAGTACAACATCCCCGTGGAGCAGAATGTGAACTTGTTCGACCTTTGGCGGCCGCTCTACATGCGCAACCCCAAGTTCGTGAAATACATCTACGCCCTCTTCACCGCCTATCCCGAACTGAAGAAGTGCTGTGGCGAGGTGAACAACTACCTCATCACGTCACTTCCTTTGCTTCCTCAGGCGCTCCAGACGGAGATATTGAAGGAAGTGGGCAATCCAGCCGCTTACGACTACGAGAATATTGAGCGGGCGAAGACGTTCCTTGATGCCACCTTTGCCAAGATGGATGAGGGAATCCAAGCACTCGGTGTGCCCTTCTATCAGGCTCGTGCCGAGGACATCCAGCGTGCCATTCAGGAGAGCGACTTCAAGATCGTTCCCACACGCACAGATGTCGATGACCGTCTGCCGCTGGTTTTGCAGAATCATCTGAACGCGCCTGCTACCGATCCGTTCAAGTACATTACGAGTCCGTGGACCGATGCAACCATTATTAGTTCGCAAGACTATGCATTGCCGCCCGAGAAGCGCGTGTTGCCAGCTACCACACACCAGTATCCGTGGTTGACAGACGATGATTTCTTCCAGCCGGCTGTCATCAAACTCGATTATACCATCGATCGCGATAGTTTCTTCGATGGCAATCTGTCCATTGGTAGTCGTGATACCGATGAGTGCGATTTCGTGTTGCCCATCAAGCCCCTGTTCTTCAAGTATTTCAACGTGAGCGACCTGTGGGGCACCATTAATGGCAAACCGAAGTTTGAGATGATACACACGCAGAATGGTGCTACAGAAACCTTACGTGCCATCCTTCGCATTCCTGTGCAGAAGCAAGGGAAATTCATCACGTTGGAGCGCAACTATGTGGCTTCCCACAATGGCGACCTTCGATACGATATGGCCAACAATCGTGGTTATTTCATCACCGTTCCGTTTGCCATCAGCGTGTTCCCCTTCGTTCGCATCCAGCAGAACAACCAATACAGCGTTCAGTTGGTAGACCGTGCACTCGGAATGCTCGAGAACTACAGCCTTGCACTCTCGTTCTACAAGAACGGCTATCAGCAGAGGTTGGCCGATGAGAATGTGTTGATGCGCGAGCGTAGCATGAAGTCAGAGAAGCGTGTAGGCTCATTCTATTACAAACTGACCGACGACTTCGATTATGCCAGTGTGCAACTGACCGACGACCGTGGAAACCGTGTGGCAGAAGGCATGATTTGCCCACGTTGGGCGGATAACATCCCCGGACACGATGCCTTTACGTTCTCCGTTGACTTCGGTACCACCAATACACACCTTGAGTGCATGAAGGGCGAGAACATGCCCGAACCGCTGAAACTCAGTTCGGCAGCTCGCGAGCGTTTGTTGGCCACGCTATACAATGGTGAGCAGATACTCTATGATGTCATCATGAAGCAGGAACTCCTGCCGAAGACTATCGGAGAGGATTACGGATTCCCACAACGCACCGTGCTCTCTGAAACTGAAAGACTCGATGCCGAGAATGTGGACACCATCGTGGCACTTGGCGATGCCAACATCCCCTTCATCTATGAGAAGGAGAGCATTGGTTATGGCAACCGCATTGTTCCCAACCTGAAGTGGTCTACAGATATGGCTAATTCGAAGCGAATAAAGGCTTATCTCACCGAGTTGGCTCAACTGATGCGCACGAAGGTGTTGCTTGAGAATGGAGACATCACGAAGACGCGCCTCGTGTGGTTCTATCCGCTTGCCATGAGGGTGGGTAACATCCGTAAGATGGGCGAAATGTGGGCAAAGACCTTCAAAGAGGTGTTTGGCATTCCTGGTACTGAAGACAACCTGATTCAGATGCCCGAATCGGTGGCACCTTACTATTTCTACAAGTCGTCCAGCCAGTTCCGTGGTTCCGCCTCGAATGTAGCAAGTATTGACATCGGTGGTGGTTCGAGCGATGTGGTGGTGTTCGAGAGCAATGCCAAGCAACCAGCCATCCTCACCTCGTTCCGTTTTGCCGCCAATGTGCTCTTCGGCGATGGCTTCAGCGAGGTTCCACACGGCGACAGCAACCCCATGCTTCTCAAGTATGTGGGCTACTTCAAGCGCCTCTTCGATGGTGATGACGAGAAGTATGGCGAACTCAACGGTATTCTCGATGACATTACCGCCAAGCGAAAGAGTGAGGACATCAACGCCTTCCTCTTCTCGGTGCAGGGCAATAAGGTGGTGGCAGGGAACGATGTGTTCTCCTACAACCTGCGTCTCAACGAAGACGAGCAGCGTAAGATCATCTTCATTTATTTCTATGTCACGCTGATTTACTATGTGGCCACGATGATGAAACACAAAGGGTTGGAGAAACCACGTTCGGTGATGTTCAGCGGTACTGGCTCTAAAGTGCTCGATATCGTTGGCAACTCGCGCGATCTTGACCTCATTTCGCAGGCCGTCTTCGAGCGCGTGTATGGCGAGAAATACGATGTTGACGGCTTCTCTGTGGTCATGGAGAAGAAAGAGCCCAAGCAGATCACCTGCCGCGGTGCGTTGATGCAAGTGCGCGATAGTAGTGGTCGAGATGATGTCACCCAGCTGAACCGCATGATGGATGATTTTGAGAATCCTCTGAAATACAACTATTCGATGATTGCGAAGGAGAAGTTGACCTACGATGACATGTCGGATGCCGAGATTCGCAAGCAGATTGTGGAGAGGGTGAAGGAGTACAACGAGTTCTTCTGCCAGTTGTGCGACGACATCCATGTAGCTGACCGCTTCCTGGTTGACCTCAAGTCGTTCCAGCGCTTCAAGGAGTTGGTCAACAAAGACCTCGAGCACCATCTCATCAACGGTTGGAACTTCGTGAACAGGAACTCCGAAGAGAAGAACGGAAGCGACCCCATAGAGGACACCGTGTTCTTCTATCCCATCATTGGAAGCATTCGCGACAACCTCATCGAGAACCTTTAACCCTCAAACCAAAACACAGCCATGTTCAATTTCAATAAGAATGACGGCCCCAACCAATACGATTTCGAGGACCTCGAGGCAAGGTTGGCCCATCTCGAAAGAAAATGCCGCCGTCTGGAGTCAAGGATAGCCGAGTTGGAGGAAAATGCAGCCTCCGTGAACAAGAAAGCGGAGCAACAGGAAGAACCTGAAGAGAAGCTCACCTATATCACGAAAGTGTCGATGCCTACTGACGACGATGCTTCCGAAGAGAAAGAGGAGCGTCCCACCACGGTGGCTTCGGTGTCGTTGTCATTCTCTGACGAGCCTTCGCCTGAAGAGGAAGAACCGAAGGTGCTCGATGCCGGTCGTCAGCGCCCTGTCTATTATCTGGCCGCTCCGTCGGCTGATGGCACATTCGCCCGTTATTCGAGTCGTCTGCAAATAGGGAAGACCATCTATCTGCTGAAGACCGATGATGGCGTTAATGGCACATTCATCCTCTACGACTCACCCGATGCCATAGCCACGGCCATGTTGAGCGTATCGCAGTTCATCAAACCCGCATGCAAGGTGAATGGCAGTGTGGCACAATATCCCCACCATATCGTCACCGAGGAAGAAGGTTTGGCCGTCTTCGAGGATGATGTCTGGAAGGTGGTTCGCAAGGCTATTGTTCGTTTCGAATGACGCCTGTCGTTCCTGAATAAAAAAAGAAAAGAGAAAGCAAGAAATGCAAGTCAAATGTCCCAAATGCCGTTTCAGGTATGATGTTCCTGTGACTCCTGGAGCCAAGGAACTGGCGTGTGTTTGCCAGCGTTGTGGAACGCCCTTCACATACGTCATGAGCGAAGAGGAGCAAGAATCGGTTCACCAGCAAGCCAACGCGCCTGTTGGTGACATTGTTGGTAGCCTCCAGCATAAATCATCCAACGCTCAGCAATCAACTTCCTCCCCTATGGGGGGAGGCCAGGAGGGGGCTTACCAACGACCATCAGCCAACACCCAACAACCAACAACCAGCAACCAACGTCCAACCTCCAATCCTTATCGCACCAACTATGGATCAGGGCAGGGAGGTGTGGTTATGCCCCCACGGCGCAAAAACGGTTGCATGCGCAATTGCTTTGTCATCTTCCTCGTGTTGTTGACCATTGCGGTGTTCGCTGTTCGTATGTGCATTTCCGATCGTTCTTACACATCGGACGACCTTGATGAGGAAACCGAAATAGTGGACAACGAGTTGATTTCCTCCAATGGACGCGATCAGGTGGAGGTGAAGGAAGGCCCCGATCCATTTGCTTCTGACAAGGCTCCGAAATGGCTCCAAGGCAATTGGTCGGTCACGACACCTCATGGCGTCATTACCACCACCATCCGTGGCAAGCACATCGTAGAGACCTCCAACGGGCAGTCGAGTCATGGCACCTTCTATTATAAGCGTGGCGAATTGCGTTGCGACTTTGGTGATGGCGAGGAAAGTGTTCGTAAGGTAGATGAGAGTAAACAACGCATAGATGCCGGTGAGGGTGCTTGGATGCACAAAACCGATTTCTCAGACGAGAGATAAAAAGGGGAGGTTCCCCAGATAATGAGATAATAGATAAAAGATAAAAAATAAATAATAAAAAACTATTCTCTCACCTCTTACCTCTTACCCCTTACCTCTAAAGAACAATACAATAATAAAAATATAGTAAAGAAAACAAAAATGGGAAAAGTAATCTTAACAGGCGACCGTCCCACCGGCAAGCTCCATTTGGGGCATTATGTGGGGTCTCTGCGTCGCCGTGTGCAACTTCAGAACGAAGGTAACTACGACAAGATGTTCGTTTTCATGGCCGATGTACAGGCACTTACCGACAATGCAGACAACCCCGAGAAAATCCGTCAGAACATCATTGAGGTGGCCCTCGATTATCTTGCAGCCGGCCTCGACCCCGAGCGGTGCATCCTTTTCATACAAAGTCAGATTACCGAATTGGCGGAACTGACCACTTATCTGATGAACCTCATTACCGTGAGCCGTGTGCAACGCAACCCTACGGTGAAGACTGAAATAAAAATGCGCAACTTCGAGGCCAACATCCCCCTCGGATTCTTCTGCTATCCCGTCTCACAGGCTGCTGACATCACTCTGTTCAAGTCGACCACCGTGCCTGTAGGAGAAGACCAGGAGCCCATGCTCGAAGTCACACGCGAGCTCGTACGCCGTTTCAACAACACCTATGGCGAAGTGCTGGTGGAGCCAGAAATCATGCTCCCAGAGAACCTCACCGCCCGCCGTCTCCCCGGTACCGATGGCAAGGAGAAAATGTCAAAGTCGCTTGGCAACTGCATCTATCTCAGCGACTCTGCCGACGAGGTGTGGCAGAAGGTGCGCTCCATGTATACCGACCCCACTCACCTCAATGTGAGCGATCCCGGACATGTGGAGGGCAACGCTGTATTCACTTATCTTGATGCCTTCTCCACCGAAGCCGATTTCGCCAACTTCTGGCCTGAATACAAGAACCTCGATGAGCTGAAGGACCACTACCGTCGTGGTGGACTTGGCGATATGAAGTGCAAGAAGTTCCTCAATCAGGTGCTCAACCAGTTCCTCGAGCCTATGCGCCAACGCCGTCATGAGTTCGAGCAGGATATCCCTGAAATCTACAACATCCTGCGTCGTGGAACCGACAAGGCTCGCGAAACGGCTGCCCAGACCATGAGCGAAGTGCGCAAAGCCATGAAGATTGATTATTTCAACGACGCCGAACTCATTCGCCAGCAATCCGAGAAATATTCCAAATAAAGGAGTGTAGGTGGTAAAAGAGTAGGAGTGTGGACACTAGCTTTTCCAATTGGAAGAGACCTGTCCACACTCCTTTTTTATTTTTAATTCTTTAATTTTATAATTTTTCAATTCCCCTAGAATTCCCTATTCATCAGCAGGTTGAACGCTGACAACAATTCCATGGCGATGCGGTGTGCGAAAGGTGGTTGAATGGTTCGACTGCTGCTGTTGATTTCGTGCACGATTCCTTCCTCGTCGTCCTCGTTGGCGCTGAAGTAGAAGCGTGTCTCGTCGCCTGAATTCTTCTCATAGTAGAAAGCCAGCTGTTCATCGTCATCGAAGAGGAACTCCTGATAGTATTTGAATCCCACATCGTAGGTGTTCACGATGAAATAGGGATGGAAGAAGTAGCGTTCCACGTCCTTGTTCTCCTTGGTCTTGAAATAGTAGGTGGTGGTCACCTTCCCCACGGTTCCATTTGGCAGCGTGTAGTTGCTCACCGCCCGCGTCATGTCCGAAGGCTTCCCTTGCTTCTCTTTCCGCTCCGCCACTTCGATGTTCTTCTTTGCTTCGGAATACATCTTCCTGATCTCCGCCACGCGATCCTGTGCCGATGCTGTCAGGGCGAATAGAAGGCATCCCAACGCCATCATAATGGTCTTTCTCATAGCCGTTTCCTTTCTTTCGTTAAAGTTTTATCGATTCGTTGTATGGATCCACTTTCTTCTTCTTTCTCATGAGCAGCCAGGCGAAGAGGAAGCACAACAGTCCGAAGAAGATGATGGCTCCTCCGAACAGCCATCCGAGGAATGTGCCGAGGCCGTCTGCCCGATATCCAGGATACTCCACGGGCGTCATCTCTTTCAGTTGGTTCTCAATGGCCAGCGAGTCTTCGCCCACCACTTCGTAGAGCATCTGGCTCAGCGAGTCGTAACGTATTCCTTCTTCCGACTCCACCCATTCTGTGTATTCCTCCCATGCTTGTTTGTGGGCTGCTGCCTTTTCGTGATCGTCCTCGGTGGCTACGCATCCCAACATCAATCCTGATGCCACTGCCAAGATGCCGAGAATGATGAGCACTGCACCGAAACAACCTCTTGCTTTACTTCTTGCCATATCCTTATCTTTTTAGTTGTTCATTTAATTTTCTAATCTTAATCTTTGACTTCGTCGAAACCGCTCACGCTTTGGATAGCTCAAGCAAGCTTGGCTCTCCGCTCGCTTAATCGCGGTCTTAATCTTTCATCCTCATCCTTCATCCTTCATCCTTTCACGGGTTCAGCACCGTCTCCGTAGTATAATCGTCGTACACCACAATCTGAATGCCCTTCGCATCGGCTTTCACCGGTAGCCCCTGCAGGTCGTATCGGGCCACCTCACGCCTTTCTCCTTCCTTGGGCGTGGTCTCCACAGCCTTCGCTCCGGTAGTGGTCTCGTAGGTCACAATCTTCTTCAGGTTTGCGCAATCCCTGAAGGCGTCGTCACCAATGTAGTACACCGTGGAAGGTATTCTGATCTCCTCCAGATATTGGTTTCCCTGGAATGCTCCCCGCGCAATGCAATACACGCCGTCTGGTACCGTGTACGACGTCTGTTGCTTGCTCTGTGGGAACTTTACCAGCGTTTCGCAACGTGGTGAACCACTGGTGTAACGATCGTCGAATGTGGCGAATAAGACGCCGTCCTCCGAGTGGTAGTAGCCCATGTAGGTGATGCCCATGTAACCCTCGCCCGTTCCGCTGTTCGTCACCGTGTATTGGGCGAACGCTCCTATCGTGCACATGAGGGTGGCCAGCAGAGTCAATATGTATTTTTTCATGATGCGTAGTGGTTTTTAATTCTTGTTTCCTTTTGCAAAGATACAACAAAAATCTGAAACCTCCAAATTTAGACCCCTCTGCAGCGTGAAAATTTGTTAATGGGAAAAGCGTCACAGCGTCACAGCGTCACAGCGTCACATTAAGCACCTTCCACATTTCCCATTGAGCCCCAAAATAGAGAGAGTGGTACGTTAATATTGTATAATATTATATAATATAATATATAATTATAATAATAGTATACTATTATTTCTTGCCCTCTGCACGTCGAAATGACCTTAATGTGACGCTGTGACGCGGGACGTTCTGGGTGTCAAAGACCACAAATGAGGCGGTCAAAGGGCATCTTTGACCAAACGATAGCAATGGGATAGGGGGCTCAAAGCGAATTTATGAGGGAAACAAAGGGCGAAAAAGCATGGGTTTCGAGTCGTTTTTGACGCATAATCCCGCAAAATCGAGCTCAAAATCGATGAAAATACAAGAAAATCCGCTAAATACTCAGATGAAAAAGGTATATACTCAGGAGAGAGAAAATTTCAAGTGTTAAGAGCTGTGAAATTGAAATTTGCTCAAAAATGGCTTGAAAATGAACGAAAATGGCTCGAAAGGAGTGTAAAACGAGTGGGAAGGGGTGAAAAACTACACTTTTCTCCGCAACCAGATGGCTTGTATGACGCCTCGGAGGACGAGATAAACAATGAGGGCGAGCCAAAGCGCGTGATTGTGGAGCGAGGGCGAGAGGGTGTAGTGGAGGATGAAGAAAACGGCTGTGGCGATGACCGACGAGAGGAGCATTCCGCGGGTGGCGGTGATGCCGATGAAGATGCCGTCGTAGATGAACGCTGCCACACCAGCGAGCGGTATGAGGAGCGCCCAGGGCAGGTAGGGCGTGGCGGCTTCAATCACTTCGCGGTGGTTGGTGAGGAGCGAGAGGAATGGTTTTCCACCGAGCGCGTAGGTGGCCGTAAAGAGCACCACCATGATGGCACCCCACAGGAACAATCGGCGCACGAGGGCTTGGAATCCACTCACGTCGCGGGCTCCATAGAGTTTTCCGCCCATCGCCTCGCCAGCGAACGCAAAGCCGTCCATCACATAACTGAAGAGCGTAAAGAGCGTCATCAGCAGCGTATTCACCGAGAGGATGAGGTCTCCCTGACGTGCTCCGGCAGCGGTGAAAAACAGGTTGACCGCCACCAGGCATACCGTTCGGAGGAAGATGTCGCGGTTGACGCGTAGGAAGGGCGCAAAGCCATCAGTCTTGTTCTTCGATTTGAAGGAAAAACCAACTGACAACGGACGCTGGATGCCTTTCCTTTCCAACGCCCATAGCGCCATGGCGAGACCACTCCATTGCGCAACGAGGGTGCCGAGAGCAACGCCTTCGATTCGCATGCCCAACCCATAGACGAAGAGCAGGGAGCACGCGATGTTGATGATGTTCTGAAGGATGGAGACGGCCATCGGAGTGTGCGTGTCCTGCATGCCGATGAACCATCCCGTGAGGGCGTAGAGCGAGAGTGTGGCAGGTGCGCCCCAGATGCATATATTAAAATAGGTGCGCACGAGGGTGGCGATTTCCTCGGAAGGTCCCATCAGCCAGATGGAGAGTCCGCGGAGGGGGATTTGCAGGACGACAATCATCAATCCGAACAGCAATCCCAGCGTGAGCGAGTGGGAGAGCATGGTGTGGATGCCTTGCTGGTCGTTTCGCCCCACGGCTTGTGCGGTGAGTCCGCTCGTACCCATCCGAAGGAACCCCAGCAGCCAATACATCACATTGAAAATCATCGACCCCACGGCAATCGCTCCTATGTAGGTGGCGTCGCCGATATGCCCCACGATAGCCAGGTCGACAAGTCCCAAGAGGGGCACGGTCACATTCTGGACAATCGAGGGGATGGCCAGTCGGAGGATGTCGCGGTCAATGGTTTTCATGCCGATCTATGACAAGAGCGAAGTGTCGCCCGTGTAGAGTTGATAGTATTTCCCTTTCAATTGGAGGAGTTCGTCGTGTGAACCACTTTCGATGATCTGTCCGTGGTCGAGAACGATAATCTGATCGGCATTGCGGACCGTGGAGAGACGGTGGGCGATGACAAAGGTGGTGCGCCCTCGCATGATGCTGTCCATGCCGCGTTGCACGAGTTGCTCTGTGCGTGTGTCGATGGATGAGGTGGCCTCGTCGAGGATGAGCACAGGCGGGTTGGCCACGGCAGCACGGGCGATGGCAAGCAGTTGGCGTTCACCTTGTGAGAGATTTCCGCCATCAGCGTTCAGCACGGTGTGGTAGCCATTGGAGAGTCTTCGGATAAAGTCGTCGGCTCCCACCAATCGGGCTGCCTCACGACATTCCTCGTCTGTGGCGTCAAGGCGGCCATAGCGGATGTTGTCGAGCACGGTGGCGGTGAAGAGGTGGGTCTCCTGCAACACAATGCTCATCGAGCGCCGCAACGATTCCTTGCTGATGTCGTTGATGGGGATACCATCGTAGAAGATGTTGCCCTCTTTCACGTCGTAGAATCGGTTGATGAGGTTGATAATGGTGGTCTTGCCAGCTCCGGTGCCTCCTACAAAGGCGATTTTCTGTCCGGGCGAGGTGTTGATGTTAATGTCGAACAGCACTTGCTTCTCGGGCACATAACCGAAATCAACATGCTGGAAATCGACATCGCCTTCCACTTTATGAGGTCGCTCGTTGCTCGTGTTCCTGTTGTCAGTCTTCTGCTGGGCGCCATTTGGTTCTTCCTTTCCCTTGACCCAATTGCCATTCTCCAACTTCCATTCTCCGTTGTCGGTCTCGGGTTCGGCATCGAGTAATCGGAAAACACGTTCGGCTCCCACCGATGCGTTCAGCACGGAGTTGATTTGCTGGCTGACGTGGCTGATGGGTTGGGTGAAACTCTTGTTCAACTGCAGGAATGCCACGATGGTTCCCAACGAGAGCGATGCATGTAGGAACGATGATGGATTGAGGGCGATGGTGGCGCCCACGACGGCGATGAGCACATAGCCAAGGTTGCCCAAGTTGCCATTGATGGGCATCACGATGTTGGCGATCTTGTTGGCGTTGTAGGCCGACGAACGCAGTTGCTCGTTGATGTCCTCGAAGTCGTTGATGGCGCGTTGCTCGTGGCAGAAAACCTTCACCACCTTCTGTCCTGTCATCATTTCTTCAATGAAGCCGTTGACACGCGCTAAAGACTCCTGTTGTGTGCGGAAGAAGCCGCGCGACCATTTTCCCAGACGTGTGGTGACCAGCATCATCACGAAGGCCATGAACAGGCTGACGAGCGTCAGCGGGATGCTGAGCACAATCATCGAGGTGAAGGTGACCACAATGGTGATGATAGAGTTGAATACCTGTGCCATACTCGTTGAGATGACCTGACGTAGTGAATCCACATCGTTCGTGTAGGTTGACATCAGTTCGCCATGCGAGTGTGAATCGAAATAGCTGATGGGCAGCTGTTCCATGCGCTCGAAGAGTTGCTTGCGAAGCTTCAACTGGGTGCCTTGCGAAACGTAGATCATCAGCCGGTTGTAGGTGTAGGAGCAGATGACGCCCGCCATGAGTATCAATCCCAGTTTGAAGAGCGTCTGCAGGAGCGAGGCGTATTGAGGGTTGTCCACTTGTGTGAGCGGCACGATGTAGTCATCGATGAGCGTCTTGGTGAAAAGCGTGGAAGCCAACGATGTGATGGACGAGATGACGATGCAGAGGAGCACGGTGGCAATATACCATTTGTAGTGCTTCATGACGATGCGGAACAAGCGAATGAGCGTGTTCTTCTTGTTCTTGTCGAGGGTGGCCGTGAGGTTCTGTCCACGAGGCCCTCCGTTGTTGCGGTTGAAGTTAGGCTGTCTCATTTGTCAAAGTCTCCCGTCGTTTGGTTCTGAATCTCGTTGATTTCCTTGTATAGCTGGTTGGTCTGCAAGAGTTGCTCGTGGGTGTCGAAGCCAGTCACCACTCCGTTGTCCATCACCAGAATCCTATCGCATTCGCGCACGCTGGAGATGCGTTGGGCGATGATGAGTTTTGTCATGTGGGGCAGTTGCGTGCGGAAAGCCTTCTGGATTTTCGCATCGGTGGCAGTATCGCAGGCGCTGGTAGAGTCGTCAAGAATCAATATCTTCGGCTTCTTCAGCAAAGCTCGCGCGATGCAAAGGCGTTGTTTCTGACCGCCCGACACGTTAGTGCCACCTTGTTCGATGTGGGTGTTGTAACCATCGGGTTTCTCCATGATGAACTCATCGGCTTGCGCCATACGGCAGGCCTCCCGACAGTCCTCGAGTGTGGCATCGGGATCACCCCAACGCAGGTTGTCGAGGATGGTGCCCGTGAAGAGCGTGTTTTGTTGGAGCACGATGGAGACATTGTTGCGAAGCGTCTCGAGATCGTATTCCTTTACGTTGTGTCCGCCTACCATCACCTCGCCCTCGTTGGTGTCGTAGAGGCGGCTGATAAGGCTGATGAGCGTTGACTTTCCCGAGCCTGTTCCGCCAATCACGCCGATGGTCTCGCCCGATGCGATGTTGAACGAAACGTTGTAGAGGGCCGACTTCTTCGAGGGCTTCTCCTCGGTTTCGCTTGCGGCTTCTTCTTCCTTCTTCGAGACATAATCGAATCGCACACCGCGGAACTCGATGCTTCCATCGGGCATCTCCGTCAGGGCGTTCTCAGGATTCACAATGTCGGGTTGCTCGTTGATGACCTCAGCCACACGCTTGCCACTGGCGGCACTCTGTGTGAGCATCACGAAGATCATAGAGAGCATCATCAAAGCCTGAAGAATCGACATCACGTAGGTGAAGAGCGATGCCAGTTCACCGGTTGTCAGCGAACCGCTTACGATGAAGTGGGCACCCCACCAAGAAAGGGCGATAATGCAACCATACACCACCATGTTCATCACGGGATGGTTCAGTGCCATCAGGCTCTCTGCGCGTACATATAACTTGTATAACCCCTCTGCGGCACGTGCGAACTTTTCGTTCTCGTATTTCTCGCGAACAAAGGCTTTCACCACGCGTATGCCAGCCACGTTCTCCTGTACGCTCTCGTTCAGTGCATCATATTTCTCGAACACCTGCGCGAAGAGTTTCGATACGCGCGAGATGATGCTCCAAAGCGAGAAGGCCAGCACCACCATCGCCACGATGAAAATCAGTGACAAGCGGGCGTCGATGACCAGACACATCACAATGGAGAGCAGCAATCGGAAGGGAGCGCGCACCGTGATGCGAAGAATCTGCTGGTAGGCATTCTGAAGGTTTGACACATCGGTCGTCATGCGTGTCACCAATCCGCTCGTTGAATACTTGTCGATGTCGCTGAAGGCGAACCGCTGGATGTTCTTATACATGGCCGAACGCAGATTGGCGGCGAATCCCGAGGAGGCATACGATGAGAATCGTCCTGCCAAGATGCCGAAGAGCAGACTCAGGAAGGCCATTCCCAGCATCAGCGCACCATAATAATACACCTGTTGGATATTGCCCGCATTGATGCCTTTGTCGATGAGCGAGGCCGTGATATAGGGAATCATCACGTCCATCACCACCTCAAGGGCGGTCATCAGGGGCGTCATAATGGAGGCCGTCTTGTATTGGCCGATTTGTTTAGCTAATGTTTTAATCATAATAGATGGTTTTCGGCCTCAAAATTAAGAAAAAAAATCCAAACATGAATCAACATGACTTGAAAACTTAGCAAATATATTTGGCTATTTGCACGATTTTTCGTATCTTTGCATTGAATATGGAAATTGTCTATTTATTGATAGGAGTGGTTGTGGGAGCGGCTTTTGGCGTGCTCTTCATGCTGAACCGCAAGAAGGCGGTGCAGAGCACTCTGATGCTCACTGCCCAGCGGTTGTCACAAGAGGAACTGGCGCGCCAGGGGTTGCAACAGCAACTCGATGCTTCGGCCGATGATGTGCGCGTGCTGAACGAGGAACTGACAGACATGAAGGTGGCGCTGGCAAGCAAACAAACCCAGTTGCAGGCGGAGCAAGATCAGAATTCGCGCGAAATGGCTTTGCGGCAGGAGCAGTTCAAACAGCAGTTGGCGACCGTTCAGGAGCAGTTTGCCAACCTTGCTTCCAAACTTCTTGACCAAACCACCTCGCAACTGAAGTCGCAGAACACGGAGTCGATGAAGACGCTCACCGACCCTCTGCGTGAGAATATTGACCAACTGCAACGCGCCATCCAGCAAACCAATAGTGAGACCGCCAAGCAAACGGCTTCGCTCTCGCAACAACTGAAGGAGATGAGCGAGCAAACCAATCGTATCAACACCACTGCCACAAGGCTCACCAACGTCATCCGGGGTGGAAACAAGGCGCAAGGCAACTGGGGGGAGCGTATGCTGACGGAGATATTGGACAGCCAAGGATTCCGTGAAGGCATTGACTATGATACCCAGCAGGTCATCACCACCACCGAAGGCAACAAGCGGTTGGTACCTGATGTCGTGCTCCACTATCCGCAAAACGAGGATGTGGTCATCGATTCGAAAATGTCCATCGAGGCGTATTATCTTTATGTGAACACTGAGGATGCCCAACAGAAGCAACGCTATGCGCAGGAATTGGTTCGTAGCGTTCGTTCGCAGATGAGCAACCTGGCGCAGAAGGACTATAGCAGTTTTGTGCAACCACCACGCCACGCCATCGATTTCGTCATCATGTTCGTGCCCAATGAGGGCGCTCTCCAATTGGCTTTGCAGACGGAACCTCGCTTGTGGGGTGAGGCTTTCGACAAACAGGTGTTCCTGACGAGTCAGCAGAACTTGATGGCCATCCTCAAAATGATTCAAATTGCTTGGCGTCAATATGCCCAGACGGAAAACCAGAAGCGTGTCTTCGGTATGGCTGAGGAACTCTTGAAACGTGTGGGCGAGTTCATCAAACGATTCGAGAAAGTGGGGAAGGACCTCGAAACCCTCCATTACGATTACGAGGAAGCCTACAAGAAGGCTTTCACGGGAAGGCAGAGCATCGTGCAGAAGGCCAACCAACTGAAGGAATTGGGCGTGAAAGAAACCGCCACGCTCCCCATCCCGTCGGTCGAACCCGATATTGATGAAAAAGAATTCGACCAAGAATAATGATAATACAAAAATAATGATTACCTTTGCACCGTGAAATCAGTGGAAGGATAATCATTGTTTTGTTTCCTGACATTATGAAAAAACGTTTGCTGTTTATTTGTCTCGGAAATATTTGCCGTTCACCGGCCGCTGAGGGCGTGATGAAAGCCATTGTGCAGAGCGAGTGGAAGGACGACGAATACGAGATTGATTCGGCGGGCATCGGCTCTTGGCATGTCGGTGACCTACCTGATAGGCGCATGCGTCAATGTGGGGCGAAACGCGGATACGATTTCAACAGCCGTGCTCGACAGTTCAAGGTAGCCGATTTCGATCGCTTTGATTATATCTTCGTGATGGACAGGGAGAACGAATACGATGTGTGTTCGATGGCTCGTAGCGAGAACGATAAGCAGAAGGTTTATCGGCTCGTTGACTATTTGGTAACCAACAAGGGCGCGGCAACCATTCCAGACCCTTATTACGGCAATGAGCGCGATTTCGAATATGCCCTCGATTTGATTGAGGATGCGTGCAGAGGCGTCTTCGACAGATTGCAGGCAAAGAATAAAGGCAATGAATGAAATGAATATATGTTCAACCTTTAAATAATTTATGAAGAATATGGAAAAAATTAAAATGACAACTCCACTCGTGGAGATGGATGGCGACGAAATGACTCGCATCTTGTGGAAAATGATCAAGGACGAGATTATTTTGCCGTTTGTGGATTTGAAAACCGAATACTACGACCTCGGACTTCCTCACCGCGATGAGACGAATGACCAGGTAACTATCGACTCTGCAGAGGCAACCAAGAAATATGGGGTGGCTGTGAAGTGCGCCACCATCACACCCAACGCTCAGCGCATGGATGAATACAAACTTCATCAAATGTGGAAGAGCCCCAATGGAACCATCCGTTCAATTCTCGATGGTACCGTCTTCCGCGCTCCTATTACCATTCCCAGCATCAAACCTTGTGTGAAGAACTGGGAGCGCCCCATCACGATCGCTCGTCATGCTTACGGCGATGTCTATAAGAGCGTTGAGATTCGTGCTAATGAACCTGGTACCGCCCGTCTGGTATTCGAAGGTCAGAGTGGTCAGCGCCAGGAGATTGTCATTCATGATTTCAAGGGTGAGGGTGTCATCCAAGGCATGCACAACACTGACAAGTCCATTCGTTCGTTTGCTCATTCGTGCTTCAAGTTTGCTGTTGACACCAAACAGGACCTTTGGTTTGCCACCAAAGACACCATCTCGAAGAAATACGACGCTCAGTTCCGTGAGATTTTCCAGCAGGTGTTCGATGAGAACTATAAGGCGAAGTTCGAAGAGTTGGGCATTGAATATTTCTACACGCTCATCGATGACGCTGTGGCTCGTGTCATCCGTTCGAAAGGTGGATTCATCTGGGCTTGTAAGAACTATGATGGCGATGTGATGAGTGATATGCTTTCCACCGCTTTCGGTTCGTTGGCCATGATGACCAGTGTGCTTGTTTCTCCCGATGGCAACTACGAATACGAGGCTGCCCACGGAACCGTGACGCGCCATTATTACAAATATCTGCAAGGTGAGGAAACTTCCACTAACCCGATGGCTACCATCTTCGCATGGAGTGGTGCATTGCGCAAGCGTGGTGAACTTGACTCTCTGCCCTCGTTGGTGGCTTTTGCCGACAAACTGGAGGCTGCTTGCTTCGATACGTTGGCTGAAGGAATCGTCACGAAAGACCTTGTCAATCTGATGGAAGGTGTGACACCCAAGGCTGTGACATCGGCTGGATTCATCGCCGCCATTCGTGAGCGTTTGGAGCAGAAACTGAATTAAGAACTGAACAAAAGGAGATAGAATTATGATACTAGACATAGACATGTTGAAAGACTTCTACGCCTCATACGCGCAGAAAGTCGACTCGGCACGGCAAACCATCTGCCGTCCGCTGACATACACCGAAAAGGTGTTGTTTGCCCATTTGTATGCCGACAACACATTGAAGCCTTTCAAGCGTGGAGTCGATTACGTTGAGTTCCGCCCTGACCGTGTGGCTATGCAAGATGCTACCGCTCAGATGGCTTTGCTCCAGTTCATGAATGCTGGCAAACCTCGTGTGGCTGTTCCCGCTTCGGTTCATTGCGACCACTTGATTCGTGCTGATGTGGGTGTGGAGAAAGACCTCCCTGCCGCTCTCGAGACCAACCGTGAGGTATACGATTTCCTTCGTTCGGTTTCGTTGAAATATGGCATTGGCTTCTGGGGACCTGGGGCTGGCATCATCCATCAGGTGGTGCTTGAGAACTATGCGTTCCCTGGTGGAATGATGGTAGGAACCGACTCTCATACGCCGAATGCTGGTGGATTGGGTATGGTGGCTGTTGGCGTAGGTGGTGCTGACGCTGTTGATGTGCTCACCGCCCAGCCTTGGGAGTTGAAGATGCCGCGTCTCATCGGTGTGCGTCTCACAGGTAAGCTCAATGGATGGGCTACTCCAAAGGATGTCATCCTGCTGATTCTCGGCATGCTGACCGTGAAAGGCGGAACCAACGCCGTGCTTGAATACTTCGGTGAAGGTTTGGAGAGTCTTTCAACGACTGGTAAGGCCACCATCTGTAACATGGGTGCTGAGTTGGGAGCAACTTGCTCTATCTTCCCATTCGACAAGAACGCCGATGAATATTTGTGCAAGACAGGACGTGAGGCTGTTGCTGTGATGGCTCGCCAGAATGCCGCCAACCTGCGCGCTGATGATGAGGTGTATGCAAATCCTGAATTGTTCTACGACCAGATTATTGATATTGACCTCTCGAAAGTGGAGCCGCATCTCAATGGTCCGTTCACGCCCGATGCTGCTACACCCATCTCACAGATGAAGGCTAAAGGTCCTGCCAACGATTATCCGATGGTAGTGGAAGTGGGACTCATTGGCTCGTGCACCAACTCCAGTTATCAGGATTTGTGCCGTGCAGCTTCGGTTGCTCGTCAGGCAGCTGAGAAGAATATCGATGTCCGTGCCCAGCTGATCATCAATCCTGGTAGCGAGCAGATTCGCGCCACAGCTGAACGTGATGGTATCCTCGATGACTTCAAGCGTATCGGTGCCATGATCATGACTAACGCTTGTGGTCCTTGTATCGGCCAATGGAACCGTCATACTGACGACCCACAACGTAAGAATGCCATCGTGACATCGTTCAACCGCAACTTCCGCCGTCGTGCTGATGGCAATCCCAATACATTCGCATTCATTGGAAGTCCTGAACTCACAACAGCTTTGGCTATCGCTGGACGTTTGGACTTCAATCCGACGACAGACACTTTGACTGATCGCAACGGTAATGTTGTAAAACTCGATGAGCCGAAGGGATTCGATTTCCCACCGAAGGGATTTGCTGAGGCTGACAACGGATTCATTGCACCTTCCACCGACAATGGTAACATTGAAGTGGTTATCTCACCCGACTCGAAGCGTCTGCAACGTTTGGAGCCTTTTGCAGCTTGGGATGGAAACGACCTCATTGATATGCCGTTGCTCATCAAGACACAAGGCAAGTGTACGACCGACCACATTTCAATGGCTGGCCCGTGGTTGAAGTTCCGTGGACATCTGCAGAACATCTCTGACAACCTGCTGATGGGCGCTGTGAATGCATTCAATGGCGAGGCCAACAAAGTGAAATGCCAGATTTGTGGCGAATATGTGGAGGTGTCCACTGCTGCCAAATCATATAAGGAGAAAGGACTTTCGAGCATTGTTGTCGCTGAAGACAACTACGGAGAGGGCAGTAGCCGCGAGCATGCTGCTATGGAACCACGCTTCTTGGGCGTGAGAGTGGTGTTGGCGAAGAGTTTCGCTCGCATCCACGAGACAAACCTGAAGAAGCAGGGCATGTTGGCATTAACATTCCAAAATAAAGAAGATTACACACGAGTACAGGAGAACGACCGCATTTCACTCACAGGATTGAAGGAGTTTGCACCAGGAAAACCGCTCACCATCACTCTGAAACATGAGGATGGCAGCGAAGAGAGTTTCCCCGTGGAGCACACTTACAATCCAACACAGATTGCCTGGTTCAAGGCAGGAAGCGCTTTGAATCATAGCGCAAAGTGATGAAATGGCGGGAATAAGGTAAAAAGAAAAGATGAAGAAAGAATATTTAATTTACAAACTGAGTGACGAGGTTAAGAACTCGTGCAAGATTGACAACGAACTATTTCAGAAATATGGTGTAAAGCGTGGCCTCCGCAACGAAGATGGAAGCGGAGTGCTCGTAGGATTGACCAATATTGGTAATGTGGTGGGTTATGAGATTGATGAAGAAGGAAAACCTCAACCCACACAAGGAAAACTCTTTTATCGTGGCTATGAATTGGATGACCTCGTAGAGCCACTGCTCAAGGAAAAGCGTTTCGGATTCGAGGAAATCGCCTACCTGCTCCTCTCGGGTAACCTGCCTGATGAAGAGGAATTGGATGCTTTCCGTGAGCTCATCAACGAGAATATGCCACTTGACCATCGCACCATCGTGCACATCATCGACCTTGAAGGTTCGAACATCATGAACATCTTGGCACGTTGCGTGCTCGAGATGTACACCTTCGATCCGAATCCTGATGATATCTCGCGCGACAACCTGATGCGTCAGTCGATTGAGTTGATAGCCAAATTCCCCACGATCATCGCCTACGCTTACAACATCTATCGCCACTCCGAGCAAGGTCGTTCGCTCCATATCCGCCACCCGAAAGAGGGTGCTTCGATAGCTGAGAACTTCCTTTTCATGTTGAAGCACGACGATTACACCGAACTTGACGCCCGCATGCTTGACCTGCTGCTCATCATCCAGGCAGAGCATGGTGGTGGTAACAACTCAACGTTCACCGTTCGTGTTACTTCCTCCACGCGTACCGATACATATAGCTCCATCGCTGCTGGAATCGGTTCGCTGAAAGGTCCTCTTCATGGTGGTGCCAACATCAAGGTCATCAACATGTTCCATCATCTGAAAGAGCAAATCAACGATTGGACGAACATCGATGAAATAGATGTTTATCTCAATAGGATGCTTAACAAGGAAGCCTACGACAAAACGGGCCTTATCTATGGAATCGGCCACGCCGTCTATACGATGAGCGACCCACGTGCCGTTGAACTGAAGAAGCTCGCTGGCGAACTGGCCAAAGAAAAGGGGAGGGAAGAGGAATACGAATTCTTGAAACTCATTGAGCAGGAAGGAATCAAATGCTTGATGAACTTCCGCAAGAGCCGCAAGCCTGCTTGCGCCAACCTTGATTTCTATAGTGGATTCATCTATGAGATGATAGGTTTGCCTCAGGAGATTTATACTCCTATCTTCGCTATGGCTCGTATCGTGGGATGGACCGCCCACCGCATTGAGGAACTCAACTTCGAAGGACGTCGCATCATCCGACCTGCCTACAAAAACATCCTCGACCGAAAGGAGTACATCCCCATCGACGAACGATAAAAAGGATTACATTCATATTCAAAGAAGCCGTCACACTTGAATGTGGCGGCTTTTTTAGTTAAATAATTTTAAAGAATTGATTATTTATAGTACTATGTATTGCAAGGTACTAATATTTTACATACCTTTGCGCCAACAAAGAACGCTAACAAATAAAATGATGAAAAAAGAATCAACATGATGAACATTGACAATGCAAAATCACAAATGCGCAAAGGGATGCTTGAATATTGCGTCCTGCTGCTCATCAGGCGGAGGCCGTCGTATGCCTCCGACATCCTTCTACAACTGAAAGAAGCACATCTGCTGGTTGTTGAAGGAACACTCTATCCGTTGCTCTCTCGATTGAAGAACGACCATCTGCTCTCTTATGAATGGCAGGAAAGCACGCAAGGGCCGCCACGCAAGTATTATGCTCTGACCGCTGAGGGCGAGACTTTCTTGCAAGGGCTCGACGCCTCATGGGCTGAGATTTCCGATACTGTGAATCTATTGAAAAACGAAACAAGTTATATTGAAACAGAAAACAAATAAACAAATATGAAAAAGAATATAACCATCAATCTATGCGGTCGACTCTTCAACATCGATGAAGATGCTTACGAACTGCTGAACAATTATATGGAGACCTTGCGCAACTATTTCAAGCGCGAAGAAGGGGGCGATGAGATCGCTGACGACATCGAGGAACGCATAGCTGAACTGCTCGATGAACTGAAAGCGAGCGGTGTGGAAGCCGTGAACATCGATCATGTGAAAGACATTATCAATCGCGTCGGTCAACCCGAGCAGATGGAAGGCGATGCAGAATCAACTGAAGGAAATACCCAACGTCAATCGGCTGCCGATCAACCAGCAGGTCATAAAGGAGTGGAGGCTGTGAAGTCTTTCTTCCAGAATCGTCGCCTCTATCGCAATCCGAAGGACAAAATGCTGGCTGGTGTCATTTCAGGCTTGGCCAGCAGTTTCGAGATTGAAACCACCCAGTTGCGATTGGCCGTTGTTTGTGTTGTGCTGTTGCTCTCGTTGTTCGGCAGCTTTTTTGGTTTCCATCACTTCATACTCAACCTGAATGTCTGCTTGCTTTTCGTGGGAATATACATCATACTGGCGTTGATTATGCCCGAAGCCGAAACACCCGAACAGCAGTTGAAGATGCAAGGCAAACCCGTGAATATGGCCAACTTGGGAAACGAGGTGGTGCAGAGGGTGGACGAACGTGCTGAACGCCCTAAAAAGAGAGGTGTTGTGCGCTCTTTATTGAATGGTATCATGCACTTTTTTGTCGGATGTTTCAAGGTGTTGCTGGGTATGCTGGCAGTTTCGTTGTTCTTTGCGGGCGTGGGATTGATAGTATGGTCGATACTGGCCATCTATATGCCCGACCAGACACCTTATTTCTTTGATTGGTACACGGCCAAGATTCTAGAGAACAACATGCCGCTCTTCCTCACCTTCCTGGTGGCTACACTGCTGGCATTGTTCATCCCCGCTTATAGCATTGCCCATTGTTTGTTGTCGCGCATGAGTGTAATGCATCGCATACTTGCCCTCGTCGTGTGGATTATCGCATTGGTGACAGCCATTTCGTTGGGTGTTATGCTCACGCAGATCAGCGAAAAATGGTGGCACGAATATCGTGCGGAAAGTAGTGAGGCCGAAGTGGTGGTCAACGATAGCATTCATGTCAAACTCTATGAATACGAATTCTTGAGCGAAAATGGTTGGCAGGTTCTGAATGCTGATGGTTGCAACGGTCATTTAACAGCGTTTGGCGAATATTATATTAGTAACCATCATGGCTATCGTTATCTCGACAGCTACGATGACCATCATCGCCAACACTATCGCGTGGAGCGGTCGGACACGCTCATGCCTGGCACTTACGAACTGAGTGTGGCAGCACGAGCCAACGGCACGGGTGCGTATGTCTATACGCTCATCGATGGGAGGAAACATCTGATAGAGATTCCTGCAAGGGGAAATGTGGGTGGTTCCATTTGGCAAGCAGCGAGAGATTCTATTGATTACATAACGATGACTACGCCATCTGTTGGAAACCAGACACATTATATCATACCCTCCGAATGGACAGAGATGGTCGAAGTCAACGATGGAAAAGGCTATGGTTGGAATCGCTTGACGTTTGACAACATCGTTATCACGAAGCCCAACACGGTCGTCAGTTATGGTTTGACTTCCGATCCTGCATTCACAGGGCAGACGTGGTTGGGTCAATGGTTCTCGGCTTGCGATTTCAAACTGAAGAAAAAAGAATGAAATTGTTTGATGATTCAACTTTTGCAAGTTGAAGGTATAAAGAGTCTAAAGGGGAGTGGAGGAGTATAAAGGGACAAAAGAAATGTCAAAAATATTCCGAATTTCACCCCCTTAAAACGGCCCTCGTTTCAAAATAATAGTCTCTCTCTCGAAAATACGTGAATTTTGGGCGTTTTCGGAAGTCGCTGATAGTCAACGGCTTCCGTTTTCTTTACATCTGATTGATGAATAAAAGCGTCATTTTTATGCGCTCAAAGCTATGGAATGACGTTGTCAAAGACCACAAATGAGGAGGTCAAAGCTATGCAATGAGCCGCTTAAAGACCACAAATGACACGCTCATTCGATAGCAATGACAAAACAAGGGCGTGAAGAATGGGAAACAAGAGCGTAAAAATGGTTTTCTTTCACGTTTTTCTTTCCTAGATTGAACGAAAAAGTCGACAGCTTTTTGTCGTGTTTTTTCAAAGGAAAAAGCATAATTAATGTTAATGTCTTTTGACAAATGACACTTTTTTTCGTTCTAAATAATAGACAAGAACTAAATTTTTATGGTAAAAAGATCGATTATTGTATTGTCTTTAATGTTTGGCTTTTTGCTTGTGCAAGCCCAAGAAATAAGCCGACGAGTCACCGAGTATGAAGAGTTCAAACCGGCTGTCATTCATTTGGTGTCGGGCAAAGACGTTTCTACACCCAAAGCGAACATCTTCCTGAAAAACAGCACGTTGCTCTATCTGAGCGGAACGAAGACCAAAGAGGCGTTCACGGATAATCTGAAGAGTGTGGATTTCGACGACCGCACTTATTATCGCGTTGACACGTTGCTGGCTTATAAGGTTGACAGCGTGGGCACGAGTGCGCTTTTTTGCGCCCGACTCATCGACATGAATGCACTTGGTCAGATGATTCGAAGTTCTCGGCAAATCACGAATATCGATGTTGGCGACCAGATTACCGCAACGTCTTTGCGCAAGGTTGAGGGTGATGAGTTTGATTATCCCATCGTCAACCAGTATTATTTTCTTTGTGGTGGGAAAATCGTTCGAGCTCGCGAACACGAAGTGTTGCGTGCTACACCCAAGGCTCGCCGTCGTGCTTTCTGGTCGACGGTGCGCGAAGCTGGATTCCAGTGGTCGAGCGAAGAATCGCTCATGAAGCTTCTGAAGGCGATTACCGAATCCTAAGAATTAGATTAAGGAAAAAATGTAAAGAAGAGGGTTTAAGGAAGTTGAGGAAGTAGATGAATTAGAGGGGGTTAAAGGTCAATAGCTTAATGATTAGAGTTCTCTATTAAAAAGACTTATGGCTTCTAACTCCTTCTACTTCTTTTTACTCCTTCCTCTACGAATATTATACTTCTCCTTCTCCGAATCTCTCGATGAACGTGTCTTCCGAGATGATCTCAATGCCCAGTTGCTGGGCTTTTTTGTTTTTGCCAGAAGTGGAAGTGATGTCGTTGTTGATGAGGAAACTGGTGGCTCCGCTCACGCTTCCGCTCACTCGTCCGCCCTGACTCTCGATATAGGCTTTCAGTTCATCGCGGTTTTTGTAGTGGTGAACATCGCCCGTAATGACGAATGTCAGCCCTTCACATCGTTTGCCTGTGGGTTGCAAGGAGGCTTGTTTGAGTGTGATTTGCTCAAGCAGTCGATTGAGTGTCTGCTTGTTCTTTTCATCGCGGAACCAATTGATAATCAACGTGGAACGCTCGGGACCTATGCCGTCGATGTGGGCAAAATATTCCAAGTCGGTGGTTGTTGAAGCCTTCTCGATGAGCTCTTCGAAAGTGTAAGCGCCCAACAATCGTTTTGCTACATCGCCTCCGCATTTCGGAATGCTCAAAGCGATTAGTAGCCGCTGGGCATCTACCTCGCGCGACTTGTCGATTGAGTGCATGATGTTGGCGGCCGATTTCTCGCCAAAGCCTTCCAATAAGGAGATTTCGCGGATGTGTTGACGCAACTGGTAGATGTCTGCATAGTCGCTGATCCACCCCAAGTTGATGAATCGGGCGAGTGTCTGTTCTGAGATACCGTCAATATCCATACCTGCCTTCGACACGAATCGGGCGTATTTCTTCAGTTGTTTGGCTGGACAGACGGGGTTCGTGCAATGCAGGGTTCGCGTACCGCTCGTCTGACTTACCACGATTTCAGTTGGTTCGTGGCACACGGGACATTGTTCGGGAATGTGCAACTGGCCGACGCTCTCAATCACCTTGATGACCTTCGGGATGATCTTGTTGGCTTTGATGACGCTGATACGTGTTCCTTTGTCGCCAATTCCCAACCGCTCACATTCGCTGATGTTGCAGAGCGAAGCGCGTTTCACGGTGGTTCCTTCCAACTCGACAGGGCGGAAGATGGCAACGGGCGAGATGGTAGAGGCCGCACACGACCACTCTATCTCCTGCAACTCGGTTTCGGCGGCTTCGTCTTGCCATTTGAAAGCGAGGCCTGCGCGTGTTGCATGATGTCCTGTTACGCTTCCTGTCTGGGCGTAAGCCGTATCGTCGTAGGTCACAACAAGGCCGTCAACAGGGTAGGGGAAGCGCGTTTGGTTGTTTCCCGTCACTCGTTCGGTAAAGCGGTCAATCACGGCTTGCACGTTCTCAACGGTGGGATGTTCCACCAATTCGCGCTCTACGGTTTTGAAACCTTGTGCGTCGAGCCAAGCCATTCGTGCTCCCCAACTATTTTCATTCGTGTCCTTCGCATTGTTCTCGCTCGCAAACAAATCGGATTCTTTCACCTCAGCGAACAAATCTTGTTCTCTTGCTTCTGCAAACAAATCCCTCTGTTTCGTGGGCATTTCCTTCTCTTTGGAAGTATTCCCCTTCGCCCTTTGGAGAGGTGGTGAGGTGGTGAGGCTTTCTTTTTCCGAATACACCAATGTGAACGGAATCCATTGAAGGTTGCGCCGACGCAGTTCTTCGAGATTGTCTTTCAACGACAACGAACCCGACGCCAAATTGCGAGGATTCGCATAATCTTCGCCGCTCTCGATGAGAAAACGCTCGAAGTCGTCGTAGGCGATGACGGCTTCGCCGCGAATCACCGTGTGGCCCTTTGCTTTGATAGTGTTGGGAATGCCGCCGATGCCGCTTGCCAGATGGGTGATATTGGTGCCGATATGTCCGTTTCCGCGTGTCACAACTTTCTGCAAACGTCCGCCGTCGTAGGTCACAACGAGTGTCAAACCGTCGAGCTTCCACGAAATCCAGATAGGACGGCCTTCCGCCCATTTCACGAGTTCGCTCACTTGCTTGGTCTTCGCCAACGATAGGGCGGCAAACTCATGAGCCTCTTTCTGCCCGGCGGTGTTGTCTTCCGATACGTTGTTGGTTGGCGAGTCGGGCAGGGTGGTGCCTGTCTCCTCCTCCAACCGTTTCAACTCGTCGAAGCGCGCATCCCACTCGTAGTCGGTCATCTGCTCCGCGCGTCCGTTGTAATAAGCGTCTGATGCACGATTGAGTTCCTCAACCAGTTGTTGCATCCTTTTCAGTTGCTCTTCCATTGTGCTCGTTTTTCAATATGCAAATATAAACAAATTTCTTGAGAGTTGCAACATCTTCACGAAATCAAATTGCAAAATCAGGGCGAAACTCTTTTTTGATGAGTTTTTCTAAGAGTTTTTGTGCGGTTTTTCTGTCCGAATGATTATCTTTGCACTCACGTATGAAAGTGATTGTATCTAACGAGATTGAGCAGGTGTGCCCAGGCTTTGTGGGCGCTTGTGTGGAGGCCGATGTGGTGAACACGCCGTTCTCCGAAGGGTTGTGGCAGGAGATCAAGGCTCTTGGCGAGCAATTCAAGGCCGAGTTGACCACCGAGTCGTTGAAACAGATGTCGGGCATTGCCGCCACTCGTCGTGTTTATAAGGCTTGCGGCAAAGATCCTTCGCGCTATCGCCCTGCCTCCGAAGCCCTCATTCGCCGCATGTTGCAAGGCAAGGAACTCTATCAGATTGACACACTTGTCGATCTCATCAATCTCGCCAGCATTCGTTTTGGTTATTCCATTGGCGGGTTTGATGCCGCTAAGTTCGTGGGCGACACGCTGACATTGGGTGTCGGACGCGCTGGCGAACCATACGAGGGCATCGGTCGCGGGATGATCAACATTGAAGGTCTTCCCGTCTATCGCGATGAAATCGGCGGTGTGGGAACTCCTACGAGCGATAACGAGCGTACGAAGATAACCCTCCAAACCACTCGTATGGCCGTCCTCATCAACGGATACGACGGCGATGAAGCCCGTGTTCGTGAGAATGCCGAGTTCATCTTGCGCCTCGTCTCACAATACTGCCAGGCTCAAAATGGCCGTTATTTCGTGTATAGATAAATAGTTTGCATTAACTGACTGTCAATTACTTTGACAAAAAGTTGTCAACTATTTCGTTCAATCTAGAATCGGAAAAACGTAGATTTTGCCTCTTGATCCACCGTTTCAGCCCTCGGAAATTGGTACATGTGGCATGTAAGGTTCTTAGGTAGTACATCTAACTCGCATAGATGTAGCATGTGAGCCCCTTTTATCATAGCTGTGACAGCGAAAAATCAAGCAATTTCAGCCTCAGAAGTATACCTCTAACTAGGTGTAAAATCGCATGAAAAACGCAACCATGTGATTGCCAGCGACTTACCTCAATGTCGATTTTTGGCCATATTTCCGCCCAACTCTTCTTTTTTTCAAAATACACCCCATTTTGAGGCCCCTAAATTCAGAATTATCTTGACATTATACGTTAGTTTATAATTTTGTTAGTTGGTAAGTTTATTAGTTCGTTAGTTAATGCCTTATCTCCTCACCCTTTTGGGGGAGGTTGGGAGGGGGCTGCCTTTATTAATAATGTGAAAAACCCTTAAAAAACAGCCCCAAACTTGAACTTTTCCCGTAAAATCCCCTTTCTTTCGATATTTTTCACTACATTTGCCACGATATATACCTAATATGAACAATAATAATCAAAAAAATAATTATTAACTAAATCCTATTTTATGAAACATTTAAAACTACTATTGACGTTACTTACCCTCTTTATAGGTGTTGGTAGCGTAAGTGCACAGGAAGAAGGAACATATTTCCTGTACAATGAATCGACAGGCTTATTCTTAAGTCGTGGTGCCACTTGGGGTACACGATCTACTGCTGATCTGTATGGTATTGCGTTTGAATTGGCTAAAATAAACGATGGGGTTTACACTCTCAAGAATGTTGACCATTCGCTTGTTGCTAATGGAAACAAATACTTGGGCGACAACCTTTACACAGACAATGGTTCTGCATGTAATTACACCTTTGCTTCTCAAGGAAATGGTTATACGATTTCCAAAGGTAGTGGGTATTTAACAGCATCCACTGCTGGAGCGGCAATTACTGAAAATGCTGATGCTTCTGACAATTCAGTGTGGAAGCTCCTAACCAAAACAGAGTATAATACAATTCTTGCACAAAGAAAAAATACTGAAGCAGCTTCAATTGCTAACGCAGCAGGTTTTAATGATGTTACAACTCTTGATGGGTTGATAGCAAAGATCTCTGATACGAATACATTTATTAGTGAAGATTGCACAAGTAAAGTTGCTAACGCCAATATTGGAGCAGGTAGTAGTGGATGGACAAAAGACAACGATTCAAATAGAGGTGCAGGTGATACCAAAGCTGGCGATGGCGTTTTTCAAAGTTGGAATGGAAGTACAAATATTTACCAAACAGTAAGCAATCTTGAGGAAGGAATTTACAAATTATCCGTTCAAGCGTTTTATCGTATTGGTAATAGCGCCTCAGCAGTTAGGGTGGCTGATAATGGTTGTATGGTTGACTATCTGTATGCAGGCAATAATAACACGCAACTTGTCTCTTGGTATAATATTAGAACGGACGATAATAGTCCTAATAGTATGGCTGCCGCACACACTCTTCTCGATTCAGATTCAAACATCGCTTTGGTAGAAGTATTTGCTTATGTTGGACAAGAAGGTACTCTTAAAATAGGTATTAATAATCTTAGCTATGTTGAAAATGATTGGATGATATGTGATAATTTCAAGTTGACATATTATACAGATAAGGTTGCTGAAGCGCAAATAGATGCTTTGATAGCTACTATTCCCGAAAATGTGCCAACAGCAGTCGCTACCAATCTGAATACGTTGAAAGAAGCCTTGCAGAGCGAAAAAACCATCGTGGCTTATAATGCCTTGGATGCTGCCATTAAGGCAGCAAATCCCATAGCTGAGAAATACGATGTATACAAGACAGTTCGAGACCGTATGGTTACTATCAAGAACCAAACTGGTTTTACAAATAGTGGTGATGCTGCAACTGCTTTTGATGCAGAAGTTACAGCACAGAATACTGCTGTTGAAGCTTCTACAACTGTAGCTACCATTGAGGCTGCTATTGAGGCTGTCCGCGCTGCTGCTGGTACATTCCTTGGTGCTGTAGAAATAACAGGAACGGTAGATGCTACCGCTCTCATTATGAACGACACACCAACTTCAAATGGCGATTTCTGGGCATTAACAGGAGGCGTGACTTTTGATAGTGGCAATAACGTAGCGGAGTATTGGAATCAAAGTGGTATGTCTATAAAGCAGCTCCTTTATGGTCTTCCTATAGGATACTATACTTTGACAGCAGTCGCTCTTACGCGTACTGACTATGTAGGAACTTTGTCAGCTGGTGAAAACACCATGAACATAGCTACTGTAGGAAATAGCACAGTTGACAATCGTAGTCAAGCAAATACTTGGTTCAATAATGGTAATGGTGTGAATGCTCTCTCATTCCACCTTGCTAATGCTGCTAATGTTGAAATTGGTATAACGGCAGACAACGCAAATGGGGATCATTGGACTGTGTGGCGCAATTTTAAATTAGAGTATTTCGGAACCGACCCACTTGCTGCTGACAAAGCCCTCTATCAGGAAGCTCTTGCCAATGCACAGGAAGTTGACGACACCTATACTGTTGTTACTGGCGAAGAAGCTACTGCACTCGATGAGGCACTTACAACATATGGAAACGTTGTTGCAAATTATGATGATGTGGAAGGTAGTAAGACTGCTTTACAGGAAGCTACAGCTGCGTTGAACGAAGCAGCCCAAACAGTTAAGGATGCCGCTCCTTCATATGAGGCTTACAACGCAGAGAAGGAGAAGGCTGTCATCATCGGTTTGACCGACGAGATTCCTGCAGCTACTAACGCTGCTGCAGCAGCAGCCGCTGTGAACACCATGAAGGTGGCAGAAAGCACATTCGTGAATACAAACTATCCTGCAGATATCACATCTTTGGTGGGCGATCTCTCAACGTGGACTGGCGAAGGTGGTACAGGAACCAGTAACAACCAACACTGGAGTGGCTCTACCAAAACTTATTATGAGCAAAGTAGTGGTAACTGGGGTGCCAATGCTTGGGAAATCTCATACACGAAGACCGTTACGCTTCCTGCCGGTAAGTACATGGCGAAGGTGGCTGCTCGTGGTACTGCCGCCCTTACATATAGCGAATTAAGCGTTTCTGTCAGCAAAGACGTGATGCCGCTCGCTCACAAGGGTGATAATGGTAAGGGTATCGCTACCGATGGTACAACCAGTTTCGACGAGGGCACATTTGCTAACAACGGCAATGGCCGTGGTTGGGAATGGGGCTATTTGCCATTCGAACTGACTGAAGAAAGTGAAGTTACATTCACGCTTGCTTCTAAAGCCGAGTCTAGTGGACTGTGGGTAAGCTACTGTGACTTCGCACTGCTCAATGTCCTCGCTACTGCTGAAGACTATACAGCACTTGAAGATGCTAAGCCAACGGATATCGTCCTTGGCTTTGAGGAAGGCGAATATGCTCCTTATAATAATATAGAAGCCGCTGCTGCTCTTGAACTCGCAAATGGAATTGATCCTGAAGCTGCAAACGCACAGGTTGCTGTTCAACTCGCAACGAACACCTTGATGACTACCAAGTGGGTGGCTAATGAAGAGGAAGTGAATGCAGTCCACAATGGATTGTTCGCCACAGTTCAGGAAGGTGCCAACTATCCTGAAGGATGGACTCGTACGAATAGTTGGGGACAGATGCGTAGTGGTATTGAAGGCGACTATGCAACGGCTTATTACAACCAACCTGGTTCCTTGAAGTATGGTAATAATGGTGGTTATATCATGCCATTGAAGGCCAATACCACCTATACCTTGAAGTTCGCTTATCGCTCTCATGAGAATAATTCGAACGATGGAATTACCGTTTCAGTGTTGAATGGAGAAGATGGCATCAGTGGAAAGACATTCCCAGGAAATGGTTCTACTACTGATTGGAAAACAGCCACTATGGTCTTCACAACAGGTGCAGCAGGTAATTATGTGCTAACACTTGCAAATGGTGGTAATACATGGATGACTGGCGTTGAGATTTTCAAGGCACAGCCCGTTGAAATTGCTATTAAGGCTGGTCGTCAATACACAGCATTCAGCTGCGAATGGCCACTCGACTTTGCTAACACTGGTTTGACTGCACAGATTGTGACTTCAGCAAAGGGTGCTACTCAGGACGTGACCAAGGTTCCTGCCAATACAGGTATCATTGTTGGTCTCGCTGAGCCTGCAACAGAGAATACAACCATTCAGGTTCCTATTTGCACTGAGGAGACTGAAGATGTTGCTGAAGCCAACATGTTGGTTGCTGTAGTTGACGGTGCAACTATTATACAACCTACAGACTACACCATCTATGTGTTTGGTAAGAAGAACGGCAAGGAGGCCTTCTATAAAGTAGGATCAAATGGCATCACAGTTCCTGCCAACAATGCATATCTTGCTGTTCCTGTAGCTGCAGGAGCAAAGGAAGTCATCTTCTTGGGTGGCGAAACAACAGGTATCAACAATGTTGATGCAGATGTAGAAACTGGTGATCTCTATAATCTCTCTGGCATGAAGGTGAAGAAGGCTCAGAAGGGCGTCTACATCCAGAATGGTAAGAAAGTGATTGTTAAATAATTAGATTGTTAGAAAGGAAACAATATGAAAAAGGATTATATAGAACCAAAGATGAAGCAACTCCTTCTTGATCAGGAATATTTGATGGACTTCGATGTGTTGTCAGGTCCTGAAAATGAAGTCGGTGATGGCGATATTGAGTTCTCGAAAGAAGGTAACACATTTGGAGACGAATCACTTCCCCAAATGAAGAGCGTCTGGGACGAGGAGTTCTAACATGATTTGACCTTAGCGTCCTCCATCGTGAGGACACACTGATAACAAGAATGGGGCAAATGGCGTAACTGCTGTTTGCCCCGTTTTTTGGTATGTAATTTGCAAAAAACATATAAAAGGAGAGACGAAAAAGAAAAAAACGAGGAAAAGCGTTCGTCGTTTCAATTATTTTCAGTAACTTTACACCGAATATATCTACGATAACTAAGAGAGAACAATAAATATTATTAACTAAAACCTAATTTATATGAAACATTATCGACTTTTCTTGACTGCTCTCGCAGCAGTGTTCTCACTGGGCTTGAGTGCCCAGAGTTGGACGGGGTCGGAGGTGGCCAATGGTAAGTTCTTCCTCTACAATGTGGGGACGGGCACTTATCTTTGTGGTGCCAATGATTGGGGAACCCACTCGTCTGTATCAAAATGGGGTATCGATTATACCCTTGAGGGTTCTAATGGTGTTTACACGTTGGAATCACAGATTTCAAATGGTGGTGATAGCCATTATTTGGGTGGTAACTACACAGATGCAGCCCCAGTGAATTGGACTTTTGAGAAAGTAAGTAATTCCCCCATCGCTTATACGCTGAACAATGGGGAAGGTTATCTGGCTCACACATCAGGGACATTAGTTGAAGTGGTGGCTGATGGTTCGAGTGATGATGCCAAATGGATTCTTGTTAGTTACGATGATATCTATGCTGCTATGGAAGAAGCAACAGAATCGAACCCAATGGATGTTCGTCTTCTGATTCCTGGTGCTGATATTGGTCGTAACAACCAACGTAATGGTAAGTGGAATTTCACTTACAGTGGTGGAAACAACCGTACAGGTGGTGACAACAAAAACTTTATTGTAGAGGCTTGGAACAGTACGTTTGAGTTTTCGCAAACTTTGACCGACCTACCTGTTGGTTACTATAAGTTTAGTTGCTCAGGTTTCGGCACGAATGGTACGACTTATATCTTTGCCGGTGAAGTGGAAACTCCTTTTGCCGTTACGACAAACAATGGTGGTGACTGGGCTGCTGAGGGTATGAATGTTGAAGCAGGCGAATATACAGGAAACGAAATTGCTGACATGGTATTGGTTACGGACGGCACATTGAAAGTGGGTATTAAGAGGACAGAACAAGTAGGTGCTGACTGGGCATTGTTCGATAAGTTCGTCCTTACTTACTATGGTGCTCCTACCGATCTTTCTGCCTATGAAGAAGGACTTGCAGCTGTAGTGGCTGAAGCCGAGGCTCTTGAAGGAACCATACCGGGATTAGCTTATAGTACATTGGCTGCTGTCGTAAGTGCGAATAACAAGAGTTACTCGACTGCTGACGCATACACCGAGGCTACAAAGGCTATCAAGGATGCTATCGAAGAGGCCAAGGTCCTTCAAGGTGCTTATAGTCGCTATGTATTAGTTAGGGATGCTGTAAAGGAAGTTAGTTCTTCGGTCAGCACTTCTTCCGCAGATGCCATAGCAGATGATGCTACCACTAATGAGGATATTGAAGAAGCTGTGGTCGCTGTGCGTCAGGCTTTGGTGGATTATCTACCTAACATTAATGTTGCTGATGGTGACAGCATCGACTTGACGAACGCACTACTCGACAACCCAACAGTGAGCAAGAACACTGACTATTGGACGAAGGAAGGTACTCCGAATGGTGGTTACAGTTGGGCTGCTGTGAATTATGGGGAGACAGAGTTCTATCAGCAGAACTTCAAGTTCTATCAGAAAGTTATTTTAGGCAAGGGAACCTACAGCTTTGGTGTGACAGGTTTCCATCGTGCTGGCAATCACTCCACCTATTTCTATGCTGGTGATGACAAGGTCTTGATTCCTGGTGTGGAAAGTAGTGTAGTGAACTCGATGGCAGCGGCCAAAGAATACTTCGACGATGGCAACGGAATGCTTTATCTGAAGTTTGTGCTTGAGAATGATGAAAACGAAATTGAGGTGGGTATTGAAAACAAAGACACCCAGACTGACAAGTGGACCATCTTCCGCAATTTCACACTTCGCTATTATGGTTCTAAGATAGATCTCTCCAGCTATGAAGAGGCTTGGGAAGAGGCTGTCGCAGCTGCCAATGCTGCTCTTGCTGACGATGCATATGCTAACGTGACAGGTGATGAACTTGATGCCGTGAATACAGCCAAGGCCGATGAACCTGATTATACCAAGGAAAGTTTCACAGAAAAGATAGGAGCCCTTAACGATGCTGTTCAGGCATTCAAGGCTGCTGCTGCCGCTTATGATGCATATGTAGCTGAGAAAGCTGTCGCTGAGATGATTGGCAGTGAGGTCGGTGACGCTCCTACAACCGCAGCAGAGGCCACCGCAGCAGTTGCTGCATTGAAGGAAGGTGAGTTTGATTATATAGAAGCCAACTATAAATTTGACAAGACGTCCGAAATTGGCGACTTCCCCACTTGGGAGTATACGGCAACCGTTAATAACAATGAAGATGACTATGGCACGAATGAGAATGAACACTGGAGTGGAAATCCTAAGACCTATTACGAGCAACCGAATGCAGGTTGGGGAGCAAGTCTTTGGACACTTCAGTTCGATAAGGAGGCCAAACTGCCTGCTGGCGACTACATGTTGAAGGTGGCCGCTCGTGCATCGGCTGGTGTTACGGCCAAGATGTCTTGTGACGCTGCCACTGGTACTACCAAACTCACGTCGAAAGGTGCTACTGGCAAGGGTATTGACAAAACTGGTGATGCCAACTTCGGCGATGGCGAATTCGCCAGAGAGGATGGCAGCGGTTATGGTTGGGAATGGTGCTATTTGCCCTTCTCGCTTAGTGAAGAAAAGACGGTGACCATCACATTAGAAGCCGAGACCAATAGCAATCATCAATGGGTTTCATGGTGTGACATTTCGTTGCTTTGCAAGCAGGATGTTGCTACTGGTATCACAACTATCGGTCAAGAGAACAACTTCGGTGCTAACGATGTTTACAACCTGCAAGGCCAGAAGGTGGGCAAGACCCAGAAGGGTGTGTTCATCATGAATGGCAAGAAGGTCGTTGTGAAGTAAGCACATGGAAGATTCCTCTTGATGGAGGACGCTTAACAAAATAAATTGGGGCAATCTGCAAATGCAGGTTGCCCCGATTGTATGTTATGCATTATCGTAGTTCCGTGTGATGAGCGAAAACCAAGGTGCCAGGTCCTACGCCACAAACATATTTGTTGAGGAAGGTACCATTTGCGGAATAGTGAGCTACATAGCCGTCAGTGGTGTAACTGGCATAGCCTTTGTAATCGGCGTTCTCGCTATAAGATGTAATGAAGACATCGCCCGTGATTTGATCTACACCGATGGCTACAGGACTGAAGATTTCGGAACCAGTTGTGAACTGGCTTTCTTTACCCGTCTTCAAATCGTAGACGTTGTAATTGTTTACCTCTGCCCAGTTCTCATCGTAGGTGGTGTTGACGATATAGAGCAGATTCTTTGTGTCGTCTAAGGCTATCATCCGACCATGGGTAAGTGTGGTTACTTGATCGTTGGCGTCAATCTTCTGAACTGTAGCAGGCACTTCGGCATAGTTTCCCCAACAAGCCAAGTAGATGTTGGTGCCATCGTTGAGAATCTGGTTGGGGTTGGCTGCCACTGTGATGTCCTTCACTTTTGAGAGGTCGGCTGCTTGAAGTTTCACCACATTGGTATGGTAGTCATAGCTGTAGCCACCAAGATTTTTCCATGCATTGCATACGTAGAGGTAGCCACCGAGAGCAGTGATACCTTCCAACGCATCGCCAATGGTGGCTGATGTGGCGACGATTTTCAATGAAGTGGTATCAATCTTAGAGACGGTACCATCGTAGCTAGTAGCATAGACGGCTTTTCCATCGGTGCAGAGTTCGCGTGGCGTTGTCATGCTGATGGGGCTATAAGCTGACATAGAGTGGGCATCCACCACCTCCACGCGGTTCTCGTCGGCTGTGGCGATGTACATCTTGCTTCCGCAGATTATTGCATTGTTGGGTGTTCCGCCCAGTGAGCGTCCGTTTTTGTTTTGGAAGACATTGCGAGAGACAGTCCCAGTAGCGTAATCCAGATAGTCGAGTGAGCCGTCAATCTTGTTGAAGTAGCTACCCTCGTTGAGGATGAACACGCCATCGGCGACACTTACTTGTTCGAATTCTTTTTCATCGTCGTCGCTACATGCAGCGAACAACAAAGCGCCAGCCAAGATGCAGACGCAGGTTTTGAATTGCTTTTTCATTTTCTTTTTGTTTTTGTTGTTATGATAGTTGATGATTCAATGTTCTAAATAAACCATAGACAGAATGGCGCTATTCGATGACTAGTTGCACTCGCCACGAGCGACCAGGCATGGGATAGTGGGCCACAATGTCGTATTGCTTGTCTAACAGATTACGGATGGAAGCCCTCAACGTGAGCCGATGGCCGTGCCAAGTGAAGGTGCGCCATGCACCGAGATCAAACTCCACGAAACCAGCTATGCGTGTGCCTTGTGAATGTTCATTGGTAGCCCATCGATGGCTTTGTCCATCAGTACTAAGCGAGAGGTTAGCCCATGGATTCTTCCATGCGAGTGTCGCACTAAATGAATGTTGTGGCACATAGGCTATTTGCAGTTGATAGTTCGGTGAATCGGGATTACTGCGGTTCTCTGCTCTTTGCCAACTATAGTTTCCGGTCAGTGAGAGTTGGTGTCGAGCGCCCAGATGATATGCAGTTTCAACTGTGACATCGGTGCCATAGACTGCCACATTGGCTAGATTCATCATCCGCCATACGAACATGTTAAAGGGGATGGCCACGATTTTGTCTGACACCTTATTATAATATATGTCAGTCGTCAGCATACATTCGACCTTGTTTTTCCATGCGTGGTGCCAGGTGAGTCCTGCATTCCATTGTGAGGCTTTTTCGGGTAGTAAGTCGTTGGAACCGAAGTGATAGAAATAGAGTTCGTTGAATGTTGGCAGTCGGTAAGTCTGCTTCCATGAAGTGCGTAGTAACAACTCTTCGGATGACAACAATCGATAGGATAGGGCTAGGGATGGAGATAGGTGTTGGGTGTTGGACGTTGGCTGATGGGCAATGGTTGATAACAATCGGGCGATGACGGTCAGTCGATTGTATTTAGCTTTAGCAGCAAGCGCTTGAAGGATAGTGTGCCGATGGGGATGTCCGTATGTGCTAATAGTACTGTTGAGGCTATTCATGAGATAGTCGGTGGAATAGTCGAACGAGAGGGTAGTGGTGGGTTCGTAGAGCACTGCCGCAGCCGCATACCATTCACGTTGCCAATATTGTGCATCACTCACAACACTTCCTGGTGTGTGGTTTATGTAGTCACTTTCGGCCCAGTTGACCTTCGCGTTCGCCATCAGATGCCATTGTTTGTTCAGCGTTCCTCGATAACACGTTTGCATGAAAGCATTTTTGTCATGTAGTTGCTCATCGTTTTCGTTGGTATAGTATCGAACGATGCCAGGCAAACGCCGCAGGTTGTCGCTATAGTGTATCTTTGCGTTTATTTGATGGAGTTCGTTGGGTTGCCATGTGGCCATCGTTTCGATGTGACCTGTACTCATTCTGCTATTCGTACGACGTTCACGCGTGGTCATTGACACATTTTTGAGCGTGAATGGGTAATCGTTCTCGGCATAGAGATATTCGCCAGATGCCCCTACGGACCAACCACTTCCTAGGTTTTGTCCATACCAGAATGATGGCGAAAACGTTGCCCATGAACCATAAGCCACCGAAGCCCTCCATTCAGATTGATGTTGAGGGGTTGGTAATGGACGCGTCTGCAATTCCAACATGGCTGCACTTGACATGTTTCGTGCTGGACGGAAGATGTCGTCGGCATCGCCAATGGTCAGTGTCATTTGTTCCATGTTCTCAATGGAATAATGTGACAGGTCGATCTCGCCTGTTTGGCAATCGCTCAGCGCAATGCCGTCATATGTCACCATCGTGTGGCGCGAGCCGATACCACGTGCGGAAACAGTCTTCATTCCACCAGCACCACCATAGTCGCGCACGGTGATGCCTGCCATGTGTTTCAATGCATCGGTCATGTTGGTGACATTCAACTGCAACATCTGGTTTTTGTTCAGTCGTTGTACAGGCATAAGCGATGAAGTCATGCCTATGCTACCTTCGGCCACAACCTCAACGTTCGGCAACTCGCGCACGGTTGCAGAATCGTTAGGTGTCTGTGCATGAGCACTGACAACCAACATCGAGAGCATGAATCTACAGAATGGTTTCATGTTGTTTTGTCACTCTTCCTTGCATCGAGGTATCGAGACGCGCCGTAGGGCACACACGGGGCAGGTCTTCTGACTTGCAGTCGAAAGATGAACGCCTTCCCAATCTTCTAGAGACCAGTGGCTAATAGGTTCCTCTTCGTTCAAAGGACTGCTCACAGCTGCGGGACAGTTCAGGTCTTTCACCTGATTCCCTTTTAAGGGCCTGTGATGCATTCTTCCTGTCGGAAATTCGCACAAGCCCACCCTATGCGAGCGCAAAGATACGAATAATAAACGAAACGGCAAAACGCCGTATGAGGAAATCGAGTATCGGTGTTTCATGTTACATCAAGGAAGAAGAATGAGTGTTCGATTTTGTCATATCGAGTTGACAAAAAAGAAGTGAAGAAAGAAAAGAGAATAGATTAATGTCAATTAAGATGGTATGTTTTACACTTTTCCACTTTGAATATTTTCTGCATTTAGACTTTATTTGTACCTTTGCAGTCCGAAATCAATCATACAAATAAAGGAGTAAAAATAAAATGGCAGAAAATGTCAAGAAGACTCTCACAGGAGACTTTAGTAAGAAAAAGATGATGATGTTCGCCATTACGGCCATCATCACGCTAATTGTTTGGAATTTGCCTATCGACAGTTTTGGTATCGAAGGGCTCACTGTTGTACAGCAGCGTGTCATTGCTGTTTTCATGATGGCTGTGCTGCTATGGCTCACTGAGGCGATTCCCGCCTGGGCCACGAGTGTCACTATTATTTTCGTCTTATTGTTTTGCGTCAGCGACTCGGCGTTCAAGTTCCTACAAGGAACTGATGGCGAGTATGGACAATTGCTCAATTCGACGAGCATTATGGCATGTTTTGCCGACCCCACCATCATCCTTTTCCTCGGTGGATTTGTCTTGGCCATTGCTGCCACGAAGTCGGGTCTCGATGTGCTGATGGCAAAGACCATGATCAAGCCTTTCGGCAAGAAGAGTGAGAATGTGTTGCTGGGCTTTATGCTCATCACGGGTATCTTCTCGATGTTCATCTCAAACACCGCCACGGCAGCCATGATGCTTACATTCCTGACACCTGTGTTCAAGGCATTGCCTGCTAATGGAAAAGGTCGCATTGCTTTGACAATGGCCATCCCCATTGGTGCCAACCTTGGTGGTATGGGAACGCCTATCGGTACACCCCCCAATGCTTTTGCGTATAAAGTACTCAATGACCCTGCAGGACTTGACATGGGCATTTCATTCGGTCAGTGGATGATGATTATGGCTCCGCTTGTGATTATCATGCTGTTGCTCAGTTGGTTTGTCATCCTGAAGTTCTTCCCATTTACCAAGAAGACCATTGAACTGGACATTGAAGGTGACGTTCAGCAAAACTGGCGTACGGTGGTGGTGGCTGTGACTTTTGCTGTGACCATTCTTCTCTGGGTGTTTGGAAAGCAGTTGGGTGTAAATGCCAATACGACGGCTATGCTACCCATTGCAGTGTTCGCTTTCACAGGTGTGATTACTGCCCATGATTTGAGAGATATTGACTGGGCCGTCATTTGGATGGTGGCTGGTGGTTTTGCTTTGGGTTTGGCTATGAATGGAACAGGTCTGGCAGCCAATGCTGTGAAGAGCATTCCGTTTGCTTCGCTCAGCCCAATCGTGGTGCTCATCGTGAGCTGCTTGGTCTGCTTCGCATTGAGTAACTTCATTTCGAATACGGCTACAGCTGCTTTGCTTATTCCCATCCTAACCGTTGTTTGCTCGGGTATGGGTGACAGCCTTGGACTCATTGGTGGTACAAGTACTGTACTTGTCGGTATTGCCGTTGCCGCATCTTGCGCCATGGCACTGCCTATCTCCACTCCGCCGAATGCCATTGCCTATTCCACGGGTCTCATCCAACAGAAGGATATGGCCAAGACTGGTTTGACCGTGGGTATCATGAGCTTGATCATCGGTATTATCGCCTTGGTGTTCATTGGCAAGATCGGGCTGTTTGGATAATTGATGAAAAAATCTTTCATCCAGCTTCATTTGTCGGTCTTGCTTGCTGGCTTCACGGGGCTTTTCGGCAAACTCATCACTTTGAACGAAGTGGACATTGTGTGGTATCGCATGTTCTTCACATCGATGATTCTGCTTGTCTTCACAGGTTTGCCACGTGTTGCCACACGTAAAATGCTACAATTGGCTGGTTGTGGTGCCTTGTTGGGACTCCATTGGATGCTTTTCTATGGTTCCATCAAGGCATCAAATGTTTCTATCGGCGTCATTTGTTTCTCGCTGGTGGGCTTTTTCACGGCATTCATAGAGCCTATTGTCTATCATCGACGCATATCGTGGAAGGAGGTACTGTTCTCGCTCATTACGCTATGTGGTCTGCTGTTCATCTTTTCGTTTGATGCGAAGTATCGATATGGTATCATGATAGGTGTGATATCGTCGTTCGTGTGTGCACTTTATGCTACATTGAACAAGCGTGTCAGTGTGGGTGTGAAGAGTAGGACTGTGTTGTTTTACCAGATGGCAGCAGGATTAGTGGTGGTGTCGGTCATCATTCCATTTTATCTTCTTGTGTTTCCATCGAACCAACCTGTGCTAGTGATTCCTGAAGGCGGTAATCTATGGTGGATGCTCTGCCATGCGTTGTTCTGTACAGTAGGTATGTATCTACTTCAGATTCAGGCTTTACGTGGGCTCTCGGCATTCACGGTAAATCTTTCCTACAACTTGGAACCATGTTACACCATATTGATGGCATTCGTATTCTTTGGTGAAGCACGTGAAGTGAACTTCTCATTCTATGTTGGCATCTTGCTTATTCTGGCAAGTGTGTTGTTACAAACATGGCGGGCAGTCAATTTACAGAAACAAGAAACGAGGGTTTGACACCCTCGTTCTTTGTTTATTCTAATTCGTTCCATTTTGGTGGTTCTACTCCCAACAGATGCTTGACGAAGAAATCGAAACGTTTGTGTTCACCGTAGCGTTCACCCATTGTATGATGTACTCCAGGAAGAACAACTAATTCAAAATCCTTGTTGGCTTTGATGAGAGCATCTACTAATTGCATGGTACTGGCAGGATCTACGTTGTCGTCCATTTCCCCAACAACGAGCATTAAAGGGCGTTCCAATTTCGAGGCATGATACACATTGCTCGATTCAACATAGCTTGAGTCGACAGGATAACCCATCCATTGCTCGTTCCACCAAATCTTGTCCATACGGTTGTCGTGGCATCCGCAAGAACTATAGGCTGCCTTGTAGAAGTTGCCATGCAAGAGCACGGCGGTTGTTGACTCTTGTCCACCTGCCGAGGCTCCGAAGATTCCTACGCGGTTGATGTCCATGTAGGGATACTTTTCTGCAGCCGCTCGAATCCATGCCATGCGGTCGGGGAAACCTGCGTCTTTCAAGTTTTTGTAGCAAACTTCCTCGAATTGTTTTCCACGCCATGATGTACCCATACCATCAAGCTGAACAACGATGAAGCCCAATTCAGCCAAAGCTGTGGTGTTCCCATTGTATGAGATGAATGACTTTGGTGTATAGGCATCACCAGGCCCTGCGTAGATATATTCAATGATAGGATATTTGCGTGATGGATCGAAATTGGTAGGTCGTTGTATGATTCCCCATATCGGCGTTTGCCCATCGCGCCCTGGAGCTACAAATACTTCTGGAGCTTGCCAACCTTCGTCTTTCAGTCGAGAGATGTCGGTGGTTTCCAACGTTCGGATAATCTGCCCATCTTTAGCTTGTCGCACAACCGTGACGGGGGTTTTGTCAACTTGCGAATAGGTATCCACCAAGAACCGATAATCAGGGGGGAATTGTGCGTTGTGGTTACCCGCCTCAGGAGTCAGGCAAACCAAGTTTTTGCCGTCAATACCTATTTTATAATAATGTATGAAATAGGGATCTTCGTCTTTGTTCATTCCACTGGCAGAAAAATAGATTACTCCCAAACTGTCGTCTACATGAATGACACGACGCACACACCAAGCACCTTTGGTGATTTGGAGAGCTTCTCCCTTTATCAATGAAGAGGCGGCACTTTTCTTTTGAGAGGCTTTCTTTTGCGTGTCGAGGGGATAAAGATAGAGATGATTCCAATTGTCGCGCTCGCTCATCCATATCAAATATTCGCCAATGGGCAGACCAGGTATCGTACCTGTGTTTTTGAAATAGTGACGATAGGTGCGGTTGTAATTCACGAACTTGTCGGAACGTTCCTCTACGATGGTTCGCAAAGTACCAGTCTGGGCGTTCATCGCCAATACTCTATAGACTTTGTGTCCGCGTGCATTGTATTCCATACGTACTTCACGACTATCTTCCGTCCACTCGAACCATCCCAAATCATATTGATTGGGACACAAAGCAGTATCGGCCATCAACTTTTGTCCGTTCTCCACGTCAAAGATGCAGGGGATACGTTGCGGAAGATCATCACCAGGCTTGGCATATTCTTGCTTGTGAAGGACAGGTTGGTTAGCGTTTCTAGGTGCAGATTCGACATAATAGACGAACCTTTTTTCGACGGAGCGGCGCTTGCAAACGAAGATCTTTCGGTTATCAGGACTCCATAAGATGCGGTTGGAGTAATAATTGCCAATGGTTCCGTCTTGCGTGAGTTGGCGTTTCTCGGTATATGGCTTGCCAGTCTCGTGAAGGATCAAATTATGGTCTTCAATGTATGCTTCCCATTTTCCATCTTGAGATCTCACAGGACGCATTTCATCTTCTTCATCGACTTCCATCCAGTGGCGTTCACGTCGTGGGGGATATTGTCGTTTATTGGTTTCGCGAGGTCTGACATTTCTTGCATTTTCTGCTTCTTCGCGTGTGTTATAAACGTTCTTTTCGTCATTCTCTGCGTTGTATAACATATACCGCCAACCATCAGGTGTGTTAACTGAATAACTCAGTTCTGGTTTGTCTTTCTCCCATCTCAGGTTTTGAGGGTTGCCAAAAACATTGTCTGTGCTAAACTTTTTTTGCAACGAATAAGCGCGGCGGTAATCTTCGAGAGTACCTTGGGCGTTGGCTGATGTTGCAAAACCAACAGCCAACATCCCAAGAATTATGAAATGAAAGTTCTTTCTATGGGTTACAAGCATTATTAATTACTTTTGATAGCATTTCACTTTAGAGCCATCGTAACCTACAGCCATGATATACGATGGTTTCTCGGAGGCAGTCCATACAACATCAGTGTATGATGCCGTTCCGCTAGAGATTCCTCGTCCGTAGTTGGTCATGTGAAGCAGTGTTCCATCGGACGTGTAGGTCTCGAATCCCACCGCATTTGGCCAGTTGTTGTGTTGGATACGTATATACGTTCCATTGTTGGTGCAACCACTATTTAGCGTACCTTCGGATACGGGAATCTTGTTAGCAAATGCGTCTTTATTGTTGATGTTGATGTAAACAAGTCCTGCTGGAGCCTCTGGGTAATTGGCTTCGGTGATTTCTTTCTCAAGGTTGTTAAGCATGGTTTGTGTGATTGTTAGCTGGCGCGTACTATAATCACTGATTTGTTGGTTAACTACCTTGAACATACCTACCTGTTTGAAATAGGGTAGGTAATTTGTCTTTGTCACATGACACCATTGTTTCATGAAGTTCACTTGCTTCTGTCCATCGTTCATGCTACTGAGGTCTGAGGTTCGCATGACTTCAAAAAGATCAGGATATGCATCCGGAATGTTACCTGCTTCATGAGTATAGACAAAGAGTTGCCAGAAAGGAATAAGCGTCACGAAAACGTCGTTGTTTGCAGATGGTAGGAATTGTCCACCTTTGAGGATGCTGTATTCATAGAAATCATAATATCGGAATCCACCGTCTTCATTCTCCAATCGATGGTATCCACTAGGACGTAGGCGATGCTCTACATAAGCAGAATAGATGTTGTTGGTTACTTCCGTAAGTCCAACCCACAACACACCATTGGTCTGATTGACGTGTCCCAGTTCATGACCAGCTCCCCAGAAGTCGAATCTACTGAGGTCTTGTGCTACAGGTTGCTCGAGAGCATTGATGGGAATGCAAAATCCGTCGTTGCTGGCATGATAGAGTCCACCACTTTGTTTCACGGAAATCATAGCCATATGGTTGCCGTAGAATCGGTTGTATTTGTCGATTCCCATGACTTCATGCTCATATTTCACAATATTGTCGTAGAGTTCTACGAGTTCCTTTCCCTTTGTAGGACAATACTGCTTGAGCGCAGAGACAGGGATAGCGCCTTGAATACGTTCTCCCACATAGTCCATGATATCGCTTTTGGCGTTGGCAAGCAAGTTCTTCCAATCGTCGTTTGTGTCGCCACGAGTGATGTCGAAGTATCCATTGACAGTTCCATTGAAGAAATGAAGTTTTACCTTGGGAGCAGTTTGGAAGTTTGGCGTGTAATACGAAATGTATCCATTACCTCGGTTTTTCGTTTGGATGATATTGATACCATTTGCCAATGCGTATGAACTGCTTTGCGGATCTGGGTATTGAGAAGACGAGAATCCTCTGATATTGAGTGCCACAGCATCATCTCCGATTCCTTGTGCTACGACTATATAGGTGCTTCCCTTTTCAAAGAAGATTCCAGTGGGGTTCTCGTGGTCGTTGTATCGATAGCTGTTTTTCATTTCTGCCTGCAAGTCAGCGAGTGGCCGGTAAGCTTTGAATTCGTTGATACGGAACTTGGTGTTGTAGTCAGGGGTGTTGTAGAGCAGATATGCCATGCTCTTGATGGCATCAGATTTCAGTTGGTTGATGTCATCAATGGTAACGTTGGGCTTCAGTTGCGAACAGAGGTCATCGGCAAAGATGTTCTTCATGCCTTCAACCAAATCCCTGTTTGCTTGATAGAATTCCATCTCTGCACAAGCGGCATATCCTTCTCCGCCGTCTCCCAAACCACTTTTTACGATGAATCTTACCGATGCGATGTTATCGATGCCATTGTCTCCGAATGAAATGCGGCTGGCACTACTGCTACCATTGAGGTCAACGGTCTTCAGTTCGTTCCACTTGACTTCGTTGTTGAGTTTATATTGAATGGTAACAACTTTGAAGTTTCCGTTAGTTGCGCCGTCCTGTCGTGGTGTATAGATGACGTAATCAACATGTGACGCTTGACTGAAATTGTAGGTTAGTGTAATAGGGAAATGTGTTTCTCCATACCACGGCGAGTGGTACATAGTTTGTAGGTTTCCATCGTAGGACAAAGCTATGTCGTAACCTGACTGGTATTGCGAAGCAGTTCCACTCTTAATGGCGATTTTCTGGTCGGCACTGTTCGTGCTCATGGTGTTAGGCTTTTGCTCCACAGTAAACGTGCGCTCAGCCTTTCCATCTGGAGACTTGAAAGTGAGTGTTCCCCATCGTGTCGAACCAAGATAATTGTATTTACCGAAAACAGTGATGTTTCCAGGAGTAGGCTGTTGGAAATCCAACCAATCGGCATTGCTGCTAATGTTGAAATCGCAGTTGGATGCCACAGCAAGGGAGGTGAAATCTCCTTTATAATTCATCTGTGCTGAGTCTGTGCTCAGTATAATGGATGGCAAGTTGTCTTTCCCATCACCAAATCTCAAAGATTGGGCGTGGGAAGTAATCGCCATTGTTATCATGCATGCTATTGCTGCAAAGTATCTAATGCTTTTCATATTGTCTTGATTATTAAGTTCTTATTTGATGATCACTTTCTTTCCATTTACGATATAAATGCCTTTGGGCAGAGTCTGGCTGTCGATTCTCACACCAGAGATAGAGTAAATGGTAGTCGTAGAAGGATTGTCATGGTTATCCAGGTTTTGAATGCCTGAAGTGGAATTGACATTGAAGGGTTCGGATGTCAGCGTGATGTCCGGATAATACCTAGACGTAGCCGTCAACTTGATGTTATTGAATGGTTTGTTGAATGTGACTTTTCCTGCGGAATAGCTATAATCGTCTCCCTGTACAAGTTGATTGCCATCTGAATCGACGAAAGCGAAATCGGTTTGCACTACCTTGTCCCATCCATTGTAAATCAGTTGTTGCTTCCAATTGTAAGTCTCATTGGTATTCAAGTCTTCAGTCAGTTTATAAGGGCGTTGCGGGGTGATGCTAGCTTCTAGCGTATAAACTTTTTGCCTTGGCTCATAAATGGTAGGTAGTGAATTAAAGAATAAAGTGTTGTCATTCAAACCTGCGTATTTGATGGTTGAACTGCATGAAGGATCCCAAAGAATCTCGTTCAGTTCGTTGTTACTAACAATGAGCACTTCCAGTTTCCTTGCACTTGTGATATCGAGGGTGTCCAGTTGGTTATAGCTGGCCATGAGTTCGGCCAGTGCTGCTGATTGCAGCGTTAGGGATGTCAATTTGTTGTTGCTAGCAACTAATCTTTTTAAGCTAGTACTCTTAGTGAAATCAAGTTGTTCGAGTTGGTTGCTCTGACCGATAAACACCTTTAGCTTCGCCATAGAAGCATTGTTTTTCACTTCATTGATTTCGTTGCTTGAGCAAACAAGGGAAGTTAATTCATTTATTCCCGTAAGGTTTGTCGATGTCAATTGGTTGCCTGCGCAATTGATGCTTTTGACAACTTTACTTCCAAAGCGAAGAGAAGTGAGACGATTATCTTGGCAGTCGAGTGTTGTGAGTTTTGTAGCCGAATTCAAATCCAATTCAGTCAGTTCGTTGCCAGGACAATAGAGCTTTTGAAGAGTAGCGCGAATGCCTACCACAGAAATGCTTGTCAGTCCATCATTTGGCAGATAGAGTGATGTGATGTTTTCATCGGAACTGATGGTGAAATCAGTTGACTTTATTGTGAATTCCTTCGGCGTAGCATCTGAATAGAATTCTTCTTTCGTACCATCATTCCATGTTATGGATGCTGTAATACCAGCATCCATAGCCACAGTGATGGTTTGTCCGACGGCTTTGCTAGTTGATAATTTCACATCGCCAGCAGATGCAGGGATTGTTGCCATTCCCAATGTCGTGGCCAATAATAAATGTTGTATGGTATTCATATTAGGTTAGGTTTATATTTGATATTATTTGTTGTTCAGATAGTAAAGAGCCGCTCCGATAGCCGTACAGAATTCACTATAGGATGGGATGTGGAATTTCACGCCGTAGAGTCGTTCGGTGGCAGGGAAAACGCGTTGGCATAAAGGTAGGCGTGTCAAGTTGCCAATCATGACAAAGTCTTTGATGTCACTACCCATTGCTGATAAGATTGAAGCCGAACAGATGCTTTGAAGCACCATCCACATGATACCCAATGCTATGTCTTCGCGAGAAGCATCGCTAGTGGCATTGCCAAACAATGAAGCGATAGCATCCATCGGTAATCCTGGCAATGGCTTGGCTGAAATGTCGCCAATGAGAACATTGATGCGTGAGATATCTCCTTGTTCGGCCAATTCAGCAACTTGATGAATATCGTCGGTTTTCAGCATAATGCGAGAAAGACCAGCCAACGTACCACCTCCAATGCCGATACCTCCAATATGACGGATGTCGGCACCGTTGCATTTCACAAGCGACGTACCTGTGCCCATGCTTACGACAATCATGCGATCGAGCTTGGTTTCATATCGTGCTCCCAAACCATCGGCAAGGAACTCTTCGGCTTTGGCTGTGGGCAATCCATAGATGGCTGAATCCACGTATGCGCTACCTACGCCTGTGAGCATTACTTGTTCAATATCGCCCAAGTTGACGTGGTTGTCGTAGAGATACTTGCCAAAAGCCCCATACAACGATGTAATGGGGTCGGTGGCCTTGATTCGAATGGGTGATGTGACGATACCTGTCTCGTTGATACCCACTATCTTGGTCGTGCTGATGCCGACATCGATTCCAATGACTACTCCCATAGTTATTCAATAGGTTGGTATTTTTTGCAAAAATACAAAAAAAATGGCAATGAAACGCTTCGGATATGAATTATTTTGTATATTTGTGCAATAAAAACAACAATCATCATGAAAAAGCAGACAGAAGAAACTCCGAGAGAGACAATTAATGTGGTGGCCGCCGTTGTGAAAGAAGGCGATAAATACTTGTGTATGCAACGCCCGCGCTCACGTCGTAGATACATTTCCGAGCATTGGGAGTTCCCTGGTGGAAAGGTAGAGGAAAACGAAAGCGACCATGAAGCATTGGTTCGCGAAATCAAGGAGGAAATGGATTGGGATATCTTTGTAGGACGTTGCATCGGAACGGTGGAACATGAATATCCTGATTTTGATATTCGTTTGACGGCATATTGGTGTCGTGGTGGAGAGGGTGAGTTCATACTCAAGCAGCATTTAGATGCCAAATGGCTCAAGCGCGAGGAGATGGGCGACCTGAAATGGACCGAAGCCGATCGAAAGATGTTGGAGTTGCTTTGATTCCTTCTCTTGTTTATGCGTTTTCTATATGATGCATAAAAAAAGCTCTCACGTGAGTGGGAGCTTTTTATGATGTTGCCATATAGATGGCTTCTTATTCTTCTGTCATATCGCCTTCAATGTAGAGACGAGTCAGTTCAGGAACACCGTTCGTACGTACGGTGACAGTCTTCTTGAAATGACCTGGGAACTTACCTTTACCGTTGTAAGTCACTTTGATTTCGCCCTTCTCATTCGGCATGATGGGCTTCTTGGTGTAGTTGGGTACGGTGCAACCACAGCTAGCCACAGCCTGATTGATGATGAGCGGAGCATCGCCCACATTGGTAAAGGTGAATGTGCATTCCTGTACAGGATCTGACTCGGAGAACGTTCCAAAGTTATGGGTGACCTTGTCAAACTTGACAGATGCTTGTTTCTCTTGAGCTGAAACTATGCCAACAAATGCGATGAGCATGATGGCTACAAATAGTACTTTCTTCATATTAATAATGTATTGTGTTGTTATTATGACGCAAAGATACAATTTTTGTTTATTTTGTGCATCAGTTTCTGTTGTTTTTTAAGAATCTTTATATAGTCACATCTTATTCATTTTCTTATTTTCCAACCACAAATCTGTAGTATTCAGTGGCTCCAAGGAGGAAACAGCCAAGTCCGAAGTCTTCGAAATCGGGTACACGACTGTAGGTGACAGGTTGCGAGTCTTTTGGCTCTTTGCCAGTTCCTTGAACATATCCCAAGAAACCATCAGCATGAACACTTTCGGTTTGCAAGGCTTTCCATGCACGGTCGACAATAGGTTGGAATTGCTTCTTTTTGAGTAATCCGTTGCGTAAGCCCCAACTCATACCATATAAGAAGAGGCTTGTACCTGTTGTCTCTTTGCCGCCGAATGTGGTGGGGGAGACGAGCGAACAGTTCCAGAAACCGTCTTCGCGTTGACAAGAAGCAAAAGCTTGACTCATAGAAACGAAGTCTTTCTTCAGTTCTTTGTAGTACTTATCCTTTTTGCCGATGGTTTGCATCACTCTCACAAGCGCAGCATACACCCATCCATCCCCACGACTCCAATAGCAGGGTTGCCCATCTTTCTCCTGATATGGGGGAACGAAATCCTTGTCGCGCCACCAGAATCCCGTCTCTTTGTTAAATAGACCTCCGCCACATTCGTTTCTTGTCCAACGATAAGACTGCATAGCATAATCGAGATATTCGCGTTTGCCAGTCAGTATATAGGCTTGTGCATAGAGGGGCATAGCCATCTGTATGGCATCTATCCAAGTCCAATAATCATGCCTTCCACTAGCCATCTGGTTGTCAAGGTTTTCCAATACTTTCGCAAGTTTTTCCTTGTTGCCGTTGGCCAGCATGATATAAGTCTGTCCGCAACATTGGTCGTCAGCGTCGGTGGTTTTCACTCCATTGCGAGGAGTCCATTGGTGGAAATCCGCCCATTGGGTGGCATAGTCAATATAACGTTGTTGAGGATCGATCTTGTAGAGCGCCATCAGTCCTTCATAATAGACGGCACGCGTCCAAAGAGAACTGGGTCGCACCTTTTTGACGAATGTAGGACGTGTCGGATCAGCATATTTGGCCATGAAATAGTTGTTTGCACGTTGAGCGGTAGCCAACACATCGTTGGCGTTCTGAGCCGTGATGTTCAAGGCAAGTCCTAAGAGCAAACAAGCGAAAACAGCTTTTCTCATGTCTTGATAAGTAGTTGGTTTGTTAAAATTCTATTTTGCAAAAATAGTAATTTTTGAGCAATGTGGCAAATAATTTCATCTTTGCTTGCTCGTTTTCCATCATTTTTTTGTGATTAGCAGTTTGTTGTGATAGATTTTTATTACCTTTGCATGCAAATTGAATAAAACAAAAGAAAAATAGAGAATGTATAGAACAAAGACTTGTGGTGAGCTTCGGCTCTCAGATGCCGGTCAGAGCGTGACGCTTGCCGGATGGGTTCAACGTGTGAGGAAGATGGGCGGAATGACCTTTGCTGATCTTCGCGACCGTTATGGATTGACACAATTGGTGTTCAACGAGGAATCTGACAAGGAGCTTTGCGACAGAGCCAACAAACTGGGACGCGAGTTCTGTATTCAGGTGAAGGGCGATGTGAGCGAGCGCCAAAGCAAGAACCCCAAGATGCCTACGGGCGACATTGAGATTCTGGTGAGAGAACTGAACGTGTTGAGCGAGAGTCAGACACCGCCATTTACTATAGAAGACCAAACCGATGGTGGCGACGATATTCGTATGAAATATCGTTATCTGGATTTGCGCCGCAATGCTGTGCGCAAGAATCTGGAACTGCGCCACCGTATGACCATCTTGATTCGCAACTTCTTGGATTCCAAGGACTTCATAGAGGTGGAGACTCCCATTCTTATTGGTTCCACCCCAGAGGGTGCTCGCGACTTTGTTGTTCCGAGCCGAATGAATCCTGGCCAGTTCTACGCTTTGCCACAAAGTCCGCAGACGTTAAAACAACTGTTGATGGTGAGCGGTTTCGATCGTTATTTCCAGATTGCAAAGTGCTTCCGCGATGAGGATTTGCGTGCTGATCGCCAACCTGAATTCACGCAGATCGACTGCGAAATGTCGTTCGTGGAGCAGGAAGACGTTTTGCAACTCTTCGAGGATATGGCTCGCCATTTGTTCAAGGAGGTTCGTGGTGTGGAACTGCCGCCGCTGCAAAGAATGACTTGGCACGAAGCTATGCGTAGGTTTGGAAGCGACAAACCCGATTTGCGATTCGGAATGGAGTTTGTTGAGCTGATGCCACAATTGAAGGGAACAGGTACATTCCCCGTTTTCAACGATGCTGAATACATTGGCGGTATTTGTGTTCCTGGCTGCGCCAACTACACCCGCAAGCAACTTGACCAGCTGACCGACTTCGTAAAACGTCCGCAGGTTGGTGCAAAAGGTCTTGTGTATGTGAAGTTCAACGAGGATGGAACCGTGAAGTCGAGCATTGACAAGTTCTACACACCCGAGGTGTGGGTGCAGGTGAAAGAGGCTATGGGCGCAAAAGATGGCGACCTGGTGCTCATTCTGAGCGGCGACAATGCCAACAAGACGCGAGTGCAGCTCTGCACGCTCCGCCTTGAGATGGGAGAACGTCTCGGCCTTCGCGATAAGGACAAGTTCGTTTGCTTGTGGATTGTTGACTTCCCGTTGTTCGAGTGGAGCGATGAGGAGCAGCGCCTGATGGCCACCCACCATCCGTTCACGTTGCCCAATCCCGATGATATTCCTTTGCTGGAAACAGCTCCCGAGCGTGTTCGTGCAGTTGCCTACGACTTCGTTTGCAATGGAGTGGAAGTTGGTGGCGGTTCGTTGCGTATCCACGACGGCAAGTTGCAGGAGAAGATGTTCCAGATTCTGGGCTTCACACCCGAGCGGGCAATGGCTCAGTTTGGCTTCTTGATCAACGCCTTCAAGTATGGTGCACCTCCTCATGCAGGATTGGCATTCGGTCTTGATCGTTTCGTTTCGTTGATGGCAGGCCTCGATAGCATTCGCGATTGCATTGCTTTCCCGAAGAATAATAGCGGTCGTGACGTGATGCTTGATGCACCAGGCGAATTAGACCCTAAACAGCTGGAAGAGTTGCAGTTACGTCTTGATTTAAGTCAAGAAAATCAATAATTGTGTGCGAAAACAGTTTTGATGGCTCACTTTTTCGTCAAAATGTTAGATAGTTTAAGAAATAAACACTAATTTTGCAGCGAAATCAAAAGATTGATACAAAAAACTGGACTCAATCGTTCATTAAAATTGTTTTACAAAATTATGGCAGAAAAGAAAGCAACAACAAAGGCTACCGCTACAAAGGCAGCAGCTGAGAAGAAGGCTCCTGCAAAGAAGGCAGCAGCCAAGAAGGTTGAAGTAGTAGTGAATGCTGAAAGCGTAGGCTTCCGCGCAGGTGATGTTTACAACGCACTCGCAGCAGCTGGCAAGGCTCTCAAAGTGGCCGAGATCGCTAAAGCAGCAAAGATCACAACTGAAGAGGCTTACCTGGGAATTGGCTGGCTTCTGAAAGAAGGCAAAGTGAAGGGAGAGGACAACCTCATCGCATTGGCTTAATCAAGTTAGAGAATACGAGAGAGGAGAGCTGAGGGTCTTTTTGATCTCAGCTCTCCTTTTTTGTTTCATAGGGATGGAGTACGACAAGGAGATATTTAAGGTGCTGACAGAAGCGGGTAGTGCGGGGATTTCAGTTCAGAAAATCTCGCGCCACGTGCACAATGCATTCAACTCGCTGTTCAATCCAATAGCGTTCGATGAGGTTCATGCCTATGTCTCGCAGTTCCTGCTTCGCAATTCCAAAGATCCCAACTCGGTCATCGAACGCACGCCGGTTCGCGGCATTTATCGTCTGAATATGGAGTCGCAGGAAGGTCAGCAGTTGATGTTGCAATTCAGCGAGCGCCAGGAAGAGGAGCCCGAACCACCCCAGAGCAATTGTGTTGATTTGTCGCTCTCGTTGTTCGATTGACTTTTTTCTTTTGAAAAATCACGACAAAATCTTGTCAGCTTTTTCGTTCAATCTAGAACGGAAAAATGTATAGGAAAACGATTTTTCAGCTTCAATTTCCTCATTTTCCACACATGAAATTGTCACATGTATCGTCTGAGCCGCTCATAGCTATGCTTTGACCCGCTTAGATGATAGCTTTGAGGCCCTCAAAGCATAGCTCTGACAACCTCAAAGCATAGTTTTGACAAGGTCATTGCATAGCTTTGACAAGTCAGGAGAATGTAAAGAAAACGGAAGTCATTGACTACCAATAACTTCCGAAAACGTTCATTTTTCGCATATTTGCCCGCGAAGGAAAAGATTTTTGAAACGAGGGCCGTTTTGAGGGGGGGAAATTCGGAATTTATTTGATAAAATAAACGATTCGCATTTCGCACGAAAAAAACCTTGAGTTGGTTGGGTAAAAAACGCCGAAATTATTTTCTGCTATGAATAAAAATTCGTAATTTTGCCGAATATTCTTGTCTTTTAAATTATAGAGGTTCTTTATGGCACGTGTTATCAACCATTTAGTGATTATGGCCGGCGGAGTGGGCAGCAGATTTTGGCCCATGAGTACAACAGACAGGCCTAAGCAGTTTATAGATGTGTTGGGAGTTGGACGCTCGCTACTCCAGCTCACATTCGACCGCTTCGAGGGCATTTGCGCTCCCGAGAATGTGTGGGTTGTTACCAATCAGAAGTATTTTGAATTGGTCAAAGAGCAGTTGCCTGAGGTTCCTGTGGGCAACATTCTTTGCGAACCTTGCCGTAGAAACACCGCTCCGTGCATTGCTTACGTGAGTTGGCGCATCAAGTCGCAAGATCCGAAAGCCAATATCGTAGTGACGCCAAGTGATCATATTGTGGCTGATGAAACTGAATTCCGCCGTGTGGTCAAGTCGTGCTTGAAGTTCACGGGCGAGACTGATGCCATCATCACGTTGGGAATGAAACCGAATCGCCCAGAGACGGGCTATGGTTATATACAGGCCGATTTGAGTACAAGTTCGCCGCGAAACAAGGAAATCTATCGCGTTGACAAGTTCCGCGAGAAACCCGATTTGGAGACAGCAAAGTCTTACATTCAGCAGAACAATTTCTTCTGGAATGCGGGCATCTTCATTTGGAGCGTGAGCACTATAGTGAATGCTTTCCGTGTTTACCAACCCGCCCTCAGCAAGATTTTCGAGCGTTTGTTGGACGTTTATGGCACAGACAAGGAGCAGGAGATGATTGACAAGCTTTATCCTGAGTGTGAGAATATTTCAGTCGACTATGCCATCATGGAGAAGGCCGAGGAGATCTTCGTTTGTCCGGCTGATTTCGGCTGGAGCGACTTGGGAACATGGGGTTCTTTGTTGGCTCAGACGAAACGCGATTTGTATGGCAACAGTTGCATTGGCCCTAACATCACGATGTTCGACTCTCACAATTGCATCGTCCACACAACGGGCGAACGTAAGGTGGTCATTCAAGGGCTCGATGACTGCATTGTGGCCGAGAAAGACGGCATGTTGCTCATCTGCAAACTATCTGAGGAGCAGAAAATCAAACAATTTAGTGGAGAATAAAAAACAAAATAGATAAAATATAGAATGGAAAGAAAAGTTGCTCTTATCACAGGTATTACAGGTCAGGACGGCTCATATCTGGCGGAGTTTTTGATTGAGAAAGGCTACGAGGTGCATGGATTGTTGCGCCGTAGTAGTTCGTTCAATACGGGCAGGATCGAACACCTTTATCTCGATGAGTGGGTGCGCGACATGAAGAAGGCTCGCTTGGTGAATCTCCATTGGGCTGATATGACCGATTCTTCATCGCTGATTCGCATCATTGGCGAGGTTCGTCCAACTGAGATTTACAATCTTGCCGCACAGAGTCATGTGAAGGTTTCGTTTGATGTTCCTGAATATACGGCCGATACCGATGCTGTGGGGGTGCTCCGTTTGTTGGAGGCTGTGCGCATCGTGGGTCTTGAAAAGGAGTGCCGCATCTATCAAGCCAGCACGTCGGAGCTTTATGGTAAGGTGCAGGAAGTGCCTCAGAAGGAGACAACGCCTTTCTATCCGCGTTCTCCGTATGCTGTTGCCAAGCTTTATGGCTTCTGGATTATGAAGAACTATCGTGAAAGCTACGGAATGTATTGCTGCAACGGTATTTTGTTCAACCACGAGAGTGAGCGCCGAGGTGAGACCTTTGTCACACGCAAGATCACGTTGGCTGCCGCTCGTATTGCGCAAGGTTTCCAAGACAAACTCTATTTGGGCAACCTGAATTCGCTTCGCGACTGGGGATACGCAAAGGATTATATCGAGTGCATGTGGCTCATTTTGCAGCAACCCGAACCTGATGATTTCGTGATTGCTACGGGTGAATACCACACCGTTCGCGAATTCGCCACATTGGCTTTCCATCATGTTGGAATCGAATTGGAGTGGCGTGGTGAAGGTGTTGATGAAAAAGGATACGACAAACAGACAGGAAAAGCTCTTGTTGAAGTCGATCCCAAATACTTCCGTCCTGCTGAGGTTGATCAGCTTCTTGGCGACCCCACCAAAGCGAAGAACACGCTTGGATGGAATCCGCGTAAGACGACATTCGAACAGCTTGTGAAGATCATGATCGACCACGACATGAAGTTCGTGCGCAAGCTTTACCTGAAGTCACAAGTTGCTGATTGACAAAGCGATAGATTGGATATGTTAGACAAAAACGCGAAAATCTATGTGGCTGGTCATCGTGGATTGGTAGGCTCTGCCATTTGGAACAATCTGCTGAAGCGCGGCTATACTAATCTTGTCGGGCGCACGCATCGTGAACTCGATTTGACTGACCAATTGGCGGTGCGTCGTTTCTTTGACGAAGAACGTCCCGATGCTGTTGTGTTGGCTGCTGCTTTCGTAGGCGGCATCATGGCAAACTCGCTCTATCGTGCCGATTTCATCATGCAGAACATGATGATGCAATGTAATGTTATCGGTGAGGCCTACAAGCACGGCGTGCAACGTTTGCTTTTCTTGGGTTCTACGTGCATCTATCCCAAGAATGCGCCGCAACCTATGAAGGAGGATTGCCTGCTTACTTCTCCCTTGGAATACACCAACGAGGAGTACGCAATAGCCAAGATTGCGGGTTTGAAGATGTGCGAGAGCTACAATCTGCAATATGGAACCAACTATATTGCCGTGATGCCCACCAATTTGTATGGACCTAACGACAATTTCCATTTGGAGAACTCGCACGTGATGCCCGCTATGATGCGCAAGATTTATTTGGCCAAACTCATTCACGATGGCGATTGGACGGCCATTCGTTGCGATATGGACAAACGTCCGGTTCAATATAAGAATGGCGATGCTAAACTTACTGTTGACGGTTCTGCAAGCGAACAGGAAATCTTGGATGCTTTGGCTTTTTATGGCATTTATGATAACAAGGTGGTGTTGTGGGGAACTGGAACGCCGCTTCGTGAGTTCCTCTGGAGTGAGGATATGGCTGACGCATCGGTGCATGTGTTGTTGAATGTGAACTTCAGCGACATCATCGGCATTGAGAAGTATTCCAGCGTCCATTATGGAACAAGTGCTTCGGGTGCTGTTGACCGCAACAACAGCGAGGGACGTGGTGGTGCAATCCCATCTTTGGGTGAGATTCGCAATTGCCATATCAATGTGGGAACGGGCAAGGAACTCACAATCCGCGAACTTTCCCAATTGGTTGTCAAGGCCGTCGGCTTTGAGGGTGAGGTGGAGTTCGATGCTTCTAAGCCAGATGGAACACCACGCAAGTTGATTGATGTAACCAAGTTGCATAGTCTTGGTTGGACTCACAGCGTTGAAATAGAAGATGGTGTGAAAAAACTATTTGATTGGTATCAGGATTCTTTGAAATCTTGATATCAATAATATAAAACAAAAAGCTTCGCATCAGCGAGGCTTTTTGTGATTCGATGGCCACTTGATGGCAAAACTACGAACCTAAATAATGAGATGAAAGCCAAATCAATCCTTCTTGTCCTTATGGGACTCCTCTGCATCGTGATGACTTCGTGTTCAATCATACGAGGTTACAGGGCTGACGGCGCGGCTGGCCCCCACATTTTCAGTTTCGAGCATCATGTGCACGACACGATTCCTAATGGCAGCAACACCTTTAGTTTCCCTGTTGCCAAGAACCGAGCCGACTGGATTGACACGCTGCATTTCTTTACCCAGGGTCCGCAGGTAAACAACCTCACGTTCCCCGATGCGATGGGCAGGAAGGGCAAGACGCAGGGTGTGATGATTATCCAGAACGACAGCATCATCTACGAGAAATACTGGGGTGACATGACCGCGGACCGTCTGGCCACTGTGTTCTCCGTTTCCAAGTCCATCAACTCGCTGTTGTGCGGCATTGCCGTTGATGACGGTTATATACACAGCATTGACGATGCCGTCACCGAGTATCTGCCCGAGCTGAAGAAGAAAGACCCCATGTGGCAGAAACTGACCATCCGCCATCTGCTCGACATGAGGAGCGGACTGGACTTCGATGACACCTATTACCTGAACTTGAAAGGGTTGAAGCGGCTTCATGCGATGGCTAGGTTGAACTACGGCCACAACTTGATGAAGCAGATTCGTGGTCTGAAGTTCCGTTGTGAGCCTGGCACCGACCATCGCTACGAGAGTATGACGGCGCAGATTCTGGGTGTGGTGATTGAGCGGGCCTCAGGCAAACATTATGTCGACTACCTCAGTGAGAAGGTGTGGAAACCCCTGCAGATGGAGTCGCCGGCATTGATAAACATCGACAGCCGGAAGCACGACGTGGCCCACGCATTCGGTGGCATCACCCTCACCCTGAAGGACCTGGCCAAGATTGGCCGCCTATATCTCAACCGCGGCATGTGGAACGGCAAACGTATTGTGAGCGAAGAGTGGATAAGGCAATCGACCGAGTACAATACTAGCAACAAGGGCTATCATTTCAACTGGTACAACCTGAGCAGTGTGAACCATCCCAAGGAGCAATATCCCGGCTATTATGCGGAGGGCATCAAGGGGCAGGTGCTTTATGTAAACCCCTACAAGAACCTGATTATGGTAAGAATCGGATTGAACAACAATTTCGGTGCCGTATTTATTCCCGAACTCTTTGAAGTGTTCAGCAACTGTGATAAATTCTGATTATTCATAAAAAACTAAACTATGGACAGAAGAGATTTTATTAAGAAAGCGGCTTTGGCGGCAGCAGGAACCGCCATTACTTCACCCGTATCAGCCATGCTTACACAAGCCACACAGCAGCATGGTAAAACAAAGGTACTGATGATCAACGGCAGCCCCAGACCTGATGGTAACACATTCTGTTGCTTGAAAGAGATAGAGACGCAGTTGCATAAGTTTGGTGTGGAAACCGAAATCGTTCAGATAGGTCGTGGTCCCATCCGCATGTGTATCAATTGTGGTGGTTGCCATCGAAACAACGGAAAAGGTTGCGTGTTCGATGATGACCTCTGCAGTGTGATTACCGAAAAGATGGCTACATCGGATGCGCTCATCGTGGGTACGCCTGTCTATTATGGACAACCTAATGGTGGCGTGTTGTCATTGATGCAAAGGTTGTTCTTCTCGGCAGGACATTTGGTTCAGAACAAACCCGCAGCAGCATTGGCTGTGTGCCGTAGAGGTGGTGCTACAGCCACACTCCAAACGATGAACATGATGTTCGAGATGATGAACATGCCTGTTGTTACCTCCCAGTACTGGAATATCGCTTACGGTGCTGGCAAGGGAGAAGTGAAACTCGATACCGAGGGAATGCAAACCATGCGCACCCTCGCTACCAATATGGCATGGTTGCTGCAGAAAATCCATGCTGATGGCAATACTGCTCCTCAGCGCGACGAACGTCCTCAATTCATGAACTTTATCAGGTAAGCCCCATAGAACTTACCTGATATAAAGCGTTTCCACTATTGTTCCTGATTCTTGGTGGTCAGGCGACGGATGTGTTGTTTCAGGATGTGGTAAGCGGGGTGGGGCATAGCACCGTGGTCGTATCCTTGCATCTCGTATAAGGTCACGTCCTTGTGACCAACCAGTTTCAGCATCCGCCAAAAGTAGGCCTGTTCCTCATAGCGTCCGTAGAGTTCCAGTTCTCTATCGCCCGAGATGATGACGATGGGCGGGGCATCAGGACGGATGTAAGTAAGTGGAGCGTATTGGTCGATGGTGGGTTGCAGAGGGCCAATACCTTGTTGCTTGCGGATATTGTAGTGGGTGATACATTGCCCGCTGAAAGGTACGAGAGCAGCTAAGGAGTCAGCATCGACACCATATTTGGCAAGCCATTTTTTGTCCAATCCAATCATATCAAGCAGGTAACCACCAGCAGAGTGCCCAGCAACAAAGATCTTGCGATGGCTACCGCCGTATTTCTCGATGTTCTTGTAGGTCCAAGCCACAGCGGCTGCTGCATCGTCCAATATGTCATCGATTTTAGCTTTGGGCAGTAGACGGTAATTGGCAGCAACGACCACCAAACTGCTGTTCTTCAATTCCTGGTCAATGTGTTTGTTGCCGCCCTCGATGCCTCCGCCGTGGAACCAAACCACCACAGGAGCGTCCTTACGGTCGGTGGGATAATAAACGTCAAGTTTACAGCGCTCTTTGGCGTAGGCATCGGTTGATTCCGTATAGGGGATGTCATTGACTTGTTGGTACTGCGCCTTTGCAATAGTCGGGAACAATAGGAAAACAATCCCTACTATGATGCTGTCTTTTATCAATGTTCTCAAAAGCTGTCTCATGGGTTCAGTTTTTGTTAGGTTAGTAGATAGGGTTATTTAAATTCTATGCAAATATAATGAAATTTCCGCAATTATTCGTATTTTTGCAATGTGATTTTTAGATATTATGTCTCTTTTGTGAAATGAAACGATAAAACCATGTCGAACATTCAAATCATACAAGGCGATTTTGAGAAGGAACTGAGACTTCAGTTCGCTCCTGACATCAAGGCGGGATTTCCTTCTCCTGCCAGTGATTATATACATGAGAGTCTTGATTTTAATCGGGATTTCATAAAGCATCCCGAGGCAACTTTCTATGGACGTGTCAAAGGGGATTCTATGATTAATGCTGGAATATTCGCTGGCGACATTGTTGTCATAGATAGGGCTTTGGAACCAAGTCATGGGGATGTCATCGTCGCATATCTTGAGAAGGAATATACCATCAAGTTTTTGGACTTGAGCCATAAGGATGAAGGGTATATAGAGTTGGTTCCTGCAAACGATGAATATGAACCTATCAGAATCAACAAATTAGATTCTTTTGAAGTCTGGGGTGTTGTTATCTGGACAATCCACGATTGGACAAAGCATAAGAGATGATTAAAACATTGTGATATGGATATTACCAAAGCATTCGAGGTCGCTTTCAATCGCAAGAAAGCTAAAAATTGGGGGAAGATATATGTGTTAGTGGATATCCACGACACCATATTACGGGCTTGTTATGAAAACGAGGAAACCTACGATTATTATCCGTATGCGAAAGAAGCCTTGCAACTTCTTACCAACCGGGAGGATATCTGTCTGATCCTTTGGAGCGGTTGTTATGAGGAACAATTGGATGCATATAGAAGCAAGTTTTCGGAAGAGGGCATTCATTTTGACTATGCCAATGAAAATCCAGAGGTAGGGAACACGAGTTTTCAGAATTTCGAAGCAAAACTATATTTCAATGTGGGAATAGACGACAAGTTTGGTTTTGATGGTGAGAGTGATTGGGTTAAAGTAATAGAGGTGTTAGGGATATTCTAATATGTACGGAATCATTGACTGCGACAACTGCTACGTTTCATGTGAGCGTGTCTTTCGGCCGGATTTGAAAGACAAGCCAGTCGTTGTGTTGTCAAACAATGATGGTTGCGTTGTGGCACGAAGCAACGAAGCGAAGAAGATGGGCATCAAAGCTGGTACACCTTTCTACCAACTTGAAGAGCTGTTTCCTAACAACAAGATAGCTGTATTTTCATCCAATTACGAGCTATATGGTGAATTGACGGGACGTGTCGTAGACATAATCCGCAAAGAAGCCCCAGCATATTTCAGATATTCCATTGATGAGTGCTTCGTTTATTTTGATGGAATGGAGAGTCATGGGCTAAAGCTATGGGGAGAGAACCTTCACAAGAAGATCAAGCAATACGTGGGAATGCCGGTCAGCGTGGGAATCGCTCCCAATAAGACTTTGGCAAAAGTAGCCAGCTACTTCGCCAAAAAATATGAAGGTTACCACCACTGTTGCATGATAGATACAGATGAAAAAAGGATAAATGCCTTGAAACTCTATCCCATCGAAGAGGTATGGGGCATTGGAAGAAGGTATGCCGCCCGTCTGCAGAAGTTTGGTGTGAAGACTGCCTATGACTTCGCCTCCCATCATGGGGATTGGGTAAAGGCGACTTTCAATAACATCGTCATCTACCGAACATGGGCGGAGCTGAATGGCAAAGACTGCATCCCCAACGAGGAGATTGCCAAGAAGAAGAGCATCTGCACCAGCCGCTCGTTCAACGGCATGATTACCGATTTTGCCGACCTCAGGACACATGTGGCCAACTATGCTGCCCGTTGTGCCGAGAAACTAAGGCAACAAGATACAGTGGCTTCCGTGGTGGGCGTGTTCATCAACACGAACCAGTTCCGTGAAGATCTCCCGCAATACTGGAACTTTCAGGAAAAGAGGTTGATTACGCCCTCGAACTCCACAATCACCATCGTCCAAGCAGCCACGGAGGTGCTGGAAAGCATCTACACCCAAGGCTACCGATATAAGAAAGCGGGTGTCATTGTTATGGGATTCGGTCCGAATAGTCCCATCCAACAGGATCTGTTCGACATCAATGCCGAGCAGTTCGAAAAGTTGAAGCGGTTGGATGAGGTGGTTGACCGCATTAACAGAACCAACGGAACGGAGACGATTGTTCTTGGCTCCCAGCAGTACACTAGGAAAGATGGCAAGGGAAAGGCTGATGTGTTTGCCAATGCCATCAAACATGACTTCAGAAGCAAGAATCCCACCACGAGGTGGAGTGACATCATTGAGTTGACATGAGATATACAACCTGCATAATCAGTTTTTTGCTGAGCGTTCTGATGACGATGGCTCAGTCAAACCATTCTAATCATCTTCCATATATGGCAGATGGTGTGATTGATACGACAAACCATGAATCCGCAGGATTGTTGCCAACAACGGGCGTAAAGACTGTTACCATCTTCAAGGCAGAAGAACATACGGATCATTATGCCAATGGTGTCGTGATGACAGCTTTCAAAGGAAAGTTGTATTGTTTGTGGCAGAGTTCACCAAAAGATGAAGATAGCGACGATACTTGGGTGGCTTATAGTGTAAGTGCCGATGAAGGATCAACTTGGAGCAATCCACAACCATTGGCTCTGCCTACCAAGGACTTTTATTGCACCTCTGGTGGTTGGCAGGTAAATGGCGACACGTTGATCGCTTTCATCAACACTTGGCAAAAAGGATTTGAACCACGAGGAGGTAAGACGAACTATATCACAAGTGTTGATGGACGGACGTGGAGTCAAATGTTGCCAGTCACAATGGCGGCCGGAAACGATATGGAAGGTGTTTTGGAGCAAGACCCCTACACACTTCCCGATGGTCGTCTCGTTGGTGCTGCTCACTTCATGCCAGGACTTCATGTCTGTCCCGTTTATACAGACGATTCAAGAGGTATAAGTGGTTGGCGGAAAGGATTATTTGAGGCTGAAGACAATGGTAAACAATCACGGGAGATGGAGCCTAGTCAATATATGCAACCAGATGGTACGCTCGTCATGTTATTCCGCGACCAAAAGAGCAGTTTTCGAAAAATGGCTTCCATAAGCACAGACAGAGGAGAAACATGGACGAAACCTGTCGTCACCAATATCCCTGACGCACGAACCAAACAATGTGCAGGCAATCTGCCTGACGGTAGTTCCTTCATGGTCAGTTGTCCTGCCAATGATAAACAGCGATGGCCTCTTGTCTTGCAACTGAGTCAAGACGGAAAGGTCTTTGACAAGGCCATTTTGTTGCGTAGTGGTTCACCGGCCGACTTGCCGCAGAGACGTTATGAAGGCAGATACAAGACATTAGGATACAATTATCCCAAGGCTATGATTCATAACGGTCATCTTTATGTGGGTTATTCCACCAACAAGGAAGATGTGGAATGTACCATTATTCCCCTGGACGTATTGAATAGATGACAAAAAAATGGAGACTCGAAAGCAAGCTTTCTGTCTCCATTTCCTGTACTTTGTGATTCCGGCGGGATTCAAACCCACAACCTTCTGATCCGTAGTCAGATGCTCTATTCAGTTGAGCTACGGAACCAATCCGTATTGTTTTTGTATGCTTTCTCGTTTAAGTGATTCCGGCGGGATTCAAACCCACAACCTTCTGATCCGTAGTCAGATGCTCTATTCAGTTGAGCTACGGAACCGACTATTTCCGATTAAGCGACTGCAAAGGTACGATGTTTTTCCGAATTGACCAAATTCTTTGATTGTTTTTTTGCAAAAATCTTTAGTAACGAAGAAGTCGTGAAGAAAAATGAGGATAGTATCACAATCATAGTCTATTTTTCTTTGATATATTGAAATAAAATTGTATCTTTGCCGATAATCACAAAAATCAATTTTCTTTCTAAGAATGGAATCGACACAAGGTTATTTGATGGTTGTGCTGAAGATGTTGGGTTCTTTGGCACTGCTGATGTATGGTATGAAAACCATGAGTGATGCTTTGCAGAAGATGGCAGGACCTCAGTTGCGACATGTTCTTGGCGCCATGACCACCAACCGTTTCACGGGTATGTTGACGGGTGTCTTCGTCACAGCAGCCGTACAGTCATCAACGGCAACGACGGTCATGACCGTTTCGTTCGTTAGTGCAGGATTGTTGACGTTGGCCCAAGCCATTAGTGTGATTATGGGTGCCAACATCGGTACGACGTTGACGGCATGGATTATGTCCACATTCACGGCATTCAATGTCACCAACTTCGTGTATCCCGCGTTTTTCATAGCCATCATTCTCATCTATAACAAAAAGCGGCGCACGGTGGGTGATTTCATCTATGGACTTGCCTTCATGCTCCTGGGACTTGGAACGCTACGCCAGACGGGTATTGACATGCGATTGGGAGAAAACGAGGCCTTGTTGTCGTTCTTCACCAGTTTCGACCCACAGAGTTTCTTCACGACCATCCTTTTCTTGGTCATTGGTGGTGTGTTGACCATGTGTGTGCAGTCGTCGGCAGCCGTAATGGCCATCACGATGATCTTGTGTTCCAGTGGCGTGTTGCCCATCTATCAGGGTATTGCCCTCGTAATGGGTGAGAACATTGGTACGACGGTGACTTCCAATATTGTGGCACTATCAGCGGGAACCCAAGCTCGACGAGCCGCCTTTGCCCACATGTTCTTCAATTTGTTTGGCGTCTGTTGGATATTGGTGTGTTTCCGTCCGTTCATAGATATGGTTTGCGGTCTTGTAGGCTTCGATGTGTCGATGACCAAAGAGTCGGCTGGACAAGCGGCATTTCTGGCCAATGCAGCCAAGTTGAGTTTCGTTCTTGCGGCCTTCCACACCTGTTTCAACCTGGTGAACACAGGCATCTTGATTTGGTTCATTCCTCAGATAGAGAAACTGGTGTGTCGTGTCATCAAGTCCAAGAAGGAAGATGCAGATGAAGATACACGCCTTCGTTATATCCACGGTGGTTTGATGAAGACCCCAGAAATTTCAGTCCTTCAGGCGCAAAAGGAAATCACGCTCTTTGCTGTTCGCATCCAACGCATGTATGGTATGACCCGCGACTTGTTAGAGCTCACGACCAAGGAGAATTCGAAGGATGAGTTTGAGATGTTGTATGAGCGGATAGAGAAATATGAAGGTATCTCCGACAACATGGAAATCGAAATTGCCCGCTATCTGGAGCAAGTCAGCGATGCCCATCTTTCCGATGACACGAAGGCCAAGATTCGTCAGATGATGCGTCAGATCAGCGAGATTGAGAGTATTGGTGATGCTTGCTACAATTTGGCTCGCACGATGAATCGCCAGCAGAATTCGGGTAAGAAGTTCACCGAGAACCAATATACTGACTTGCGTGGAATGATGCAATTGACCGATGATGCTCTGACTCAGATGAACCTCGTGATGAAAGGCCATCGCGAAGACTTCAACATCCAGGAGACCATGCGTCTGGAGGATGAGATCAACGAACGCCGCAATCTTTTGAAGAAGGAGAACATCCAGGCTGTCAATGACCATCAGTATGATTATGCCGTCGGTACGATGTACACCGACTTGGTCAACGAGTGCGAGAAGCTTGGCGACTATGTGGTGAATGTGGTCGAGGCTCGCTTGGGCGTTTGATTCAATCGGTCGAGTAGGATAGATGTTTCCATCCATATAGAAAAAAGGCGTTAGAGAGTTTCTAACGCCTTCTTTTGTTTCTGTATTGTAATCGATGCAAACGTCTTATTTGATCAGTTCCACCGAACGCTTCAGGAATGCATCGAGGGCAGCACCTTTCAGCATACCGTTCTGCAACAGAGCGAGGTCGATGAGCTGGTGGACGATGCTGTTGTTCTTGGCATATTCAGCCAGCACGTTGTTCTTCTTGTCCTTCTGCTCCTGCACAGCCTTCTCGGTGTTGCTCTTGTCGTCCTTCTCCTCTTGTGTCAGTTCGTCGTATTTCTTCTTGTCCTGCATCTGACGGATGGCAGCCAGACGAGCCTCTTGGCCTTTCAGTTCGCTAAGGATGGGCTTCAAGGCTTCTGTGGTGTTGCTCTCGGTATCGGCAAGCACCTTCTTCACCAGTTCGTGGTCGGCATTGAGTACGATGGTATACATGTCGGGCATTTGGGCATAGAATCCCATTCCACTCTGATAGCGGCTCATGTCCTTCATGCGGCGCATGTATTCGCTCTGCGTGATGACCACAGGTTGCATCTGCTCACCCAACGATTGAACCTCCACGTTGAACTCCGTCTTCTCAATCTTCGGCATCTGCGACTTGAATACCTGTGACAAACTGTCAGTTTGCTCGTCGGTCAATTCGGTTTTCTTAGCATCTTCCTTCACGATAAGACGGTCGATGATGTCACCATCCACGCGAGTGAAGCGGCTCTTCTCAAGCTTCTGCTCCAACATCTGTGCCACAGGCGTATCCAGCTGACCATCGAAGAGCAACACGCTGTAACCCTTCTGCTTAGCGGTCTCGATGTACGAATATTCCTCCTCCTTGTTGTTGGCATAGAGGTAGATGAGCGTGCCGTCCTTGTCGGTTTGCTCGCCTTTGATGAGCGTTTTGTATTCATCCAGCGTGAAGTACTTGCCATCAACGTCCTTCAGCAAAGAGAAGTCCTTCGCACGATCGTAGAAGTCGTCTTGTGTCAGCATTCCATAGTTGATGAAAATCTTCAGATCGTCCCATTTCTCCTCATATTCCTTGCGGTTCTCGTTGAAGATGGACTTCAGACGGTCGGCCACTTTCTTCGTGATGTAGGTAGAGATTTTCTTCACGTTGGCATCGCTCTGCAGGTAGCTACGGCTCACGTTCAGAGGGATGTCGGGCGAGTCAATCACACCATGAAGCAGGGTGAGGAACTCGGGTACGATGCCCTCCACCTGATCGGTCACAAACACCTGGTTGCAATAGAGTTGGATCTTGTTCTTCTGCAGGTCGATGTTCGACTGAATGCGTGGGAAATAGAGGATACCCGTGAGGTTGAAAGGATAGTCGACGTTCAGGTGAATCCAGAACAACGGCTCGTCCTGCATGGGGTAGAGGGTCTTGTAGAACTGCTTGTAGTCCTCATCCTTCAGCGTAGAAGGAGTCTTTGTCCACAACGGCTCCACATTGTTGATGATATTGTCCTCATCTGTGTCCTGCATCTTGCCGTCTTTCCATTCCTGTTTCTTACCAAAGCTGATGGGCACAGCCATGAACTTGCAATATTTGTTCAGCAGGTCCTGAATCTTCTGCTTCTCAAGGAATTCCTTGCAATCATCGGCGATGTGTAGGATGATGTCAGTACCGCGGTCCTCCTTCTTGTCGTCCTCGATGGTGAATTCAGGACTTCCGTCGCATGTCCAGCGAACGGCCTTGGCGCCTTCCTGATAACTCTTCGTGACAATCTCCACTTTCTCGCTCACCATGAAGGCCGAGTAGAAACCCAAACCGAAATGACCGATGATGGCGTTGGCCGAATCCTTGTATTTGTCAAGGAAATCCGTCACACCCGAGAAGGCGATTTGGTTGATGTACTTGTCGATTTCCTCCTCAGTCATACCGATGCCTCGGTCGCTGAAAGTCAGCGTCTTCTTCTTTTCGTTGAGGCTCACGCGGACGGTCAAGTCGCCCAGTTCGCCCTTGAAGTCGCCGCGGTCGGCAAGGGTTTTCATCTTCTGAGTGGCATCAACAGCGTTCGACACCATCTCGCGAAGGAATATTTCGTGATCGCTATAGAGAAACTTTTTGATGACGGGGAAGATGTTCTCGGTCGTAACCCCGATGTTACCTTTTTGCATAATGCTGTCAGTTTTGATTTTATTGTCTGCCAACGATTATGCAAATAGCGTGCCAAAAATTATATTAGAAATTCAATTTCTTTCTGATTTTTGAATCGACGGCATCTTTGTGGAGGAAGATGTAGGTGGTGTTCAGGGCGATATAATTTTTCGACATGTACCAGATACCGTGATAGTCGCCTGTGTCGCCCCACGAGTTTTTCACCATGTAGTATTCGCGTCCGTTCTGGTCGTGGGCCAATCCGTAGATGAGCATCACGTGGTCGTAGGTCGACTGCCACAGGTCGAATCGTTCTTGGCGCAGTTCCTGGGTGGGTGTCATCTCGGGCGTCTTTGCACCCAGTTTCTTGATGGCGTTGGCCTTCTCCTGGCGAGTCAGTTGCAACCATCGGGCAGCATCGCTACCTGTGAGGTCCTGCACTTGCTTCACATCGCAGGCGAGGGCGAGTCCTTGTCGGGTGAAACCATCTTCGCTCACATCGCCGCCCCAAGCCACCGTATAGCCGTTTTTCAAAGCGTGGTCGATAGTGCTCATCATCTCTTCCATCGGCACATTCTGACTCAGGCAAGGACGCCATTTGTAGGGTGCTTCGATGACAAAGGGTTCGTAGAACGGATGATGCGTAAAGCTGGTGATACTCACGTAGTTATCCTTCTTGATGCCCAGCATCTGAGCGAACGACAGAGGTGTGTATTCCTTCCCTTCATAGATGAACGTCTCGGGGCATTTTCCCAGATAGGCATCAAGGATTCCCTGCATACCCGAGCGCCATTGTGTGGTGAGTTGTTTGCTGGTACTTTTTGCGATGGATTGCACATAAGGTTCCAACGCGCTGAAGAACTCGGTGAAGTCGGCCAATGTGTCGCCGATGAGTTCGCCAGGATGAGCCATTGCCGTCTCTGGGCAGATGCCCCATCGGTTGATGACGGCAAACACGTCGTCTGCCGAGCCACCCTCCGAGAAGCGGCTGTGGCCATGCATGCGCACGTGGTGTTCGGCGCAATCCATATAGTCTTTGTTGGCCACGAACATCTCGCTCAGGTCGTAGGTCTTTCCTTTCGTGCGAAGCAGTTCGCTCTCCACGAATCCGATGGTGGCATAATCCCAGCAGGTGCCACTTCGGTTTTGGTTCTTCACGGGTGTGATGGGATTCTTGCAGATGGTGGTGAACACGAGTTCGTCATCGCCCGCATTGGCTGTTTGGGCGTATGTGGTGGAACAAATGGATGATAGCGCGAGGCAAAGGATGAACGTTTTCATGCGTAGATGTTTTAGTTGTTGTCGATATTTTGCAAATATACGAATTATTTTCAATACGCCTTGTCATGAACGAAAAAAAGATACGTAAATTTGTCTGATTGCCACGAAATGATTACTTTTGCGCTCGGAAAAAGGGAAAAGATGGATAGCAAAGACAAGCTTTGGAATGCGAATTACTGGAAGGTGATGACGGCGAACTTCTCGATGTGGTTTGCCTTCTACCTGCTGACGCCCTTGCTGCCGCTCTATCTGAGCGACAACTTCAATGCTTCGAAAGACGTCATCGGGTTGGTGCTGTCGGGTTACACGCTCACGGCTCTCTTCGTACGTCCTTTCAGCGGCTATCTGGCCGACAGCTTCCCTCGCAAGCGTGTGTTGCTCGTGGGTTTCTTCTTCTATTTCCTGTTCTTCGGCACCTATCTGTTGGCAAGCACGATGCTCCTGTTTGCCATTGTCCGAACGTTGCACGGAGTGCCTTTTGGCGCCACAACGGTAGCCAGCAGCACGATTGTGATTGATGTGGTGCCCTCCAGCCGTCGCAACGAGGGTATCGGCTATTTCGGCTTGGGCAACAACCTCGCCACCGCCATCGCCCCCACGGTGGGCATCTTCGTCTATAAATACGTCAACGACTTCGATGTGCTTTTCTGGTTGGCCTTTGCTTTTGCGGGCATCGGATTCGCCATCGACTCCACGCTCAAAACGTCCAATCGGCAGGAGTTGAAAGACAGGAAAACCCTCTCGTTGGATCGTTTCTTCCTGACCAAAGGTTGGCTGATTGGAGCCAACATGATTTGTTTCGGTACGTGTTATGGAGTCTTGAGCAACTATCTGGCCATCTATGGCAAAGAGAAGTTGGGTATCACCAGCGGCACCGGCACCTTCTTCCTGTTGCTTTCGTTAGGGCTCATCCTCTCGCGATTGCAGGGGGCAAGTGCCTTGCGCAAAGGTCGCCTGACGCAGAATGCCGCCTCGGGCATCGTGATTTCCACCATTGGATACACCTTATTTATATTGGTGCCCCACGAGGTGGGTTATTATGGTTCGGCTCTGCTCATTGGATTGGGCAACGGACATTTGTGGCCGGCCATGCAGAACATGATGATAGGTGTGGCCAACAACAACGAACGAGGAACCGCCAACTCCACCTTGCTCACCTGTTGGGACCTCGGCATTGGTTTGGGTGTGTTGCTGGGAGGCTTCTTGGCCGAGCATTTCGGCTATTCATCGGCCTTTTGGACGGTGGTAGGCATTCATGTCTGCGGCCTATTGCTTTTCTTCTTTAGAACAAAGGGGTTTTTCAAGGAAAAAAAGCCTCACCCCCGACCCCTCCCCAAGTAGGGAGGGGAGATTTAAAACCCTAAACATTCGGAGTGGTCTCAGTAGCCTTCCCCCAAAGAGGGAATGTTTGGATAGAAAAATCGCCCTGCTACTCGATGGAGCGGCAGGGCGAATTATTATTTGAGGAGATATAAGGCAAAGAGTAGCAAGGCTTATGTCACTTTAACTTCCCTTCACTTCCTACTCCTCACCCTTTTGGGGGAAAGGCTACGGGTAGGCGAGCCTTGCTCGGGAATGGCTCGGGAGGGGGCTTCCTAGTCGTTTTTAAACGACAATATCCTCGTCAGCTGGTCATCAAGATAGAAAGTCTGTTTCACCTTTTTCTCACCCGTCCTGTAGCTCACGTGGATGAAATGCTTCTTGCGCGAGTCTTGACCCTCCGCATATTTGATGCCCTTCTTGAACACGCTCGTGGTGTCGTTGATTTCACGCATCGCCTTCACGATGGAGTCGTTGACATAGAACGTCGAGTCGAGTTCTGAGAAGTCGATGTATTTGTAATTGGGCTCCACCAGATTCTCTTTCAGGAATTCTTTCACCAGTCTCTCGGCATCGTTCTTCGAACCTCCGCAGCTGGCAATGGCCATCACCACCACGAAGGCGATGATGGCAGTCATGATTCGTCTCATTGCTGTGGGATGTTTTTAAGGATTTCGAGCAGATGATCCCAAACCATTTGCACGGTGGGAATGTGCAGACGCTCGTCGGGCGAGTGAACACCGCGTAGGGTAGGACCGAAGCTCACCATGTCGAGATTAGGATATTTCTCCGAGAAGAGTCCGCATTCCAAACCGGCATGAATGCCCAGCACCTTCGGCTCTTTGCCAAAGAGTTTCACGTAGGTCTCCACCGTGAGGGCGGTCAGCTTGCTGTCGGCGCGCATCTTCCAAGCAGGATAGCCATCGCCCTGCACCACCTCGGCGCCAGCCAGTTGGAACACGGCCTTGATGGTGGCAGCCTGGTTGTCGAGGGCGCTCATCACATTCGAGCGTTGCGAGCAGACAATCTTGGCGTCGCTCTCGCTGGTCACGATGCTGGCCACATTGTTCGAAGTCTCCACGAGCCACGCGATTTCCTCATCCTGGCACATTGCGAACACACCGTTGTCGACGGCTTGCATGGCCTGCACCAGACGGGTGCTCACCTCCAAGGGCAGCACGGGGGCGGCATCTGTGCTTTCCATGTTGAACTGCATGGTCTTCTCGGTCACGTGGTACTCCTCTTCAACCTCCGATACGAAAATGTTCCAATCGGCACGCACAGCCTCCTTCTTCTCGAAAGGCACCGCAAATACAATCACACCATCACGCGGAATGGCGTTGTGCAACTTGCCGGCATCGAACGAGACGAGGCGCAATCCGTAGCGCTCCTGAGTCTGATAGAGGAAGCGAGCCAGCACCTTCAACGCGTTCGCACGCTTCTTGTTGATGTCGTCGCCCGAGTGTCCACCCACCAGGCCTTTCAGCGAGGCTTTCACAAAGAACCAATCCTTCGGAGCTGCCTCACGCTCGAACTTGAAGGTGGCAGTGGTGTTCCTTCCACCAGCACAACTCACGAAAATCTGACCTTCGTCCTCCGAGTCGAGGTTGATGAGCATGTCGCCCGTCATGAATCCGGCCTTCATGCCCTCGGCGCCCGTCAAGCCTGTCTCCTCATCGCGCGTGAAGACACACTCCAGCGGACCGTGCTCGATGTCGTCCGAGTCGAGGATAGCCAGTTCAATGGCGCATCCGATACCATCGTCGGCGCCCAGCGTGGTGCCTTTGGCCTTCAGCCATTCGCCGTCCACATAGGTCTGAATGGCATCGCGGTCGAAGTCGAAATCCACATCGACCAACTTCTCGCACACCATATCCATGTGGCTCTGCAATATCACGGTGGCGCGGTTTTCCATGCCTTTCGTGGCAGGTTTGAAAATCAGCACGTTGCCAGTTTCGTCAACTTTGGTGGCCAATCCGCGGCTCTCACCGAACTCTTTCAGATACGCAATCATCTTCTCTTCACGCTTCGAAGGACGTGGAATCTCATTGATTTTTGCGAATTGCTCGAACACGCGAGCAGGTTTTAATACGTTTTTATTCATTTATTTATGTGTTTTATTGTGATATTCTGAAATATTTAATTAACTTTGCAGTCGCAAAAATAGTAAAAATGATTCAAACTCTGCTGATAAGCGTGTTAATAATTGCTATTTGCATAGCATTATTCTGCGTGAAACTGATTTTCAAAAAGGATGGCCGCTTCTCCTCGATGCATATCCACGACAGCGAGGCCATGAAGGAGCGCGGCATTCATTGCGTGATGGATCAGGACCGCGAGGCACGCGAGAAAGGCAAAGCGTATTGAACCTGAAGCAACATTTCGAATAATCAAAACAAAAACAAATAATTAGAAAATGAACAAGAAAAACCTTTTCCGCACTTTGGCCGTTGCCGCCGTTGCTACAGTGGCCATCTCTTCGTGTGACAAGTCGGCTCCCAAGATGGATCAGAAGTCGAAACCCGCCGAGCAGGCCGCTCCTGCCGAACTGAAAATTGCCTTCGTCGAGGTGGACAGCATCATGACGCAGTACAAGTTCTGTAAGGACTACTCGCAGATCCTGCAGAAGAAGGGCCAGAACATCCAGAACACCCTGGCCAACAAGCAGCGCTCGCTCGAGCAGGCTGCCGCCAACTTCCAGCAGAAACTCCAGCAGAACGCCTACACACGTGAGCAGGCCGAGGGTATCCAGGCAAGTCTCCAGAAGCAGAGCGTCGACCTGCAGAACCTCAACCAGCGCCTGAGCAACGAGTTCCAGGCCGAGACCGACAAATACAATCTTGCCCTGCGCGACTCCATCCAGCATTTCCTGGCCAAGTACAACAAGGACAAGAAGTTCAGCCTCATTCTCAGCAAGGCTGGCGACAACATCCTCTTTGCCGACAAGGCTTTCGACATCACCAACGAGGTGATTGCCGGACTTAACAAGGCTTACAAGCCCGCTGGCGATGCTGCCAAGACCGAGAAGAAGGAAGCCGCTCCTGCTGCCAAGAAATAAAACAACCCAATCAATAAGGCAATAATATAGCAGTTGACCTACAAGAGCACTGAAAGTGCTACAGAACACAGGCAGGGGTTTAGTGATTCGCACTTCACCACCTGCCTGTAATCTTAACACCCCTTCGGGGCTTAGGTGGTGAAATACTCTATATTAGTGCAGCCATTCAACATCCCCTCTACGGGAGGGGCTTGGGGAGGCTCTTTTTTATTTTCCACCACCTTGACCTTTATGACAAAGAAAGAACGCTACGCCTACATCCTCGACTATTTCCGCGAGCACATGCCCGTCGTGACCACCGAACTCGAGTTCTCGAGCGCCTTCCAGCTGTTGTGCGCCACGCTACTCAGCGCCCAGTGCACCGACAAGCGCATCAATCAGGTCACCCCCGCGCTCTTCGCCCGTTATCCGTCGGCGAAGGAGATGGCACAAGCCGAACCCGAGGAGGTCTTCGAGTATGTGAAGAGCGTCAGCTACCCAAACGCCAAGTCCAAGCATCTGGTCGAGATGGCTCGCATGCTCGTGAGCGATTTCGGAGGCGAGGTGCCCAGCGACCTCGATGACCTTGTCAAGTTGCCTGGGGTGGGGCGCAAGACCGCCAATGTCATGCAAGCCGTGTGGTTCGGACGTGCCGCGATGGCCGTCGATACCCATGTGTTCCGCGTGAGCCACCGCCTCGGTTTGGTGCCCGCATCCGCCAACACACCCTTGAAGGTCGAGCAGCACCTCATGCGCAACATCCCTGCCAACGACATCCCCGATGCCCACCACTGGCTCCTCCTTCATGGCCGCTACGTCTGCACCAGCCGCAAACCCCATTGCGAGAAATGCCAATTCGCGGGCATTTGCCCAACGGGCAAAGCCCGAAGTGAAAAGTGAAAAGTGAAAAGTGAATAGTGAAAAGTGAATTAAGGGAGTTAGAAGTAGTTAGAAGTAGTTAGAAGTAGTTAGAAGTAGTTAGAAGTAGTTAGAAGCCATTACCCAAGCTATTGTCTGCACCATTCCCGAGCAAGCTCGCCTACCCGTAGCCTTTCTGTCTCCTGCACTCCTAATCAAAATTTTTCATTGTCAATTGTCAATTGTGAATTGTGAATTTATGGATTCTCTTTCTATCCTCTCCTTCCTCCGCCAGATAGCCGCTCACAACAACCGCGAGTGGTTCCAGGCTCATCGCGACGAATACGAAGCTGTGCGCAAAAGCTTCAACGAAGGCATCGCAAAGGCCATCACCGCCATCACCGAGTTCGACGACGAAGTGGCACACCTGCAAGTGAAAGACTGCGTCTATCGCTTCAACCGCGACACCCGTTTCTCACCCGACAAGTCGCCCTACAAACGCCATCTCGGAGCCTACATCTGCATGAAGGGAAAGAAGGCGCTGCGTGGCGGCTACTACATCCACCTCGAGCCCGGCAACTGCATGTTGGCCGTCGGTAGCTATTGGCTCCCCACCAACATCCTCACCGCCTGTCGCAACGAGATTATGGGCAACACCGCCCAGTGGTTGGCAGCCGTGGAGAATCCCGCCTTCGTCGAGATGTTCGGCAAACCAGGTGAAGGCCAGTGGCCCGAGTATTCGGCCAACGAAGTAGGGGAGGGCACACCCGACACCGCCACCGAAAAAGGTTTTGGTCTCACCATGCTCAAGTCGTGTCCCGTCGGCTTCCCCCGCGACTACGAGTACATCCAATACCTTCGCATGAAAGACTATTGCTGCTGGCACCACGTCCCCGACACCTTCTTCGAGGGCGACCAATGGATACCCGAGGCCATGCACATCTTCCGCGTCGCCAAACCCATGATGGACTTCATGAATTCTGTCATCGACGATTACGAATGAAAAGGCAAAGCCTTAGATATTGAGATAAAAGATAATAGATAAAACAGCCACCGAACGTAGCACATTGACCATTGACCATTGAACATTGAAAGTTTCGATTACGCGAGAGCAGAGCCAAATTACATTTGAGCTTTGCCGAGCATGAGGAACCATTCCCGAGCAAGCTCGAGCGGAGCATTGAAAGAGATCACCGAAATCATTCGATGACCTCTTTTTAATTCTTTAATTTTTTAATTTTTTAATTCCGCTAAGCAAGGCAACTTGCGACGCCCAGGCTGGTGGTGATACCGTAGATGACTCAGGAATGCCCGGAATCAAGTCTTCTATCGTCTTCCTGTAGTCATCATCCTCTACGGTCATGGTTTGCAGCTTTGCACAAAGATGCTTGGCCCTGAAGTAACTTGCCAGACATTCCTCGCTCGTGAAGTCATAGAACTCCTCACTCCGCATCTTTTCAAATTGAGTTTTACTCTTATTCAGTCGCGACTCGGCAGAGCTCAAACAAGTTTGGCTTTGCTCTCGCTGCTTCTTCATTTCTGTTTTCATACTCATTACTTCCTGATGAACTGATTCTCCGATTCGGGTGTTTCTGCAGCAGTATAGCGTTCCACCGTCATGTGGAGGTCGTACTTCTCGCGAAGCTTGGCGATGGTGTCCATCATGGGCGTCGCATGATGCTTGTCGATGGCTTCCTGATTGGCCCAGCTGTCGATGAGCAGGATGGTCTCAGGGGCATCCAACGACTGGTAATACTCATACCTCAGATTGCCCTCCTCGGCTCTGATAGCGTCAACGGTGCCGCTGGAAACCATCTCCTCAGCGAACTTCCTGGCATTCCCGTCCGTGCCTGTGTACCTCAGATTGACTGTTATCGACATACTCTTCTCCTCTTTATCTCCGCAGCATCCTATTAGAAGCAAGAGAACGGATAGTATCACTGCGATTTGTTTCATACTTTACAGTTTCTCCACCAATTCCTGAACTTTGCTCAGTGTCGCGGCAGTCTTCTGCTCGTCGATCTTTGCGCTGACGTAGCCCATATTCTCCACGCCCCAGTAGTTGCAGATGTCGCGCACTTCAGCGATAGCGCCATCATAGACATTAGGCGAATAGGATGACATCAGCAGGGCAATCTTCTTCACCTTCGCGGGTTTGTTCACGCAGTACATGCGTTGGATGGGAAGCTGTATCTGGGCACAGAGCGTGAAGTAGTAGATGGGGGCTGCCAATACCAGCACCTCGGCTTCTGCCATCAGCGGGTAGAGTTCCTGCATGTCGTCCTTCTGGATGCAGGCGCCATTGCCCTTATTATGACAGTACTCGCAAGCCAGACAGCCTGCAATCTTTTTTCTCGACACGTTGACCAACGTTACCTGGTGACCTGCTGCCTCGGCAGCTTTCTTGTACTCTTCCGCCATCCAAGCGGTGTTTCCTTTGGCTCTCGGAGAGCCTTGTAAAATCAGGATATTCATAATTATTTAGGTTTGTTCATTTGTCGATATTTACCAACGTGTATTGGCGGCTGCCAAGACCAATCTTCTCGGCATGCTCGATGGTATGAACTCCATGCTGCTGGTCGATACGGTTCAACAGATCGGTGGGGTCGTTCTTCGCTGTCACTTTCTGTTGGTTGATGATGTCGATGCAGGCTTGGTCGAGAGCCACGGGATCGGTACTGGCCAGAATGCCGTAGTCCTCCAGTTTCACAGGTTCGGGATGGTCCACGCAATCGCAGTCAATCGACATGTTGTTCATCACCGAGATGTAGATGATGCCCTGTTTCTTCTCAAAGTAGTTCACCACAGCCTGAGCAGCAGCTGCCATACTCTCGAGGAAACCATCCTGATTGCCGATGTACTCAGGTGTCCACAGCTTCTCCATGTCGAGCTTTTCCATCTTACCGGCCGAGTGGATATAGGCCTTGCCGTTCTGGCTGCCACAGCCGATGGAGAGGTTCTTCAACGCACCACCATAGCCACCCATGGGATGTCCCTTGAAGTGGTTCAGGGCAATCATGAAGTCGTAGTTGGCCATGTGCGTTCCCACGATGTCGTACTTCAGGTGTGTCGAATCCTGTACGGGAATCCGCATCTCGCCCTCCTCGTCCATAATGTCAACCTTGAACGTAGGCGTAAAGCCATGCCGCTCGATGACCTTCCAGTGGTTGGCAGAGTTGTTGCGGTCGTCCTGCACATCCTCAGGCGCGTTGCCGTAGGCGGTGTTGCATTCCACGATGGTGCCGTCCACCTCCGCAATCAGGTTCTTGATGAGTTCGGGCTTCAGGTAGTTGGGGTTGCTGCCCTCGCCAGTGCTCATCTTGACAGCCACGCGCCCTTGGGCTTCCACACCCAGGGCTTTGTAGATTTTCACCAATGACTCAGGCGAAATCTCCCTGGTCAAATAAACTGTAGGGGCATTCTTGTTTTCCATTGCTTCCTTTTTTGTGTTGTTTTTTTGTGTACATGCAACCGCCATCATCAGCAGTGCCGACATTGCTAATACTATCTTCTTCATGCTATTTACTTTTTGGGGTTTGCAAAAGGTTATTAACTGGACTCAAATATATAAAATTTCGATTAAGCGAGAGCAAAGAAGTTTGTTTCATTTGCCGAGCGTGAGTAGCTTCGTGCAGAAATCTGCACAAATATACAAAAAAATCCTCCATATTATTGCGATATAGAGGAGTCTTTTTGATTTTTTATGAGAATTGTCGTTCTTGGGAACGAACGACGGTTGTCATGAACTCTATCTCCACGATGCGTAGTTCATGGTTGGCTTCCCCACCATTCTTGGCTTTGAAGAGGTCGAGCTCGCCAGCGGCAGGCTCAGCCACCTCTACGATACCACCGAAGGCATCCTTGTCCTTGCCAGCTCCTTTCAGACGGATGGTTATCTCGTCGGTCTTGACAAGTTTGGTAGGCTTCAGGTGGATGTAGCCAAGGCTGCGCTCAGTTTCTCCACTCCATATAAGCGTCTTACCAGCATAGATTTCAATGGGATAACTACGAAGTCGCCAGCCAGTGAGCTTCAGGCAGACGTCGTCTACGATGGTTTCCTTTGCGAGTTTGTAGGTAATCCACGCGGTGGAGAGGCGACCGTCATTTTTCCATTCCGAGAGTTCATTGTCGTCGTAGCTACGCCATGCATGTTCTGAGTCATAACCTGCGTTGGCAGAAACGATGCCTATGCTTTGAGCCTGCTCTGTGTAGGAAGCAGTCAACGGAGTCTCACCACGATCCAAACGGCTCTTAAGCGTCAGTTGCGGCAAATCACTCTCAACTCTCACCTCCGAGCTCTGCACTTTAATAAAGGCAGGTTTTATGCCCTCTGCGTATGCTGAAAGATGAATCTCTCCTGCGTTCGGGGTCGTACGGACGAGCACGCGGTTCACACCACACTCAACGGGAAGATTCATTGCGCCCACATAGTTGTCGGAGATGTTCTTCGTGGCAGCGGCGTCGAGAAGACCTTCCGACCGATTCTCGTCTGGGCGTTGCATATCACTGTTCTGACGGGTGGCGATGCCCCCTATCCACTTGGCTTCGCCTGACAGCTCGAAATGAATCATGCGGTCATCGAGCGGACAGCGGTGGCCTTCCCTGTCGAGCACCTCCACTTGGAAAAGCACCATGTCGGCACCATCGGCCTTCGTTCCCTGAGGGTTCTCAATGGCGGTGAGTCTCAGCTGATAAGGTTCGCCCGCGGTCTCCAGCTTATAGCGACTTCCATCATTAGCTACAGCCTCCAGCGTGCCAGGCTCGAAAGGAACATCGTCGAAGGTGAAGAGATAGCGGTAGCTCTGACGACCCTTGCCCAAGGAACGGCCATTCAGGAACAGTTCCACCTCGTCGCCAGTACTTACGACATAAACGGGAAGCCCCTTTCCTGCCTCCCCCAGATTGGGGAGGAGTTTTACCTTCTGTGGACTTTCCCCCTGTTGGGGGGATAAGAGAGTGGCTCTGTTCCAATGCCCGATGATATACGTCTTTGCCTCTTCGGGTTCCACCCAGCCCGACCACATCACCTGATGGGCATAGAATGCATCCTTGGGGATGCGCATGGCATCGACGACACCACTGGTGCGATAGTTCGACTCACCACGATGGTGGGTGTTCGTGTCGGAGAAGACAATCTTCACACCACCCGATGAGACTCGGGTGCCTGTACCCGGACGCTCACGCCAATAGTCGTACCAGCGGCGCACCATCTCGATGGCCAGCTGGTCCATGTTGTGATTGTACTCGGTAGCAGGATTGCCACGATAAAGCGGACCTTCACCCTCTTTGTGATAAGGATAGCTCCATTCGTCCCAGTATTTGCGCAAACCCTCGTCGCGACAGTACTCCATCGCCCACATGGGGTGCTTCTTCGACTTGTTGATATACAGCATCTCGCCACCATACTCCGCCTCGTCGATGTCGAGCATCTCACGACTGCCTATGGCGCGTCCGCCATGCGGGTCGTACTCATCGCGTATGTCCTTCATCACCAGCATGTGCTCGCGACTGATGCTCTCGTTGCCGCATTCGTAGAAGAGTATCGAGGGGTTGTTACGGTTGTAGATGATGGCATCGCGCATCAACTCCGTGCGTTGTGCCCAGCGAGCGCCCTCCACATCCTTCTCGGCATCACCAGCAGGCATTGCTTGGATGAGCCCTACACGGTCGCACGACTCGACGTCCTGCTTCCAAGGTGTGACATGCATCCAGCGCACCACGTTGCCACCCGACTCCACCATCAGCCCGTTCGAGTAGTCGCTCAGCCACGCAGGAACACTCAGCCCCACCCCAGGCCACTCGTTCGACGTGCGTTGGGCATAACCGTGTACCATCAGGCAGCGGTCGTTCAGCCAAATCTTGCCCTCGCCGAAGCGAGTCTTGCGGAAGCCCGTGCGGGTTACGACCCGGTCGCTTCCGGCGTCATCGAGTGTTTCTCTCAGATAGGTTTCCACCGTATACAGATAACCGTAACCCCACGACCAGAAATGAAGCCCACGAAGCTCTTTTTCGGCCTTGGCAATAATGGTCTCTCCTGGTTGCAACGTCAACTTCTCGCTACCGTTGAATCCGGCTATCTTGTTGCCATCTTTGTCTTTCACAACGACCGTCAGGAAGAATGTACGAGGCTTGTTGTCTTCATTTTTCACTTCAGATTCAACGTGAATCGTGGCTTTGCGGTTGGGAATGTCAAAGTCGGTGGCATAGACATAAGTGCCCGTGGTGCCGAGATCGGAGTACAGCGGCAGCGTCTGGTAGAGCCTGTCCGTCACGTGCAGCCACACGTTCTTCGGAATACCACCGTAGTTGGTGTTGAAATTGCGGTCGTTCCACTGGTAGCGACTGTCGTGACGGCGCGAGCGATACGTCCAGCTGTTGTCACAGCGCACAGCCAGCACGTTCCTGCCCTTCGTGATGTAGGGCGTCAAGTCAAAGCCGCAGGCCATCACCCCATTCTCGCTGAAGCCCACGTGATGACCGTTCAGATAAACGTCCGCTCCCTGGCGTACGCCCTCAAACTCGATGAAGTATTTAGCGGTGAGAGGTGAGGGGTGAGAGGTGAGAGAAAACACTTTCCTATACCAACAGATGGTGTCCGTCAGGTCGACAATGTCCTTGCGGAAAGCCTCGTCGCCATTGAAGGCATAAGGCAGCGTCACTCGTTGCCACCGACTATCGTCGAACTCTACTTCTGCAGCCTCCGGCACATCGCCAACACACAGTCGCCAGTCGGCATTGAAATTAATACGTTCCCTACCTGTCGCAGCCAGAGGCATCATGAGTGTCATCAGGGCTACCCATATCGTCATTTTTAGTCTCATAGGTCTTCTTTCATCTTTCACATCGCACAGTTTCTTTGCAAAGATACAAAAAAAGTCGGTTCAGCGAGCACAATTGCCAAACATTTACTATATTTGCATCATAATTTTAAAGCAGCTCGGAATATGTGGAAAGTCTATGCCTTGTTGTCAGCCCTGTTTGCTGCGCTGACAGCCATTTTCGCCAAGGTGGGCGTGAAGGATGTGAACTCCGACCTCGCCACCGCCATCCGCACAAGCGTCATACTCGTTCTCACGTGGGGCATCGTGTTGTTCGGACGACACGTCAGCGAAATCCGTGATGTCGGCAAAAACACCTGGCTATTCCTCGTGCTCTCAGGCGTCGCCACAGGCCTCTCGTGGCTGTTCTACTTCAAGGCCATCCAGTTGGGCGATGTCGCCCGAGTAGCCCCCATCGACAAGCTCAGCGTCGTCATCACCATCCTCCTCGCCTTCATCTTCCTCCACGAGCAAGTGAACCTGCGGGTGGTCATTGGCGCCCTGCTCATCACCGCCGGAAGCGTCCTGATGCTCATGAAATAAGACTCCCCCACTCTTTTATCTCTTATCTCTCTATCTAAAAAAGAGCCACCAACTCTCCCGAGTCAGTGGCCGTTTTTTTATTTATATCTTCACAATGCCTCACCTACCCAATATGATGTTCACCAACGTGGTTACATCGTTGATGTTAACTTGGCCGTCGCCATCCATGTCACCCACTTGGGAAAGGTTGATGGTCGTGGTGGCGATGTCTGAATCCGTATAGCCGTCGCGAGTTGCCTTCACGCTTACTGTGAACGATGTGCCGAGAGAGATGACTCCATCTGTGCTTTCACCCGTAGAACCTGCAGGAGTGATGGTATAGACGTACGTCACGCCTTCCGTCTCGCATGTGCAGCGCACCTTGCCGTTTGCGTAGGTGATAGTGGGCGTGGCGCATTTATTGGCAAATTCAATGATCTCTTTGAACTCCTTCCAATAGTCAGCCGCCTCATAGAGGGTTTTGCTGCCTGCAGGCACGTAAAGCGTGGCATTGGCGCGGTTGGAGAAAGTTTCACTATAATCAATTGAAAGAGGTGTTTCTATATCTACTTTTACGGAGGTCAGGTTAGAACAGCCATAAAACGCATAACCACCGATGCTCGTCACGCTCGAGGGGATAGTCACGGAGGTCAGGTTGGAGCAATCTTGGAAAGCGTCGCTTCCGATGCTAGTAATATTCGAGGGGATGATGAATGAGGTTAGACTGGCGCAATGATAAAAAGCCCAATCGCCGATGGAAGTTACACTAGAAGGGATGGTGATCTCGGTCATGCTTGTGCATTCAGCGAACGTGGCAAGACCAATGCTTGTCACATACTCAGGGATGGTGACCGAGGTCAAACTAGAGCAACCATAGAAAGCTTGCTTTCCAATACTGGTCACGCTGGTGGGGATGTCAATGGAGGTGAGGGCAGAGCAACCATAGAAAGCATAGTTTCCAATGCTGATCACACTGGTGGGGATGTCAATGAAGGTGAGACTGGAGCAGCCAGAGAAAGCACTCTCTTCAATGCTGGTCACAGAATTGGGGATGGTCGTATTCTGGCAACCAGTTATTAGAGTATTGGTTTCCGTTTCAATAATACCATTACAATTATCACGCGAATCATATTTCGTATTCCCCGATTCCACACTGATAGAGATAAGTCCATTGCAAGCAACAAAAACACCCTTTCCAATGATGGTCACAGAATTGGGGATGGTCACAGAGGTAAGACCGGAGCAATTAGAGAAAGCATAGTTTCCAATGCTGGTCACGCTGGTGGGGATGTCAATGGAGGTGAGGGCAGAGCAACCATAGAAAGCATCCTCTCCTATGCTGGTCACGGAGTTTGGAATGGAGATGGAGGTGAGACTGGAGCAGCCAAAAAACACATAGGATCCAATTCTCGAAACACTTGAAGGAATAGAGATGGAGATGAGGCTAGAGCAATCGTTAAAAGACCAATCACCAATGCTTGTCACACTCGACGGGATGGTGACATTGGTCAGGCCTTTGCAACCTAGAAAAGCCCCATAGCCGATACTCGTCACACTCGACGGGATGGTTATAGACGTGAGACCGGAGCAACCATCGAAAGCCTCATATCCTATACTCGTCACATTACATGTCTCTCCTTCATATTCAATCGTTTTAGGAATGACAATATCGCCAGTATAAGTGTTGATACTGTTAGAATAATTTGCTCTCACCTCTGCCGTTTGGTCATCGGTGTTGATGTAGTATTTGATATCATCAACAACGGCTACACCTGTATATGCACTTGACATCATTGGCAGGAACAACAAAACGATGAGTAATATTTGTTTTTTCATATTCATATATTATTAAATTGTTGTTTCGGAAAGAATTAGTAGTTTGGTTGCAAATATAGAGGATTTTCGGGAAACTTCCAAACAATCGGCCGAAAATGTTGCATAAGCGTTGTTGTCGGTTTCGTCGATTTTTCTTCATTTCGGCATAAAAAATAATGTTTTTTCTTTTGCTCTTCTCTCGTTTTTTTGTACCTTTGCAAAACAAAGGAGATGGTTTTGCGAGCACGGCCTGCACCACCCTTGACTTTGATTCGCCTTCGAGGAGGCGGGTCGTTTTTTTGACTGGTAGCCTAACGATTTATTAACTATATATATTCACTTTTTTTATGACACAGATGATTTTTAACCAGGAGAATGGAGAGGACCCTTTGCAAGGGTCGAAGGCCTTTGGGGCTGAGTTGATGAACTGGCTGGGCGGCGTCCAGCAGATGATGACGGAGTATGAGCAGCTGAAGCAGCGTGTGGCAGCGCTGGAGAGGGAGAACGCGGCTTTGACGGACACGCTTGAGCAATGGAAGAACAACGACGAGTGGTCGAACCGTGTGACTTATGAGAATGTGGTGGAACAGATTGCGTCGCTTGAGGACACCGCCCAGCGCGACAATGCCCGCAGACTGATTGAGCCGCTGCTGAAGCGCGGACAGGTCAACCAGCTGCGCAAGGACATCAAGCGCCGCGTGAAGGAGTTGAACGAGGAGGGCGATGGTTTCAGCGACAAGGAGGTGGCTCAGGTGCTGGAGGCGTGCGTGGGCAAAGGCTTGGTGGTCGACGCCAAATGGAAGTGGGTTGGCGTGTATTGGTATCTGCGCTGGACGTGCAACTATCCTGTCGACGCCAAGGAGTTCTGTGCGAAGATCAAGAGCCTCGACTTGGACATCCCTGCCGAGTATGAATGCAGCTATGAGAGCATCAGGAAGATTTGCACGCTCTCGTTCATGGACTACGACCCGAGGCGCATGGAGTATGTACGGGTCAGCAAAAACGACCAGAACATGTTTTCCCAATGCAGGGAAATCGTGTTGAAAATAGCAACCGAACTGGGAAAAACACGCCTCGCGCAAGAGTGAGTTTCCCAATTCCTTCCCAAATCCTTCCCAAAACGTTCCAGGCCATCTGGGACGTTTTTTTTATGCTTATCTTTGCCATAGAATTCGATACCCACGACGCTAACTGAGCACGGGTCGCGGGGACGGACAAGATGAAAACGCAACCGCTATGTCAGATGTCCGTTGTGCGAGCGGGTATTTTTTAATACCTATAATAAAATGACAAACAAAAGAAATGCCAACCTCGAAGGTTGGAACCGCAACACAGAGTTGGGCTGTGACGTAAAGACAATCCTGCGCAACGACAGGCACATGAAAACCGGCAAGGCTTACCAGGGCGTGCTCACACGCGACTCGGACGCCGACCTCGACGAGTTCCTCTGCATCGACGCTCACTTCACGTTCGTGGAGACTGCTCCGCAGATCACCAAGCGCAATCCGCGCGTCTTCGATGGCGAGTTCGTAACGATCACCCGTCACGACGACGGCACCCTGCGCCCGAACCTCAAGCCCATGAAGGTGGACCGCCTCTTCAGCGTCGACGACTATTCCATCCGTGTGATGTTCGAACTGCGCAGAGCATTGAAAGGCCTCGTAGAGAGATAAGTGTTTACGACCGAGTGTTTCAGTTGTTTCAGTTTCAGTTATGTTTTTGAGGTTCAGTTATGTTTCAAACCCCCTTTCTAAGATTGTATAACTAATTAATAATCAATATGTTATATAAGAAGGTGGTGGAATACATACCCTCAAAAAACTAACTGAAACAACTGAAACTGAAACAAAGTAGTTATTAAATTTTCATCTAAAAAGCAGTATATCAATGAAATACGACATTTCAAAACCAACAGCACCAAAGATGCCACGCCTCGGAAAAGGCACAGAGTGCATCAAAATTCTGCTCACGCAGGTGTCAAAAGACATGTATGAACCTTTGATTCCGATGTTTTTCCCTATACTTGGCGCACATGTAAGCGGCTCCGAATTTCAGTATCCCGACCTCACTTGGAAGGAACTGTGTGGTATGATGGCAAATTTGGTGGCCGATAGTGGCTGTAACAAGGGCCAACTGTCACTTTTAGTAGAGGCAATTTGCAGGGATTTTCGTCAGCACGACGAGGCAGAATTGAAGAAACTCGTTGAATGGTCGAAACAGGTAAAGACGAAATCGGCCAACAAGGAGAAACCCGCCCGTCCGGATGTCGCCATCTGGTTTCCTCCTTCCGACATCACCAACGCGGCTTACATACAAAACTCTATGGGCTGTGAAGCACTTGGCGCTCGCACACAATACCTTAATATGCCTGAGGTGGAGATGGCCGACAAGATGTGTGGCGGTCACAAGCAGGTTACGCAGATGCTACGCAATATCTACGATCGCCAGCGTGCAGGAGCCTTGAGAGCAACGGCTGATGGTATCACGGGTAACCCGATTCTTCGTACCAACCTGACAATATCGAGCACTCCCTATGCTACGCGCAAGTTCTATAAGAACGAGCTGTTCAACGGTACATTTGGTCGTATGGTCTTTTCCTACAAGGCACGTACCAGCCGCGACGGACGCATTCCCCGACAAGGCAGATATACCAACGAGTTTTACAAAAAACTGGATGAATATCTGATGCGGCTCGATGCTTGCAAGGGCAGGTTCATCATCCGTCCGCTGAACAGGCTTGTGGACAAGTTGGCACAGGACATGGCTTCGCTTGCCGACCTGGCAGACGACGATGTGCTCTGGGACGTTTCGAAGCGTGCGCTGGTCAGCGCGTGGAAGGCTGGCTGCGTACTGTGGATTCTTAACAATCAGACGTGGACGAAGTCGATTACTGACCTTGTGGAATGGCTTGTCTATCACGACATCTGGAGTAAGATGCAGATATTTGCAGACTTGCTTAATGGGGGTGATACTAGCACCACTGAGGCAAGTAAGACTGGCCCGAAGAATATGCTTGACAATCTGCGCGATACGTTCAACGAGGCCGAGCTAGAGGCTCTTCGTGTAAGTATCGAAAAGCCGAAGGATGGCACTAATCGACAATTGCGCGTATGGATGAGCCGCGGCTTTATCACCTACTCGGCTGAGACAGGTCTTTATACCAAAACGGAAAAATATCTGAAAGGCAATGGATAAGTTTGAACTTCAAAAGCTCCGCGACCTCCCCATAGAGGGGGTCGCAGAGCGACTTGGATTGCATGTCGTGCGGCACAAGAGCCTCTGCCCATTCCACAACGACCATCATGCCTCGCTGTCGTTCAACGTCCGTCGAAACTCCTACCGCTGCTTCGTGTGCGATGCCCACGGGGGCACCATCGACCTCGTGATGCGACATTTGAACAAGGATTTCCTCGAGGCGTGCCGTTGGTTGGCTGACGAGCATTGCATCATCCTGACGGAGTACAAACCTTTGGAGACGAAGCCGCCCAAGCCGTTCGATGCACAGCGCTACGCCCGCTATTTCGAGCGTCCATGGCTCTCTCCGGAAGCCTGCAAGTTCCTCTTCGAGCAACGGCAATTAAACCCCGCTGTGGTCAAATATTGCCGCCTGAACTCCTTCCGCGACTGGTTGCAGATTCCCTATTTCAATCAGCAGGGGGAACTCGTCGGCATCCAGCAAAGATACATGGGGCACGACCCTGAGCAACCTCGCTTCCGCTTTCCACAAGGGGCGGAGTGCAACATCTACAATCTGCCTGTGTTGAACCGCCTCCACGAAGGCGACGAGCTATGGATAACCGAAGGCTGCAGCGACTGCTGGGCGATGCTCTCAGCTGGTCACAAGGCGATTGCCATTCCCTCGGCCACGTTGCTGAAACCAAAGGACGTAAATCAATTGTCAATTGTCAATTCTCAATTGTCAATTAGCTTCCACATGTTTCCCGACCGCGACGAGCCAGGCGAACGACTCTTCCTCCAGTTGAAGCAGGTTTTGCCCTCTCTCGAGCACCACCAACTGCCCCCGGATTGCAAGGATTTCAGCGAGTATTATTTGCGAGAAAAACAGCAAGAATAATATTAAAGAAATACTTTAAAAAAAATGCTTAAATACTTGCGTATATGGAATTTATTTTGTAATTTTGTATGCAGAAGGATGAAGGATTATTTGCCAAGCGCGCAGGCTGATATCTGCAATCCTCAGAGAGTAACTAAAACTAAATTAATTCACTAAAAAAACTAAAAGACTATGGCAATTCTTTACAGAGTTTATCAAGACACTCGCGAAAACGCACTGACCTCAGGCCAGTGGTTCGCACGCGCTATCCACACCCAGGCCGTGAACCTGCAGCAAATGGCCAAGGAGATCGAGGAGAACGTCTCCGTGAAGTATTCTGACGTGAGCGCCGTGCTCATCGAGTTGGTGAACGTCATGAACCGCCACCTCAACGCCTCCGAGCGCGTCGTGTTGGATGGTTTCGGCTCGTTCAAAATCGGTCTGAAGACCAAAGGTTCGCTTCGCAAGGAGGACTTCTCCGCTTCGAAGAACATCGTGGGCTCGCGCATGAACTTCCAGCCCGAGTGGAAGGTGACCAAGGAGGGAAATCGCATCAAGAAGTTCCTCAGCGACGTCACCGTCAAGAACATTGCTGACCTCCTTCCTGCAGAGGAAGAGGAGGAAGGCGGAAGTGGCGGCTAAAGGCCACATCTAAGCGCCTCAGGTGATACATCTGGGGCGCTCACATGCCACATCTGAGAGCGTTAGATGATACATGTGCCAAAAAGGTCAAAAAAAGGCTAAATGTCCACCTCTGAACTACTTAAAAACTAATCAAATTATGAACTCAAAAACTTAAAAACTCACTAAAAACTAAAGCGTATGAAAAAGGATACTTGGAAATTCATTATTCAAACTGTCATCGCCATCTTGACCGCTATCGCCACCAGCTTGGGCGTTGCCAGCTGTTTGGCGTAGCTAAATGAAAAAGGAAAAATGAAAAATGGCCATTGGACTCGTGAGAGTTCGGTGGCCATTTTAATTCTTTACAATTCAATGGGATAGCTGACGACGAATTCGGTGAGGTCGGCTTTGGTGAGGTGGGCTTTGATGTTGAAGCCGATGGTGAGGCCGCGGAGGGCTGGGAAGGTGTAGTGGACGCCGATGCGCTCGTAGTAGGGCTTTTCGATTTCCTTGGCGTTGACGCCCATGTGGCGGTAGAGGTAGTAGCCCAGGGACATGGCGGCCGACCAGTTCTGGTAGTAGACGTGGTGCTTGAAGGCGAGGCCTACCGACCAGGGGCTGTGCTTGACGTCGCTGCCGGCTTGCTGGTCGATGGCTTCCACTCGGTCGGCATAGGTGCCATAGAAGAGGTCGGCTCCGACGCCCGACGCCCATCGGCGGGCATAGCGGTACATGAGGTCGGCTTGTGCGGAGTAGGCGGTGTAGAAGTGGAAGCGGTTGGTGCGGTAGCTGGCGGAGTCGGGGTGGGTGTGGAACTGCGTGAGCTGCCAATCTTCGTTGAGCGTTTTTCCTCCCACGCCGAGCGTGAGGTTGGCATAGAGGCGTTTCTGGAAGGGTTTGCGGATGATGTTGGCTTGTCGGTCGGCCACGGAAGGATAGTAGGGCATGTAGCGCAGGGCGACCACAGGGCCGAGGAAGTTGGCTCCTTTGTTGGGGCGGTTGAGGGCTCCGTTGCTATGGTGGAAGAACTCGACGCCAGCCGAGATGCCCCACTGGTGGGCGAAGCGGTAGGTGGCATGAGCGCCTCCGGTGAAATAGACGTGGAAGCGCGAGCCTATGAGCTCGTTGTCGATGTTATCGGGGTTGTTGTATTTGTGTTTTCCCCAGCTGATGCCCGTTCCGAGCATGTAGTCGAACATCCAATGGCGGTCGCGGTAGAGGGGGCGTGTGAAGGTGGCGTAGGCGGTGGTGATGTTGCCCAGACGTGAGTCGTAGTCGACCTCTTGCGCCATTCCCCAGGCGGGGTCGGGCGAACGATGCATGGTAACGTCGTTGCGGCTGAACTTCAATCCGAAGCCGAAGATGGGGTAGTTGTAGTCGCTGGCGAAGGCGTTGGAGTCGCGGGGTGTGGCGGAGTAATTGACCTCGGCAGCAAGGGAGAACGACTGCTTGTTGCGTTGCCACTTGCGTTGCCAGCTGTCCATGACGACGAGTCGGGCGGGTATGGCGCTCAGGCTGAAGCCCACGTGGCGGGAGGAGTCGTTTTCCTGGGTTGAAAAAGAAAGGTCTGCCGCATAGGTTTTTATGCAGCAGACCAACGTCATATATATAATAAGGTGTCGTCTCATCAGTTGGCGGCTTCGAACTCGCGCAGGAAACGGGTGTCGTTCTCGGAGAACATGCGCAAATCGGCCACACGGTACTTGAGGTTTGTGATGCGCTCCACGCCCATGCCGAATGCATAGCCAGAGTAGACGGTGCTGTCGATGCCACAGGCCTCGAGCACGTTGGGGTCGACCATTCCGCATCCCAGGATCTCGACCCATCCGGTGTGCTTGCAGAAGCCACAGCCCTTGCCACCACAGATGTGGCAGGAGATGTCCATCTCGGCGCTGGGTTCGGTGAAGGGGAAGTAGCTGGGGCGGAGACGAATCTTGGTCTCGGGTCCGAACATCTCACGGGCGAACGAGAGCAGCACCTGCTTCAGGTCGGTGAACGAGACGTTCTTGTCGACATAGAGTCCTTCGACCTGATGGAAGAAGCAGTGGGCACGAGCTGAGATGGCCTCGTTGCGATAGACGCGACCCGGGCAGATGACGCGGATGGGCGGCTGGTGGGTCTCCATGTAGTGAGCCTGGTCGTTCGAGGTGTGGGAGCGCAGGATGACGTTCTTGGCCACCTCGTCGGGGTTGGTCTCGATGAAGAAGGTGTCTTGCATGTCGCGTGCGGGGTGGTCGGCGGCGAAGTTCAACTTGGTGAACACGTGGAGGTCGTCGTCGATTTCGGGACCTTCGGCCAAGGTGAATCCCATGCGCTGGAAGATGTCCACAATCTCGTTCTTCACGATGTTGAGCGGATGGCGTGTTCCGAGTGGGATGGGGTAGGGAGTGCGAGTGAGGTCGATGTCGTCGCTGACGGTGTCGGCAGCCTCAAACTGCTCCTTGAGCTCGTTGATCTTATCGAAAGCCTTCTGCTTCAGTTCGTTGATCTTGATTCCAATGGTTTTCTTCTCCTCGGCGGCCACATTGCGGAAGTCGGCCATGAGGGCGTTGATCTCGCCTTTCTTGCTGAGATATTTCAAGCGCAATTGTTCGATTTCCTCGGCATTCTGGGCGGTGAGGGTGCTTACTTCTTTGAGAAGTTCGTCTATTTTGTCTAATAACATATCTGTGGATGTTTACAAATTTTCTGCAAAGGTAACATTTTTACATGGAAAAACGGAAATATATCGAAATAAAGTTGTAATTTTGCACAAATTTGAGAGCCAACAAAGCGAAAAGTTCTAATTTGTGATGAAAAAATATGCTTTTTTCCTAATGTGGAGCGTTGTTCTGACGCCTTTGTTTTTCACGACGACAGGGTGCGACAACAAGAAGGCCACAGCTGATGACGACTTGTCCATGCTGGTGGACTCGGATTCGATAGCTGCGGAGGAAGAGCAGGCGGTGATGCCCAAGGGGGCCGATGAACTTTTCGACGATTTCTTCTTCAATTTCGCCGGCAACAAACGTCTTCAGTTCAAGCGCATTCAGTTTCCGCTTCCCGTGTATAAGAATGGCGAGAAGGTGAAACAGCTGACGCAGAACCAATGGGAGATGGAATACTTCTTCATGAAGGACGGCTACTACACCCTGATTTTCGACAATGCCGAGCAGATGGAGATTGTGAACGACACGTCGGTGGTTCACGTGGTGCTGGAGAAAATCTTCCTTGACGAGAAGAACGTGAAGCAGTATGTGTTTGACAATGTGGGCGGCGAGTGGATGCTGACAGCCATTCACACCAACGAGATGTATCAGAACAAGAACGCCTCGTTCCTGGACTTCTACCAGAAATTCGCCACCGACAGCGCCTTCCAAGCCCAGAGCATCAACGAGTTTGTGACCTTCACGGCGCCCGATCCCGACGACGATTTCAGTACCATCACGGGCACCATCACGCCCGAGCAGTGGCCGATGTTCAAGCCGGGATTGATTCCCGAGGGGGTCATCTACAACGTCATCTACGGCCAGCAATACGCGTCGGACAACCAGAAGTTCTTTGTTGTCAGGGGCGTGGCCAACGGTTTGGAGATTCAGATGACGTTCAGGAAGAAGGGATTGAATTGGAAACTTGTGAAATTTAACTCGTAAACCATGATAAAAGACTTTCGCGATTACAACTTGTTGCCACACAATACGTTTGGCATTGACGCCCGCTGCCGTCGGTTCGTGGAGTTCGAATCCATCGAGGAGGCTCGGCAGGTGGCCACGATGTTGGACGAGGAGGACCGCCCCTTGCTGATTGTGGGCGGAGGAAGCAATCTGTTGCTCACGGGCGACTACGAGGGTACGGTGGTTCATTCGGGCATCAAGGGCATCAGCGAGACGCGCGTCGGGCAAACGGGGCGTGTCAGGTTGACCTGCGGTAGTGGCGAAATCTGGGACGACGTGGTGGCCTATTGCGCGGAGCACGGTTATCATGGTGCTGAGAATCTCTCGTTGATTCCGGGCGAGGTGGGTGCCAGCGCCGTTCAGAACATTGGCGCTTATGGTGCTGAGGTGGCCGACATCATCGAGGAGGTGGTGGCGGTGGAGATTGGCTCAGGACAGCTTCGCAGGTTTGCGGCTTCCGAATGCGGCTATGCCTATCGGAAGAGCCGATTCAAGAACGAGTGGAAAGACCAATATCTGATTGTCGAGGTTTCGTATTTGTTGAAAACCGAGGGCGAGCTGAACCTCGAATATGGCAACATCCGTTCGGAGTTGGAGCGCAAGGGGATTGAGACGCCCACCTTGGAGCAGCTTCGGCAAGTGGTCATCGATATCCGCAACGAGAAACTTCCCGACCCCAAAGTGGAGGGCAACGCGGGTAGTTTCTTCATGAACCCGGTTGTTTCAGCCGAAAAATATCAGGAGTTGGCAGCCTTGTATCCCAATATGCCACATTATGACGTGGACGCCGAGCACGTGAAGATTCCCGCAGGCTGGATGATTGACCAATGCGGATGGAAAGGCAGGACGATGGGACGCGCGGGTGTCCACAGCCGTCAGGCGTTGGTGCTGGTGAACAAGGGTGGTGCAACGGGCGATGAGATTGTCAGGTTGTGCAAACAGATACAACAGGATGTGCTCGAACGTTTTGGAATCGAAATTCATCCAGAAGTGAACATTGTATAACCCTTTAAACCCCTCACTCCCCTTTATACCCTTTAAACCCTTTTATATATATGCCCTTCCACTCCTCTTTATACCCTTTAAACCCTTTATATCTCCCCTTTAAACCCTTAAAAAAATGATTCGTTTTACATTCTTAGGCACGGGCACTTCGGGCGGCGTTCCTTCGCTGGGATGCCATTGTGAGGTGTGTCGGAGCACCAATCCGCGCGACAAACGGTTGCGTAGTGCGGGGTTGCTGGAGACCGACACCACAAGGCTGCTCATCGATTGCGGTCCTGACATTCGACAGCAACTCATGCCTTTGCCCTTCATCAAACCCGATGGGGTGCTGCTCACGCATATCCACTACGACCACGTGGCGGGTATCGACGACCTGCGGGCGTTCTGCGTGTTTGGCGACATCGACATCTATGCCGATGCACCAACGGAAAAGGCCTTGCGGCAAACGATGCCCTATTGTTTTCTCGAACATCTTTATCCTGGGGTTCCTCTGTTGAAATTGCACACAATGGAACCGCATAAGATCTTGCGTATTGGTGATGTGGAGTGCCTTCCGATTCAGGTGATGCACGGCCGTCTTCCCATTCTGGGCTTCCGATTCGGCAAGTTCGCCTATATCACCGACATGAAAACCATCGCTGACGAGGAGATGAAATATTTGGAGGGCGTGGAGACGTTGGTGGTGAATGCGTTGCGATTCGAGAAGGTTCACCATTCACACATGTTGGTCGATGAGGCCATCGAGTTCTCGAGAAGGGTGGGGGCTCGGCAGACCTATTTCACACACCTCACTCATCGCATCGGTTTTCACGACGATGCCAACCGTAGGCTTCCCGCTGGATTTTTCTTCGCTTATGATGGTTTGACCATCGAGATTTGATGAAAAAATGTGGCAATTTTGCCCATTTTGGTTAATGATTGTTATAAATTCGCATATTTTTGTACGATTTTGTTGCAGTTTCGTAGAAAAGTTATATCTTTGCACGTGTGTTTTTCATAGTATTAGATTTAAGGTTAACAAAGGTTGGGGTACAGCGGTACTCCATTTTTTTTTGCCATTTGTCAAAAAACAACAATGCTGATACATTGATTTCAAGATAATAAAAAACGCTGGGACTTTCGGTCTCAGCGTCTTTTTGTTCGTTAGTTACCTTTCGAGGTCAGCGTCTTTTTGTTTTGCCTTTGAATTTCCTGTATAGCTTCCATCCCAGAATCAACCCGTCGAGCACTCCAGCACCCGTGCTCATGAGGCCGGTGATGCGTTTGGTCGGAGTCATGAGACCCACTGCTTCAGGTCGATGAAACAGGCTGTTCCAATGGGTTCGGATTTGTTTGTCGTCTTTCCGAATCTCCTTTATCAGCGAATCTTTCCGTGCGCGAATCTCCTCAAGTGACTTGTAGGGTGAGGGTGTCGTGATGTCAAGTTGGTTGTCCATGCGAAAATCACTCCATTAACAGGCTTGCCAGGAATTTGACTACAGGTTTCTCAATCCACTTCTTGCGGAATACCACGAAGAGGATGAAAACAAGGAAATAGAAGATGGCCACGATGCTGAACGCCCACACGCCACCAACGGCGGGCATGAGTGCGTGGGCGACGGCAAACGAGAGGTAGATCAGTATGAGAACGACCAGGAACGAGAGCACAAGCGTGAGGGTGATGACGGTAATGAGCCTCACCACCTTCTCGATGACATCCAACTTCACGTATTCCGTCTGAAGTCCGATGTAATGCTTGACGACTTCGGCCAACTCGCCTATCGTCTCAATGTTATTGTCGTTCGAGAACATGCTGGAAATTTACGGGTGATGGCTAATGGGTGATGGCTGATAGCTAACACCCAAAAGCGTAGCGTGCTAACACCTAACACCAAAATCGTTATTCAACAACTTCGGCTGCTGCTTCCTTGATGTCGTCGACGAGGTCGTCAACTTCCTTGCGGCTCAGTTTGATGTTGTGCTTCTTGCAGAAATCATCAACTGCATCGTTGATTCTGGTACGTGTGTCGGTTCCCTTTTCAGGAGCCATCAGCAAACCAAATGCTGCTCCGGCGATTGCGCCACCTAAGAAAGCGCTGATATAACTGAAAGTCTTCATACGGTATAATTTTATTAATGTGAAACAAATTGATAGGCAAATGTAGCAATTCTTTGTTGATTTTCAAAGGAAAATGCTGTTATTTTTTGTCAAAAAGGTTCTGTTAGGGACATTTAACAAACTTTATGTGGCTTTTTCTGTGTTTTTTGTTAGATATTTCGTAATTTCGCACAATTAATTATTGATTATAAGTTTAATTGCAATAAAAGGAAAAATTATGAAGAAATCAATTGTTTTGTGCGCCACATTGTGTGCTGCATTAGTGATGACAGGTTGCAAATCCAAGGAGAGCGCCTATCGTAAGGCTTATGACAAGGCTAAGGCAGCAGAGGCCGAGGCTGCTCAAAATTACAGCAACAAAGAGACTGACATCCCCGAGACTCCTGTTGTGACCCCATTGGTGGAGAAACCCGTCACACAGACAACGGTTGTTGATAACAGCGATAACGTGGTAGTTCGCAATGAAAGCGTATCACTCGTCAACGGTTCGGGTTTGAAGGCCTACAGCGTTGTCGTCGGCTCGTTCTCTTTGTCGGCTAACGCCGAAGGTTTGCAGAACCGCCTGAAGGCTGCTGGATACGACGCCCAGATCGCTCGCAACAATGCCGCCAAGCCCATGTATCGTGTCATTGCCACCACTTTCAACGACAAGGCCGATGCTGTTCGCTCGCGCGATGCTTTCCGCAGCACATATCCTGACGCTTGGTTGCTTTATAACAAGTAATCCTTGCTTCGCTTATAGGTGTTGGGTGTTAGCTCGATAAGCTTTTGGCTGATACTTGACTATTCACCAACACCCGTCACCCATCACCTATCACCAAATGCGAATACTTTCGATTGACTACGGCAAGAAACGCACTGGTATAGCAGTCACCGATCCGCTTCAGATTGTTCCTGGCGGATTGGCGACTGTTTCTACGTCTGAACTGTATGACTTTTTGTTGGATTACATCAGTCGTGAACAGGTCGAGCGGATTGTCATCGGTGAGCCACGCCAAACCAACGGACAGCCAAGTGAGAATATGGCTCGCGTGCAGCAGTTCGTCAATCGTTGGCGGAAACACCAGCAGATTCCCATCGAATACTACGACGAGCGCTTCACCTCGGTCCTCGCACATCAAACCATGATAGACGCGGGATTGAAGAAGAAGGCACGCCAGAACAAAGAGTTGGTCGACGAGATTAGTGCCACCATCATCTTGCGTGACTATCTTGAATCCAGAAAGTCGCATCCTAACGTTTAATAATTTGAACATTCAAACATCTCAATGATTTTACCTATTTATATATACGGCCAGCCTGTGCTCAGAAAGGTTTCAGAGGATATCACAGCCGATTATCCCAACTTGAAACAACTGATTGCCGACATGTTCGAGACATTGACGGCTTCGGAAGGTGTGGGGCTGGCGGCTCCTCAGATTGGTCTTAACATCCGCGTTTCGGTCATCGACCTCGATGTGTTGAGCGAGGACCTTCCCGAATACAAGGATTTCAAGAAGGCTTACATCAACCCTCATATCATAGAAATTGACGAGTCGGCTCCCACGAAGACGATGGAGGAAGGATGCTTGTCGTTGCCGGGTATCCACGAGAATGTCACCCGTTCTACACGCATCCGCGTGAAATACATGGACGAGGACTTCCAAGAGCACGACGAGTGGGTTGAGGGCTATCTGGCTCGCGTGATGCAACATGAGTTCGACCATCTTGACGCCAAGATGTTCATCGACCATATTTCCCCTTTGCGCAAACAACTGATCAAGAGCAAACTGAAATCCTTGTTGCAAGGACGTTATCGTTGTTCCTACCGCACGAAGCCAGTGAGGAGGTAGGATGGAATAATTCACCTGTTATGAACCGAATGGAACACAAAGAAACAAATGCGCTGACGGTGTTTCGCTCTTGGCGTGGGTGTTTCTCTGTGTTCTTTTTTTTGTTTTTCTTCTCGTTGAGCCATCCTCTTTGCGTTCATGCGCAATTCCGTACCGACCGGTTGATTATTTCCGGACAGATTGCCTACGATAACCAGGACTACGTGGTGGCGATGCAGCATTTCAATCATGCGCTTTCTGGAAAACCCTATCTTTACGAACCTTGGTATTATCGCGGACTTTGCAAATTGCAACTCGACGATTTTGTGGGTGCCGAGAGCGATTTCAACAAGGCCATCGAACTGAATCCTTACGTCCATCAGATATTCAGCGCCCGGGCAGAAAGCCGTATCCGTCAGCAGAAATATGCGGAGGCCATTGAGGATTACGATCGTGCCTTGAAGCTGTATCCCGACCAGAAGGGCTATTGGTATAATCGTGCCTATTGCCGTTTCTTCATGAAGGATTTGAAGCAGACACACGAGGACCTCGAATATATCGTGAAGCGTTGGCCTGATTTGAACAACGCCTATTCCTTGCAAACGGAGGCCTATCTGAGTGAGAACGATACGGTGATGGCTTCGAGATGGCTCGACAAGACGTTGGAGCATAATCCTTATGATGGAAACGCATGGTCAATCCGTGCTCGTCTCAATATGCAACGTAAGAACTGGCGTGAGGCCGACGAGGCTTTCACAAAGGCTATTCACTACCAGCCGCGTGTGGTCAACCACTACATGTATCGAGCTATGACGCGCGTGAATCTCAACAAGTTGCGTCAGGCGATGGAGGACTACGACAAGGCCATCGATATGGACCCCAACAATTTCCTGTCGCATTACAACCGAGGATTGTTGCGTCAACAATTGGGTGATGACAACCGTGCCATCGAGGACTTCAACTTCGTGCTTCGCTATGAACCCAACAACATTCAGGCTCTTTACAATCGTGCCTTGTTGCTGGATAGGACGGGCAACTATCGGGCGGCCATCATCGACTATTCGCGTGTGATTGAGAAGTTCCCGAACTTCTGGACAGGATTGATGAGCCGTGCCGCTTGCTATCGTAAGTTGGGTATGACGGCACAGGCCGAGATGGATGAGTTCCGTGTCCTAAAGGCCCAAATGGACAAGCATCTGGGTATTCAGCAGCGATGGAGCAAGAACAAACTGCGCGAGGTGCGCAAGATGAGTGATATTGATGTCGAGAAATACGACCAATGGGTGGTGGTCGATGAGGATATTGTGACGCCCCAATTCAAGAACGATTATCGAGGTGCCGTTCAGAATCGTAATGTCAACAACGAACTCCTGCCTATGTTCTTGTTGTCGTTCATGCCTTATCAAGGGGGTATGAACAACTATCACATCATCGTGAACGAACTGGAGGATTTTAATAACAGCCGCCATCCGCTTAGGAAGATTTATGTCACATGCCGTCCTGCTTCCATCAGCGAGGAGATGACCAATGCTTTCTTCCAAACCATCGACTCGTTGACCGCTGCCATCGGAGCCTCACGCGATGTGAACAAGGCCGCCAGCTTGTTGTTGCAACGGGCGGTGGCTCATTCCACAACTCACAATTTCGCCGAGGCCATGAACGACCTTGATGACTATCTGGCCATCGACTCCACTTCGATGTTGGCCCAGTGGCAACGTGCGGTGTGTGGGGTGATGATGAGCGAGTTGGAGGGGCAACCTGCGGCTGAGGAACAACTGAAGATTGCTCGTGCTGCGGATGATCTCAAGAAGGCTTTGGCGATGAGTCCTGACAATGCATATCTTCTTTATAATCAGGCAACTATGCTTTCTATGCAAAAGAATTACGCGAGGGCTATTGATTTGTTTAGTGAGGCCATACGCCACAATCCGAATCTGCCCGAAGCCTATTACAATCGTGGGTTGACGCGCATTCTTGCTGGTCAGAAAAATGAAGGTCTGAAGGATTTGAGTCAGGCGGGTGAGTTGGGATTGTACGATGCCTATAGCGTCATGAAACGCTATACGAATGATAAGAAATGAACCTCAATAACGGCTTTCTTTTTTGGTGATGATGATGTAGCTGACAACACCTGCCACCACAAATCCCAACCCGGTGAAAAGCACGGCGTTGATGTGGCTCCAACCAAACACATAACTGGCAACCAACACTATCACTCCGATATAGACGAGTGGAAGACCTGCCACACGACTTAACATCTTGACCACGCGCTTGATGGTTTTATTGCTATTGGATGGGTTGCTCATGTTTTTGAAGTTTTCTAGTGCTATGTATTTGTGCGCAAAGATACAACAATTTTGTCAAAAACTTCGTTTGTTACACCGATTATTCGTAATTTTGCAATAGAAAATGAAAAAGTGCATTTGGCTATGATCGATTCGTCAGCCTTTCAAGGCAAGACTGCAGCTTACTACACGTTGGGTTGCAAACTCAATTTCTCTGAGACATCCACCTTCGGGAAGATGTTGCAAGAGATGGGTGTGCGAACTGCCAGTAAGGGTGAGCATGCTGATATTTGCCTAATCAACACTTGTTCGGTGACTGAGGTGGCCGACCATAAATGCCGACAGGCCATTCACCGCATGGTGCGCCAACATCCGGGTGCTTTCGTGGTGGTGACGGGCTGTTATGCACAATTGGAGGCTGAGAAGGTAAGCCGAATCGAGGGCGTTGATTTGGTGTTGGGCTCCAACGAAAAAGCCAGTCTTATCCAGTTCTTGAGCGAAGCGTGGAGTAGGAAGGAAAAGAGTCGCCTCACCCCCGCCCCCTCCCCAACTAGGGAGGGGAGTAACACTCGAGAACAGAAAGAAGCGACTAATCAGGTGGTTTCGAAAGCCTCCCCCAGTCGGGAAAGGCTACGGGTAGGCGCTTCAGCGGGAATGAGGTTGGAGGGGGCTCAAAGCTTGCACGAGTATCATGCTGTTGAAAAGACGCGCGATATTACCTCGTTTACACCCTCATGTTCACGTGGTAACAGGACGCGATATTTCTTGAAGGTTCAGGATGGTTGCAATTATTTCTGTACGTATTGCACCATTCCGTTTGCTCGTGGTTTCTCGCGTAATCCATCTATTGCATCATTGGTGGAGCAAGCCGAGCAGGCAGCACGTGAAGGTGGAAAGGAAATTGTACTCACGGGTGTGAACATCGGTGATTTCGGACGCACTACGGGTGAGCGTTTCCTGGATTTGGTGAAGGCCCTTGATCAAGTCGAGGGTATCAGCCGCTTCCGTATCAGTAGTTTGGAACCCGATTTGCTCGACGATGAGTTGATTGACTATTGTGCACAAAGTCGTGCGTTTATGCCACATTTTCACATCCCTCTGCAGAGTGGCAGCGATGAGGTGTTGAAGTTGATGCATCGCCGTTATGACAAGGCGTTGTTTGCCCACAAGATAAACCTCATCAAAGAGCGTATGCCGCAAGCATTCATCGGTGTGGACGTGATGGTGGGCACACGAGGTGAACGCCCTGAGTTGTTCGAGGAGTGTTTCGATTTCCTGAATGGTTTGGATGTCACCCAACTGCATGTGTTTCCCTATTCCGAACGACCTGGTACAGCCGCTTTGCGCATCCCATACAAAGTGCCCGACAAGGAAAAGAAATTGCGTTCGAAACGTTTGTTGGAACTCTCTGACCAGAAGACGCAGGCTTTCTATCAGGCACATATAGGGAGTGAGGCGGAGGTGTTGTTCGAAAAGGCATCACGTGGGCGGGCCATGCATGGTTTTACGAAGAATTATGTACGTGTGGAACTCCCGCCATCGATGGCTCGTGAGGAATATGACAACCAGTTGTTGAATGTTCGTTTGGGTGATTTCAATCATGACAAGACGGCTTTGATGGTTACGGAATTTTTGGATTGAGCCTTCTGTTTTAGTGAGATTAGGAAGATGGAGAAGATTGCTATTGTGATATTGAATTGGAATGGAAGAAAGATGTTGGAACAATATCTTTCGGGGGTTATCATGTACTCGCGTGATGATGCGACCATTTACGTGGCTGATAACAATTCCACAGACGACTCAATGGCATATCTGGAGCAATATGCGTCAGAGGTGAAAACCATCAAACTTGATCAGAACTATGGTTTCGCAGGAGGCTATAATCGGGCGTTGAAGCAAATAGATGCCGAATACTATGTGTTGTTGAATAGCGATGTTGAGGTCACTCACCATTGGTTGTCGCCTTTGGTGGAATATATGGATGCTCACAAAGAGGTGGCGGCTTGCCAACCGAAGTTGTTGTCGTATGTTGACAAGGACAAATTCGAATATGCTGGTGCTTCAGGTGGATTCATCGACCGATTTGGTTATCCTTTCTGTCGCGGCAGACTCTTTGAGACGGTTGAAGCCGATAATGGGCAATACGACCAAGTGGAGCAGGTCTTATGGGCAACAGGAGCGTGTTTGTTCATTCGGAGTGCTGATTATTGGAAGGCAGATGGACTTGATGAACGTTTCTTCGCCCATAACGAGGAGATAGACCTTTGTTGGCGACTCAACATCATGGGGCGTCGGGTGGTGTGTCTCACGAATAGTGTGGTTTATCATCTGGGTGGAGGCACGTTGCCAAAAGGGAATCCGATGAAGACATTCCTGAATTTCCGCAACAATCTGACTATGCTTTACAAATGTCTGCCAGATAACGAACTACGTCATGTGATGCGTTGGAGATGGTTCTTGGATTATCTGGCAGCCACGAAGATGCTGTTGTTGGAAATGAATATGGGCGAGTGCAAGGCTGTGTTGAAAGCCCGACGTGCATTCAAGAAATGGCTTCCTCAATTCAAGGAGGATCGTGAGCGAATACAGGCTTCACGAGTATTGGCAACAGTTCCTGAACGCAAACCTTTCTCGTTGCTTTGGCAGTATTATGTGAAAGGGCGTAAGCGGTATGCTGATTTGCCCAAGTCATAGTTATTTCTCCGTATGTTTCTTGTTTGGATTGGGCCTCTTACCCGGTTTGTGGCTGTGTTTGTTGGCACTTCCTTTTGCTGATTGGTTTTTGCCTTTATTGCCAGATCGGTTTTTCTTCCCATAACGACGATTCCCTTTTTTCGATGGCTTTCGTGTTGATGTGTATTCAGGTGTCTCACCAAGTCCTTCGGGAAGAGGATTCTTTGTGATGGTTCGTTCGAGGAAAGCTTCTATTTGCATGAAATAGTAGATGTCCTCCTGACTGATGAATGTGACGGCTCGTCCATCGCGATCAGCTCGTGCTGTACGTCCGATGCGGTGCACATAATCCTCACTATCGTGAGGCACATCGTAGTTGATGACCATAGAAATATCATCGATATCAATACCGCGCGAGAGAATGTCAGTTGCCACCAACACATCAATCTGTCCGCTTTTGAATCGGAACATCATCTCATCTCGCTCTGCCTGGGTCAAGTCGCTATGCATCTCACCGCTGTTGATCTTCATGCGAAGCAAAGCCCTGTTCACATCCTTCACCTTGTTGATCTTGCCAGCAAAGATGATGACGCGTTTCAAATCGTTGTTCTTGAACATGGAGCGGATGATGCCCAACTTCTGTGGTTCGTAGCAGACATAAGCCGATTGTTGAATCTTCTCGGCTGGTTTGCTAACAGCGATTTTCACTTCCACAGGATTCTTCAGCAACGTCTTGGCCAATTGCTCAATCTTGTCGGGCATCGTAGCCGAGAACATGATGGTTTGGCAAGTCGGGGGAAGGTGTTTTGCGATTTTCAAGATATCCTCATGAAAACCCATATCAAGCATGCGGTCGGCCTCGTCGAGTACGAAGAACGATACTTTGCTCATATCGACATTGCCCATCGTGATGTGTGAGATGAATCTTCCTGGGGTTGCTATGATGATATCTGCTCCCTTTTTGAGCGCATTGACTTCTTGGTTGTATCTTCCTCCGTCATTTCCTCCATAAACAGCCACGCTGCTGACACCGTTCAAATAATAACCAAAACCTTGCATGGCTTGGTCGATTTGTTGAGCCAATTCGCGTGTGGGTGACATGATGATGCAATTGATGGCATCGTGTGGGAAGGTTATGTGTCGGCGATCAGGGAAATATGCTTCGCCATTATCAAGCATCGAGAGAATGGGGAGCAGGTAGGCGGCAGTCTTGCCTGTACCCGTTTGAGCAACTCCCATCACGTCTCTTCCTTTCAATATCTGAGGTATACATTTCTCTTGTACTGGAGTGCATTCCTCGAAATGCATGTCGTCTAATGCATCCAATACGTTGTCGTTTATATTTAGTTCGTCAAAAAACATGAATCTTTTTACCTTATATCTTTATAAATCCCTTTTCCTTTTATCAATTGGGAGCCTTACGATAGCAGAAGTATGCGATGACTGTGAAGATGATGTTTGGAATCCACGCGGCCAACATAGGAGGCGTATCCGCATTGATGGCAAATGTGGCGGATACGGTTTGTAGCATGATGTATGCGAAACTCAATGCCAAACCGATACCGAGATACAATCCCATTCCTCCTTTTCGTTTGCGTGATGACAATGAAAGGCCTATGGTGGTCAAGATGAATGAAGCGAATGAAGAGGCTATTCGCTTGTGATATTCCACCTGATATTGCACGACATTCCCACTACCTCGGTCGATTTGTTTGGAGATGTACTCTCGTAATTCAGGACTCGTAAACGTCTCCTGCTGCCCTTTAGAATAAACCAAATCGGTAGGCTCCATCATGATGGTGGTGTCTTTGCGGGCTCCGCTGGTGATATGCTCGCGCAATCCCCTCAAATCGCGGATTTTCCAGTTGCGTGCCGTCCAGTGGTTCTTCGAGTCGGATATGGTGTCGTATTGGATTTCGTAGGCCGTCATGTGGCTGACAAGCTTCTTGTTTTCGTATTTGTCGAGCAAGAAACCATATCCCTTTTTGGTCGTGTTGTCGTAATGCTGGATATACGCGATGATACCTTTTCCCACTTGTAATTGCACATTATCGGCAGCAAGGTTCTTCTTCTTGTTTTTATACAGAGCCTCGAAATTCTGCCTGATGACCGTTCCATGTGGAATCACATAGGCACTCAGATAGTACGAGAGGAGTGAGATGAATACACATGAAATCATATACGGGCGCATCAATCGTTTGAATGATACACCTGCTGCCAACATCGCGATAATCTCGGAGTTTCCTGCCAGTTTCGAAGTGAAGAATATCACCGCGATGAACACGAACAACGGGCTGAACAGATTGGCGAAATAGGGGACGAAGTTCATGTAGTAATCCATCACTATCGCTCGTAAAGGCGCATGATATTGCGTGAATTTCGCCAAGTTCTCATTGACGTCGAACACAATGGAAATCGAGATGATGAGAACGATAGAGTAGATGTAAGTGCCAATGAATTTGAAGATGATGTATCTGTCGAGGCGTTTGATGTACCTGAATGGGTTCAGATATTTCATCCACCTTAGATGATGGCCTAACCATGCAAAGGCCACAAACAGCCAATTGAAATGGCTGCGAAGCCATTTCATTGCACGGAACAACCAATCAGTCTTGCGTCTGATCCAACGTCCGACCTTTAGTCTTTTGCGGTGTTTCCTGATTCTGCTATAGTCCATTTCTCTTTAGATTCTCTTGCCCAGTTGTTCGATGATGGATTTCTTCCAAACCACGAAGTCGCCGTTGATGATATGTTGCCGAGCATCGCCGACAAGTCTCAAGTAGAAAGCCAGGTTGTGGATGCTGGCAATCTGGAGGGCAAGCAGTTCTTGCGCTTTGAAAAGATGGTGGAGGTAGGCCTTTGTGTATATCTGGTCGACCTCACATCCATTAGGATCGATGGGAGTGAAGTCTTTCTCCCATTTCTTGTTGCGCATGTTCATTGTTCCTTCATACGTGAAGAGCATTCCATTACGACCGTTTCTGGTCGGCATCACACAATCGAACATGTCAACACCTCGCTCGATGGCTTCCAAGATGTTCTGCGGAGTACCGACTCCCATCAGATAGCGAGGCTTGTCTTTGGGGAGTATCTCGTTGACCACTTCAATCATGTCGTACATCACTTCAGTGGGTTCTCCAACGGCAAGTCCTCCGATGGCGTTTCCATCAGCACCTTTGTCGGCAACGTGTTTCGCCGCTTCCTGTCTCAAGTCTTTGAAGGTGCAGCCTTGCACAATGGGGAACAGGCTCTGCTGATAACCATAATAGGGTTCGGTTTCATTGAAACGCTTGATGCATCGGTCGAGCCATTTCTGCGTCAGTTCAAGACTTCGCTTGGCGTATCCGTAATCGCTTTGTCCGGGAGGGCATTCATCAAACGCCATCATGATGTCGGCACCGATGGCTCGTTGGGTATCCATCACGTTCTCTGGTGTGAAGAAATGCTTCGAACCATCGATGTGTGAGCGGAACTCGCAACCATCCTCTCTCAACTTTCGAATACCCGTCAGCGAGAACACCTGGAAACCACCCGAGTCGGTCAATATAGGACGATCCCAACTGTTGAACTTGTGCAATCCTCCAGCAGCCTTCAACACATCGAGCCCTGGCCTCAGATAGAGGTGGTAGGTGTTGCCCAAGATGATTTGTGCCTTCACCTGTTGGCGCAATTCGTTGAAATGCACTCCTTTGACAGAGCCGCATGTGCCCACAGGCATGAAGATGGGTGTTTGAATCTCTCCATGCGCCGTGTTGATGATTCCGGCTCGTGCATCAGAAGCGTTATCAGTGTGTATCAGTTGGAATGTCATCTTTCTCGATCTTGAATTCTATTGGGTTGTCCACCATTTCATCGGTAAGGGCATATTGCCACACGTCTTGCACGTTCTCCACATAATGGAAGGTGACGCCTTTCAGATAGATGGAAGGAATCTCGTCGATGTCTTTCTTGTTGTCCTTGCACATCAGGATGTCGGTGATTCCAGCACGTTTGGCAGCCAGAATCTTCTCTTTGATACCACCCACAGGCAACACTTTTCCACGCAGGGTTATCTCACCAGTCATAGCCGTGTTCTTGCGAACCTTGCGTTGTGTGAGGGCTGAGGCGATGGAGGTGGCGATTGTAATACCAGCCGATGGGCCGTCTTTGGGCGTTGCACCTTCTGGTACGTGAATGTGAATGTTCCAGTTGTCGAAGATTCGATAATCAATACCTAGCGTATCGATATGTGCTTTCACATATTCGAGGGCAATGACGGCCGATTCCTTCATCACTTCACCCAAGTTTCCGGTAAGAGTCAACTTGCCAGCCTTGCCTTTACTGAGCGAGGTCTCAATGAACAGAATCTCACCACCTACGCTCGTCCACGCCAATCCTGTGACGACACCAGCATAGTTGTTGCCCTGATAGATGTCGCGATAGAAAGGTGGTTTGCCCAGCAGGTCTTCTATCTGAGCGGGTGTGATCTTCTGATAAGCCAATTTGCCGTCGTGGGCTTTGATGAAAGCCATCTTGCGAAGCGCCTTGTTGATTTGTTTTTCCAATTGTCGGACACCACTTTCGCGAGTATATTGCTCGATGATTTTCTCGATGGCGGCCTTGTTGAAGGTAGGCATCGGCTTTGTGGTGTTGAGTCCTGTGTTGGCCAACTCACGTGGAATGAGGTGGCGTTTGGCGATTTCGGTCTTCTCCTCCGTGATGTAACCACTCACTTCGATAACCTCCATACGGTCGAGCAGAGGACGTGGAATGGTGTTCAAATCGTTGGCGGTTGCGATGAAAAGAACCTTCGAGAGGTCGTAATCGACATCAAGGAAATTGTCGTGGAAAGCGTTGTTCTGCTCGGGATCGAGCACTTCAAGCATAGCCGACGACGGATCACCATTGATGGTGTTCTGTGTGATTTTGTCAATCTCGTCGAGAATGAAGACAGGATTGCTGGAACCAGCCTTCTGGATGTTCTTGATGATACGTCCAGGCATAGCTCCCACGTAGGTACGACGATGGCCGCGAATCTCGCTTTCATCGTGCAATCCGCCAAGACTCATGCGCACATATTTGCGTTTCATCGCTTTTGCAATACTCTTTCCAAGCGAGGTCTTACCCACACCTGGAGGGCCATAGAGGCAGAGAATGGGCGATTTCAGATCACCACGCAATTGAAGGACGGCCATGTATTCCAATATGCGCTCCTTCACTTTCTCCATTCCATAGTGGTCGTGGTCAAGAATCTTTTGCGCACGCTTCAGGTTGAGGTCATCTTGCGTGTATTCACCCCAAGGAAGACTCACCATCGTCTGCAAATAGTTCAATTGCACACTATACTCAGGGCTTTGCGGATTGAGCATGTCCAGCTTGTCCAACTCTTTGGTGAACACCTTTTCAACCTCGTCTGGCCAGTTTTTATCATCGGCCTTCATGAGCAGTTCGAGGCGTTCAGGGCTTCCTTCTCCGTTGCCCAACTCCTCCTTGAGGTTCTTGATTTGCTGTTGAAGGAAGTATTCGCGCTGCTGCTCATCAATCTCCTCACGCGTCTTGGTGCGGATGTCCTGTTTCAGTTGCAACAGTTGGCTCTCCTTGTTCAGCACCTTCAACGTGCTGATAACACGCTCCATCAACGAGTTGGCGGCCAACATTTGCATCTTGTCGATGATGTTGAAAGGCATGTTCGAGCAAACGAAATGCAAAGCCAACACGTTGTTTTGGATGTTGTTCAACGCATATTGCGTCTCATCGGGGATTTCCTCGTTCAGTTTGATGTAATCAATCGTTGTAGAACGCAGGTCTTCCACAGCCGTCTTGAAAGCCTTATCATTTGGTTGGGGCATCTCCTCGTAGCAGGGAGTCACGTTGCCCATCAAGTAGGGTCTCTTTTTCAAAACCGATGTCAGATGGCAACGCCCCAATCCTTGTACGATGACCGTCAGGTTGTTGCTTGAGCCAGGCATTTCGAGCACCCTCACGAGTTTGGCGTAAACGCCGTATTCAAAGAGGTCGTTGGTGGAAGGAACTTCGATGTCGGGGTTGTACTGGCAGAAGATGGCAAATAGTATTTTGTCGTTCTTCTTCAGCCTTTCCACAAGGTTGATGCTGGCGTCCCTGCCCACCAAAATGGGGGTGATGACACCAGGAAAGAGCACCATGTTGCGTGTGGCCAATATGGGCACATTGTTCTCGGGTGCTTCTTCGAAAAGTGATTTGATGTCGCCATCAAAATCGGCGATCATTTGTATGGATGTATTCGTTTTTTTACTCATTTTTGTCTTTGTAGTCAAAATTAGATGGCAAAGTTACTACAATAAATTGAGATAACTTCATTCGTGTTCGAGTTTTTTGCATTTATTAATGTGTAAAATGGCAAAACCGACGAAATAAAATGGCTCATAGGCACGTTGTTTATATCAAACAGCATTCAATTTTCATGTCAGGCGACTCGTTTTCATTCAAGAGGTTTGTGGTGCGCCAAGACCGTTGCGCCATGAAGGTGGGCACCGATGGTGTCTTGCTGGGGGCGTGGGCTCGCGGCGGCTCTCGCATACTCGATATTGGAAGCGGAACGGGGGTGGTGGCTTTGATGATGGCTCAGCGTTTCGAAGAGGCTCGCGTTTGTGGGGTGGAGATTGATGAAGATGCCGCCCGGCAAGCCCAAGAGAACGTTGAGACGAGCGAGTTTGCCAATCGTGTTCAAATCGAAACCGTTTCCTTGCAATCGTATGTCGAGCGAGTGGGGCAGGAGGGGGCAGCGATGTTCGATTCCATCGTGTCGAATCCACCATTTTTCGAGAATAGTTTGACCAATCCTGATCAAAGTAGAACGTTGGCTCGACATGCTTCAACGCTCACTTATGCCGAACTCTTCGAAGCTGTTCGGCAATTGTTGACGCCCGAAGGCGAATTTAGTGCTATCATTCCCGATGATTGCTTGCAACGATTCATTTCCGAGGGTTGTCTGGCTGGGTTGTTCCTCACTCGCAAATGTGCGGTGAAAATGGTGCCTCGCAAACAGCCGAAGCGCTATTTGTTGGCTTTTTCCAAACGAATGCCTGAGAAGTTGGAGACGGAAGAGGCGACGTTGATGAATGCCGATGGAAGCAGAAGCGAGTGGTATTCAAGGCTTACCAGCGACTTTTATCTGCATTGAGAAATGGTTTTTGTTTGCGTTGAAAACGGTTCAAATTTGCGTTGCAAAGCTGTTTTTGTTTATGAAAATATTTGAAGAAAAATCTTCAACTAAAACCTTCAATCTAGAGCGAAAATAACCGTAAAATCGTTGGAAAAATCGTCTTCCGTCTTCATTTCAAGTCTTCGGTTTTGTCAGATGTGGCCTTTGACACGCTCATAGCATAGCTTTGACACGCTTACATGTGGCATCTGACGGCCTCAAAGCATAGCTCTGACAAGCTCATTGCATAGCTTTGACAGACCAGAATAATGTAAAGAAAACGGAAGTCTTTGATTCTCAACGCATTCCGAAAACGCTCATTTTTCGCGTATTTGCAAGCGATTGGTTTTTATTTCAAAACGATGGCCTTCTCGTGGCACCAGAATTCAGAATTTTCTTGACAATCTCAAGAGGCGCCAACTATAGGTTCAACTTTCGTTGCAACACTTTGCTGAGCGCCATGATGTGGCGTCTTTGCTTGGTGAGGTCTTCGCGAACCACGTTGATTTCGTTGAACAACTCGGCGGCTGCGCTTTGCATCATGTTGGGTTTGCGCTGGCTTTTGTCAGCATCAGGATTCACCACCACCTTGATGCCTTTCTCTTTCAGTTCGATATCGACATCGGCTCCCGACATGATGGGGTCGCCATCGAAATGAATCACGCCCTCCGTCTTGCGGCGAATGTGGAGCTTCTTGCACTTGAAAGTCTTGATTTTCGAGCTTTTGTCGAGCGTTTTGTTGAACATGTCGATGCTGATTTGCGGAGCATCGAGCATATCGAAAGGTTCCATGATAATCACATCGAGCAATCCGTCGCTCATCGAAGCCTGCGGCGCGATGTAGGCGTTGTTGCCGTATTGCGAGGCGTTTGCACACGAAATGAGGAAAGCCTTGTGGCGAGTCACACCGTTTTCGTCTTGTATCTCGTAGGTCTCAGGCTCGTATTTCAATCCTTCGCGCAACACATTCTCCACGTAGGTGATAGGGCCGCGCTTGCCAGCTTCAGCGAATTTCATGCTCACGTGGGCGTCAAACCCCATTCCGCAAGTGCAGAAAAACGGATAGCCGTTGATGATTCCATAATCGAGATCGTGGATTTCACATCGGTTGATGATTTCAATGGATTTGCGGAAGTTCATGGGAAGCATCAGATGGCGAGCCAATCCGTTGCCTGATCCGCAAGGAATGATGCCAAGAGCCGTGTTGGAATGCACGATGGCGCGAGCCACTTCGTTCACAGTTCCATCTCCACCGATGGCAACTACGATGTCGACACCTTCATCTTTGGCTCGTGAGGCTATTTCACTGGCGTGGCCGGCATATTCGGTCATCGCCAACGTATATTCGAATTTATCCTTATCGAGAGTCTTCTCAATCAGCTCAGGGATTCCCGCCTTGTTTGATGTTCCCGATATGGGGTTCATGATGAAAACAATTCTTTTCATGCTGCAAAATTACGAAAAACCTCATTAAATAGACGTCTTTGGATAAATAAATTTCGCAAAAAGCAATATTTCTTAAAAAAATAAACGATAATTACATTTATTTTTGTAACTTTGCACCCTGAATTATAACTGAAGTAGATTTTTACACCTATTTAAGTAATGGGACAACTACAAGAAAGATATAAAAGCTATCGCGAACCACAGAAGTTTATGGAGCTGGGAGTTTATCCCTATTTCCGCGCCATCACAGGCAAACAAGGTACTGAGGTGGAGATGGAAGGCCATAAGGTTTTGATGTTTGGTTCGAATGCTTATACAGGTCTGACAGGAGACGAGCGAATCATTAAAAAAGCCAAGGAGGCTCTCGACAGATATGGATCGGGATGTGCTGGAAGCCGTTTCCTGAATGGAACACTCGACATTCACGTTCAATTGGAGGAGGAGTTGGCGAAGTTTGTGCATAAAGATGCAAGCCTTTGCTTCTCCACAGGCTTTTCCGTAAATCAGGGCGTCATTCCCGCCGTGCTCGGAAAAGACGATTTCGTGATTTGCGATGATCGCGACCATGCAAGTATTGTTGACGGCCGCCGATTGGCTTTTGCCAAACAACTCCACTACAAGCACAACGATATGGCCGACCTGGAGCGTCTGCTTCAGAATCTTCCATACGAGGCCATCAAACTGATTGTCGTCGATGGCGTGTTCTCTATGGAGGGCGACCTGGCCAAACTGCCTGAGATTGTCGAGCTGAAGCACAAGTACAACTGCTCGATCATGGTCGATGAGGCTCACGGATTGGGCGTATTCGGAAAGCAAGGACGTGGTGTTTGCGATCATTTCGGATTGGCTGACGAGGTCGATCTCATCATGGGAACTTTCTCGAAGAGCTTGGCTTCCATTGGTGGATTCATCGCAGGCGATTTCGATACCATCAACTGGTTGCGCCATACGAGTCGCACCTATATCTTCAGCGCATCGAACACACCGGCCGCTACGGCCGCCGCTATGGAAGCTCTTCACATCATTCAGCAAGAGCCCGAGCGCATTGAGAAGCTTTGGAATGTCACTCGTTATGCGCTTCGTCGTTTCCGCGAGGAAGGTTTCGAGATTGGAGAGACCGAAAGCCCCATCATCCCGCTCTATGTGCGCGATGTGGAGAAGACCTTCTTGGTCACAGCTTTGGCTTTCAACGCAGGCGTGTTCATCAATCCGGTGATTCCTCCCGCATGTGCTCCGCAAGACACGCTCGTTCGTTTTGCCCTGATGGCAACCCACACGGAAGAGCAGGTGGAGAGAGGTGTACAGGCTTTGAAGAAGATCTTCGTAGAGCAAGGCATCATCAAGTAAAGCAAAAAATATTGAACTGAAAATTTGCAAGGCTCAGAAAAAGTATTTAACTTTGCAGCCGCAAAACGGGAATCTATTTCCTGACTCTTGCAAAAACGGGGTGTAGCGCAGCCCGGTAGCGCTCCTGGTTTGGGACCAGGCGGCCGCAGGTTCGAATCCTGTCGCCCCGACGCAACGAAGCGGATTCTTTCATTCTTTGAGAGGTCCGCTTCGTTCGTTTTGTTTTTCTAAACGTTTTTATGAAAAACTTTTGGAGTATATCAGATTATTTCCTATCTTTGTGGCGATAAATAGAAATAAGAGGACAATTATGGCAACATCAAAAGAAGAAGCACTGGCACGTTTTCTGAAGGCTCGCCAACAGAAACGTGAGTGTATTGCTCGGCTTGAGAAAAGCATGAAAGAGACTTATGAACAGCGGACGGGAAAATCTGCTGACTATTTCTTCGCTTTATGAATGCGCTATCAGTCAAAGCAATCAATGCATCATCACCATATTTGGTGCAAGAAAGCAAGGAAGAAGGATTCTTTGAGTTCTTCACGGTTCATGATGTACATTATTCAGTTGGCTTCTTAGAAGATGATATCTTGATGCAAGAAGAAGCATATCAACTTATCATAGCTAATGTTAACCATCGGTCATCGCCTCGTGATGCAAAAGTACGTGATACTGTAATTGGCATTGTTGATGAGTTTTTCCGAATGAACAACACAACTTTGCTCTATATATGTGAGACTGGTGATGGTAAACAGTCCATGCGTAGTCGTCTTTTCGAATATTGGTTCTCATCGTATAAGCGCAAGGCATACTTTACGATGTTGTCCTCTTCTATTGTTGATGCTGATGGTATTGTGAATTATGCTACTATCATTCTCCGTAATGATAATCCTCGCTTTGCCCAAGTTTTAGAAGAATATACAAAATCAATCCAATTGCTTAGTCAAAAACCAGAATAAATAACCCTTTGACAATATTTAGTACTATAATTAAAAAAAGTGCCTATGACAGAATAAAATGAATGATAAACATATAGGATGAAGCGTCCGCTTTGATTCTTGTTCACCAAAATTCGCCAAAATATTAGAACAACTCAGAGTAAAAGTACGGATGCTCACGCTGATGGCGTGGGCTTTTACCCGTTTAGAGTTGTTAGGTGTTTGGCGATACCTGGTGAACGTAGACGAAGTAAGTAGTCCACGTTTTTTTGTGCCCTTTTCATTGAAGTTAAACTAATACCCCCAAACAACATGAACCCTAATGATTTCACAATTCAATTAAGCAAAGTTCCCAATTGGAAGGCTAACAATTACAAGAAACTCATCAACGAACTTGATTCCATCCTAGGTGCACCTCTTGGCGATATTACTTTATCCGACCTAATGTTGCCAGAGTTTCAGCATCATGGCATTTATATTTTGCAGGAAGGAAACCGTTACAAAATGAATGTAACGGGCAACAAGAGTTATAATGATTATTGGTATGTGGGAAGGGCCGCAAGTCGATCTTTTACAGAACGCTTTGGCAGCCATTTGTCATCGAACATGGCGGGGTGGCAAAATGGCATATTCAAGAGAATTGTCTTAATTCTTTCTTCATGTAACACTCTAAAAGATTTTTCCAATTTGAAACCTAAAGTACAACAAAATCATCTGGATCGGGCCGTGCCCGTATTTCTTGATTTACGGCTCAAATATGTTGCATTCGATAATTATAGAGATGCCTTTAAACGAAAAGACGCCATTGCTACTGCCGAGAAAGATTTGATTAATCAATTAAAACCTTACTTGAATTATCCTACACGATTTGCCATGTATCATGGTACAAAGAACATCGTGCGAACTGGTAATAATACAAAATGAACAATTAATAAAAATCAATTAATTAAACTATGAAACAAAGAATTTTCATGATGCTGGCAGCAATGCTGCTGAGTATTGGTGCATTTGCACAAAGTGGTAATGAACCCTTGAAAGGGGATGTGAATGAAGACGGAAGAGTAGATGTTGCAGATATAGTTGCAATTGTCGACATCATTATGAAGGGTGGTTCAACGCCTCAACCAACAACTTATTATTGGTATGTTGGAACTGAATTACCAGACGCAGTTGATACAAATAATATTAAATCGTCCGCAGCAGAAATCGGTTGGCATTATATGGATGTAAATACAGAAATATTGAATGTTGGTCAATGTGTTGTTGATGTATCATCAAATTGGTATATATTGATACCTGTTATTAATGATTCAGCATTTACAAAAGTGTTAAGCATGGGTGTTGATGTTACTTGGGGATTTGAAGTTTCTTCAATAACAATTGCAGGACAACAATATACATTGTTCTACCAAATAGAACCTACTAAAAAATTTAAATATAATTTTTCAAAATAAAATTATTTAAAATGTAGATATTAATTGGAATGGTGCTAAACGAGGAATTTAGTGAAGAAAGAAATGCATTATGAAACGAATATATAGCATCATCATTGCGCTAATGGCGATATGTACAAGCGCGATGGGACAGACGGTCAGCGTGGCTTCCATAGAAACGGAGGCGGATACGCAGGCGGAACTGGTGGTGTCGCTCTCGGGTGTTGCTGCTGAGACGACCGCCCTGCAGTTTAATTTGCAGTTACCTAAGGGCATCACCCTCGACGAGACGGTCATTACGCAAGGCACAGCCGCGAGCAACCATACACTCGATATACGCCCCTTGGAAAGCGGCGAGCGCCTCTTTGTTTTCTACAATATGGACAAGGCGCTCATAGCCAATGGTGAACTCCTGCGCTTGCCTATCACGACAGGTTCGGAGGCTGGTACATTGACGGGCAACATCAACCTCGTGCGCACGGCCACAACTGATGCCGTGAGCCACTCGGCAACAGGCGACTCTTTCACCATCAACATCAAGGACGAGACCGCCACACGGATAGAACATGTGCAGAAGCCGCAAGAAGTTGAATGGCACTCGCTCGATGGAATGAAATTCAACAACCAACCCGCACAAAAGGGTGTTTATATCAAGAACGGACGGAAAGTAATAAAGAGATAACGATATTACTTGATGACAAAGAAGTGTCCGATGGGAAAATGTTGATGCGTTTTTCCATCGGGCATTTTATTTCTTTTCAACTGATTCTTGCAAAAACCGTTCGATTTATTTTGTTATCATTTTGTTTTGCAGTAACTTTGCAGGCAAATAATCTTGATAGAGATGGGTTTCAAAAGAAAAAGAAGATGGCATTGCCTACCCGGACAGCAACCTACGGAGTTTGACAAGAAGGTGTTGTTTTGGGAAGACCGCGGGCGATTGGTGCCTACACGCGACCTGATCAAGACTCCCGAACAGATAGAAGGCATTCGGCGTGCTGGTGTTGTGAACACGGGTGTGCTGGATGAAGTGGCCAAGCACATTCATGCAGGAATGTCAACGCTTGAGATTGACGACATCTGCATGGATTATTGCAAGCGTCACGGAGCCACTCCTGCTTGCTTGGGTTATGAAGGATTCCCGAAAAGTGTTTGCACCAGCATCAACGAAGTGGTTTGTCACGGAATTCCGAAAGCTACCGACATATTGCAGGAAGGCGACATCATCAACGTGGATTTCACAACAATATTAGATGGTTATTATGCCGATGCCTCGCGTATGTTCATCATAGGCAAGACCACTCCCGAGAAGGAACAGTTGGTCCGCGTGGCAAAGGAGTGCTTGGAGATAGGTATGGAAGCCGCCAAACCTTGGAGTTTTGTGGGCGACATCGGCAATGCGATTGAAAAGCATTGCAAGCGTTACCACTACGGCGTTGTACGTGATTTGTGTGGACACGGAGTGGGGTTGAAGTTCCATGAAGACCCTGAGGTGGCCCATTACGGAAAGAAAGGCACAGGTATGTTGCTGGTTCCTGGAATGGTTTTCACGATAGAACCGATGATCAACATGGGAACATGGAAGGTCTTCATCGATGGCGACGACCCATACGGATGGGAGGTGATATCAGAAGACGAACTGCCGAGTGCCCAGTGGGAGCATACACTCTTGATGACTGAGCACGGAGTGGAAATCCTGACCTATTGATTGGTGTGACATGAATGATATATATATATTAGGTATAGAGTCGAGTTGTGATGATACGTCGGCAGCTGTGTTGCGCAACGGGGTGTTGCTCAGCAATGTGACGGCTTCTCAGGCGGTTCACGAGGCTTACGGTGGTGTGGTACCCGAATTGGCTTCGCGCGCTCATCAGCAGAACGTGGTGCCTGTGGTCGATCAAGCCATCCGACGTGCTGGCATCACCAAAGAGCAATTGTCGGCTGTCGCATTTACTCGCGGACCTGGTTTGATGGGTTCGTTGTTGGTGGGTGTCAGCTTTGCCAAAGGCTTCGCTCGCTCTTTGGGTATCCCACTCATCGATGTGAACCACTTGCAAGGTCACGTGATGGCTCATTTCATCAAAGAGAGCGATGACGACCAGTCTGCTCCTCCTTTCCCATTCATTTGTCTGCTCGTGAGTGGAGGCAATTCGCAAATCGTGAAAGTGAACGCTTACAACGACATGCAAGTGTTGGGACAAACCATCGACGACGCTGCTGGTGAGGCCATCGACAAATGTTCGAAGGTGATGGGATTGGGTTATCCTGGTGGTCCTATCATCGACAAGTTGGCGCGTCAAGGAAACCCGCAAGCGTTCAAGTTTGCCGAACCGCATATTCCTGGTTATGATTATAGCTTCTCGGGGTTGAAGACTTCCTTCCTCTATAGCTTGCGGAAATGGATTCAAGACGACCCTGATTTCGTGGAGCATCACAAAGAGGATTTGGCTGCAAGCCTTGAATTCACCATCGTCGACATCTTGATGAAGAAACTGAAGTTGGCCGTGAAGGAGACGGGAATCAAGCATGTGGCTGTGGCAGGTGGCGTGTCGGCCAACAACGGATTGCGAAATGCGTTTCACGACCACGCTCGCCGATATGGTTGGACCATCTATATTCCCAAGTTCAGTTATACCACCGACAATGCCGCTATGATAGGCATCACAGGCTATTACAAGTACTTGGATGGTGACTTCTGTTCAATCGACAAACCAGCCTTCTCGAAGGTTACATTCAAATGATAGTTTTCAATTAGTTTTATATAAGAAATAGGTATGAGTCTGGAGAATAAAATATTGAGTAAGGAAATACAGCAGTTCCTTTATGACAACGGCAAGACGTTGGGTACTGCCGAGAGTTGCACAGGTGGCCGCATCGCCGAGTCTATCATCGCCGTTCCTGGTGCATCGAACTATTTCAAGGGTGGCATCATTTCATATACCGACGACGTCAAGGAGACCCTCTTGAAGGTTGATCGTCAGACGTTGGAAGAGAAGACTGCCGTCTGCGAGGAGGTTGCCATTCAGATGGTGAAAGGCGCTTGTGATGCCTTGAACGTTGATTTCGCCATCTCCGCAACAGGTTTTGCGGGTCCTGGTGGTGGAACCGCCTCGATTCCAGTGGGAACCATCTGGTTGGCATGTGGTAGCAAGGATTATGTGAAGACCATCAAGTTGACAGAAAACGAAGGTCGCGACATCAATTTGGCCGTTGCCACCACCACCGCTCTGAAACTCTTCTTGGAGTATCTGAATGAGGTGATTATCCCTGTAGAAGAGGAGGAAAATTAAAAAAATCCTTAATTATCAATATTCTTTTAAGAATTATTTTGTTTATTCGAGAAATAATTGTAATTTTGCACCCTGTTTGGAATAAGTATCAAAAAACGAAAACAAAAAATTAAGATAGCAATGTCTAAGATTTGTCAGATTACAGGAAAGAAGGCACAGATAGGCAATCATGTGTCTCACTCAAAGCACCGCACGAAGAGAAGCTTTGACGTTAATCTGTTCAGCAAGAAATTCTATTGGGTAGAAGAGGGTTGCTGGATTAGCCTGAAGATCAGCGCTGCTGGTCTCCGTTTGATTAACAAGGTCGGTCTTGATGCAGCCATTCGTCAGGCTGTAGACAAGGGATTCCTGACTTGGAAGGATCTCGAGAAGAAGGTGATCGGCTGGAACGACGTAGAGAATTAATTTTAGGAGGAACACAAGAATATGGCAAACAAGAAAGCAAAAGGCAACAGAGTCCAGGTGATTTTGGAATGCACCGAGATGAAGAACAGTGGACTGCCTGGCACAAGCCGCTATGTAACAACAAAGAACCGTAAGAACACTCCTGAGCGTATGGAATTGAAGAAATACAATCCCATCCTTAAGAGAATGACTGTTCACAAGGAGATTAAGTAATTCATTTAACCGTAACACAGGACTATGGCAAAGAAAACCGTTGCTACCCTCCACGAAGGTTCGAAGGATGGTCGCGCTTACACAAAGGTAATCAAGATGGTGAAGAGCCCCAAGACCGGTGCTTATGTTTTTGACGAGCAGATGGTTCCCAATGAGGCTGTTAAGGACTTCTTCAAGAATTAATTTATTTCTTATATATAGAAGAGCCGTTGCATGTGATTGCAACGGCTTTTTTATTTCATATAGATTCTAGTTTTTGCAACGAATCTATCTTATTTCACAAAGAATCGTTTGTATTCACTTTCGAAGTTGGGTGTGAACACATCCTTCCCGATGTTGTCGAGAATCTCCTTCTTGCTCCAGAAACGTCCACCCGAGAGTTCTTCCTGGTTGGGTGCCACTTTCCCGTCATGTGTGCATCGGAAAGCATAAACCAATTCACGCTCTTGTTTGCTCTCATAGACATATTGTCCCAATGGCTCGGCATCGAAGTCGGTAATACCCAACTCTTCGTTCACCTCCCTTTCGAGTGCTTGTTCCACATGCTCGCCGAGATCGATGTGGCCTCCACAAGCCGTATCCCATTTGCCCGGCTGTATATCCTTCCATTCAGGTCGTTTCTGCAGGTAGAGTTCGCCACGACTATTGAAAAGATGCAGGTGGACGACGGGATGAAGGGCTTTCGAGCCGTTGTGTGCTTCTCCGCGTGTGATGCTTCCCAGAATGTTGCCAGCCTCGTCGACCAGCGGAAACAGTTCTTCTTGATTGTCTTTCATTCCTGTTGATTATAGTTTCAAGGTGGTGTTGAACATGTTGGCGAACTCCGTTGCGATGCCTTCAGGCTTTTCTCGGAAGATTCCGAACATCGCGCTTCCGCTTCCACTCATTTGTGCATAGAGGGCGCCCATGTTGTAGAGTTTCTCCTTGATGTCGGCCAAGATGGGATGTTGTGCGAACGCAGGCGCCTCGAAGTCGTTGATGAGTTCCTCCCTCCACGTCTCTATGGGTTGTCTCACGATGTCGCGACAACATTTTGCGGATTGTTTGGGAACGATTTGCTGGTAAGCCTCGCGGGTGGAAACGGCGATGTCGGGTTTCACAATGGCGATGTAATAACCGTGAAGGTTGCCTTTCGGACCATCGGCTGGCGCGAGAATGTTTCCGATGCCGGTTGCATAGGAAGGCTCGGCGGTGATGAAAAAAGCGCAGTCGGCACCCAACTGGGCGGCATAGCGTTCCATCTCGGCGATACCGATGTTCAACCTGAATCGCTCGTCGAGCAGACGAATCATGAAGGCGCCGTCGCTCGAGCCGCCACCCAATCCTGCTTGCGAAGGAATCTGCTTGTATAGATGGGCGTGCACGCGAGGGAGGTCGAAGTCGCGAGCCAGCAACTCATAAGCCCTTACCACCAGGTTCTTTTGCTCATCACATTCAACGGCGTTTCCGGTCACTTTCAGGTCGCAATTGACGTCAGACGGGAACTGCTCGTCCATGAGTTTCACATCGAGTGCGTCGCAAAGTGGGATAGGGTAGAACACAGTCTCCAAGTCGTGATAACCGTCGGGTCGTTCGGAGACAATGTTCAACCCGAGATTGATTTTTGCACAAGGGAATGTAATCATGTCGTTGTTTCATTTGTTGGGGCAAACTTACACAAAATTCTTGAATTATGCAAACAATTTCCCGCATAATATAAGAAGATTTTCGGGGGCGACGACGCAATCTTTTTTGCTTTTCATTTTTTCATAAAAACATTCGAAATCATTTGTGAGTCTCATCGGGATTTCGTATATTTGCAGCGCTATGCCAGAAAACAAAGACCAAAATCAAGCAAAGAAACGGCGCTCGACGCCTATTGACCCGACCTATGGCCATCTGCAGCCACAAGCGTTGGATATCGAGCGTGTGGTGCTCGGAGCGTTAATGATTGACAAGGACGCCTTCTCGATGGTGTCCGAGATCATTCGTCCCGAGACCTTCTATGAACCACGCAACCAGAAGATCTTCACGGCCATTCGTACGTTGAACATGGACGATCGGCCCGTCGACTTCATGACCGTCACCGAAGAGTTGAAACGTGAAGGGACGCTCGAGGATGTGGGCGGTGTCGCCTATATCATGGAACTGACGTCGCATGTGGCTTCGTCAGCTCACATCGAGTATCACGCCCACATCTTGGCGAAGAAGTCGATGGCTCGCCAGTTGATCTCCTATGCCAGCCGCATCGAGACGATGGCCTTCGACGATACGGTTGATCCTGATGTGTTGATGCAAGAGGCCGAAGGTCAGTTGTTCGAATTGTCTCAGAAGAACATGAAGAACGACTACACCCAGATCGACCCTGTGCTCGAAGAGGCGGTGAAGATATTGCAACAATCGGCTCAGAATGCGGGTGGATTGACGGGTATTCCTTCAGGTTACACCAAGCTCGACGACATCACGAGCGGATGGCAGAAGAGCGACCTTGTCATCATCGCCGGTCGTCCTGCTATGGGTAAGACGTCGTTCGCCCTCAGCATCGCCAAGAACATCGCCGTCGACTACAACGAACCCATCGCGTTCTTCTCGCTTGAGATGAACAACGTTCAATTGGTGAACCGTTTGATGTCGAACGTTTGCGAGATTTCGGGTAGCAAGATCTTGAGCGGTCAGTTGTCGCCCGACGAATGGGTGCGCTTGGACAAGAACCTTCGCAAGTTGACGGGCAAACCTATTTATATAGACGACACGCCCGGTATGTCGATTTTCGAGTTGCGCACGAAAGCCCGCCGATTGGTTCGCGAGAAAGGAGTGAAGGTCATCATGATCGACTATCTGCAGCTGATGAACGCCAACGGAATGCGTTTCGGCAACCGTCAGGAAGAGGTGTCGACCATCTCGCGCTCGTTGAAAGGCCTTGCGAAAGAGTTGAACATCCCCGTGCTGGCATTGTCGCAATTGAGTCGTAACGTTGACAACCGTGAGGGCGTCGAGGGCAAGCGACCGCAACTGAGCGACCTTCGTGAGTCGGGAGCCATCGAGCAAGACGCCGATATGGTGTTGTTCGTGCATCGTCCCGAGTATTATCGCATCTTCCAAGACGAGAAGGGAAACGATTTGCACGGCAAAGCCCAGATCATCATTGCCAAGCATCGTAAGGGTGCAACGGGCGACGTGCTCCTTTCATTCAGGGGCGAATACACCCGTTTCGAAAACCCCGAAGATTCCTATATGCCGCCATCGGGAGGTGGCGAGATCATCGGCAGCCGCATGAACGAGGGCGACGACCCGTTCGGAGGTGCATCGGCTGGTCCGCTTCCTTATTGAAAATGAGGAATTTGTAACGGATTGTAAGTTTTTTAGTGAAAAAAATACGAAATTGTTTGTTTGTGTCGCAAAAAATATATAACTTTGCAGCCGAATTTAAAAAAAGACCGAGATATGCAAAAAGCAAATAGCCTACTAAACATTGCTATTATTGGTATTCGACTGCAAGATGTGGCCGGAAGTGATAAGACGTGTTTGTAGCTATTAAGATGTGATAGATATACGAGGGCCTTTCTCACTTCCAGCAAGTGCGAAAGGCCTTTTGCTTTAATAACACCAAAAGATTAATTGAATGACTGACAGATTGTTTATTTTCGACACAACACTTCGCGACGGCGAACAGGTGCCAGGTTGCCAACTGAACACGGTGGAGAAGATCCAAGTGGCCAAGCAGTTGGAGTTGCTCGGCGTTGATGTGATTGAAGCAGGATTCCCTATCTCAAGTCCTGGTGATTTCAACTCGGTGATTGAGATCTCGAAGGCCGTTACGTGGCCGACGATTTGCGCGTTGACGCGCGCTGTACAGAAAGACATCGATGTGGCCGTCGATTCGTTGAAATATGCCAAACGCAAGCGCATCCATACGGGTATCGGCACGAGCGACGAGCACATCAAGTTCAAGTTCAACACCACCCGCGAAGAGATCATCGAACGTGCTGTCGCCGCCGTGAAATATGCGAAGAAGTTCGTGGAGGACGTCGAGTTCTATGCCGAGGACGCAGGTCGCACCGACAACGAATATCTTGCTCGTGTCGTTGAGGCGGTCATCAAAGCAGGTGCTACCGTTGTGAATATCCCCGATACCACAGGTTATTGTTTGCCAAAGGAATACGGCGAGAAGATTAAATATTTGGTCGAACACGTGGACGGCATCCACAAGGCCGTTATTTCCACCCATTGCCACAACGATTTGGGATTGGCCACCGCCAACACGTTCAGCGGAATTATGAACGGAGCGCGACAGGTGGAAGTGACCGTCAACGGAATCGGCGAGCGAGCCGGCAACACGTCGCTCGAAGAGATTGCCATGATTCTGAAATGCCACAAGCAACTGGGCATCGACACCAACATCAACACGACGAAAATCTATCCCATCAGCCGCATGGTGTCGAGCCTGATGAACATGCCTGTCCAACCCAACAAGGCCATCGTCGGCCGCAATGCTTTCGCACACTCCAGCGGCATCCATCAGGACGGTGTACTGAAGAACGTGGGCACCTACGAGATTATCAACCCGAAGGACATTGGTCTTGACGACAACTCCATCGTGCTGACCGCCCGTAGCGGACGTGCCGCGTTGAAGTATCGTTTGCATGTGAACGGTGTCGATTTCGACGACGAGGAGAAGCTCGAGAAGATATACCAGAAGTTCCTGAAGTTGGCCGACAAGAAGAAGGAGATCAACGACGCCGACATTCTGATGCTGGCGGGTGCCGATACCTCCGACGCCCACGCGGTGAAGCTCGACTTCCTCCAGGTGACCACGGGTATGGGTGTTCGCTCCGTGGCCAGCATAGGACTCGACATCAGCGGACAGAAGTTCGAGGCCGCCTCGACGGGAAATGGTCCTGTTGACGCCGCCATCAACGCTCTGAAGAAGATCATCATGAAGAAGATGACGCTGAAGGAGTTCACCATCCAAGCCATCTCGAAAGGCTCCGATGACGTTGGAAAAGTCCACATGCAAGTGGAGTACGACGGTGGGATGTACTACGGCTTTGGCGCCAATACCGACATTGTGACGGCCAGCGTGGAGGCTTATATCGATTGTATCAACAAATTCAAAAAAGAATAACCATGAAAACATTGTTTGACAAGATTTGGGACAAGCATGTGGTGCAGATGGTGGACGATGGCCCCACCCAACTCTACATCGACCGCCTCTATTGCCACGAGGTGACCTCGCCACAGGCTTTCACGGGCATGAGGGAACGAGGCCTGAAGTGCTTCCGACCCCAGCAGATCTTCTGTATGCCCGACCATAACACGCCCACCCACGACCAAGACAAACCTATCGTCGACCCTGTCTCCAAGAAGCAGGTCGATTTGTTGGCGCAGAATTGCAAGGACTTCGGTCTGACGCATTTCGCCATGAACACCCCCGACAACGGCATCATTCACGTCGTAGGCCCCGAGAAAGGCTTGTCGTTGCCAGGAATGACCATCGTCTGTGGCGACTCCCACACGAGCACGCACGGCGCTATGGGGGCTGTGGCGTTCGGCATCGGCACGAGTGAGGTCGAGATGGTGATGGCTTCCCAATGCATTCTCCAGCAAAAACCCAAGACGATGCGCATCACGATAAATGGTTCGCTTCGCAAGGGTGTGACCGCGAAGGACGTGGCGCTCTACCTGATGGCGCAACTCACCACCTCGGGTGCTACGGGGCATTTCGTCGAATACGCCGGACAGGCCGTCGAAGAGATGTCGATGGATGGCCGTCTCACCTTGTGCAACCTCTCGATTGAGATGGGCGCGCGTGGTGGATTGGTGGCGCCCGACGAGACCACATTCGCCTACATCAAAGGTCGTGAATATGCACCGAAGGGTGAAGAGTGGGAGAGGGCTGTCGCCGAGTGGCGCGAGTTGAAGAGTGGCGACGATGCCGTGTTCGACAAGGAACTGTCGTTCGATGCTGCCGACATCGAACCCCGCATCACCTACGGCACCAATCCGGGAATGGGAATTGGCATCACCGAGCGTATTCCACAAGCCTCCGCCGAGGATGCTGGAATGCAAAAGGCTCTTCGCTACATGGGATTCGAGCCCGGCGAATGCTTGTTGGGCCACCCCGTCGACTACGTCTTCCTCGGCGCATGCACCAATGGTCGCATCGAGGACTTCCGTGCCTTCGCCTCGCTTGTCAAAGGGAAACAGAAGGCCGCTGGCGTGACGGCTTGGCTCGTGCCTGGTTCGTGGTTGGTTGCCCGTCAGATTCGTGAAGAGGGAATCGACAAGATTGTCGAGGCTGCCGGCTTCGAGATTCGCCAACCCGGTTGCTCGGCTTGCCTGGCCATGAACGACGACAAGATTCCTGCTGGCAAATACTCCGTTTCCACTAGCAACCGCAACTTCGAAGGCCGACAAGGACCAGGCTCGCGCACCATCCTGGCAAGTCCGCTTGTGGCTGCCGCCGCCGCCATTACAGGCGTCATCACCGACCCCAGAGAACTAATGTAAAACCGATATGAAGTTTCTATCAATCATCTGTGCGATGTTCGGAGTGTTCTCCTCTTGCGCAACAACCGTAAAAGACAAGGATTGGCAACAGACCTCGAAGGTCGTCTATCGCCATTCCACCCCGACCATCACGCCCGAGTACTACCGCTCCTTCAGCGTCACCATCGACCAGGAGGCCGCGGTGGTCGACATCCGCAATTACAGCTCCTCGTTGCTCACCAAGCGCATACCCCTCACCGCAGGGCAGTTCAAGGCGTTTGTCAGCAAGCTCCAGCAGGCGGGTGTGACGAAGCGGAAGGAGGTCGATTCGGCCGCTAGCGGATGCGAGTCTCAGTCGTTGAGCCTCTACAAGGGCGACAACGAGTATTTCTCCGCCTACGAGGCGTGTGGCGCCGGAACCCTGAAGGTGAAGGACGGCGACCTCGGCGACCTCGTCCGCGAACTCGTTCCCGACCTCGACACGCTGATTGAACAGACACTCCACAACGATCATGAGGAATAAAGTATGAAACAGAAATTCGATATCATCACCAGCACCTGCGTGCCCCTTCCTTTGGAGAATGTGGACACCGACCAGATCATCCCCGCCCGCTTCCTGAAAGCCACCGACAAAGAGGGCATGGGCGACAATCTGTTCCGCGATTGGCGTTACAATCCCGATGGCTCCGTCAAGAAGGATTTTGTGTTGAACGACCCCTCCTATAGCGGCGTCATCCTTGTCGTCGGCAAGAATTTCGGAAGTGGTTCGAGCCGCGAGCATGCCGCGTGGGCGATTGCCGGCTACGGGTTCCGCGTGGTCATCAGCTCGTTCTTCGCCGACATCCACAAGAACAACGAGCTCAACAACTTCGTCCTGCCTGTGGTGGTCAGCGAGCCGTTCCTGCAAGAGCTGTTCGACTCCATCGCCAAAGACCATCAGACGTTGGTAGAGGTCGATCTGCCCCGCCAGACGGTCACCAACAAGGCCACCGGACATAGTGAGCATTTCGACATCAACGGTTACAAGAAACATTGCCTGATGAACGGCCTCGACGATATAGATTATCTGGTGGCCAATCAAGACAAGACAGAAGCATGGGAGCAACGAAACAAATGAATGCCAAGACGAATAAAGAGAGTGTTTTAAGTGCTGGCGACAGCATGACCGTAAAAGGGAGGATGAAGAAGCGTCCTTTCATAGAGATCATGGATTGCACGTTGCGCGATGGTGAGCAGACCAATGGTGTCTCGTTCCTGCCGCACGAGAAGTTGATGATTGCCCGCAAGCTCATGGGCGAGGTCAATGTCGACCGCATCGAGGTGGCCTCGGCGCGTGTCTCCGAGGGCGAGAAAGACGCCGTTCGCATGATCTGCCGCTATGCGGAAAGCATCGGCCGGTTGGATAGGGTGGAGGTGCTCGGCTTTGTCGACGGACATGTCTCCATCGACTGGATTCGCTCGTGTGGCGGACGCGTGGTCAACATGCTGGTGAAGGGTTCCAAGAAACATTGCACGGAGCAGTTGGGGAAGACTCCCGAGGAGCACATCGCCGACATCCTGCAATGCGTGGAGTATGCCGACCAACAGGGCATCGCCGTCAACGTCTATCTCGAGGATTGGAGTTCGGGCATGCGCGACTCCCTCGACTATGTCTATCAGCTGATGGACGCGTTGACAAAGACCTCCATTCGTCGCTTCATGCTCCCCGACACCCTGGGTATCATGCACCCCCTGCAATGCGTCGAGTACATGCGCAAGATGATGAAACGCTATCCCGATGTGCACTTCGACTTCCACGCCCACAACGACTACGACCTGGCTGTCTCCAACTCGTTGGCGGCCGTCCTGAGTGGTGCGCGCGGACTTCATGTAACAGTCAACGGATTGGGTGAACGTTGTGGAAACGCCCCGCTGGCCAGCGTGCAGGTCATCTTGAAAGACCATTTCAACGCCCGCACCAGCATCCGCGAGGAGCGGCTCAACGACATCAGTCGCATGGTGGCGGCCTATAGCGGCATTGGCATCGCTCCCAACGTGCCCATCGTGGGCGAGAGTGTCTTCACCCAGGTGGCGGGCGTTCATGCCGATGGCGACACCAAGAGCAACCTCTATCAGAATGAGCTGAAGCCCGAGCGTTTCGGACGCAAACGCGAGTATGCCCTTGGAAAGAACTCCGGTCGTGCCAACATCGCCAAGAACCTCAAGGAGCTGGGCTTGGAGCTCACGCCCGAGCAGACGAAGCGCGTCACGCAACGCATCACCGAGCTGGGCGACAAGAAGGAGATTGTCACGCAGGAGGACCTGCCCTACATCGTCAGCGACGTCCTGAAACACGACACGCCCGACGATAAGGTGAAGCTCATCAGCTACGTCGTCTCCACTGCCTACGGTTTGAAGCCGGGCGCCAACGTGAAGGTCGAGATCAACGGCAAGCAATACGAGGCCGCTGCCACTGGCGACGGTCAGTACGACGCCCTCGTGAAGGCCCTGCGCTACATCTACAAGAAGTACCTCAACCGCACGTTCCCCATCCTCGCCAACTACGCCGTCTCCATCCCTCCCGGTGGTCGTACCGACGCCCTCGTGCAGACGGTCATCTCCTGGCATCACGGCGATGGACTCCTGCGCACCCGCGGCCTCGACGCCGACCAAACAGAAGCAGCCATCAAGGCCACCTTCAAAATGCTGAATATTGTTGAAAACGAGTTAACTACGAAGTAGTTAGAGGTAAGAGGTAAGAAGTAAGAGGTAAGAAACGTATGCAATTCACAATTCACAATTGACAATTGATTTACCAATTGGGCTATTTCTCTCCCCTCACCCTTTTGGGGGAGGTTGGGAGGGGGCCTTTAATTTCTTCATAATATGAACCTTCACATTGCCATTCTGCCCGGTGACGGAATCGGGCCCGAGATCATGAAGCAAGGCGTGGCCGTATTGGACGCCATCGCCCGCAAGTTCAACCACCAGTTCACCTACGAGGAGGCCATCTGTGGTGCCCATGCCATCGACCTCGTCGGCGACCCCTATCCTGAGGCGACCCATCAGGTGTGCATGCGTGCCGATGCCGTGCTCTTCGCTGCCGTGGGCGACCTGCGCTTCGACAACGACCCCACGGCTCCCGTGCGCCCCGAGCAGGGATTGCTTGCCATGCGCAAGAAATTGGGTCTCTACGCCAACGTTCGTCCCGTCGCCACCTTCCCGTGCCTGCTCCACAAGTCGCCCCTGAAGGACGAGCTCTTGCGTGGTGCCGACTTCGTGGTCATCCGCGAGCTTACGGGAGGCATGTACTTCGGAGAGAAATACCAGGACAACGACCGCGCCTACGATACCGACATCTACACGCGTCCCGAGATAGAGCGCATCCTTCGTGTGGCGTTCAATATGGCTCGTCAGCGCCGCAAGCACCTCACCGTGGTCGACAAGGCCAACGTGCTGGCAAGCAGCCGTCTGTGGCGTCAGATTGCCAAGGAGATGGAACCCCAGTGGCCCGACGTGAAAACCGACTACATGTTCATCGACAACGCCTCCATGCGCGTGCTCACCGAACCCCGTTTCTTCGATGTCATCGTCACCGAGAACACCTTTGGCGACATCCTCACCGACGAGACCTCGTGCATCACCGGCTCCATGGGATTGCAACCCAGCAGCTCGCTCGGCGAGCACACACCCCTCTTCGAACCCGTCCACGGGTCGTGGCCGCAGGCAGCAGGTCAGAACCTCGCCAACCCCCTCGCGCAGATCCTCTCCGCCGCTATGCTCCTCGAGCACTTCGGACTCAACGACGAGGGCGCCCTCATCCGCCAAGCCGTCGATGCCAGCCTCGAGCAGAACGTCCGCACACCCGAAATCCAAGTCGAGGGCGGCCCTCACTACGGCACCCGTGAAGTAGGGGAGTGGATTGTCGATTACATCAACCAAGCATGAAGCAGAGAGGCTTCCCTATCCTCCATCCGTGGCCGCCAAAGCCGCGGATTTTTCATTTTCTGCACCATTCTTTTGCATTGTCATTTTTTCTTTTTATCTTTGCGCATTAGAAACCTAAACTACAAAGAGTTGAGCAACATACGAATGAAGATGGATGATATAATAATGTAATTATATAAAACAATTGAAGATATGATTGCATTCATTGATACAGAGGTTAATCCCCAGACTAAGAAAGTGGCTGATTACGGAGCAGTAAGGGAGGATGGTGCAGTTTTGCACACTCATTCCAAAGCTGACTTTGATGCCTTTGTATCTTTGTGCGATACAGTGTGCGGCCATAATATCATTAGTCACGACCTGAAGTATACTGCATTGAGGGGCAATCCAACAATTGTTGATACATTAGTTTTATCACCCCTATTGTTCCCAAAACGACCTTATCACCATCTGGTGAAAGATGACAAATTGCAGGTAGACGAATTGAACAATCCTGTAAATGATTCTATGAAGGCACGTGATTTGTTGAATGACGAAATGGCCGCGTGGAACCAATTATCATCTGGCAAACAGGAAATCTACTATCAGTTGCTGCATGATTCATACCAATTTGAAGGTTTTTTCAAATACATAGAATATTCCTCGTCTACACAACAATCTTTGTTGGGGAGAATTTTGAGAGTTCAACCTAATTGGGCCAAATTAATCCTAAAAGAGTTCGAGGGCAAAATATGTAGTCATGCTGATTTTGACGCGTTGGTCAGATTGTATCCAATAGAATTGGCATACTGTTTGGCTGTAATAAGTGCTGACGACATATTCTCTATCACTCCCGCTTGGGTGGTACGAAACTACCCCCAAGTAGTCAACGTAATGAACCTACTGTGTAACACTTCTTGTGGAGATTGTGATTATTGTCATAGTCGCTTAGATGCTCACAGTGGACTAAAGGCTTTTTTCGGCTATGATGAGTTTCGCACTTTTGACGGAGTGCCAATGCAGCAACAAGCTGTTGAATCTGCTATCCGTGGAGAATCGTTACTAACGATATTTCCAACTGGTGGTGGCAAAAGTCTCACCTTCCAACTTCCAGCATTAATGGCTGGTCGAAACACTCATGGGTTGACGGTTGTAATTTCACCTTTACAGTCGTTAATGAAAGATCAGGTTGACAACTTGGTGGCTCGTGGCATCAGTGATGCTGTCACTATTAATGGTCTGCTTGACCCAATAGAGAGATCTGTAGCAGTCAATCAAGTAGCGGAAGGAACGGCTAATATACTTTATATTGCCCCAGAGATGTTACGCAGTAAAACTATTGAGAAACTGCTAATAAGTAGGAATATTGTTCGTTTTGTGATAGACGAGGCTCACTGCTTCTCAGCATGGGGGCATGATTTCCGTGTGGACTACTTGTATATCGGTGATTTCATTCGTCAGTTACAAGAGAAGAAAAATTTGGATCAACCTATTGCCGTTTCATGTTTTACCGCAACTGCAAAACAAAAGGTTGTCAGCGATATTTGTGATTACTTCAGGGCAAAACTTGGTTTAGAACTAACCCTTTTTGCTGCCAATGCGGAAAGAAAGAATTTGCGCTACTCTGTACTCCACGCTGACACTCCCGATGAGAAATACAACCTGTTGCGCTCTCTCATACTCGGACACAACTGCCCTTCGATTGTTTATGTTTCACGTACTCGACGCACTCGTGAATTAGCAAATCATTTGGTCAACGACGGTATACGAGCATTGCCATTTAATGGCAAGATGGAGGCCGCAGAAAAGGTGAAGAACCAGAATGCGTTTATGAATGGCGAAGCGCAAGTCATTGTGGCTACTTCTGCTTTCGGTATGGGAGTTGACAAAAAAGATGTGGGATTGGTAGTGCACTATAACATCAGCGACTCGTTGGAAAACTACGTTCAGGAGGCTGGTCGCGCAGGGCGAGACCCACAAATGCAAGCAGAATGCTATGTCCTGTATGCAGATAACGACCTCGACAAGCATTTCATACTCCTCAACCAAACCAAACTTAGTATAAGTGAAATTCAACAGGTATGGAAAGCCATCAAGGATCTCACGGCTAAACGGGATCAGGTGAGTTGTTCGCCATTAGACATTGCACGACAGGCCGGATGGGATGAAGATGTGGAAGATATTGAAACGCGAGTAAAGGCAGCAATTGCCGCACTAGAGGATGCAGGATTCGTACAGAGAGGCAGTAACACTCCACATATCTTTGCTACAGGAATTGCAGTGAAGAACATGGATGAGGCGCGTCGAAAATTGACTATCTCACCACTCTTTGATGAACAGTCGCGAGAGGAAGCAGCTCGTATTATCAAATCGCTTATCAGTGCACGTGCTACTGTTGAAGGTCGGGGAGCCGAAGCAGAGAGTCGTGTTGATTATCTGGCAGATGTTCTAGGAATGAGTAAGGCGACTGTAATCAGGAACATCAACCTGATGCGGCAAGATGGCTTATTGGCAGACAGTCGTGACATGCAAGCATGGATTTCCAAGAGCACTTCCCTACGCAACCTTGACGTCATTTTAAAGTTAGAACAATTCCTTTTGCAACGATTTGGAGAAGAAGCACAAAGGATGAACTATAAGGAACTGAATGAGGAGGCCCAAAAGGCAGGTCTTTCATATTCAAACCTTAAGCGTATGAGGATGCTACTCCATTTCTTATCGTTAAAAGGCTATATTCATAAAAGAGAGGTCTTCAACGATAATGTTAGTGTCCGTTTGCAAGCTTCGCAAGAGGTTACAATGGCTCGATTTGAACGACGTATGGACATTTGCCGGTTTATCGTTGAAACGCTCAATGTTGAACGTGACACCAACAAAGACATGACGCTCGTGAACTTCTCAATCGTTGAATTGCTACAACAATTCATTGCTAGGCAACAAGACTCAATGTTTGCTGACCATGAGAAGCCCACTATTTCAGACATTGAAGAAGCATTGCTCTATCTTACCAAAACAGAATTGATGAAGATTGAAGGTGGCTTCATCGTTATCTATAACACTATGCAGATAGGTCGTATTGCAGACCGTCGTACAAGATATAGTAAGGAACAATATCGTTTGTTGGATGAATTTTACAAGCAACGTATACGTCAGATACATATTGTGGGCGAATATGCCAACTTGATGGTACGAGATTATGATGCAGCGCTACGTTTTGTGAACGATTATTTCACATTAGACTTCCGTAAGTTCATAAACCAATATTTCAAAGAAGAACGACGTTCACAGATAGATAAGAACATAACACCTGCCAAATACAACAAACTCTTTGGCGAACTATCCAATCGTCAATGTGAGATTATCGATGACAAGCAGTCAAAATACATCGTTGTGGCGGCTGGACCAGGAAGTGGCAAGACAAGAGTTTTGGTACATAAACTGGCTTCGCTTTTATTATTAGAAGATGTGAAACATGAGCAACTGCTGATGCTTACGTTTTCAAGAGCAGCTGCTACCGAGTTCAAGAAACGACTCATTGGTTTGGTGGGAAATGCTGCACATTATGTGGAAATCAAAACATTCCACTCCTACAGTTTTGACCTTATTGGTAAACAAGGAAATCTGGATGAGTCGAAAGATGTGGTTCGCCTTGCAGCAGAAATGATAGAAAATGGTGAAGTGGAACCATCGAAGATAGCCAAAAGTGTGCTCGTCATTGACGAAGCACAAGATATGGGCGCTGACGACTTCCGACTGGTCCAGGCTCTAATGCGACAGAACGAAGAAATGCGAATCATAGCAGTGGGCGATGATGACCAAAATATCTATGCATTCCGTGGTTCAGATTCAAGATACATGCAATCTCTTGTCAGCCAAGAGGGAGCCAAGTTATATGAAATGACCGACAACTTTAGATCCTCGACTGCCGTTGTTAACTGTGCCAACCGCTTTGTCAAACGTATACCAGGACGTATGAAACTTACTTCCATTCAGTCAGCAACAGGAGAACAAGGTAAAGTGATGACATTAAAATCACTATTTGACGCTGAAATAAATGTCCACGGGAGTACAGCAATACTGACCCGTACCAATGAAGAGACGATGCAGGTGGCTTATGAATTGGAGTGTCGCGGTCTGCATGCTACAGTTGCACAGTCAATGGGCGGATTCCATTTTGTCAACCTTGCAGAAGTGCGTTATTTCCTTAAACAATTAGGTAAGAACGACGAGGTGGCAATTTCAAAAGAAAGGTGGCTGGAGGCGAAACAACGCACACTCGAAACTTATGCGTCAAGCACTTGTATGAGCATCATGCAGCGTTTCTTCACAGACTTTGAGGTAACCCACCAAGCTTATTATCGTAGCGATTTGCGTGAATATATTTATGAGTCGAATATAGAAGATTTCATTGCTGCGGATGACAAGTCTGTATTTGTTAGTACCATTCATAAAGCTAAAGGGCGTGAATTTGATACCGTCTATCTTTTGTCACCAGTTCCAGATGTTAGAGATATCGACGATATGCGAGCTTATTACGTGGGACTCACACGCGCCAAACAATCTCTATACCTTGTTACGAATCCTCTTGTTCAGTATTCATCAATATCAATAGCACTAAACATGCGCGATATATGGCTCGATTTCGTCAAAGGTCGTAAGGAAATAGTGCTTCGACTTAGAAGTGGTGATGACCTACAATACCAAGACGGTTATATGCAGAATGAGCAAGGTATCAACGTAGCAGCTTTATCTGCATCAGGAAAAACCAAATTGAATGCATGGACTGATAAAGGTTATAAAGTGACAAGTGCTAAGGTAAGTTATACTTTGGCATGGAGACCAATGGATTCTGAATCGGAATATGCCGTTTGTTTGGCTAATCTTGTCCTTTCCAAACCAGAAGATGAGAATGAAACATAAGAGCACGCGGGTAGGCCTTACAGGTGCATTATGTCTTTGACAACTTGCTTTTTAATTCATCATAAGTTTGTTGTGACAAGTCTCCTTTACTTAACATATCGTCCAGTTTGTTACCAATTACCACTTTGTCGATACCTGTTAACCCACCGTTATAGTCTCTATCAACTTTAACAGAGTATGAGTCCGTGGAAGTATTGACGTTACTTGGAATGTCCACTCCATTTTCTTTACAAGTCTCCAGGAACTTGACAGCGTTTTCATCATAAGAATTTCCGAAAGGAATCAAACTCCCGTTTGGGTTGTCAACAACTTGGTCAGCTGGAGACGTCAGGTAGTCAACAAAGGCGGGATTATCATCCAACTTGAAAAGATCCACATCACATGACAAATCCATACCACTTAAATCGACACTGTTGAAGTCTTGAAATGAACCGCCATCAGAATAGGAGTCGCTATTGCCATTCATCAAATTATAACACAACAATCCAAATCGAACTGCTTTATAAATACCCAAAGCAGTTTGCGCTTTCTCCTGTTTGCTTTTCTGTAGCGCTTGCTGTTTAACAAATGCTTCTTTAATGTTTTTGTATATAACGGATTTCTTGTAACTTTCATATTCCTGTTCTGCTTGAAGAACAGTATCAGCTGCTTTTATAATAAAATTAGCTTGAATGTCACTGAGTTCCCCGTCAACAACTTTCTTGATACTCATATTGCATGTATCGAAATAAGCATGATTATCAAAGCAATGGAAACTAAGAAAATTACAAAGAATCTCCCTCTTAGATAATTTAGTTAATAGAGGATAACGTTCTTTAATCTGAGGTGGCAAAGAATGTGGAAATCGTTCTGTTAGTCTTTCTAAATTTGGATTATCAATGTTATAATGGCAATCACCTGTATCAAATAAATCATGAATAATATGAAAGGTGAGAGTACAACATTGATCGTTGCGCATGACTTGAATGGTATAGTGAAAGTTGTCATTAAACCATCCTAGTTCCTTCTCAACAACGAAGTGAATGTCTACACCATTAAATGTCTTTACTTTAGGAAGGTCTTGCCACGGTGAATGAAAATCTGTTTGATAAGCCATAATTATAAAATTGTTACTTTGAAGCAAATGGCCATATTCGACCATCTTGTGACTTTGTCTCGTATTACATTAAGGGTACGTTATAAATTACGCAAAAGGATTCTTGATTGTACTTCGCAAAAGTACAAATAATCTTTGATAATTCCAAATGTAAATGTGTCAACAAGTATCAAAAAGTATTGCAAATCATAAATTTTATAGCAAAGTTATGTCCAAATTATGAAAAAATACTAATTGTAATTAGCATTTGTTCGTTTTTTTTTTTTTTTTGTTAACTTTGCGGCATGAACGTTCATGCATGCAAAGTATCAATCAAAAAAACTGACAAATTATGAAAGAAAATGAAATCCGCCAAATGCTGAACAAAGGGTTGGTCTCTTTCCGCTACGTGAAGAAGAATGGCGACACGCGCAATGCGGTGGGGACGCTGAATCTACGGCTTATCCCTCTCTCCTCCCATCCGAAAGGCCCCCTCCAACCTCCCCCGACTGGGGGAGGCTCCCAAATAGAGGGGGCTACAGAAAAGCGCGAGGAGATGGTGGCCTCCCCCAGTCGGGGGAGGATGGAGGGGGCACCCGGTCTTATTCGTTACTTTGATTTCACTGTGCAGGACTGGCGCAGCCTCTACTGCGATGAGGTCATCGAAGCCAAGCCGCTGGTGCTCAATCCCACTGACGACTACAACGATGCCGTGTTTGAAGCCAACCTAACTGCGCAAGGGCTATGAGAAGACGACAAGACTTCATCAAGGAGTTGGGCGAGCTGTGCCTTGACGCGCTCTATCAGCTGGAAGACTGCGACTACGAGTTCGAGGACGGTTATTTGGAGACCGCCAGTTGCGGCAGCCATCTCACGTTCAGAAGCGCGGAGGTGAACGTCAACTACTGGTATGGCTCGGGCAAAGAGTCGGTGGAGGTCGAGATTTATAAAGACGATGGCAGCATCTTCCTCGATAATCTCGCCGATGCGGTGCAGAAATACTGCAACGAGAACATCGATTTCCAACTCATGCGCGACTACTTTTACGAGCAGGCCGAAGAAGACAATGAAGACGAATGGCAGCGCAACGGCTTCCGCGATGCACAAGATTATTACAGTTGGAGATATGGATAAAAGAGGCCCCCTCCCGTCCTCCCCCCGTAGGGGAGGCTCTGATGAACTGCTGAGTGGCTGCGTAGTGGCCGCGATGCTAATTATTGTTTGGTTTTTAATTATGATTTTCCATTAATTATAGAGGTAAGAGGTAAGTGGTAAGTTAAGCCCTACCACTTCCCTTTATCCCCTTTAAACCCTTTTTTTAATATGACAAAAGAATTGAGATTGGCACTTGAAAAAGTGATTGCAAAGTGCGATTTGCCGAAGCCCATCAAGGGCGAGGAATGGCTTCGCATGTTCTACGAAATACAGAAATTGGTAGATGTTGAACTACCCGAGTGGTTTATAGATGTGGCTTTGACTAAAGCGCTGGGCGGCAAACGAAGCCGCTACTACGAGCTGAAGGCTGGGAAATGGTACCCACGCCTCAACCGCTATTCCACTTGGGAGAGTATTCAATGTTTCGACGAGCGATACAAAGATGATTACCTCGTTGACACGCAACGCAAGGAAGTGAAGCGGAAAATACGTAAACTGATAATCAGAATGGACGATGGAAAGCATTGAATATCGGACGATCAACTATCGAGGTCGCGACATCCGCGTGGGTTCGGACGGCAGCCTCGACGGTATCAAGTATTTGGGCGTGGACAAACGCGGATATATGCATACAACCCGAATGTTGAACGGGAAGTTGATTCATGTGCTCCCCCATAGGATGGTGGCCTTGGCTTTCCACCCTGAAGAACATACTGAGGAACGTCGCGAAGTGGACCACATCAATGGCGACAGAACCGACAACCGAGCCTCGAACATCCGCTGGGTAAGCAGGAGCGAGAATCGCAAGAACTGGGCGCGGCTGCGATGCCGACGGGTGATGATCGTGAATATCGACACGAGCGAACAGCATGTGTTCTATGGGTTGCGCCCTGCAGCCAGATGGCTTCATACTAAACCCAAGACACTCGTCAAACACGATGCTTCCCGGCAGCCGTTGCATGGTGCTTGGATTATTGACATTCTGCCTCCTTTAGCCTCTTATCAAAATGAAAAAGGATAGGGTGATTCTCTACGCCAACCAATACGGCGCGTTGAAACGGTTGACCAACGAGGAGATGGGGATTCTCTTCCACCAGATCTTCCGTTGGTTGAACGGTGAGGAAACGGAAGCGGGCGACTGGTCGTCCGCTCTGTTCCTTGCCTTCGAGTTCCTGACTTTGCAAATGAGTATCGATAATGAAAAATATTTACAAAAGAAAGGGCGCGTGTTGGAATGGAAGAAGAAACGAGCAGAGAAGAATATAACAGACGTTAACAATTCTTCCCGCGCGCGCGTTGATATAGACATTGATAAAGATAAGGATATAGATAGGGATAAGGATATAGACAAGGATATGGATACTGATATTTTTTCTTTGTCTATGAATAGCCAAAGCAAAAACGCGCGCGAGGATGAAGAGCAAGAAAAACAGAAAAAAGATGAAAAAGCAATCGAGAATTTCGTTGAATATTGGAACCAGGCCATCGAGCAGTCGGGCAGCGCGATGCGAAAAGTGAAACTCATCACGGAAACGAGGCGAGAGAAACTCCTGAAGATTGTCCGTACCATCCCGGGTGAGGACGCTGCGCGCGCCATCCATCGGGCCATGAACTCGCCCTTTTGCAACGGGGCGACGAAAACGCGTTCGCGCCCTGTCGATTTCGACTGGCTGATTGAGTACCAGAACTTCACCCGACTGCTGGAAGGCAGCCTCTGACAGGGCGCACGCACGTCCTATAATTCACCCTCATCAGCGCAAATCTCTTGCAGGTTTGCGCTTTTTGTTTTATCTTTGCGGCGAGAACGGAAAGGGAAGTAAAACTCCCTCCTCTGGTACTTAAAAACTAATTTACTAACCAACTAATCAACTAATCATTATGGCAATTCTTTACAGAGTTTATCAAGACAACCGCGAAAACGCACTGACCTCAGGCCAGTGGTTCGCACGTGCCGTCCACACGCAGGCCATCAACCTGCAGCAGATGGCAATGGAGATCGAGGAGAACGTCTCCGTGAAGTACTCCGACGTAAGCGCCGTGCTCATCGAGCTGGTCAATGTCATGAACCGCCACCTCAACGCTTCCGAGCGCGTCGTGCTCGATGGCTTCGGCTCGTTCAAAATCGGTCTGAAGACCAAAGGTTCGCTTCGCAAGGAGGACTTCTCCGCGTCGAAGAACATCGTCGGCTCGCGCATGAATTTCCAGCCAGAATGGAAGGTCACGAAGGAAGGCAACCGCATCAAGAAGTTCCTCAGCAACGTGACCGTCAAGAACATTGCCGACCTCCTGCCCGAAGAGGAGGAGGAAGGTGAACAGCAGCCGTAAAAGCCTCACCCCCGACCCCTCCCCAAAAAGGGAGGGGAGATTGGAGGGGGCTCCTACATGCCACACCTGAGCGCCTCAGGTAATACATCTGAGGCGCTTACTTTTATCATCTGAGATTGCTACATGATAGCTATAGCCCCCACCATCCTCCCCCCCGTAGGGGAGGCAATAAATTACAAACTCAAAAGGGTAAAAATTATGAGACAAAAACTAAACAAAAACAATATGAAAAAGGAAACTTGGAAACTCATCATTCAGATGATCGTAGCCGTTCTCACGGCGATTGCCACCACACTCGGTGTAACTGCTTGCCTCACAAGCTAAATAAAAAAGCCCCAACTCAATTCCTTCTCCTCACCCTTCTGGGGGAGGACGGGAGGGGGCTCCGATTTCCTCACACTTACCGCCACAATACTTGGCGTCGATTATAAATTCAACAGCAAGGAATAAATCCTTGAATGAAAAATTAAAAATGAACAATTAAAAATTAAGATGGAAAAATGGGAAATAATGTTCAATGTTGCCCTTTCGGGCGAAGTTCCTCACGCTCGGCAGAATACAAACGAGTTTGCTTCTGCTCTCACTTAATCGGAACTTTCAATGTTCAATAGTCAATGTTCAATGGTTAATATAAGATTATCCCCCCACTTTTCGCTCTTTGAAATGACTGCTACAAACCACAAGGTGGAGAACACGCCCACGGTTGAGGCCATCGTCAACCTCTGCCGCCTCTGCAACGAAGTCTTGGAGCCAGCGCGAAAGAAGTACGGCCACCCCATAAAGGTAACCTCTGGCTACCGTTGCAAGAAACTCAACGACCTCGTGGGTGGAGTGAAAACCTCGCGCCACCTCACAGGCCAGGCTGCCGACCTCCGCGTCGAGAGCAAGGAACTGGGACGAAAACTCTTCGACGCCCTGAAAGACCAGCCCGCCATCGACGAACTGCTCTACGAGCACAAAGGTTCCGCGTCGTGGATTCATGTCGCATGGGCAGAGCAACCGCGCCACAAAATCAATCTCAACTATGAGGTTTGAGTTATGAACTATGCAGAAGAAGATGAGGGAGTTCGCAACTTTTCGACCGATTATTTGGTAGTTTCCTGAAAATCATATAAATTTGCACTTCAGCAAAGAGTTATTGGAATATTAAACTAAAAACCATTAATAAAATAGAAATGAAAAAGATTCTCATGACGATGTGTGCCTTCGTGGCGCTGACAGCTGGGGCGCAGGACATCAAGAACGGTTCCCTTTGGAACATCAACAACCTGGAGTATGAGGCCAAGGTGAATGCCGACAAGACGATTTCGTTCAACGCGATGGCGGAGGGCGAGGAGCTGGCGTTCCGTCTCACGCCGAGCAAGAACAAGAAGAACGAGTACACGATTGGCGAGGACCCGAAGGCTGACGGTTTCAATCCCTATAGCAAGGCTACGCGTGCGAAGTATGTTGCGGAACAGGGTTGGAAGCTGCTGTGCCTGTACGACCAGAAGGGTGGCCTGCGTGAGGTGCTCGACGGCTCGTTCGTCGGCTCGGGCGAGAAGGTGGCGATGGGCAAGTGGATGCAACAGATCATGGGCAAGTATGTGGATAGCTATGGCGATGAATTGGAAATAGGTAATGAGGTCGTTTACAAAAATGGCTTGGCATGTGCGACATACGAGAACATCCTCTTCAACGGATGTGTCACAGGGGTGGTGAAGATTACGGGAAACACCCATCTCGACGGCATGTGGGAGGTGGTGCAGACACTCGATGGCCTCACGCTCTACGAGGTGAAGCAGGACGAATACGGGATGTTTGAGCGGAAGGGCAATGAGCAGGAGCTCGACTGGATAAACACGGAGCCGCGCTTCGGCTATGCGAGCATCGTGCTGCTGAACGACAAGCAGTTCCGCAAGATGGACAAGGCGACGCTCCGCATCATGCGCAACTCCATCCTCGCCAAGCACGGCTACGTGATGTCATCGCCCGACCTGAAGGAGTATTTCGGTAGCAAGGCTTGGTTCTCGCCGCGTCCCTCGAACGATGGCGTCTTCGACGAGCTGACCCTCGTGGAGAGGTTGAATATTGAGCTGATAAAGGGGGAGGAATAAAAGCCTCACCCCCGACCCCTCTCCAAAGGGCGAGGGGAGTAAATAGCTAAATCGATAAATCAATCGTGAAATCGGACTCGCTACGCGCTTTTACAAAGCAAAGCGACTAAAAGAAATTGTCAAATCGTAAATTGCTATATGAAACGGAACATTCTATTTGTATTTGCCGTGTTGATGCTTGCGGCATGTGGGGACAAAAAGCCGCAGAACACGAGTGGGGGAGAGAGTGGCGACAGCACGAAGGTGAGCGTGGCTACTGACGAGGGCCAAGCCGAGGAGGACGACAGCTATGACCTGGAGGCCATTGCGAAGGTCATTGAGGGCTGCGAGGACCTGGGGAACTTCAGCGACGGATTGGCTGGCGTGAAGAAGAACGGCAAGGTGGGTTACATCGACAAGAAGGGTCGCACGGTGATTCCCTTCGAGTACGACGGTCCCATCCAGATCTTCAGCGAGGGCATCGTCACGGTGTTCAAGGGCGATGACAACATCTACATGGACACGTCGGGCAAGGAACTGTTTCGCACGAAGAGTTTCGGGCGCTACTACGATGGATTGAGCGCGGTGAGAGAGAACGGATTGATCGGCTTCAAGGACAAGACGGGCAAGACGGTGATTTCTTGCGACTACGACTATGCAGGCGAGTTCAGCGACGGGATGTGCTGGGTGACGAAGAAGGACGGCAAGATAGGCTTCATCGACAAGACGGGTAAGCTGGTGATTCCCTGCCAGTATGAATGGCCTGCCGAGCGCTCTCCACGCGACTTCCACGAGGGACTCTGTTGCGTGATGGTGGAGGACAGCCACGAGTGGTTCGGCTTCATCGACAAGACGGGCAAGCGTGCATTCCCGGGCATCTACGGCTCGGAGTCGGATTTCCATGAGGGGCTGGCATACGCGAGGGAGGTCTTCCGCAACGGCGACAGCTATGAATGGAAGGACGGCTATATCGACAAGACGGGCAAGATGGTGATTGAGCTGGAGGAAGACTGCTGGGGCGAGTCGTTCTGCGACGGCGTGGCCATCGTGAGGAAACTCGGCAACCCCGTCTATGCCATTGACAAGACGGGCAAGAAGGTCTTTGATATCGACCCGCAATACAAGCAGTTCGACCACTATGGCGATGGTGCCTGGGTGGTGTGGGACGGCACTCACATGGGATATATGGACACGACGGGCAAGCTCATCGTGCCGTGCAAATACTACGCATACAACGCCTTCTCGGAGGGATTGGCGGCCCTTCAGGACAAACAGAATGGTCGCTGGGGCTTCGTGGACAAAGAGGGGAGGACGACGTTCTCCCAAAATTGACAATTTGACAATTGCCCTATCGGGCGAAGTTTCTCATGCTCGGCAAAGCTCAAATGTAATTTGGCTCTGCTCTCGCTTAATCGAAACTTTTACAATGTACAATGTACAATTGATTTTACGATTTTACTATTTCACGATTTTACAATTACCAAGGCATTTGGCTTCTAACTCCCTTTAACTCCTTCTAACTCCTTCTAACTCCTGTAATAAATTCTTTTTTCAAAAAAAGTTGCGAAAAAGTTTGTGGTGTCAAAAAAATGTGTTACCTTTGCACCGCATTTAGAGAAATGCTCCATATTTGACGATGTGGATGAACGCGGAAATAGCTCAGTTGGTAGAGCACAACCTTGCCAAGGTTGGGGTCGCGGGTCCGAGTCCCGTTTTCCGCTCAAAACATTCTGAAACGGCGGAAGTTGAAGATTTGGGTTTTCAACTTCTATGATTTGCCCAGGTGGCGGAATTGGTAGACGCGCACGTTTCAGGTGCGTGTGCCGCGAGGTGTGCAGGTTCGAGTCCTGTTCTGGGCACACTGCTTTCAGAATGTTTCAATTTGATGGAGAGGTGGCGGAATTGGTAGACGCGCTACTTTGAGGGGGTAGTGTCAATTGCGACGTGGGAGTTCGAGTCTCCTCCTCTTCACCACTTCGCGGAAATAGCTCAGTTGGTAGAGCACAACCTTGCCAAGGTTGGGGTCGCGGGTCCGAGTCCCGTTTTCCGCTCTTTTTTGTGAGATTTTGTGAGAGAAACATATCCTTATATTTTTTTAGACAATCAATGAATTTATATTTAAGATACTTTGATAAGGAAACATTAGTGCATAGTGTTGACGAGGCTATTGATTTCCTTCGTTCTATTCAGGAGATAGGTGTTGATGAAGAGCTGGAGGCCGACATCCGCGATTATGCCGCCAGCGATGTGTTCTACCCGAAGCGTTACAAGGTGCGTCAACGCGTGTATTTCATCATCATCAAGACAACTGCAGAGACGATGCTCGATTTCAAGCAGAAGAAAGCCGTCCGCCCGATGGCTCCTGCTCCAGGTATGGACAGACGTGACTTGGCTGCCAGTGCCATCACCCGACTGACGGAGATGCGTCCGGGTTGGTACGAGGGTTCGCTGGACTTCAAGCGTGTGGTGATGATTCCTGCCACTGGCAAGCACGAGTATCGCGACACACATTTCGTGGCGCAATGCAAGGCCAACTCGGGTATGGATTGCTACAACCGCATCGTGGAGCATCTGCGTGAGCGCGTGGATGGTCGCTCGCAGTTCCCTTCGGCAAAAGGAAAGAACTTCCATTTCAAGTATCTGGGCATGTGGAAATAACTCAACGCGCGTGAGATATGAATAAGGTGATGTTGATAGGCAATGTGGGGAAGGAGCCGGATGTGCGCTACTATGAGGCGGATCAGGCTGTCGCCCAGCTTCCGTTGGCAACGACGGAGCGCGGCTATACCTTGCCCAACGGCACTCAGGTGCCTGAGCATACGGATTGGCACAACCTGGTGTTCTACCGCAGTTTGGCCAAGGTGGTGGAGAAGTATGTGCACAAGGGTGACAAACTCTATGTGGACGGCCGCATCCGCTACAGATATTATGACGACCAGCGTGGCCAGCGCCGTTTCGTGACCGAGGTGCTCGTGGAGAACATGGAGATGCTCACTCCGAAACCGACCGGTACGGCAACGACTCCCGAGCCCGTGCAACAGCAACCAGAAGACAACGACGATGGCAACCTGCCATTCTAAATCCATATAAGAATTGGACCTTTCAGACATACAGCAAATAGGAGACTTGGTAACATTCCACCCGTTGACGTTCGGGGTGGTGATGGCGTTCTTATTGGCCATTGTGCTGCTCTTGCTCTCGGGATTTGCCAGCGGTTCTGAAATTGCGTTCTTCAGCCTTTCACCATCTGACTTGGCGGAGCTCGACGAGGAGAAGTCGGCTTCGGACAAGAACATCAAGATGCTTCGAGAAGATAGTGAACGGACACTCGCTACGATATTGATTACCAACAACTTTATCAACGTGACCATCATCATGTTGCTCAACTTTGTGTTCGCGTCGTTGGTGAAGTTCAAGGCCGAGTGGCTGGAGTTCGTTTGCATCACCATCTTGCTCACTTTCCTGTTGCTGCTCTTTGGCGAAATCATGCCAAAGGTGTATAGCCGTCAGAATCCTTTGAAGTCGTGTCGCCGCTATGTGAACGGCATTCTCTTCGCCCGTCGGTTGTTCTGGCCGTTGGCGTCGTTGCTGATGCGTAGCGGCACGTTGGCCGAGAAGGTGGTGCAGAAGGAGAACCACGTGCTGAGCGTGGACGACCTGGAGCAGGCGCTGGAGCTGACCGACAAGGAGGAGATCAAGGACGAGCAGAGCATGTTGCAGGGCATCATCCGCTTCGGTGACGAGACGGCGAAGGAGGTGATGACGAGCCGTCAGGACATTGTGGACCTCGACATCAACAGCAGCTTTTCCGACGTGCTGAAGTGCATCGTGGAGAACAACTACAGCCGTATTCCCATCTATCAGGACAACACCGACAACATTCGTGGCGTGTTGTATATCAAGGACTTGCTGCCGCACCTCTCGAAGCCCGCGAATTTCCGTTGGCAGAGCATGATTCGTCCGCCGTATTTCGTGCCCGAGACGAAAAAGATTGACGACCTGCTGCGCGAGTTCCAGGAGAACAAGGTGCACATCGCCATTGTGGTGGACGAGTTCGGCGGTACGAGCGGATTGGTGACGTTGGAGGATATCCTGGAGGAGATTGTGGGCGAGATCAACGACGAGTTCGACGAGGAGGAGAAGTACTACTCGAAGTTGAACTACAACACCTACGTGTTTGAGGGAAAGACCTTGCTGAGCGACTTCTGCAAGATCATCAAGGTGGACGACGACGAGTTTTCGGAGGTGGAGGGTGACGCCGACTCGCTGGCAGGCTTGCTGCTTGAGTTGAAGGGTGAATTCCCGAGCATCCACGAGAAATTGGAATACAAAAACTACACGTTCGAGGTTCTGGGTATCGAGGAACGTCGAATCAGCCGCATCAAGGTGACCATCCACGAGAAAAACCATGCGACGGAATCGCATGATTGACAACGTTTTCCGCACTTTTCACGACGCTTTTTCCTATTATTTTCGTTTACATTCGGTAGTTTTAGTTAAATATCATTAACAGACGACAGAGTGCAGGGGAGAAACGGGTGGAATATGAAATGATTTTTGTAACTTTGCAGCCGCTTTGCGGCTTTCGGCAACGGGAGATGGCAGGGCAACCGTGAGTATTTATACATAAAGTCCAACTTTATTAATTTACAAACAAAACTTTTTTTAATTAACATTATGTCAAACTTTAAAAACATTGAGCCTCTGCAGGACTTCAACTGGGACGAGTTCGAGCAAGGTTCAGCAATTGGCGAAAGCCGCGACGAGCTTCAGAAAGCTTACGACGAAACCCTTAACAAGGTAGCCGACCACCAGGTTGTGGAAGGTAAGGTCACCCACGTCGATAAAAAAGAGGTGATCGTGAACATTGGTTACAAGAGCGATGGTATCATCGCCGCTAGCGAATTCCGTTACAACCCCGACCTGAAGGTGGGCGATGTTGTGGAAGTTTATGTTGAAAATCAGGAAGACAAGAAAGGTCAGTTGGTGCTCTCTCACAAGAAGGCTCGCATGAGCAAGAGCTGGGAGCGTGTCAACGCTGCTTTGGACAACGAAGAGGTCATCACCGGTTACATCAAGTGCCGCACGAAGGGTGGCATGATCGTCGATGTGTTCGGAATCGAGGCCTTCTTGCCCGGCAGCCAGATCGACGTACATCCCATACGCGACTACGATGTGTTCGTAGGCAAGACAATGGAGTTCAAGGTTGTGAAGATCAACCAGGAGTTCCGCAATGTTGTTGTTTCTCACAAGGCTCTCATCGAGGCCGAGCTCGAGGCTCAGAAGAAGGAGATCATCGGCAAGCTCGAGAAGGGTCAGATTCTCGAAGGTACAGTCAAGAACATCACCTCTTACGGTGTGTTTGTTGACCTGGGCGGTGTTGACGGACTCATCCACATCACCGACCTGTCTTGGGGCCGCGTAAGCGATCCTCATGAGGTGGTTGCCCTCGACCAGAAGATCAATGTCGTAATTCTCGACTTCGACGACGAGAAGAAGCGCATCGCCCTCGGTCTGAAGCAGCTCACTCCGCATCCTTGGGATGCTCTCGATGCCGACCTGAAGGTGGGTGACCACGTGAAGGGTAAGGTGGTCGTGATTGCCGACTACGGTGCATTCGTTGAGATTGCTCCTGGTGTGGAAGGTCTGATCCACGTCTCTGAGATGTCTTGGAGCCAGCACCTGCGCAGCGCTCAGGAGTTCATGCACGTTGGCGACGAGGTGGAGGCAGTGATCCTGACTCTCGACCGCGACGAGCGCAAGATGTCTCTCGGCATCAAGCAGCTGAAGGAAGATCCATGGGAGGCTATCGAAGTGAAGTATCCTGTTGGTTCGAAGCACACCGCTAAGGTTCGCAACTTCACCAACTTCGGTATCTTCGTGGAGCTCGAGGAAGGTGTTGATGGTTTGATTCACATCAGCGACCTCTCTTGGACCAAGAAGGTGAAGCATCCTTCAGAGTTCACTCAGCAGGGTGCCGACATCGACGTTGTCGTTCTCGAGATCGACAAGGAGAACCGTCGTCTGAGCCTTGGTCACAAGCAGCTCGAGGACAATCCTTGGGATACCTACGAGACTCTCTACACTCCTGGAAGTGTGCACGTTGGTAAGATTACCGAACTGATGGACAAGGGTGCCGTGATCACTCTGAACGAGGGTGGCGAAGGCTTTGCTACTCCTAAGCACCTTGTGAAAGAGGATGGTAGCCAGGCACAGCAGGGTGAGGAACTCAGCTTCAAGGTGATTGAGTTTGTGAAGGACACCAAGCGCATCATCCTTTCTCACAGCCGCACATTCGAAGAGGCTAAGGAAGAGAAGAAGGCTGCTCCTCGCAAGCACGCTGCCAAGAAGGAAGAGGCTCCCGCAATCAACAACGTTGCCGCTGGTACCACTCTTGGTGACATCGACGCTCTCGCCGAGCTGAAGGCTAAGCTCGAAAAGGGTGAATAATTGACCATGTTGACGCCCATATTATTAATAATGTGGGAAAACATACTGATAAGGAAAGGCTGCTTTGAAAAAAAGCGGCCTTTTTTTTGTCTATATCAGAAATAATGCGTATCTTTGCACGTAGTTTAATACAGACACTACGTTTCTGTTCTGGAAACGTGTTCTATTTCAACAAATTCATACTATTTTACATGTATTACAAAGACGATTTATTATCGAAAAATATCTCCGAACTCGAAGGTATTGCTAAGGAAGTAGGTGCCGACTTGAGTCTCGGCTCTGATATAGAAGCATTGGTTTACGACATCCTGGAGAAGCAGGCGGTGGCGGAAGCTGCGAAGAACCCGCTGGGAACGAAGCGCAAGCGCACACGTATCGCCAAGAAGGACACTACCGATCGTGTCTATTCGGTGAATGGAAAGGATGGCGAGAACTTTGACTTGAAGAAGAACAAGGCATCGGTCGAGCAAGCTCCTCTTTTCAAGGACGAACCCGAGAAGGTCGTTGTCGAGGAGGCTCCTGTGGCTGTGGTTGAAGAACCTGCTCCCGAGCCCGCTCCAGCTCCCAAACGCAGGGGTAGGAGAACGAAGAAGGAGATTGAGGAGGCAAAGGCTGCCGAGGCAGCCGCCAAAGCCGCCGCTGAAGCCGCTCTAAAAGCCGAACTTCCTGAGGAGCCCGTCGCAGAAGCTCCCATGCAAGACGTGGAGAATGTAGTCGAGATGGCTGATATGGTTCCTGAAGAGATGCCTGAGGCTGAGTTTGTTCCTGAGGCTGAGTTCTCGATGGGTGCTGGAAATGGCGCCGACGAGCAGGACTCGAATCTGCTGGCTCAGTTGCAGGCGAAAATCAATGCCCACAACGAGGGCGGCGATGAGCAGCCGGAGATGATGATTGAGAGCGGCTATTGGGCTGGTGACCCGCAGGATGGCACCGACTTCATTCCCGTTGTCGACCTTCCCATCGAAGACCAGGGCGCTGTTCCCAACTACGACATGTTCGACAATCCCACGATGCCGATGGTGCAGGCTGCTCCCGTCTATCAGCAGGCTCCTGTGGCTGTTCCTCAATACGACTTCGAGGACATCGTGAAAGCGAATGGCGTGCTCGAGATCATGCCCGATGGATACGGATTCCTTCGTTCGAGCGATTACAACTATCTGTCGTCACCCGACGATGTGTATGTAGCTACCAACCTCATCAAACGTTACGGTTTGAAGACGGGCGATGTGATTCAATGCTGCGTGCGTCCTCCACACGATGGCGAGAAGTATTTCCCATTGACGAGCATCGAGAAGATCAACGGACGTGATCCGTCGGAAGTGCGCGACCGCATTCCGTTCGAGCATCTCACTCCGCTCTTCCCCGACGAGAAGTTCACCCTTTGCGGCGATCCTCACACCACGAACCTCTCCACACGTATTGTTGATTTGTTCTCACCGATTGGTAAGGGTCAGCGTGCGCTTATCGTTGCACAACCCAAGACAGGTAAGACCATCTTGATGAAGGATATTGCCAACGCCATCGCCGCCAACCATCCCGAAGCCTATCTGATGATGCTGCTGATTGACGAGCGTCCTGAGGAGGTGACCGATATGGCTCGCACCGTGAATGCTGAGGTCATCGCTTCTACGTTCGATGAGCCCGCCGAACGCCACGTGAAGATTGCTGGAATCGTGTTGGAGAAAGCAAAGCGTATGGTGGAATGCGGACACGATGTCGTGATTTTCCTTGACTCCATCACTCGTTTGGCTCGTGCCTACAACACCGTTTCTCCTGCCAGCGGTAAGGTGCTGACGGGTGGTGTGGACGCCAATGCCCTGCAGAAGCCGAAACGTTTCTTCGGTGCTGCCCGTAACATCGAGGGCGGTGGTTCGTTGACCATCATTGCTACCGCACTCATCGACACGGGTTCGAAGATGGACGAGGTGATCTTCGAGGAATTCAAGGGAACCGGCAACATGGAGTTGCAGCTCGATCGCTCGCTCTCCAACAAGCGTATCTTCCCAGCTGTCAATCTGGTGGCTTCAAGCACGCGTCGTGACGACTTGTTGCAAGACAAGACTACACTCGACCGCATGTGGATCCTGCGTAAGTATATTGCCGACATGAACTCGATCGAGGCAATGAACACCATCCACGAGCGGATGGAGAAGACCATCAACAACGACGAATTCCTGTTGTCGATGAATTCATAGACCACTATACATTATATATATAATAAAGGAACCTTGCTCTTGGAGTGGGGTTCCTTTTTTCATATTTGCTTGCCAGATGGATTGAATATCGAGTTCGGCGGTTGTTGACGCACACAATTCGCTTGAATATAAATGTCGAAAAGTTGCTTTTTTCTTCTTTTTTCAATAAAAAAGTTGCTTTTTTCTATTTTTTTGAGAAAAAATCTTTCTTTTTGTTTGTTATTTGAGAAAAATGCTTTACCTTTGCAATCGTTTTTTGAAACATTTATCAACCAACCAATAAATTTTAAAGTAAAAAGATTATGAATGCAGCAAAAGTTGTAGAAACTCTGAAACAGAGATTCCCCAATGAGCCGGAGTACATCCAGGCCGTCAGTCAGGTATTAGGCACTATCGAAGAGGAGTACAACAAACATCCCGAATTCGAAAAGGCAAATCTCATTGAGCGTCTTTGTATTCCAGATCGTTTGGTAGAGTTCCGCGTAACGTGGACCGACGACAAAGGAAATGTACAAACCAACATGGGTTATCGTATCCAGCACAACAACGTGATTGGCCCGTACAAAGGTGGTATTCGTTTCCACGCCTCTGTGAACCTTTCGATTCTGAAGTTCCTTGCTTTTGAGCAGACTTTCAAAAACTCGCTGACCACACTTCCTATGGGTGGCGCAAAAGGTGGTTCGGACTTCTCACCCCGCGGCAAGTCGAATGCTGAGGTGATGCGTTTCTGCCAGGCCTTCATGAGCGAGCTCTATCGTCACATTGGTCCTGATGAGGACGTTCCCGCTGGCGATATCGGTGTCGGTGGCCGTGAGGTGGCTTACATGTTTGGTATGTACAAGAAGCTCACCCATCAGTTCCAGGGTGTGCTGACCGGTAAGGGTCTTGAGTTCGGTGGATCTCTGATTCGTCCCGAGGCTACTGGTTATGGTAATGTGTACTTCCTGCAGAACATGCTCGCTACAAAGGGCATCGATATCAAGGGTAAGACTGTCCTCGTGAGTGGTGCCGGTAACGTTGCCCAGTACACGATGGAGAAACTGATCCAGCTGGGTGCCAAGCCTGTCACTTGCTCCGACTCTGACGGTTATATCTACGATCCCGATGGAATCGACCGCGAGAAACTCGACTACATCATGGAGTTGAAGAACGTTGAGCGCGGACGTATCAGCGAATATGCAGAGAAATATGGTGTGAAGTATGTGGCTGGTCAGAAGCCTTGGTTCGAGAAAGCCGACATCGCTCTGCCTTCTGCTACTCAGAACGAAATCAACGGTGAGGCTGCCAAAGCTCTTGTTGCCAACGGCGTGTTTGCTGTGAGCGAAGGTGCCAACATGCCTTCTACTCCTGAGGCCATCAAGGTATTCCAGGATGCTAAGATCCTCTACGCTCCTGGTAAGGCCGCTAATGCTGGTGGTGTATCTGTTTCTGGTCTTGAGATGTCTCAGAACTCTGAGCGTTTGAGCTGGACAGCCCAGGAAGTTGACGACTATCTGAAGCGCATCATGAACGACATCCACGCCAACTGTGTGAAGTATGGTACGGAGGCCGATGGCTATATCAACTATGTAAAGGGTGCCAACGTGGCTGGCTTCTTGAAGGTTGCCAAAGGCATGATGGCTCAGGGCATTGTGTAATTGCTTGAAATCATTACATAATATGTGAAAGGTTGCGGAACTTGAGTTCTGCAACCTTTTTGTTTGTGAGCACTCATGCGAGTGTTTTACGTTATCTCAAGAATGATTTATGATTGTTGTCGAACGATGAGGTCGGACATGATGGCTTTGTCGGCAGTGCTCACCTCATAGTCGTCAAGAAGGGTTTTGTCGTTGTTGAACGCTTCTTGGATGAGGGTCGTCGCATTCTTCTCCGAGTTGTCGGCGCTGGTGTAGCGGTGGAAAAGACCGACAGCCTCTTCGATTTTGCCAGCAAACCATTTGCAATAGCCGGCATTCAGGTAATCCATCGGTTCGTTTTTCTTCATCCCAAGTAGCGTGTCGTAGATGTTCTCGGCTTGTTGAATGTTCTTTTGCACCAGCAATCCCCATCCCAAAGCGCGCAACACATTCTTGTCGTCGGCATTTTCGTAGTTGAGCCGATAGAGCAGTTTCACGCCTTCATCGACCTTGTGGTTGTTGATCTGGGCGATGCTCAGATTGAGCATATAGTGGCGATTGTCGGGGTGCAGGTCGACGAGTCGGGTGTAGTTCTTCTCGGCTTCGGCGAAATCTCCACATCGCATGCTTGCCTGAGCCAATCCTTTGATGGCTTGTTCGTTGTCGGGTTGCTCGGCCACCAAGCGGAGGAAACTTTGGCGTGCTTGGTCGAATTGCCCGTCGTTCATCGCCGAAAGGGCCACAAGCATGTCGTGTTCGGAATCGTTTTCTGGCCATATTTGTCGTTCGAGCATCTGACGCAGACAATCGTGGCGTTTCTGTTTGATGAGGAAACGTCCCATTCTCGAAAACATCTTGTTCAACGAGGTGTCGGCCAAAGCTGGATTCGCAAAGAAGAAACGGTTGGGATTCTTCACGTAGTCGAAAGGAGTATCGAAGTCGTCTTTCTGCTGATAGACGCGGAAGAAACGATAAAGGTCCTGCAGATACATTCGTCGGATGTAGGCAGGCGATTGCCTTTCCGCATCGTCCATTGTGGGACCTATCGCCTCGCGGTTGTCGAGCATCTCGCGCATGTTGGCGGGTATCTTGTCGATGACGGAGGTCATAGCAAGGGTGAACGAATATTTGTCGGAGTCGCAGAAAGGTCCGCTATCCAACAGAATCTGCAAGAAACGACTTCTTTTCAGTTCCCTCCTCGCTTGTGAAATGCCCGGATGATCGAGATAGAAGGGGATGAACCAATTGCTCAACGTGTAGAAGAACGAGAACCGCTTCATTTGTGAGAACCCGCCGAAATAGATGTCGGAGCCAGCCTTCTGCATTTCCATCATCTTCGAGATGCTCTTCTCCAGTTCCTCCATCGCTTTGTCGTCGGCGTCGGGATGAAGAATGTCCTGCATCGGGTCGTCTTCCTTCTCCTCGATACCGAATCTTGTAACCCTGAAGTTGTTGTTCTTCATGATGGTGGGGATGATGTCACGTTGAATAGCGGCGTTGTCGCGGTCGGTGTTCATGCAATAGAATATCTGCATCTGAAGTTCCAACAGTTCCCGACAAGCGTCTTCGTTATTGCAGAAGTCGTTAACTACCTGCTTAAAGGGTTCGAAGAGTGAGTAGTCGCCCATAGGAAGGGCGAAGGCGAAACCTACAAGAGCGCGTTGTTTCAGATAGTCGTCGGTGGCTTGCTGATAGACGTCTTTCAAGGTCGTTAGCTTGTAAACATCAAACTCGTTCATCGCCGAAAGCATGATAGCGCACGTCATCATACGCGCATCGATGGAGTCGATGGTGGGCGAGAGAATCAGTTGGCTCATCGACGTAGCAAGTCCTTCGTTCCATTGAGGAGAAACGAGGATGAGGTCGAATAGCCAGTTGACGTATTGTTGATGTTTGAAGGCAAGTTCCTCGCGTCGTTCAGTTGTGCTTTCTTCGCTTTCCAAAGAAAGCATCGCGGCTTCTTGAACGAACCCCTCAAGCCGTTGGCGAATCGAATCGGGTGACACGTTTTGTTGTCCCACCGTGTTTCCTGCTTCGCGTAAAGAGCTGTTGGCGCCTCTGATGGCAAATTGCAACTCGAGGTCGCAAGCCACCCGATAGGTTTTCCTCAACAGGTTGTCGTAGAGGTCGGAGCGTTTTTCATCGCGGAAACCACGCAACATGAAGTCGCACATCAGTTGGTAGTCGTTCTCGATTGCCTCCAACTCGTTGGCATACGACGACAACCATTGCTTGTCCGCAAGAAAGGCGTGAATCCGATGGAGTGCGGCTCCGAGATTCCTTTCTTCAAGAATGATGCGTTTGGCTTCTTTCAGGTTAGGTTCGTTCAGCATTTGTCGGTTTTCCTTTCATTATTTCTTCTTGGCTCGTTCCAAATCGACCGCGCGGGGTGGGGCAGCATGTGGGAAAGTCAGCTTCGGCAGAGCCTCGACGGTCTTGTCGTCCGTTTGGCAATACTTCTTGATCAAGTCGGCATATTCTTTCAACCCATAGTGGTTGATGGAATCGCAAGCTCTGTTGTAGGCTTTCACAAAGACATCGAGCTGTTGCTGGCGACGTTTGTCTTTCAAAGCGTTCTCGCGAAACGCGATGACACCCAACCGAATGTCTTTTGTCTTCGTATCCATCATCACGGGATGCTTGGCCAATCGAGCCGTTGTTGCTTGCGGTTCGGGCAACCACATCGCGTCCATCTCGTTGTTGATGAGCATGCGAAGTCTCAAGGGTATGTCGTTGATCTGAATGCGGAACACGGCGGCGCTTGTCTTCACGCCATCGAGTGCCAAGTCGGTCAGGTAGTCGGTGGCCGAAAAGCGAGTCATAGCCACCATCTTGTCGCCCAACTGCTTGGGTTCTTTCACGCGAGCCGTGCGGTTGCTGATGAATTGCCAATGAGTGTTCGTAGCCGCCACATAGCGTAGGGGAGTTCCTTTCGTTTGCAGGCGTTCGCCTCTGATGAGGTCGGTGATGCTGCCTTCCACGCTTCCACCAGCCAGCGCGGTGTCGCAATCCATCTGGGCATTGTATAGGCGCAAACGGACGTCGGTCTTCAAGGCCTCGAAGAATTTGTGGTCTTTGGCCAGATAAATGGGAAGACAATCGAGCGTGGGCAGCACCGCCACCTTGAAAGCCAGAGAATCCTCTTTTCTCAATTGTGCTTGTTGGGCGCGCGTCAACCTTTTCGTTTCTTCGTATGAAGGTCCGCAAGCGGCAACCACGAAGGTCAATACCAGCAGATATTGGAATGCTTTTTTCATAAATGCAAAGATACAAATAATCGGTGGAACAAACGAACAATTTGGGAAGATTAACGATTAGATGATTTGGGGTGTCTTTCTGGTGATGAAACATTATGATTCGTTTGTCAAGAAAATTCTGAATTTTGCCCCCTCAAAACGGCCATCGTTTCATAATAAAAGCCAATCGCTCGCAAATACGCGAGTTTTGAGCGTTTTCGGAACGTGTTGATAACCAATAAGTTCCGTTTCCTTTACAAACAATGAACCGGTCAAAGCTATGCAATGACCTTGTCAAAGCTATGGAATGAGGTTGTCAGAGCTATGCTTTGATGGTGTCAGATGCCACATGTAAGCGGGTCAAAGCATAACTATGAGCGGCTCAGATGATACATGTGACAATTTCGGATGTAAAAAATGGGGAGATTGGAGCGGAAAAACGGTTTTCTCACACGATTTTCTTCTCTAGATTGAACGGAAAAGTCGACAATTTTTTGTAAAAGAAAATGTACAAATGAATGGCTTTTCCCTTCATTTTTTCTTGCCCAAACGACGGTAATACTCAGTAAGCGTGGCGCGATTGACGCCCAGTTTTACCAGTTCGTTGAGGTCAGAGCGGGCTTCATCGAAACGGCGCATTTGAATCCTCGTTTCCACGCGAGCCAGCAGATAATCGGTGTTTTTCGGGTCGCGTTTGATGGCTTCGCCGTAGTCGTATTCGGCAGGCTCCCACATCTGGCGCTCCATCTCCATACCAGCTCGGGCGGCATAGACAATCGCGCTATCGGGGAACTGGCTGACCATATTGTTGATTTGGTTGTAGGCCTCTGTGTAGTGCTTGTCTTTCTGGTTGAGAAGGGCCAATCCCAATTGCGCCTCAAAGTGGCCAGGAACCGCAGCCAACAGGTTCTCATAGTCGAGTCGGGCGAATCCATAGCGATAAAGTTTTTCGTTAACAAATGCTCGGAAATACCTTGCAGCTAGATTGTTGGGGTTCCTGTCGAGAATGTAGTCGTATTCCTCTTTCGCTTTGTCCCATTCCTCCAACATCAAGTTCCAGCCCGCCTTCTTCAAACGCAAGTCGGTGTTGTCGGGATGATACTCCATCGCATCGATGGCCAAGCGGAGCGAGTCGCGCAAGGCTTTTGTGTCTTGAGCGGAAACAGGTTGTGCGGCCAACATGCAAATGATGGCGAAGAGACACGATGCGAACTTCGAGCGGATACAGTTTTTCATCGTTTGTCGGTCAAAGTTCCAAGAGGAGGTCGGCCACTTCCTCGGGTGTGTTGAAAAGAATGCCATCAGCCAACTCGGCGTCCGACAGATGAGCCAAGAGCTTCTTAGCTTCTTTTTCTAGAATCACAGGGTAGCCGTCTTCAGGATCTCGGCGGTCGAGCATAGCCTGCAGAATGGCTTCGCGATAGGCTTGGATTTCGTTGTTCGATTCCATATTGTCTTTGTTTTTCGTTTTATATTCCTTCCTGAATGTAGTTTTTGGTCGTCATATCGTAGTAGAGCGCCTCCAATTCAGCCAAAGTCAGTTGCTCAACGGAGTGCTCGATGACGCGAATGAGTTCTTCTCGGCGGTATTCGCCAGTAGCTTCGAAGCGATGGAAATTTGCCATAATGTTGTCCTTTTGCGGCAAAGATAGGCAAAAAAGCTGATACGTCGATAAAATGTCAGCGTAAAATAGTATAATATACTTAAAAGAGTGTTCTTTTGAAAGGAATATGATGGTGGCAGCCGATTTTATTTGTATTTTTGCATGAGAAAACGAATGAGGAATATGAAAGAGATTTACTTGGCTGGAGGATGCTTCTGGGGAACCGAGCATTATTTCAAACAGATTGCGGGCGTTGTGGAGACAGAAGTGGGGTTTGCCAACGGAAACACCGAGAATCCCACCTATCAGGAGGTGTATACCGACCAGACGGGCTATGCCGAAACGGTTCGTATCAAGTACGATGAGACGAAAATAGACTTGGAGTTTTTGCTCAACATGTTTTTCAAAGCCATAGAACCGACAAGTCTGAATCGGCAGGGACATGATGAAGGAACACGCTATCGCACAGGTGTTTATTACACAGATGAGAGCGAACTATCCGTCATTCGGAAGGTGTTTGCCGAACAACAGGCGTTGCTTTCAGAGCCTATCGCTGTGGAGGTGGAGCCTTTGAAGAACTTCTATACAGCCGAAGAATACCATCAGGATTATCTCGACAAGAATCCTACTGGCTATTGTCATCTTCCGCTTTCGCTGTTCGAGTTTGCGCGAAATGCGAAAAAGAATTAGGATTCGTACTCGGTGGTGTCCTCGATGCCAGCCTCGGCCAGCGCTTCTTTGCGCTCCACACAGGTTCCGCAACGGCCACAATGTTTCTCACCACCCTTGTAGCACGACCAAGTTTCGGTATAGTCGATACCCAGTTCACGACCTCTTGCCGCTATCTCGCCCTTTGTCAGATGGGTGTAGGGGGTAAGCAGATGGACGTTGATGAAGGTTCCTGCTTGGGCAGTCAGGTCGAATGCTTTGACAAAGGCAGGTGTGCAATCGGGATAGATAGTATGGTCGCCCGCATGATTGGCCATCATCACATTCTTCAGGTTGTTGCTTTCGGCTATTCCTACGGCAATCGAGAGCATGATGGCATTTCGGAAAGGCACAACGGTGGATTTCATATTATCGTCGGCGTAGTGTCCTTCGGGAATGGCTTCGGCACCTTCGAGCAACGAACTCTTGAAATACTTCGTCATGAACTCTAAAGGAATGACAATATGCTTGATGCCCAACCGTTGGCAATGAAGTTGGGCGAAAGGAATCTCGCGTGCATTGTGGTTGCTGCCATAATCGAAAGAGATGGCCAACGCAATACGTTCTTGCTCGTCGTAGAGCAGGGTGGTGGAGTCCATCCCACCGCTTAGAATCAATACAGAATCTTTCATTTTCTCTTTTTGTTGCAAAGGTAGCAAAAATCAATCAACTTGATGGCTTTTTCGTTAATAAATCGACTTGGAATGCATGTTTTGCTATCCCGACATGACATAATGGTCGGTGTAGGGCAAAAAAAGTATAAATAATCAATTCACTCTTCACGTATCACAATTAAAATTAGTAACTTTGCGTTCATAATTGTATTATGTAAATAATTTAACAACACAACTATGACAATCAACGAATTCAATTTTGCTGGTAAAAAGGCAATCGTGCGCGTTGACTTCAACGTGCCCCTTGACGAGAATGGTAAGATTACGGACGACACTCGTATTCGTGGTGCTCTTCCCACTCTGAAGAAGATTCTGGCTGACGGTGGTGCTCTCATCATCATGAGCCACATGGGTAAGCCTAAAGGAAAGGTGAACCCCAAGTTCTCTTTGGGACAAATCAAAGACGCTGTGGCTGATGCTCTGGGTGTTCCTGTGACGTTCGCTCCCGACTGTGCCAAGGCTCAGGAGGCTGCCGCCGCCCTGAAGATGGGTGAGGCTCTGCTGCTTGAGAACCTTCGCTTCTATCCTGAGGAGGAAGGAAAGCCTGTTGGAATCGAGAAGGACGACCCCGCTTACGACGATGCTAAGAAGGCCATGAAGGCCAGCCAGAAGGAGTTTGCCAAGACATTGGCTTCGTATGCTGACTGCTATGTGATGGACGCTTTTGGTACCGCCCACCGCAAGCACGCTTCTACAGCTGTGATTGCCGACTATTTCGATGCCGACAACAAGATGCTTGGTTTGCTGATGGAGAAAGAGGTGACGGCTGTCGACAACATCCTTTCTAACATCAAGCGTCCTTTCACTGCCATCATGGGTGGCTCGAAGGTCAGCACCAAGATTGGTATCATCGAGAACCTGCTCGGTAAGGTTGACAACCTGATTCTTTGTGGTGGTATGACCTACACCTTCGCAAAGGCTATGGGTGGTGAGATTGGTAACTCTATCGTTGAGCTCGACAAGTTGGATGTGGCTCTCGACGTGATGAAGAAGGCCAAGGAGAACGGTGTGAACCTCGTTCTGGGTACCGACTGCATCGCTGCTGACAGCTTCTCTAACGACGCCAACACTCAGGTTTGCCCCGCAAACGCCATCCCCGAAGGATGGGAAGGTCTTGATGCAGGTCCTGAGACACGCAAGGCTTTTGCTGAGGCTATTGAGCCCGCCAAGACCATTCTGTGGAACGGTCCTGCTGGCGTGTTCGAGTTCGACAACTTCATCGGTGGTTCGAAGGCTATTGCCGACGCTATTGCCAAAGCAACCGCAAATGGTGCATTCTCGCTCATCGGTGGTGGAGACTCTGTTGCTTGCATCAACAAGTTCGGTATGGCCGACCAGGTGAGCTACATCTCTACTGGTGGTGGTGCTTTGCTCGAGGCTATCGAGGGCAAGGTGCTCCCAGGTGTGGCCGCTATCAAAGGCGAATAAGCAAATCTCAAATAACCAAAAGAGTGCAAACCGTTTGCGTGGTTTGCACTCTTTTTTAATTCTTTATTGAACGATGCGAGCTTTTACTTGGGGATTTTCTCGAGTTCTATGGCCATTTCTTGCTGTAGCTCGCGTGCTTTGTTACCTGCAATCTCGGCATAATGCTCATCGGAAGAAGCATAGATGATGCCACGAGATGAATTGACCAACAAACCACAATCCTTGTTCATTCCATATTTGCATACTTCTTGCAACGAACCTCCTTGTGCTCCTACGCCAGGAACAAGAAGGAAGTGATTAGGAGCGATGCGGCGGATGTCTTTGAACATCTCTCCTTGTGTAGCACCCACAACGAACATCATGTTCTCTGTTGTTCCCCATTCCAATCCTTTGTGAAGCACCTTTTCAAAGAGACGTTCTCCATTGGCATCTTGCATGAACTGGAAGTCGAGGCTTCCCTTGTTGCTAGTCAACGCCAACATGACAACCCACTTGTTTTCGTACTCGAGGAAGGGTGTGACTGAATCCTCACCCATATAAGGGGCGACCGTCAAAGCGTCCACCTCGTATTCATCAAAGAAAGTGCGGGCGTACATCTTCGATGTGTTGCCGATATCACCACGTTTGGCATCAGCGATGATGAAATGGTGGGGATGGTTTTCCTTGATGTACTTGATGGTCTTCTTGAATGCCGTCATCCCATGAATGCCGTGAGCCTCGTAGAAGGCGAGGTTCGGCTTGTAAGCGACACAATAGGGAGCCGTTGCGTCGATGATCTCCTTGTTGAACTCAAATAGAGGATCATGAAGGTCAAGCAGATGGATGGGGATCTTCTTCGCATCGGTGTCAAGTCCGACGCAAAGAAATGATTTCTTGGCAAAGATTTGCTGGATTAACTCTTGTCTTGTCATATCTCAATCGGTTAATTAATAATGTGTCTGATGGTAAGATAAATGTCTCTTGCTTAGAGCTCGGATTCTTTCATGCGTTCGGCATTCTCAGCAACTGTAAGCGCATCAATCATGTCCTGTATGTTGCCACCAAGGAATCCTTGAAGGTCGTAGATGGTGTAGCCGATGCGATGATCGGTCACACGACCTTGCGGGAAGTTGTAGGTGCGGATCTTTGCCGAACGGTCTCCTGTTGACACGAGGCTCTTGCGGCGCGAAGCAATGTCATCTACGTATTTCTGATGTTCCTTGTCGTAGATGAACGTATAGAGGCGTGAGAGTGCGCGCTCCTTGTTCTTCGGTTGGTCGCGTGTCTCAGTACATTCGATGAGAATCTCCTCCGTCTCACCCGTGTTGGGATTCTTCCACATGTAGCGCAGACGAACTCCCGATTCCACCTTGTTGACATTCTGTCCACCCGCACCACTCGAACGGAAGGTGTCCCATTTGATTTCACCTTCGTTGATGTGGACCTCGAACTTGTCAGCCTCAGGCAATACGGCAACGGTAGCGGCACTTGTATGCATACGACCTTGCGTCTCTGTGGCGGGCACACGTTGAACACGATGCACACCCGACTCATATTTCAAAGTGCCATAGACATCTGTTCCGCTGATGGCGAAATCGATTTCCTTGAAGCCGCCCACAGCACCCTCGCTTTCGCTTGTCACGCTGAGCGTCCAACCTTTCGAGTCGCAATACTTCTTGTACATCATGAACAAGTCGCCAGCAAAAAGACAAGCTTCGTCGCCTCCTGTTCCTGCACGAATCTCCATCTGCACGTTCTTGGCGTCCTCAGGGTCTTTCGGTACGAGGGCAATCTTGATTTCCTCTTCCAACTTGGGTTGTAAGGCCTCGTTCTCAGAGAGTTCCTCGCGAGCCATCTCCTTCATGTCGGGGTCGCTCTCGTTAGCCAAGATGTCTTTGGCCTCGCTGATGGCATTCAGACAGGCAATATAGCGTTTGCGGGCGTCCATGATGTCGCTCAGGTCCTTGTATTCCTTCGTCAGTTTCACAAACCGTTGTTGGTCGGTGATGACATCAGGGTCGGTGATCAAGGTGGAGACTTCCTCAAAGCGAGCCTCCAAACCTTCAAGTTTCTGCAATATACTGTTATTCTCCATATTTGATTCTTCTTTTTTTCATTCCCACTCACCTGGGTGCTTGCCTTTTATGCTGGTGATTCCCAGCTCTTTCAAAGGCGTCTGTCTGTCCCATTTCGTGTACTGTATTCTCTTTCCGTCATCGCAGACATAGGCAAGTACGCCAATATTGGACTCCAAGGCCCACCGTGCAGTTCCGCCAGTATAAGGGATGGCACTATAGTTGTCAATTCGTTTCGTGATGAGGTATTGTATCAAATCTTCTAATACGCTATCTTCAGGTAATGTGATTGTGAGATTGCGGTTAACATAGTCATCGCCAGCACACACCGATTCGCGAGAGTATTTGATAGCATTATCCATCATTTTCAATCATTTGTAATCGAAGGTGCCGAATTCACTCTTGATGGTGAGACTCTTCGTTCCTTCTTCGATGTGTCCAACGATCTGTGCGTCGATGTTGAACGACTTGGAGATTTCAATCACCTTGTCAGCCACTTCTGGGCACACGTAAATCTCCATGCGGTGTCCCATGTTGAACACCTGGTACATCTCACGCCAGTCGGTGCCGGAGCATTCATGTATGGCACGGAAGAGTGGTGGGATGGGGAACATGTTGTCTTTCACCACGCGGCAATTGTCGTTGACGAAGTGTAACACTTTCGTTTGTGCGCCTCCTGTGCAATGCACCATCCCGTGAATCTCAGGACGAAGCTCGTCGAGCATTTTCTTGATGACAGGGGCGTATGTTCGTGTGGGCGACAACACCAATTGTCCTGCATCGACAGGAGAACCCTCCACATTATCGGTCAGTTTGTATTTGCCGCTGTAAACGAGTTCGTTGGGAACATTGTGATCAAAACTCTCAGGATACTTCTCCGCCAAGTATTTGGCGAAGACATCATGACGTGCGGAGGTAAGTCCGTTGCTTCCCATACCGCCATTGTATCGTTTCTCGTAGGTGGCTTGTCCTGTAGATGAAAGTCCCACAATGACATCACCCGGTCGAATGTTGGCATTATCGATGACATCTTTGCGTTTCATGCGACAGGTGACGGTGGAGTCAACGATGATGGTGCGCACCAGGTCGCCTACGTCAGCTGTCTCACCACCCGTGGGGTAGATGCCGATTCCCATCTCGCGAAGTTCAGCCAATAGTTCGTCGGTTCCGTTGATGATAGCCGAGATGACCTCACCAGGCACTAACATCTTGTTGCGTCCGATGGTCGAACTGACAAGAATGTTATCCACCGCACCCACGCAAAGCAAGTCGTCGGTGTTCATCACAATGGCATCTTGCGCAATACCTTTCCAGACAGAGAGGTCGCCTGTTTCCTTCCAATACATGTAAGCCAACGCCGACTTCGTTCCAGCGCCGTCAGCATGCATGATGTTGCAATATTCAGGGTCTCCACCGAGAATGTCGGGGATGATTTTGCAGAATGCTTGTGGGAAGATACCCTTGTCAATGTTCTTGATGGCGTTGTGTACGTCTTCCTTCGCGGCACTTACACCACGCATCATATATCGATTGTCCATAATGTTCAATATTCAATGTTCAATGTTCAATGTTCAATATTCAATCATCTCTCGTGCCAGAACTCCCATGAAGCGAAAGCCTGAAGCAACAGCATCTCCAAACCATTCTTGACTGTTGCTCCACGCTCTTTTCCTTTCTTCATGAAGAGCGTTTCATCGGGATTGTAGATGAGGTCGTAGAGCAAAGTGTGGTTGTCCATTGCTTCGTAAGGCAGGTCGGGGCAAGAGTCAACATTGGGATACATGCCAAGTGGGGTGCAGTTGACGATGACATTGTATTCCTGAATGTCTTCGGGCGTGATCTTGTTGTATTGGATGGTACCAGGACGTTCAAAACGACTGACAAATACCGTTTCCAATCCCAACGACTTGAGTCCGTAGTTGATGGCTTTCGAGGCACCTCCCGTACCCAAGATGAGCGCTTTCTTGTGGCATTGCTCCAGCAAGGGTTCGATGCTCTGTGTGAATCCGATGACATCGCTGTTGTATCCTTTCAGATGAATGTCTTTTCCTTTATGGCTGACTCGAATCACGTTGACAGCACCAATGGCACGGGCTTCAGGGCTGACGGAATCGAGATAGGGGATCACCTTCTCCTTGTAGGGAATGGTCACATTGAGTCCCTTCAACTCGGGATTGGTGTCGAGCACTTCAGCCAAGTCCTCTATCGATGGAATCTCGAAGTTGACGTATTCGGCATCGATACTTTCGTTTTGAAACTTTTCGTTGAAATAGCCGATAGAGAACGAATGCCCTAAAGGATATCCAATCAATCCATACTTATCCATAGTCTTATTTTGTTGCGAAATACATGGTGCAAATACCACATGTGAGTCGTCGGAAACTGGCATCTGAGAAGCCTGCCGACTTTAAGATTTCCACCATTTGCTCTCCTTGCGGGAAGGCTTCGATGGTGGCCGTGAGATAGGCGTATGCACTTTGGTCTTTCGAGATGAGTCGACCATAAATGGGCAATACGGTGTGCGAATAGACATGAAACAGTTGGCGCATAGGAAAAGAAACGGGACGTGTGAGTTCAACGATACTCAGATGTCCTCCTTCTTTCAGCACTCTGTATATTTCTTTGAGTCCTTTGTCAAGGTTTGCGAAGTTCCGAATGCCGAATGCCGCTGTCACGGTATCGAACGTGTTGTCGGAGTAGGAGAGTGACAGGCAATCCTCTTTTTTGAATTGGATGATGTCCGAGAGCCCTTCTTGCTCCACCTTTTTCCGTCCTATCTCCATCATTCCCTCCGAGATGTCGGCTCCAACCAATGTTTGTGGTCGAAGCATCTTGGCAGCAAGAATCGCAAAATCACCCGTTCCTGTGGCTATGTCGAGCATGGTCTTCGGCTCATACGGAGCGAGTTGCTTGATAGCCTTCTTGCGCCACCCTCGGTCAATGTCCCACGATAGCCTATGGTTCAACTTGTCGTAAGTGGGCGCGATGCTGTCGAACATTTCCTCCACTTGTGAGGTTTTGTCGCCAGCGTCGTGATAGGGTTTGATGTTCTCTTGCTCGTAGGGCATGAATGATTATCTTTTTGCCAACCACTCGGCCACGTTTTTCTCGATTCGAGCCGCAATGTCGTTTTCTTCCTCCACCTTGTTGAATCGCTCGCCGGTGATGTGCTCATAGAGTTCGATGTAGCGGTCGCTCACGCTCTCAGCATATTCGTCGGTGATCTCGGGCATCTGTTGTCCAGGCTCGTTCATGAAGTTGTGTTCGATGAGCCATTGGCGAACGAACTCCTTCGAGAGCTGACGTTGAGGCTCACCCTTCTCGAACTTCTCCTCGTAGCCGTCGGCATAGAAATAACGGCTTGAGTCAGGGGTGTGGATCTCGTCGATGAGATAGACCTTTCCGTCGCGCTTTCCGAACTCGTATTTCGTGTCAACGAGGATGAGGCCTTGCTTGGCGGCAATCTCCTGACCACGAGCGAACAACTTGCGAGTATAGTCCTCCATGATGGCATAGTCTTCTGCCGACACGATGCCTTGGGCGATGATCTCTTCACGCGAGATGTTCAAGTCGTGTCCCTCATCGGCCTTCGTCGTGGGCGTGATGATTGGCTCTGGGAAACGCTCGTTCTCACGCATTCCCTCGGGCAGACGAACACCACATATCTCGCGAACTCCTTTCTTGTAGTCGCGCCAAGCAGAACCCGTCAGAATGCCGCGGATAATCATCTCTACGCGGAATCCTTCACACTTCAAACCCACCGTGACCATTGGGTCGGGAGTGGCGAGTTTCCAGTTCGGGCAGATGTCGGCTGTGGCGTCAAGGAATTTTGCTGCAATCTGGTTGAGCACTTGTCCTTTGAAGGGAATACCTTTGGGAAGAATCACATCGAATGCTGAGATGCGATCGGTTGCCACCATCACCATCAGGTCGTCGTTGATGTCATACACATCACGCACTTTTCCGTGATAAACGCTCTTTTGTCCATCAAAATGGAAGTCGGTTTTTGTCAATGCTTTCATCGATTGATTTACTATTTTACGATTTACGATTTTACTATTTATTTTACAATTGGTTGGGGTATTTCAATTTTTCAATTTTTTAATTTCCCTTTGTCTCCTTGTCAGCGGCCTCGTAGGCATTCACGATGCGCGTAACGAGTTTGTGGCGCACGATGTCTTTCTTTGTCAGTTCCACCACGCCGATGCCCTCGATACCCGTCAGAATGTGCAGCGCCTCTTTCAAACCACTCAGTTGGTTCTTTGGCAGGTCAATCTGCGTCATGTCGCCCGTGATGATCATCTTCGTGTTCCATCCCATACGAGTGAGGAACATTCTGATTTGTGCGGGTGTGGTGTTCTGTGCCTCGTCGAGAATGACCACAGCATCCGAGAGCGTACGTCCACGCATGAATGCCAGCGGTGCAATCTGAATGATGTGCTTGTCCATCATGTCTTGTAGCTTCACGGCGGGAATCATGTCCTCCAACGCATCGTAGAGCGGTTGCAGATAGGGGTCTATCTTCTCCTTCATGTCGCCCGGTAGGAATCCCAGCTTTTCGCCTGCTTCAACGGCAGGACGCGACAAGATGATTTTCTTGGCGGTCTTCTCCTTCAGTGCTCGCACGGCCAATGCAATGGAGAGGTAAGTCTTTCCCGTTCCAGCAGGACCTACGGCAAACACCATGTCGTTTTGTTCGAAGGCGTCAATGAGCCGTTGCTGGTTCTCCGAACGGCTTTTGATGGGACGTCCCGAGAGACTATAGCACACCACTCCTTTCACGGCGTCAGCTTTGGTCTTCTGTCCGTTCACGATGTCAATGATGTCTTCTTCCGAGAGGGTGTTGTATTTCAACACATGACGACGCATGTTCTCGATTTGTTCTTCGAATCGTTCCATCTCCTCGCTGTCGCCAAGAACGCGAATCACATTATCCCTCGCCACGATGCGGAGTTTGGGATATAGTGACTTGATTATTTGCAGATGACCGTTGTTCACGCCATAAAATGCCACAGGGTCAATCTCTTCGAGTACAATATGCTTCTCTATCAAATTCTTTATACCTTAATTATTTATAATGAAGTATCGCAAGCTCCACTTCAAGGTTTAAAGGGCTTAAAGGGGAGTGGAAGGGGCTTTATACCCTTTACGCTTCAACTTGTGAAAGTTGAATTATATATTTATCGAGTGCAAATTTACAATAAAAACACGAAATATACAAATTATTCTTTATTCTTAAATGGTAAATTTAAAAAAAATCCGTAACTTTGCAAAGATGAAAATAAGTCAGAATAGATATTTACAGTTTTTTTGTATAGCCGTCATTCTCTTGGCGTTGGTGCGAACCATCTTCCCTTCGGTAGCTGAATCGAAGGTGGACGAGCAGGGACCCGTGCTGGAAGAACAGACGGAGCAAGCTATGCCTTCTGAGCAGATTGAACAGGAGGAAGTTGCAGCCGCCCAGGTAGAGCAGAAAGACGAACAAACAGAGCAGAACGAAGAAGCCACAGAACAACCTTCTGCATCCGAGCAGAAAGAAGAAGCTGTTGTTGTCAAAGTGGAGGACAAGAAACCTGCGAAAGCTTCGGATGGCCTGCAGAAACCAAGCCGTTTTTTCAATGCTGATGGCAGCGTGGCTCGGCACCGCATTGTGAGTGTCCCCAGCTATTCCGATGCTTTCCCCGACCTCCAGGATGTGCAGATACTATCGGCCAACAAATGGGGGGTGGCTCCAGTTCAGAATCGTGCCGAAGCCGAAAGCCGCAAATCCGAGTTGGTGTACGTGGGGAGCAATCCTTATTTCTTCGTAGAACCCCTCAGGCAGAGCATTCCTTATCTCGTTCCGCGTGCTTCAGTGTTACTTCAAGACATCGGTCGTAACTTCTTTGATAGTCTGCAAGTTAAGGGATTGCCTTTGCACAAGATTATCGTCACCAGCGTGATGCGTTCCAAGGATGATGTGGCTCGTTTGCGCCGAGGTAATGTCAATGCAACCGAGAACAGTTGCCACATGTATGGAACGACGTTCGATATTGCCTACAATCGTTATCTGCGTGTGGAGGAGACCGATTCCGCCTATCGCAAAGACCGCACGGCGAGCGATGTGCGATTGAAGCAGATTCTCTCCGAAGTGCTCAACGACATGCGCAAGCAAGGACGATGCTGGGTGAAATACGAAGTGAAGCAAGGGTGCTTCCATGCAACGGTGAGATAAACCATCCGTTCTCACCCTCCCGAATAAACAGTGTATAATGAGGAAAACAAAAAAGGTTGGCTTCGAATGAGCCAACCTTCTTTCATTTAGGATGTTATAATCGCTTATTTCTTGTTCAGGGCGAGGTCAACCTCAACAGCGATGGAAACAGTAGCACCCACCATCGGGTTGTTACCAATGCCGAGGAAGCCCATCATCTCAACGTGGGCGGGCACCGAGCTCGAGCCAGCGAACTGAGCATCGCTGTGCATACGGCCCAGTGTGTCGGTCATACCATAGCTGGCAGGACCAGCGGCCATGTTATCGGGGTGCAGTGTACGACCAGTACCACCACCAGAAGCTACTGAGAAGTAGGGCTTGCCAGCCAGCACGCGCTCCTTCTTGTAGGTACCAGCAACGGGGTGCTGGAAGCGGGTCGGGTTGGTAGAGTTACCAGTAATCGACACGTCAACGTTCTCTTTCCACAGGATGGCAACACCCTCGCGGACATCATCGGCACCATAGCACTTCACTTTGGCGCGAGGACCGTCAGAATAGGGGACTTCCTTCACAACCTTCACCTCACCGGTGTAATAGTCGAACTGTGTCTGAACGTATGTGAAGCCGTTGATGCGGCTAATGATCATAGCGGCGTCCTTGCCAAGACCGTTCAGGATGACGCGCAGAGGCTTCTGGCGCACCTTGTTGGCCTTCTCAGCAATCTTGATGGCACCTTCGGCAGCAGCGAAGCTCTCGTGGCCAGCCAGGAAGGCAAAGCACTCGGTCTCCTCGCGGAGCAGACGGGCAGCCAGGTTTCCGTGGCCGATACCCACCTTGCGGTCGTCAGCAACACTTCCGGGAATGCAGAAGCTCTGCAAACCGATACCAATGGCCTCAGCAGCCTCGGCAGCGTTCTTCACACCCTTCTTGATGGCGATGGCGGCACCACAAACGTAGGCCCACTTAGCGTTCTCGAAGCAGATGCCCTGAGTGTCTTCGCACATCTGATAGGGGTCAACACCCACCTTCTCGCAAATCTCGTTGGCCTCTTCGATGCTCTCGATTCCGTTCTCTTTCAGAGCGGCCAGCACCTGGTTGATGCGACGCTCGTAGCTCTCAAAACTAACTTTTCTTATCATGGGAATAATCTTTTAATTTTCTAATTCTTAAATTTTTTCATTTTCCATTATTCCTTGCGTGGGTCAATAGCTTTCACAACACCCTGCTCGGCGGTGGTGCGGCCATAGGTGCCGGTGAACTTCTTCACGGCCTCGTTGGCGTCCATGCCGTTCTTGATGGCTTCCATCATCTTGCCCAGGTGAACATACTCGTAGCCACAAACCTGAGAGTCTTTGTCGAGGAACTGCTTGGTGATGTAGCCCTCAGTGAGTTCCAGATAACGTGTGCCTTTGGCAACAGTTCCATAGAGAGTACCAGTCTGCGAACGGAGTCCCTTGCCGAGGTCCTCAAGACCAGCGCCAATCACGAGTCCACCCTCAGAGAAAGCACTCTGTGTGCGGCCGTAGACGATTTGCAGGAACAACTCGCGCATAGCGGTGTTGATGGCATCGCAGACAAGGTCGGTGTTCAGAGCCTCAAGGATGGTCTTGCCGGGCAGAATCTCGCTAGCCATAGCGGCAGAGTGGGTCATACCCGTGCAGCCGATGGTCTCTACGAGAGCCTCCTGGATGACGCCGTCCTTCACGTTCAGCGACAGCTTGCAAGCACCCTGCTGGGGAGCGCACCAGCCGATTCCGTGAGTGTAACCAGAAATGTCTTTGATTTCTTTTGCCTGAATCCATTTGCCCTCTTCGGGAATGGGAGCAGGACCGTGGTTGGGGCCTTTGGCCACAACGCACATGTTTTCAACTTCCTTAGAATAAATCATATCTGTAAATTAAAAAAAAGTAATCCTCCAGTTTTGTGAGTGCAAAATTACAATTTTTTTTTAGAATAACAAAATAGAATCACTCCTTTTTCTTTCATTTGTTTTCATTAAGAAAAACAAACACAAAAAGACCACCGAACTTACTCGAGCCCAGCGAGCATCAGAGTGCCTGTGCTAAAGACCACAAATGACCGTGTCAAAGCTATGCAATGAGGCGGTCAAAGCTATGGAATGACTCGGTCAAAAGCCACAAATGAGACGGTCAAAGATGGCCTTTGACAATCGTGTTTCTGTGGCGGCTCTCTATTTTCATCAGTTAGGGGAGGAATAATCATGCGTAATTATATATAATGGTGTAAATCGGACACCCGTACAGTATTACAGTTACAGTTTACCTTTATGGAATTGCAAAAGTGAGTTTATTTATATATAATATATATAAATAAAAATTCAACTCCCACTTTTTTGCTCGATAAAAATACTGTTATACTGTACGTTCGTACGGTTGTGTAATCTACACTAAAACGTGGTCGTGATTTGAGATACTATTGCATGAGTATGATTCGATGTGCTAAATGAAAAATGCAAAATGAAACTTCGGCACAGAGCACACAGAGAGGACGGAGAGCACTGAGCCATCGTGAACGAATAGCGGAGATTGTCAAAAATTATTACTAACGATTAACAAATTTTCACTCGATAGAGGCTTCGAAATTTGGAGGTATCATTTTTTTTTCGTAAATTTGTAACTGAAATGGAGAACCTGTAGATTTGACCGAAAACAGTATATATTCGCACTTAAATAAAATAATGATATGGAAATGAAAAAGCTCTATTCTCTGATTTGCCTGACCATCGGCATACTGGTTGCAAGTGTGCTGACATCGAATGCGCAAGGCACAGCTGACTACCAGGTGATTCCCCTCCCTGACCAGATTACCATGCAAAAGGGGAAACCGTTTGTGCTTGACAAGAACACCGTCATCGTGGCTGACAACGAGGACGGGATGGCTCGCAACGCCCAGTTCCTGCAGGAGTACATCCGTGCGAACACAGGCATCGAGGTGCAGACGGGCAGCGGGAAGGTGAAGAATGCCATCACCCTGAAGTTGGACAAGACGATTGCAGCCATCGAGGGCTACCGGGTGAGCGTCGGTCAGAAGGGAATCAGCATTGGTGGTTCCACGCCTGCAGGTGTGTTCTACGGCATTCAGATGCTCAGGAAAGCGCTGCCTTGCGACACGCTCTGCGAACAGGTGGTGATGCCTGCCGCCGACATCTCGGACAGTCCGCGCTTCGGTTACAGGGGTATGCATCTGGATGTGGCTCGCCATTTCTTCGATACCGATTTTGTGAAGGAGTATATCGACTTGTTGGCGATGCACAATATGAACGTGCTGCATTTCCACCTGACTGACGACCAAGGTTGGCGTATCGAGATCAAACGCTATCCGAAGCTGACGGAGGTGGGCGCCTATCGCTCGGGCACCGTGTTGGGGCGCAACTCGAATGTGGACGACCATATCCGCTATGGAGGCTATTACACCCAAGAGCAGCTGCGCGACATCGTGAAGTATGCGCAGGAGCGCCATATCACCGTGATTCCCGAGATTGAGATGCCTGGCCACATGTTGGCAGCTTTGGCGAGCTATCCGGAGCTCGGTTGCACGGGCGGTCCTTACCAAGTGGGCCACTACTGGGGTGTCTATACAGATATCCTCTGCGCAGGCAAGGAGGAGACTTTCACTTTCTTGAAAGGCGTGCTCGATGAGGTGATGGACATTTTCCCCTCGGAATTCATCCATATCGGTGGTGATGAGGCTCCCAAGCAGAAATGGGAGAAATGCCCGCTTTGCCAGAAGCGCATCGAGGAGATGCACATCAAGGCCAATGGCGAGCAGAGTGCGGAGAACCTGCTGCAGGGCTATTTCACCAACCGCATCAACGATTACTTGAGACAGCATGGCCGACGGCTGATTGGATGGGATGAGATTACGGAATGTGGAGTGGACAAATCGGCCACCGTGATGTCGTGGCGTGGGTCGAAGCCGGGCATCGAGGCCGCCAAACTGGGACACGATGTGATTATGGCTCCGTCGGACGTCGCCTATTTTGACAAATACCAGACCGAAGACACCTACTTCGAACCGAAGCTGATTGGTGGTAACATCAGCGTGGAGAAGGTGTACAACTACGAGCCTGTCGCCGAGGGTGTAGCCGCCGAGGACGCCAACCATATCTTGGGTATGCAGGCCAACCTTTGGACAGAGTACATTCACGTGAAGCAACTGGCTGAATATCAGGTGCTGCCACGTATGGCGGCTCTGGCTGAAGTGCAATGGACGGCGCCAGCGAAGAAGGACTACCAGCAGTTCTTGCCGCGATTGGACAAGCTGGTGCGGCTCTATCGCCAATATGGTCTGACCTATGGTCTGCATGTGTGGCCCGAGCTGTACAAACAGAATAGGGAAGTGTTTTAAAACATTGAACATTGAACATTGAGCATTCTTTTAGTCGCTCCGCTTTGTAAAAGCGAGCAAGCTCGAGCGGAACATTGACCATTGGGCGTTGTTTTTTGTGCATTTACTATTGAATTATTTTGCGTTTTCCTTTTTTCTTTTTAACTTTGTGCGGTTAAAACAGAATTGAGGAAATGCATACACGCGAAGAACAGATGCAGGCGTTCGGGCGCTTCTTGGATGTGCTCGACCAATTGCGCGAGAAATGTCCGTGGGATAGGAAGCAGACGAATGAGAGTCTGCGACCTAATACGATAGAGGAGACCTATGAGTTGTGCGACGCCCTGATGAAGGACGATGAGCATGAGGTCTGCAAAGAGTTGGGCGATGTGCTGCTGCACATTTGCTTCTATGCGAAGATAGCCGACGAGCAAGGAAGGTTTGATGTAGCGGATGTCTGTAACACGTTGACTGACAAGTTGATATTCCGCCACCCGCACGTCTATCATCCCTCGCAGGTGGGTGTTGAGAATCCCAAGCCGTTGCCTTACGGAGAAGCCGGTGAAGGACAGACGGAGACGGCTCAGTTTGCGAAAGCGAAGACGGTGGGTCAGGTGCTGGAGAACTGGGAGCAAATCAAGCTGAAAGAGAAGGACGGAAACAAGCGGGTGCTCTCGGGAGTCCCTGGTGCGCTCCCTTCGCTCATCAAGGCCTATCGCATACAGGACAAGGCCCGCAACGTTGGATTCGATTGGGAAGACCGCAAGGACGTGTGGGCGAAGGTTCGCGAGGAACTGAACGAGCTGGAGGTGGAGCTGGAGAAGGGCGACAAGGATAAATCGACTCAGGAGTTGGGCGATTTCCTGTTCAGCGTCATCAATGCCGCCCGCCTCTACAAGTTGAACCCCGACAACGCGTTGGAGCATACCAACCAGAAGTTCATCCGCCGCTTCAACTATGTGGAGGAGCACTCCATCCGCGCAGGAAAACCCCTGACGGAGATGACGTTGGCCGAGATGGACGAGTTGTGGAACGAGGCCAAGGCGCAGGAGAATGAAGAAAACAAAGTTTGATGTTAAATATATTTGACATGAAAAACCTATTGTATTTGGCATGTTTGACATGCATCGTTTCGTTGTTTATGACGGGTTGTAAGCCGACTCCACCCGCACCGGAGAACGTGGTGAACGACTCGGACAGCATTGTCTTTGTTCCAGTGGAAACGGAAACCGACTCCACCATGTACGGCGTTTGTGGCGAGGGTACGGCCATGCACACCATCGAGCTCATCACCGATGCTGGCGACACCTTGTTCTTTGGCATGAGGATTGAGGAGGACGCTGATGTGCAGGGTGGAATGATGGTAGGCGACCGTTTGGCCATCATCGGACACGATTCGGAACAAGGATTGGTAGCCACGCAGGTGGTGAACCTGACAACTTTGTTGGGCAAATGGACGAGTCTTGACAAGAATTTCGAGATATTGGAAGGGGGTATCGTGCAGTCGAGTGTCCAGGCCGAGAGCAACCCTTGGACGTCGTGGAAGTTGCTGAACGGACGCCTCGTGTTGAATGCCGATACCTTCAAGATTTCATGTCTAGGGGCAGACAGTCTTTATTTGGAGAACGAAAAAGGCATTTTCGTCTATAAACGTCAGTAATGGAGCCTTTCAGAGTACATATTTTAGGGTGTGGGAGCGCGTTGCCTACACTGAAACATAATGCCACCGCCCAGATTGTGGAGGTGCGTGGCAAGATGTTTATGGTGGATTGTGGCGAAGGAACACAGATCAGCTTGCGCCGCTCACGCATCACCTTCACACGGGTGCAAGGGGTGTTTATCTCACATTTGCACGGTGATCATTGCTTCGGATTGATAGGCATGATCTCCACCTTCGGCATGATGGGACGTACGGCGAATCTGAATGTCTATGCTCCAGCTGCCTTCGAACCCTTGTTGAAGACGCAACTCGAAATGTTTTGCTATGGATTGGAGTTCGAGGTTATTTTCCATGCGGTTGACACCACTCGTCGTCAGGTGATTTATGAAGACAGGAGCGTTACGGTGGAAAGCATTCCGTTGGAGCACCGGGTTCCTTGTTGCGGTTTTTTGTTCAAGGAGAAGCCCACGTTGCCGCACATACGTCGCGACATGATGGATTTTTATCAGATTCCCGTCAGTCAGGCGCAGAACATCAAGAACGGAGCCGACTGGGTTTTGGAGGATGGGACGGTGGTTCTCAATGCGCGATTGACAACGCCCTCAGATGCTCCTCGTAGCTATGCTTTCTGTAGTGATACCCGCTATATGCCCCGTTTGGCAAAGAGCATCGAGGGTGTGAACCTGCTTTACCACGAGAGTACCTACGACAGTGCGAACGAGGAGAAGGCGGTGAAATACCATCACAGCACGGCGGCGCAGGCTGCTCGGGTGGCTCGTGATGCACATGTGGGGAAACTGTTGTTGGGGCATTATAGCGCCCGTTATGAAAACGAGAAATTGATGTTGGAGGAGGCGCGAGAAATCTTCCCAAATACAGAGTTGAGCAACGAAGGACTTGTATTTGACGTTAAATAATCTTAAAACTATGATATTTGCCCTCTCTACGAGGTACAATCCCACGAAAAAAATCTATCTTTGCATCAAAGAAGAAATATAAATGTGTACGCATATGACAAAAAGCATACTAAAATTCACTTTAGCGGGCATATTGCTCTTAGGAACGCCTGTTGCGATACAGGCTAGCAACATGATTGAGATCGTGGAGAACGATTTCCAGAATGTTACCATATCGGTATCGGAGTCGACCGTTCATGTCGCGAATGCCAATGGCCAAATGCTTTATGTTTACAATGTGGCTGGTGTGCGTGTGATGAGCGTAAAAATAGAAGGTGCCGACAAGAAAATCGATTTGAATTTGCCAAAGGGATGTTACATCTTGAAGGTTGGCAAGACCGTCCGTAAAATCTCCATCAAGTAATTGTTTTCTTTGAGGCTGCATCGCGTTGCTTTTTTGTTACTTTTCATGGCTTTTGCCCTTGTTGCGTGCCACGAAGAGCCCGTGATTCCAAATGAAGATTTGGAAATGTCTATGTTTGCGGAACTCCAAGATTCGACTTACGCTTTGAACTCCCATCTCATTCGTGAGGAGATAGACAAACTGGTGAAGAGCGACAATGATTTGATGCAGTCGGACGCCAAAGTGCGCAATTATTATAAGAACGACGGACGGTTCCTATGGATTGAGAGACATGGGGTGGATGCGCGCGCAGACAGTTTGCTGGCGTACTTAAGCGAGGTGGGGAAGATGGGCTTCAAATCTGACAGGTTCTACGTGGAGCAACTACAGTCGGACCTACGGAGGGTGCGCGAACTCGATTTCAGTAGCAGTGGGCGGCATCAGATCAACAATGTGATGGCCCGGCTTGAGTACAATCTGACAAAGGCATTCCTGAGATATACGACCGGACAGCGGTTTGGTTTCATCAACCCTCAACAGGCGTTGAATCAATATGATGTGCAATACAAGGATTCAGTGAAGGTGGTTTATCGTCGCATCTTCGATGTGGCTATGGACCATCCTGACGACCGTTTCTTCGCTTCGGCTATCCGGAAGATTTATAACGATAGTGTCGCCAAATTCCTTCATGAGGTACAACCCAAAGAGCGATTGTATTACACATTCCAGAACATGCTGAATAGCGACTCGCTTCCTGCTTCGAAACGCTTGAAGGTGGCTTGCAACATGGAGCGTTGCCGTTGGCGCACGAAGGACGCGCCGAGCAAACATAAGAAATATGTGTTCGTGAACGTGCCTGCTTTCCATCTCGATGCCGTTGATGGCGATAGCGTGTTGAACATGCGGGTGGTTTGTGGAACGGTGAGCACAAAGACGCCGTTGCTGCATAGTGAGATCAAGCGGATGGACATCAATCCGCAATGGATCATCCCCAAGAGCATCATCGAGAAGGACATTGCCCGACACGCTGGCAACAGGTCGTATTTCGATAGTCGTCGCTATTTTATCCGTGAACGGAAGACAGGAAAGAAGGTGGATCCCAATCATGTCTCGCGAAGCGGATTGCTGAGTGGCAAATACCTGGTGGCACAGGAGGGAGGAAAAGGTAATTCGCTGGGGCGGATCATCTTCAGGTTTGACAACAATTTCTCGGTATATCTGCACGACACATCGTCACCTGGCGTGTTCAGTCGTGACAATCGAGGGGCCTCGCACGGATGTGTTCGTGTGCAACGACCTTTTGATTTGGCAGTCTTCCTACTTAAGGACAAGGACGAGGATGTCATAGACAAAATACAGTATTCGATGACGATGGATGTGAATTCATCGGGGACGAAAAATGAAGATGGTGAGTATCAACCTATTGACAAGAAACGGATTTTGCATTCGTTGCCGGTTGAGCCACACGTCCCTGTGTTCATTTCCTATTTCACCATGTATCCTGACAAAGATGGAAAGATGTGTGAATATCCCGACGTATATGGATACGATCGTCATATGAGCAGTTTTCTTAGTAAGCTTTGCGAATGAGCATCGATGATAAAGAAATAATCAAGCAGTTGGCCGATCCGAGAACGCAACGTGCGGCATTTTCGAAGATCGTCTCCCAATATACGGAACCCCTATATTGGAAGATTCGTCGTATCGTACTCACTCACGATGACGCCAATGATGTGCTTCAGAACGTCTTTATCAAGGCTTGGACGAATATTGGCGATTTTCAGAACAAATCGAAACTCTCAACGTGGCTGTATCGTATTGCCATCAATGAGTCGTTGGACTTCCTTCGCAAGCAGAAAGCCGCTTCCTCCATCAGCGCTGATGAGGATCTTTCGGTGGCGAACAGGTTGATGGCCGACGAGTATTTTGATGGTGATGAGACCGAGGCCCAGTTGCAGGAAGCCATAGCGAAACTGCCTGAAGTTCAACGCACTGTGTTCAATCTTCGGTACTTCGATGAGATGAAATATTCAGAGATGAGCCGCCTGTTGGATACCAGTGAAGGGGCCTTGAAAGCCAGTTATCATCTGGCAGTCAAAAAAATAACTGAATTTTTTAAAAGCCGAGATTAAACTTTTTGCATGCGCTTGCGTCAAATATACAAATAAAATTAAAAATATGGAAAGAGAGAGATTCTTAGAAGAGCGATTGGGACGGAAACAACCTTTCAAGGTCCCAAATGGCTATTTCGAGGATTTTGCAGCTCAAATGATGGACAAATTACCTGAAAGAGAAGCGCGAATCATTGAAATGAAGCCTCGTGGATGGCGTAAATACCGTCCGTTTGCCTATGCGGCCGCTTGTGTTTGTGCCGCAATCTTCTGTGTAGGGACATATCTGCATTCAAGCAACGGTGACCAAATGGGTCAATCTGTGGCCAGCGTGCAGCCGAAGTCAACGTATTCAGCCATTGACGAAGTGGCCGATTATACGATGATGGACAATGTCGACTTTTACGCTTATATGTCTGATTACTAATTAAATCTTTAGGAAAGTTGAAGAAGATTGTTGTTTTGTTCGCGATGATGTTGTGCATGATTTCAGTACATGCCCAGCAGCAACAGCAGTTCGACGCAGCCAAGTTTGATGCCGAATTGGAACAGTTCATTACAACAGAAGCTGGACTTGCACCGAAAGAGGCCGCAGCATTTTTCCCATTGTACAGGGAGATGCTGCGCAAACAGCGTGTATGCTACAATGAAATGCGTCGTACATTTCATATGGATGTCAAGAATGACAAGGCTTGTGCAGAGGTCATTGAGAAAAGAGACAAACTGGAGATTCAGATGAAGGAAATCCAGCAGCAGTATCATCAGAAGTTCATGAAGGTGGTTCCTGCTGGCAAGGTCTTCCGTATCATGAATGCTGAAGAGAAATTCCATCGTCAGGCCTTCAGACGTGTGGCTAGACCTAATATGCCTACTATGCCAGCTATGCCTAATTTCTCTAGGCCTATGAATGGCATGGGCAGATCTCAGTCTCAGCGTAAGTAATGCCACGTTATTTCGTTTATTTTTCATACGACGGAACTCGATATCATGGTTGGCAGATCCAACCAAATGGGATTTCTGTGCAGGAAGTGCTGCAAAACTCTCTTTCCATTCTTTTACGAACTCCCGTTGACGTAACTGGTGCAGGACGAACGGACGCAGGTGTGCATGCCAAGATGATGGTTGCACACTTTGATTTTTTATCCGAGCTTGATGTCCAACAGTTGGCTTATCGGCTCAATCATCTTCTTCCCTCTGATATTGCCGTTAGCAAGATAGAAGCGGTTGATAGTGAGATGCACGCGCGTTTCAGCGCCGTTTCACGTACCTATCATTATTATCTACATACGACGAAAGACCCATTTGCACGTTCTTATTCGTTGGAAACCCACTACAACCTGGATTTCGAAACGATGAACCAGGCGGCGGCTTATCTGACCACCCAATCGGATTTTGCATCGTTTTGCAAAACTGGTGCTGATGTGAAGACAACCATTTGTCATGTTACAGAGGCTCGATGGGAGCAGATAGATGAATTCAAATGGCGCTTTGTGATTACAGCCAATCGTTTCCTTCGGAACATGGTTCGTGCGGTGGTTGGCACTTTGATTGAAGTGGGGCGCCATCGCCTTTCCTTGGATGAATTCAAGGCCATTATAGAAACGAAGAAACGCACATCTGCGGGAGAAAGTATGCCAGCACATGCGCTGTTCCTGGTGGATATCCAATATTAAATTCTTTTTGTATTAATGCGTCTTTCATTTGCGCATTTTTATAAAAGTGTGTACCTTTGCACCCGATTATGTGGTTAGTTTTGGCTTTTCTCTCAGCAGCGATGCTGGGATGTTATGATTCATTCAAGAAAAAGGCGTTACAGAACAATGCGGTCATTCCTGTCTTGTTCTTTAACACGTTGTTCTGCTCCTTGATTTTTTTACCGTTCATCGTGTTGTCAAAAACAAGTGGAGTGCTTGATGGCACCATCTTTCATGTTGCTTCTGGTGGATGGGAAGTTCATCGATATATCGTTCTGAAGAGTATCATCGTCTTGTCGTCGTGGATATTCGGCTATTTCGGTATGAAGCATCTGCCGCTCACCATTGTAGGCCCAATCAATGCCACACGTCCTGTAATGGTGTTGATTGGAGCGCTGCTGGTGTTTGGCGAGCGTTTGAATCTGTACCAATGGATTGGTGTGATCTTGGCAGTCATCTCTTTCCTAATGCTCAGTCGTAGTGGGAAGAAAGAGGGAATTGATTTCAAACACGACAAATGGATTTATTTCATTGTCTTAGCGGCTCTTCTAGGTGCGGTCAGCGGTCTTTATGACAAATATCTGATGGCGGCACCAGAAGATGGAGGAGTGGGATTGGATCGTATGATGGTGCAAAGTTGGTACAACATCTATCAATGTTTCATGATGGGTGTGATGTTACTGTTGCTTTGGTATCCTACTCGAAACAACACAACCCCTTTCCAATGGCATTGGAGCATCATCTTCATCAGTTTGTTCTTGAGTGCCGCCGATTTCATGTATTTCTATTCGTTGAGTCTGCCGAGTGCGATGATTAGTATTGTGAGCATGATACGACGCGGCTCGGTGGTTGTCAGTTTCCTGTTTGGCGCTGTTGTTTTCCATGAAAAGAATCTGAAAAGCAAGTTCGTTGACTTAGCTTTGGTTCTTTTAGGAATGATTTTCTTGTATTTTGGTAGCAGATAGAAATTTTTTTCGTACCTTTGCATGCGATTTGTAAGTTACTGGTACATTTATTATGGCAAATAACATATTTAGGGGATTGGGAATAGCCCTTGTGACTCCATTCTGTGCTGATGGTTCGGTTGATTATTCTTCATTAAAGCGCTTGGTGGAGTATCAGCTTCAGAATGGTGCTGATTTCATGTGCATTCTGGCTACAACGGGCGAGACCCCCTGTTTGAGTGCGGAGGAGAAGCAAAGGATTAAGAATCTGGTGGTTGACATCGTGAATGCCCGCGTCCCGATATTGATGGGATGTGGTGGAAACAACACGGCAGCTGTTGTCGAGGAATTGAAATCCGCCGATTGGAGTGGCATTGATGGAGTCTTAAGCGTATGTCCTTATTACAACAAACCGTCTCAGGAAGGTCTTTACCAGCATTTCAAGGCCATCGCTGCCGCAAGTCCTCTTCCTGTGGTTCTTTATAATGTACCAGGACGAACAGGTATCAACATGAAAGCAGAAACCACCGTTCGTCTGGCTAATGATTGCGAGAACATTGTGGCAATCAAGGAGGCAAGTGGTAGCTTGGAGCAGGTGGATGAGATTATCAAGAACAAGCCCGACCGATTTGATGTGATTAGTGGTGATGACGCTTTGACATTCCCGATGATTGCAAGTGGTGCAGCTGGCGTGATTTCTGTCATAGGTAATGCTCTACCCAAAGAGTTCTCGCGTATGATTCGTTTGGAATTCAAGGGCGAATACGAACCTGCTCGCAAGATACACCATCGTTTCACCGAACTTTACAGTCTTTTGTTTGTGGATGGAAACCCTGCTGGTGTGAAGGCTTTGCTTCATGAAATGGGATTCATCGAGAACGAATTGCGTCTTCCGTTGGTTCCCACTCGCATCACCACCATGCAGAAAATGGCAGCCATCTTGAAAGAATTGCGCATTTGAACATACGACAATGATGAACAAACCAACCCCCGTTTTGCTGCTCACAGGTTATTTAGGAAGTGGCAAAACAACTCTTTTGAATCGAATTCTCACCAACGAGCGCGGCATCAAGTTTGCTGTGATTGTCAACGACATTGGTGAGGTGAACATAGATGCTGACCTTATTGAGAAGGGTGGCATTGTAGGGCAGAAAGAAGAAAGCTTGGTTGCCCTGCAGAATGGTTGCATTTGTTGCACCTTGAAGATGGATTTGGTTGAACAGTTGCGCGATATCATTCGTCAGCAACGATTCGATTATATCGTTATCGAGGCCAGTGGCATTTGCGAGCCTGCCCCCATTGCCCAAACCATCTGCTCCATCCCAACGATGGGTTATCAATATGTGATGGACGGCGTACCCGTTCTTGACAGCATTGTGACCGTTGTTGATGCTCTTCGTATGCGCGACGAGTTCGGTAACGGTGAGAATCTGCTGGGGCAGAACATGGAGGAGGATGACATCGAGAATCTTGTCATTCAGCAAATCGAATTCTGCAATATCATCCTGCTGAACAAGGCCGCGGAAGTATCGAAGAAAGAATTGGGACGTATCAGGGAGATTATCCGCGCCATTCAACCCAAAGCCGAGATCATCGAGTGTAATTTCTGCGATGTGCCTTTGGAGAAGCTTCTCAATACGGGCATGTTCGATTTTGATAGTGTGGCCACCTCAGCCGCTTGGATCAAGGAGATTGAGGGTCATCATGAAGAAGATGAAGACGATGATGATGAAGATGAACACGAGCATGAGCACGAACATGACCATGAGCATGATGAAGAGCACGAAGAGCATCACCATCACGATCATGAACATGGTGGCCATCATCATCACCACCACCATCACCACGATGATGAGGGAGAGGCTGAGGAATATGGTATCGGTACGTTCGTCTATTATCGTCGTCCTGCGATGGATTTGGGACGTTTCGATGAGTTCGTAGCGCGCCGTTGGCCAAAGAATGTCATTCGAGCCAAAGGTTTGTGTTGGTTCAATGATGAGCCTGAGGTCTGCTACGTTTTCGAACAAGCAGGAAAACAAGTGTCCATTCGTAATGCGGGACAATGGTATGCAACGATGCCCGCAAAGGAGCTTCGAGAGTTCATGTCTCAGAATCCAGGACTCCAACGCGATTGGGATGAGAAGTATGGCGACCGTATGCAGAAACTGGTCTTCATTGGTCAGCATCTTGATCGCGAAGCCATCTCTCGCGAGTTGGATCAATGTCTTGACATATAATCATTTACGATACATATATAAAAAGCGGAGGTCATTCAAGTGGCCTCCGCTTGTTTGTTGCATATGGATTTGTTTTTATTGAGTCTTCAGGGTGATGCTGGCTTTGGGTAGGTTGCTCTCAACGTCAACTTTCACATTCCCTTTCTTCTTCATGCTTCGCACGGCAATGATGGCTCGTCCTTTCCAAGTCTTGACATTTGGTGATGTTGCCGGCTCCCTATCTTTCAGGTTAGCGCTGGCAGCAGCCATCAATTGCCCTTGTCCATCCACGTTGACTTTGCAGTAGATGTCGGCATTGGGAACCACATGTCCATCCTGATCGATGACTTCAACCGTGATGAAAGCAAGGTCTTGTCCATCGGCGTTGATGACTTGGCGATCTGTCGTCAAACGGATAGATGCTGGTTTGCCTGCAGTAGTGAGGGTAACAGATGAACCTTCATCGGTTGTGGCACGAAGCGTACCTTCTTGATAAGGAACCTTGAATACGGCCTTGTATTCGGTTTCAAGTCCTACATTCTTGCTCTCGATGAGTTGGTCATTAAGATAAAGGCTCACGCGTTGTGCTTTGGTGTAGACCTCCACCTCGATGGGTTCTCCTTCCCATCCTGGCCAGTTCCACGATTCCCATGTAGGCCACACGCTCCAAGCCGTCTCCTTGATTTCCCCTTTATAACCAGAAGGCTCTTTTACCGCCATATACAAGGAGGAAGGCGAGCCGTTCCACAACAATTCGCGATAATGCGAAATGGGCTTCCGCCATCCTGTAATGTCGACATCACCACAATAGGCTCCGTGCCAATTGGGTTGTCCACCTTCTCGATAGTGCTCGCCATCATAGTCTTGACCTTTGTAATAATAGCGGCCGATACCCGATTCACCCAGATAGTCGAGACCTGTCCACACGATGTCTCCCACGATGTACGAATAATCGTTCACCAATGCCCAGTTCTTAAATGCATCGCGCGGATAACTCTCCGTTTGCCACATCACACGTTTCGGGTCGCGTTGGTGGTCAGAAGCATGCTTGTGAATCATGTAATTATACCCCACAACATCGAGCACTTCGGCATGTGGGTCGTAAATCTCCCAATCTCTGTCCCACGAACAGAGAGCCTCTGTCACAGGACGCGTGTTGTCCATCTCCAAAACGGCTTGCTTCAACTGTCGGGCGGTGGTGATGACGCGAATGTCCTTGCGTTCCATCACTTCATTGCCCAAGCTCCAGCAGATGACGCTGGGATGATTGCGGTCACGTTGCACCATCGCGTGGATATCCTGGCGATAGCACGAATCGATGAGAGTCGAGTAATCGTATTGGGTTTTTGCGGTTTGCCAACCATCGAACGCCTCGTCGATGACAAGCATGCCGAGCGAATCACAAGCATCGAGGAAAGCGCGAGTGGTGGGATTGTGCGAGGTGCGGATGAGGTTGAAACCAGCCTCCTTCATCAGTCTCACTTTTCTCACTTCGGCAGCATCGAAGGCCATCGCTCCTAGCACGCCGTCGTCGTGATGAACGCAGGCACCATTGATAAGCAGCGGCTTTCCGTTGAGCACAAACCCTTTCTCTGCATCGAAGGAGAATGAACGGATTCCGAATTTAGTTGGGATTTGAGAGAGGATGGTTCTGAGGTAGCCCTTTTGGTGTTCTATCACTCTCTTGCTGTATAATTTAACATAGGTGGTGTAGAGAACGGGGGAATCTGGAGACCAAAGTTTTGGATTCTCTATCGTATAAGTGAAGGAGACAGTTGCGCTTTCACCTGCCTTCAGCATCACCGTTTTCTCCTGACCTTCCACCTCTACGATAGCCTCTTTTTCTGTATTTGCTTCGTTCTCAATCGTTACATCAACCTTGACCGTTGCCTGTTCTGCCGACACCTTAGGAGTGGTTACAAACACACCATTCTCGGCAATATGCAAGGCTGACATCGTCTCTATCCACACGTGGCGGTAGATGCCCGAACCCGAATACCAACGGCAATTGGGCTGCTCCGAGTTGTTCACTTTCACCACCACCTCGTTCTCCCGCTTGTCTTTATATAAATAAGGTGTCACGTCAATGGTAAACGGTGTATAGCCGTAGGCATGCTGCCCGGCCTTCTGTCCGTTGACGAATACTTCGGCTTTCTGATAGACACCCTCGAAATGCATTTTCACGATATCGCCCTTGGGTGAGCGGAATTTCTTTCGATATTCGCCCTTGCCGCCGGGATACCAACCTCCGCCCGTACCTGTTGCACCCGTTAGGGGGTCGGGAGCGCAATAGATGTCCCAATCGTGGGGCAGGTCAACTTGGATGGTTTCCCCGTTTCGGCTGAATTGCCAACCGAAGTCGAACAATTCCTGTTTCTGAGCCATCGAACCAATGGGAAGGGTGAGTAGGGTGGCGATAAAGGTTTTTCTGATGTTCATGTTGTATATTTGAGAGTGAATGTTGTAGTAGTCGATAAGATTGATTGCAAAGATAATGAAAAAAAAGGAATCTGCAAAACCATTGTTCGGAAAAAGAGAAAATCACTTTGATAGCGAAAAGCGCTTTTTCGTGACAAAATGCAAAGAAAAAAGGCGAATCAAATAACCGATTTGTTGAATCTTTTTACTTTTCGTCTGGTTTTCTCATAGCTATGCTTTAAGCGTGTCAAAGATATGCTTTGACCGCCTCATAGTTATGCTTTGACAGCCTCAAAGCATAGCTTACACTTTGTCACATTGATGCTTTACGAAATCCACCTTCAAGCGGAGCCTTTCGTAGGGTTTAGTGTTATCAAAGCGAGCCTTTGGTGGAAGGCAATTCGTAGTGGTAGATGTCGCGTTTGACAGCCATTCGGAGCGCGCGAGCGAGTGCTTTGAAGATTCCTTCAATCTTGTGGTGTTCGTTCGTTCCTTCGGCTTTGATGTTGAGGTTCATCCGAGCCGCATCGCTCAGGCTCTTGAAGAAGTGGAGGAACATCTCGGTGGGCATCTCGCCAATGCGTTCGCGATGGAACTCAGCATCCCACACGAGCCAAGGACGTCCACCAAAATCGAGGGCCACCGAGCAGAGACAATCGTCCATCGGCAGGCAATATCCATAGCGTTCTATACCACGTTTGTCGCCCAACGCCTTGAGGATGCATTCGCCAAGAGCAAGTGCGGTATCCTCGATGGTGTGGTGCTCGTCAACGTGCAGGTCGCCTTTGGTTTGTATGGTGAGGTCCATCATGCCGTGCTTTCCGATTTGCTCCAACATGTGGTCGAAGAATCCAAGACCTGTCGAGATGTCGCATTTGCCCGTTCCATCGATGTTGAGGCGCACAAGAATGTCTGTCTCTTTCGTGGTGCGACGCACCTCAGCCACACGCTCTCCAGCGAACAACAACTCGGCGATTCGATCCCAATTCATGCCCTCTTGTCCGAGAATGAGCGCCTTGCAACCAAGATTTTCAGCCAGTTGCTTGTCGGTTTCACGATCGCCAATCACATAGCTGTTCTCGATATCGTATTCGTCGGAATCGATGTATTCCCGCAACATTCCTATACCAGGTTTCCGGTCGGGATGGTTGTCTTCGGGGAAATGACGATCGATTTTGAAGTCGTCGAATGTGATTCCTTCTCCTTCAAGCGTCTGAAGGATGAAGTTGTGAACCGGCCAGAACGTCTCTTCAGGGAACGAGGAAGTCCCCAAACCGTCTTGGTTGCTGACCATCACAAAGCGGAAATCAAGGTTCTTGCGTATGAATGACAGATTGCGAAAGACGCCTTCCACGAATTTCAACTTCTCGAACGAGTCAATCTGTTCGTCAGCAGGTTCGTAGATGAGGGTGCCGTCGCGATCGATGAATAGGATTTTCTGTTTCATGAGTCTTGGATGTTAATTGTTGTCGTGTTGGGGTGCAATGGCCTTCCGTTCCGTTTCCTTCTGTTCGATGGAGCCGTAGGCGTAGTAGAGCACGAGCACAGCCCAAACGACGAGGAAAGTGAAGACGAAGAACGTGGCCAGCGAGGTGATGAATTGAAGGATATAGATGTGGCTGGGAAGTCCCGAAGGATCGCCCATGATGATTCCCGCGAGCGATAACGACTGAGCCGTGTGGAGTATTCCCAATGGCATGAATAGCACCAAATAGAGGCACAACAGCAGCAATCCCATCATGAAGAATGTGACGAAAAGGAATCCCCAATAGCGGAATCCCGTCTTGAAACTCTTCCATAGATGCGTGCGTATGTGGATGGGTTCCATCATGTATTTCATGTAGAAATAATAGATGGGCAATAGAATCAGCTCGAATATCAGCCACAAAATCACTGCGATGCCGATGGCTCCCAACAACGCGGGGGTGAAGAGCGTCTGTGCGGCTTGCATTTGAGGTAGAGCGGTCGTATGGAGAGGATCGGCGCTTTGGGCAGCTGCAACGGCTTTGAGTTGACGTACTACCGCGATGACGATGGGAATGGCGACAATAAGGACCATCACGAGATCTATCACCAGCTGAAGGATGGCCAACTTAGTGGTTTGCAGTAGGTTACGTTTGAATCCGAACTTGTTGAGCATGGTGAACAGAGAAGCCAGAATCCAAACCAAAGCGATGACCATCAAGACATACAACGAGCTTTGAAGAATGCCAAGAGGCATTACCAACTTCGGGTGCTCGACAGCTGCCTGCGAGGTATACGAACTGGTGCAAACCAACGCGGCCATGATGAAGGCGAATGCTAGAGCGGGAATCCACAAACGGCGGAAGATGGTCTTCAGATTCGAACCGAAGAGGGAATATGCCGCCTTGATGCATGCTGAGGCACTACGTATTTTATAGAGTTCTTGTTCCATAGGGTTTGTGGATGGGTGTTATGGTTTGATGGAATATGATTTTCTTCTGAATTCCGCACAGACGATGGCGGTGGCGACTGCGACATTCAAGCTGTCGGCTGTTGGTCGGTTCGGTGGATAGTTAGGGATGAGCAAACGGTGGGTCAGCTTTTGGATGATGTCGGCCGACAATCCGTTCCCCTCGTTGCCCATCACAATCACGCCACGCGGTTGGAGTTCCGTCTCGTAGATGTTCTCGCCATCGAGCAGGGTTCCATAAACAGGAAAGCCTTCGGGAAGTCCGCTGATGAGTTCCGAAAGGTCCGTGTAGTGGATGTTGACGCGGGCGATGCTTCCCATCGTGGCTTGCACCACTTTCGGGTTGTAGACATCGGCAGAGTCAAGGCTGCAGAAGACGTCGGTAATGCCAAACCAGTCGGCAATTCGGATGATGGTACCCACATTCCCAGGGTCTTGCACACCATCGAGCATCAGCGACAAATCGTCCAGGTTCACCTTGGGCATAGAGCGTTGCGGAGTGGGGAAGACGGCCAATACTTGCTGGGGGTGTTTGAGGAAGCTGGCTTTTGCCAATTCTTCGTCTGTAACCTCCAACCATTCGCCACCTTTCTGCAAGTGTCGGTTCTCGTGCAGCCATTCTTCGGTCGCAATCAGGAGGGTAGGGTGCATCACGCAAAGCAAGTCGCCAACCACCTTGGGGCCTTCAGCCACAAAGGCACCTTCCTGGCGTCGGTTCTTTTTCAGTTCCAACGAATGGATGTATTTCAACTTCGCCTTGCTAATCATTCTAGCTAAATTTTATGCAAAGATATGAAAAAGAATGAAGACGAAAGATGAAAGATGAAAGAAATTTGAATGGATGGCACATTCTTTCATTATTTTTTCGTAATTTTGCATTTATGAATCGAATAAACCGCTTGTTGGCATGTGCTTTCGCTGTAGGGTTGCTGGTGTTTTTCTCAGCATGCTCTACCACCAAGTTCGTTCCTGAAGGCGAACAGATGTTGGTGGGTGCGAAGGTAAAATCCCACGACAAGGCGCTCGATGTAAGCCTTTTGGAGCCCTATGTCCGACAAACGGGTAATTCGCGATGGTTCTCCCTTTTCAAAGTGCCTCTGGGAGTCTATTCTTTGGCTGGCCGCGACACCACGAAATGGTTGAATCGCTCCTTGCAACATATTGGCGAACCGCCCGTTGTGTTCGACACGTTGCAAGCCCTCTATACTTGTCAGGATTTGGCCTCGGCCATGCGCGATATGGGTTATCTCGATGCGCATGTGGATTTGGAAACCAAAGCGCGTGGAAAACGATTGAAGGCCATCTATCACCTTCATCCTGGCGAACCTTTTTATTTAGGCGACATCCAATACGACATCCACGATGAAGTGATATCCAGCATGCTGGCCAATCATTACGATTATGCCAAAGGATTGCAGACGGGCGCCCAATTCTCCATCAACAAACTCGATGAAGAACGCAAACGCTTGACGTCGTTCCTGATGGACAATGGCTACTATCGCTTCAACAAGGATTTTATTCATTACACGGCCGACTCCTCGTCAAACGACCGAAAGGTCGATGTGACCTTGCATCTTGAGAAATATCGTGCCAACAGTAAGTCGCCCGAGACCGAGCATCCTAGTTTCACGATTAGGAACGTCAATTTCTCGCCTGCTGCCAACGAACGAATCCACCTGCGTCGCAAGGTGTTGGAACTGAACTCTGCCATCAGGGAGCACGAGCCCTTCAGCAGTTCCGATTTGCAGAAGACCTACAATAATTTCGGTCGTTTGCAAGCCGTGAAATTCACCAACATCCGCTTCACGGAAGTGCCCGACTCCCAACAGTTGGATTGCGACATCCAGTTGAGCATGAACAAGCCCTCCACGTTGGCGTTCCAACCCGAGGGAACCAACACGGCTGGCGACTTGGGTGCCGCTGCCTCGTTGACTTATGAGAACCGCAACCTGTTCCGAGGTTCCGAGGTGTTGAGCATTCAGCTGCGTGCGGCATTCGAGGCCATCACGGGATTGGAAGGTTATCAAAACCAAGACTACGAGGAGTATGGTGTGGAAACGAAGCTTGCATTCCCGCGATTTGTCGCCCCGATGCTCTCGAAGTCATTCCGCCGCAGAAGTAGTGCCACATCCGAACTCTCGTTGAGTTACAACCTTCAGAATCGTCCCGAGTTCCATCGTCGCGTCTTCTCCACCGCTTGGAGATACCGTTGGGCAGAACCCTCGAAGAACAGGAGTTTCCGTATCGATCTGCCCGACCTCAACTACGTCTATATGCCTTGGATTAGCGCGACGTTCAAGGAGGATTATCTCGACAATGCCAACAACAGGAACGCCATCCTGCGCTACAACTACTCCGACCTGTTCATTATGAAGATTGGATTCGGCATCAGCTACAACAACGGCAGCCACGCCATTCGCACCAACATCGAGACAGCGGGCAACTTGTTGACAGGAGGTTCGAAGCTATTGGGATTCAACAAGAATGCGAACGATCAATATACCTTATTTAATATCGCGTTCGCGCAATACGCCAAGTTCGACTTCGACTACACGCGGCTCGTCAAGTTCGACGCCCACAACCAATTGGCTCTCCACGCCGATTTCGGAATTGCCTATCCCTATGGCAACAGCAACGTGCTGCCTTTCGAGAAGAGATATTTCTCGGGCGGAGCCAACTCCGTGCGTGGATGGAGCGTCCGAGGATTGGGACCTGGAAAATACAAGGGAACCGACGGCCGTATCGACTTCATCAACCAGACGGGTGACATGAAGTTGGACTTGAACCTCGAATACCGCACCTACCTGTTCTGGAAGTTCAACGGAGCCATGTTCATCGATGCGGGAAACATCTGGACGTTGCGCTCATATGCAGAGCAGCCCAATGGACAATTCAAGTTGGACGAGTTCTACAAGCAGATAGCGGTGGCTTATGGATTGGGCTTGAGATTGAATTTCGATTACTTCATCCTGCGTCTCGACTTGGGTATGAAAGCCGTCGACCCCGCCTACGACTCCCATCGCGAGCATTTCCCCGTCCTCCATCCGAAGTTCAGCCGCGACTATTCGTTCCACTTCGCCGTCGGGTTGCCATTCTAAAGAAAAAATGTAACCGTCGGTCGGCCGTTCCAAACAAGGATTCCTTTTTAAATAAGAATAAAAAAACAGGGGTTGACGTTTGCCAATCCCTGCTTTTCGTATAGAATGATTGTCGCTTATTCAATCACCACCAGAGGAGAGTCTTCCAAGACGCTCTCACCGGTCTTCACCAGAATGGCAGTCACCTTGCCGTCGCGCTCCGACTCCAGGTTGTTGGCCATCTTCATGGCTTCGAGCACGATGACCACATCGCCCGTCTTCACCTCGTCGCCCACAGCCACCTTGATCTCGGTGATCACGCCAGGCAGCGGAGCCTTCACGGCATTTGCGGTGTTCACGTTGGCGGCGGAAGTCACATTCTCTTCGCTTTCCTTTTGGGCGGGTTGACCCAGAACCACCTTCTTCTTCTCGGGCTCCTGTTCGGGTTCCATCTCCACTTTGAAATCCTCGCCGTTGACAGTCACGTCAGCCACGTTGTCGACGATATCGCCGATAGTGACAACATATTCCTGTCCGTTGATAGTATATTTGTATTCTTTCATAATCCTTTATGGTTTTTGCGTCATGCTCAGGAACTTGGCATTCCAAAGCGTGTGACGGGGTTTGATTGTAATGATGCCCGGCTCCTTGTCGTGCACGTTGTTGCCTTTGAACTCGTGCAGAGCCATTGCAATGGCTGCATATATGTTCTTGTCGGTAGTCATAATTGTAAATTGTAAATTGTCCAATTGTAAATTGAAACTACATCGGCATGCAACCGTGTTTCTTTGCCGGTAGGCCCTGCTTCTTGCAAGCCAACTGAGCCAAACCTCTGCAGATGCGGAAACGAGTGTTGCGGGGCTCTATCACGTCGTCGATATAACCATACTGAGCGGCCTGATATGGGTTCGCGAACAATTCGGTGTATTCGGCTTCCTTCTCTGCCAAGAATGCCTGCACGTCCTCGCCGGCTTCCTTCTTTGCCTTTGCCTCACGAGCCGACAGCACAGCCACAGCACCACTTGCACCCATCACGGCAATCTCACTCGACGGCCATGCGAAGTTCAGGTCGGCACGAAGCTGCTTGCAACCCATCACGATGTGCGAACCACCATATGACTTGCGCAGGGTGATGGTGATCTTGGGAACGGTGGCCTCGCCGTAGGCATAGAGCAGCTGGGCGCCATGCAGAATCACGGCGTTGTACTCCTGACCTGTTCCCGGCAGGAATCCAGGCACGTCCACCAACGAGATGATGGGGATGTTGAAAGCGTCGCAGAAACGCACGAAGCGGGCACCCTTGCGCGAAGCATTCGTGTCGAGCACACCAGCATAAGCCGCTGGTTGGTTGGCCACGATACCCACGCTCTGTCCGTTGAAACGGGCGAATCCCGTGATGATGTTCTTGGCAAACTTAGGTTGCACCTCAAAGAATTCTCCATTGTCGGTCAAGGCCGTGATGACCTTATACATGTCGTAAGCCTTGTTGGGGTCGTCGGGGATGATGTCGTTCAGGATGTCCTCCTTGCGGTCGATGGGGTCGTTGCACTCTGTGCGCGGAGCCTCCTCCATGTTGTTCGAAGGAATGTAGCTCAGGAGCGTCTTGATCATCGCCATCGCCTCCTCCTCGGTCTTGGCTGTAAAGTGGGTCACACCGCTCTTCGTGGCATGCACCGAAGCACCACCCAGATGCTCAGCGTCCACACTCTCGCCCGTCACCGCCTTCACAACGGCAGGACCCGTCAGGAACATGTACGACGTATTCTCCATCATCAGGATGAAGTCCGTGAGGGCAGGGGAGTAAACGGCACCACCGGCACACGGGCCCATGATGGCCGATATCTGTGGAATCACACCACTCGCCAAAATGTTGCGCTCGAAAATCTCGCCATAGCCAGCCAGCGAGCAGATGCCCTCCTGGATGCGTGCGCCACCCGAGTCGTTCATGCAAATCATGGGAGCGCCATTCTGCATGGCCATGTCCATCACCTTGCAAATCTTCTGGCTCATCGTCTCCGATAGTGAACCGCCATTCACCGTGAAGTCCTGGGCGCTGACATACACAAGTCGGCCATCGATGGTGGCGCTTCCCACCACAACACCGTCGCCCATGTACTGCTTCTTCTCCATGCCGAAGTTGTGGCAGCGATGAAGCTTGAACATGTCGTACTCCTCGAAAGAGCCCTCGTCGACAAGCATCTCAATGCGCTCACGCGCCGTGTACTTGCCACGCTGGTGCTGCTTCTCGATAGCCTTTTCGCCTCCGCCCAAGCGAGCTTGTTCGCGTTTGGCAATCAATTCTTTGATCTTTTCTGTTTGTTTGCTCATAAAATATTATAGTAAAATTTGATGCAAGTTCAAAATTGCTGCAAAGGTACAAAGTTTTTTTCATACCACCAAATGTCAAACATCTTTATCTTTTATCTATTATCTTTTATCTTTCTATCTAAACAAAAAGGCCACTGAACCCTCTCCCGAGTTCAATAGCCTTGATGTATGTCGTCATTCTTGCAAACCACTCTTATTCCGCGAGCAAGCTGTCTTTCAGTTTGGCGTCGCCATTCATGACGGCCTTCGCCAGTTGTTCGGTCAGCTTCACCATGGCGTTGTCCTGCGTTCTTGCTTTCGCGCCTTGCTTGCCGATGAAAAACTCCCACTTGATGCCGTCGAGCATGTTGTCCTCCTTCTCCACAGCGTTTCCCACAGCATCCGTCCACATCGCCTTCAGCTTCTTCGCCTGCTTGGCAGAGACCGCCAGCGTGTAGCTCTTCACGCCAGGAGCCTTATAGGCGTCCTGATTCTTCGTGGCTTTCCAAATGCTACTCTCCGCCTGTTTATACACCAGCTGTTTCGCCTGGGCGTCGTAGCTCAAAGCCGACTGAGTGCCGTTCGACGGAGTGATGACCACGCCAAACTCAGCGTTCTTCGCCACCAGCAGCCGGAACATCTCGTTATAGTACAACCACAGTCGGGGGCTGCTGTTGCGCACCTCAAGCGTTTCTTTGTCGATACGAATCAGTTTCTCTTGTGCCACCATCGTCAGCGAGACGAAGGCCAGCAACACGGTAAGGATTGATTTCTTGGTCATTTTTGTAGTCATTTAAGTTCTTCTGACGTTGCAAAGATAGTGCAAACCGAGCACAATGCAAAATAATTTATTTATTTTTTTCTTTTCGCTCCTACCTTAAACTTGTTTAGAAGGTAGGAGGGGGAAGAAAAACAAGGAAAACCTTTTCCGCATTGTGAGGTGCAGCCTACCTTCAACGTAGTTAAAGGTACGAATAACCGAGTGAAATGCCAAACAAAATCGCTTATATTTTTGCCTCGTAGAGAGCTAAGTAATCACGACCGAGTCTTACACTTACAGTCTTACAATTAAAAAACATGTAATACAACCCCCTTCTAAAGATTATATAACTAATTGATATATATATAGTTATATAGTATATCAGGGGGAATGGATACCCTTAAAAAACAACTGTAAGACTGTAAGTGTAAGATTTGGAAACTCAATTTTTCATCTAAGAGGCTGATATACAATGAGGTACGATATTTCAAAACCAACAGCACCTAAGATGCAAGGCTCGGAAAAGGCTCAAAGTGCGTGAAAAATCTGCTTTCGCAGGTATCAAAATGCATGTATGAACCTCTTTTTCCGATGTTTTTCCCCTCTACTTGGCGCACATGTAAGCGGCTCCGAATTTCAATTCCTGACCTTACATGGAAGGAATTGTGTGGACAAATGGCAAATCTCGTTACAAAAAGTGGGGGTAACAAGTGCCAACTGTCACTTTTAGTGTAAGCTATTTGCAGGGTTTTTCGTCAGCACGTCACATTGGTAAAAGAGTAGCATCCGAATTCAAAAACTTGCATCTTGCATCTTGCATTCATTTTTTTACATGTTCAGTGGAAGAGAAGAGAAAATAGTAGTAATTATAGTAATAATTTATAATATAACTTATTGATATATAATACTTTATATAATATATATACTATATATTTCACTCTATTTTATCTCTCTCTAAAATCGCACTCCTTAAAAACCGTTTGCAAGATGCAAGATGCAAGATTCCGCCCATTGCTACATGCCACATCTAAGCGTCTTAGGTGATATGTCTGAGGTGCTTACTTGTATCACCTAAGGGCCTTACATGCCACATGTGACAGAAATGAAAAATGATATTTTTAGCGAAAGAGATTAAATTCGAAGGAAAGGTGGCAGGAAATGCCGATTTTTTTTATACCTTTGCAAAGAACTTTGCGAAGGTACTCACGCTCGGCAAATGAAACAAGTTTTTTTGCTCTCGCTTACTCGTACCTTTGTGCACAGACAACAAACTAACTCCGAAACAATTATGAAAAAAATCCTTTCTTTCATCAGTCTGGTTCTTCTGCTGGCAGCCTGCAAGCCCGGCAAAGAAGTGAAGAACGAAGTGTTTATTCTGCCTGCCGTTGAGGACATTGCCATGTATCAGGTGAATCCTCGCGTCTTTGCCCCTGAGAAGTCGCTTAATGCTGTTGCCGCACGCATTGACTCTATCCGCGAGCTGGGTGTCAACATGATGTGGGTTATGCCCATTTATCCCATCGGTCTCGAGAAAGGCAAGAACTCCCCCTATTGTATCAGCGACTATAAAGCCATCGCACCTGAATTCGGTACTATAGACGATTTCAAGAACCTCACCAAGATTTGTCACGAGCATGGTATGGGTATCATCCTCGACTGGGTGGCTAACCATACGGCGTGGGATCATCCTTGGGTCAAGGAGCACCCCGATTGGTACACCCGTGACGAGAAGGCTGACACGATTGTTTGTCCGAAACCTTGGAATTGGGAGGATGTGGCCGACCTGAATTATGATAACAAGGACATGCGCGAGGCCATGATAGACGCCATGAAGTTCTGGATTGTCGAGGTGGGTATCGACGGTTTCCGTTGCGATGTGGCCGACGGTGTGCCTGCAGATTTTTGGAAGGATGCCATCGGCCAACTGAGGGCTGCCGCCGGAGAGCGCAAGATTGTGATGCTGGCAGAGGGCAAGAACGTGGACAACTTCACCATTGGTGGCTTTGACATGAACTACGGTTGGGACTACAAGGACGAGTTGGTGAAAGTGTGGAAGGGTGCACCTGCCTCCGACCTCATCAAGGCCGATAAGGCTGAATACGATAGTCTGCCCACAGGAAAAGTCAAGTTGCGTTTCACCACCAACCACGACCATGCCACCGAGGCAGCTCCCTGCGTGGAGTTCACCAACGACCGTGGTGCGATGGCTGCTTACGTCGCCTCCATCTTCCCCCACGGAGGTGCACTCATCTATGGTTCACAGGAAGTGAACTATCCTGAGACTATCAATTTCTTCAAGTATGTTCCCGTAGACTGGACCGCCAACCCCAAGACCTATCAAGAATACAAGGAACTTATCGGTCTCTATAACGAATATCCATCCCTTCGCAAGGGACAGATGACGGCTTACGACGACCCGGATGTCTTTATCTTCGAGAAGGCTGATGGCGACGAGCGTTTTCTCATCCTTGTCAATGTGCGCAACGAACAGAAGACCGCCAACATCCTACAAGAATGGGTAAACCATCAGACGGTAGATGAGATGACAGGGCAGGATATCACGCTAAAAGAAACCATGACCCTTGAGCCCTACCAATATCTGATAATGAAATACTAATGATTGTGTGGAATCACCAAAAAAGGAAAAATGTAAAATGGAGATTGCAAATAATCATTAAAACGTTTGGTGGATTGCACAAAATGTAGTAATTTTGCGCAAGGAATGAGAGGTACCGCTGTTTCGTGTACCCTCTGCGGCTTGATTATTACTTATTTAAAAATTGATACCAACATTCAACTATGAGTCAAAAAAGAGTTTACACCTTCGGCAACGGTAAAGCTGAAGGTAATGCAAAAATGCGTGAGGAACTCGGCGGAAAAGGTGCTAACCTTGCCGAAATGAACTTGATTGGTGTTCCCGTTCCTCCTGGTTTCACAATCACAACCGACTGCTGCAACGAGTATTACGAGGTTGGTCAGGAGAAAATCATGGAGCTTCTGAACGACGACGTGATGGCTGCTGTCGCTCACATTGAGGGGCTGATGAATTCGAAGTTCGGCGACAAGGAGAATCCTCTGCTTGTTTCTGTTCGTTCGGGTGCTCGCGCTTCAATGCCTGGCATGATGGACACCATCCTGAACCTCGGTTTGAACGATGAGGTGGCTGAGGGCATGGTGAAGAAGACCAACAATGCTCACTTCGTTTACGACAGCTATCGCCGTTTCGTTCAGATGTATGGTGATGTGGTGCTCGAGATGAAGCCCGTCAACAAGACCGACATCGACCCGTTTGAGGAGATTATCGAGAAGGTGAAGAAGGAGAGTGGTGTTGTTCTGGACAAGGACCTCTCTGTGGACGACCTGAAGAAGCTGGTTCAGCTGTTCAAGGCCGCCATCAAGGAGCGCACCGGTAAGGACTTCCCCAACGATCCCATCGAGCAGCTCTGGGGTGCTATCTGCGCCGTGTTCCGTAGTTGGATGAACGAACGTGCCATCCTCTATCGTAAGATGGAAGGAATCCCCGACGAGTGGGGTACTGCCGTAAGCGTGATGGCCATGGTGTTCGGTAACATGGGCGACACCTCTGCAACGGGTGTTTGCTTCAGCCGTGATGCTGCCAATGGTGAGAACCTGTTCAATGGTGAGTATCTGGTGAATGCTCAGGGTGAGGACGTTGTGGCTGGTATTCGTACCCCGCAGCAGATCACAAAGATCGGCTCTCAGCGCTGGGCTGAGCGCGCTGGCATCTCTGAGGAGGAGCGCGTGGCCAAGTATCCTTCGATGGAGGAGGCTATGCCTGAGATCTATGCCGAGCTGAATGGCATTCAGGACAAGCTGGAGCACCACTATCACGACATGCAGGACATGGAGTTCACCGTTCAGGAGGGAAAGCTTTGGTTCCTCCAGACACGTAACGGTAAGCGCACGGGTGCTGCCATGGTGAAGATTGCCATCGACCTGCTCCACGAGGGTATGATCGATGAGAAGACCGCCGTGATGCGCTGCGAGCCTCAGAAGCTCGACGAGCTGTTGCACCCCGTGTTCGACAAGAAGGCTCTCTCTGCAGCCAAGGTGATTGCTCAGGGTCTGCCCGCATCTCCTGGTGCTGCTTGTGGTCAGATTGTATTCCATGCTGACGACGCCAAGGATTGGCACGAAAATGGTCACAAGGTGGTGCTCGTCCGCATTGAGACCTCTCCTGAGGACCTGGCTGGTATGGCCGCTGCCGAGGGTATCCTGACCGCTCGTGGTGGTATGACCTCTCACGCTGCCGTTGTGGCTCGTGGTATGGGTAAGTGCTGCGTATCGGGTGTGGGTGCTCTGAACGTGAGCTACAAGAACAAGACTGTCGAGATCGACGGCGTTGTATATAAGGAAGGCGACTACCTCTCTCTGAACGGTACGACCGGTCAGGTGTATGCTGGCGAGGTGCCCACGAAGGCTGCCGAGCTGAGTGGCGACTTCAAGGAGCTGATGGACCTCTGCGACAAATATACCAAGCTGCAGGTTCGCACGAATGCTGATACTCCCCACGATGCACAGGTGGCTCGCGCCTTCGGTGCCAAGGGTATCGGTTTGACTCGTACCGAGCACATGTTCTTCGAGGACCAGAAGATTGTCGCCATGCGTGAGATGATTCTCGCCGACAGTGTTGCCGGACGTGAGAAGGCTCTTGCCAAGCTGTTGCCTTACCAGAAGGCCGACTTCAAGGGAATCCTTGAGGCTATGGACGGTCTGCCCGTGAACATTCGTCTGCTCGATCCTCCTCTCCACGAGTTCGTTCCCCACGATCTGGCTGGTCAGGAGACGATGGCCAAGGAGATGGGCGTGAGCTTGGAGGAAATCCAGCGCCGCGTGGAGTCTCTGGCTGAGAACAACCCAATGCTGGGTCACCGTGGTTGCCGTCTGGGCATCACCTTCCCCGAGATCACCGCTATGCAGACACGCGCCATCCTGGGTGCCGCCTGCGAGCTGAAGAAGGAAGGCAAAGACCCACGTCCCGAGATCATGGTTCCGCTGATTGGTACGCTCTACGAGCTGAAGCAGCAGAAGGATGTGATTCAGGCAGCTGCCAAAGAGGTGTTCGAGGAGTATGGTATGGAGGTTGAGTTCGAGATAGGTACGATGATCGAGATTCCTCGTGCTGCCCTCACCGCCGACCGCATCGCTACCGAGGCCCAGTACTTCTCATTCGGTACGAACGACCTCACTCAGATGACCTTCGGTTACAGCCGTGATGACATCGCTTCGTTCTTGCCCGTTTACCTCGACAAAAAGATTCTGAAGGTTGACCCGTTCCAGGTGCTCGACCAGAAGGGTGTCGGCAAGCTCATCAAGTATGCCGTGAAGGAAGGTCGCGCCGTTCGTCCTGACCTCCGTTGCGGTATCTGTGGCGAGCATGGTGGCGAGCCCAGCTCTGTGAAGTTCTGCGCCAAGATAGGCATGAACTACGCAAGCTGCTCTCCATTCCGCGTGCCCATCGCACGTCTTGCCGCCGCACAGGCTGCCGTGGAGGAGTAAGGAGCCTCCCCCCCAACCCCTCCCCCGTAGGGAGGGGAGAAGGATGTGAAAAAGACTTCTGAATTTCAGAACTTCAGAATTATTATTAAGGGCGGCAAGGTCTTTTGTTATAAAGGCTTTGCCGCCTTTCTTTTCCAATAGGAGGATTCGATATGCATCATGACATTTCCGACGAGCAGGTGCTCGACAATGCTGGTATTCGTGTGACGGCCGTGAGGCTGCTCATCTGGCGACAGGTGAGACACGGGTTCAGCGACGCTTTCAGTCTTGCCGATTTGGAGGCCGCGTTGCCTACGGTCGACCGCTCGACATTGTTTCGCACGTTGACGCTCCTGACCGATGCCCACCTGCTTCACGACATCGACGATGGGTCGGGTGCGCAGAAGTATTGCGTCTGCCATCTCGACGACACGCGCCATTGTGAGGGTCATGTGCATCTGACGTGTCGAATTTGCCATCGTACATTCTGCCTGACGAACGTGCGTATCCCACAGGTGCCCATCCCCGAAGGTTTCGAACTTGAAGAGACGGAATATGTGGTGAAAGGTGTGTGCGCCAATTGTCGGAGGAAGGCTCACTTGGGACATTAATAGATTGCAAGTTTACTTTATCTCTTTTTGTTTAATAGTCTAGTATACATCGTTTTATGATATTGATATCGGATAGTGGTAGTACCAAGACGGATTGGGTGGTGCTGGATGTGGCGGCTGACGTGAAGCCCCAGGTGCTTCGCACACAAGGGTTGAATCCCATCCACATGACGGAGCGGCAGATGGAGCAGATTCTGCGTGCCGAGTTGTTGCCGCAACTGGGTGACAAGGCCTCGAAGATTGACGCCGTTTATTTCTATGGAGCGGGTGTCAGAGCCGACATGGAAGCGAAGATGGAGGGCGTGTTGAGGTCGGCCATTTTCAACTCCACGCCTGATGACAAAAAGGTGATGGCTTGTTCCGATTTGTTGGGAGCTGCTCGTGCGTTGTGTGGAAAGACAGAGGGCATCGCCTGCATCTTGGGCACAGGAGCCAATTCGTGCCTCTATGATGGCGTTTCCATCGTGGCCAACACGCCCGCTATGGGATATGTGTTGGGCGACGAGGGAAGTGGTGCCGTGCTTGGCAGGTTGTTCCTGAACGCGTTGTTCAAAGGTCGGTTGACGGCTGAGATGCGTGAGGAGTTCTGCGCGTGGGCAAACACGTCGTTATCGGATGTCATCGACCGCGTCTATCGTCAACCGATGGCCAATCGTTGGTTGGCTTCGTTGGCTCCTTTCATCCACGAGCATCTGGCAGACGAGCAGGTCAGACGGTTGGTGGTGGGCAATTTCGTGGCGTTCTTCCACAACAATGTTGATGCCTACGAACGGAAAGACCTGGCTGTCTCGGCCATAGGAAGCATTGCGTGGCATTTCCGCGAGTGCTTGGAAGAAGCTGCTCAGACGTGCGGCTATCGGGTGGGGAAGGTGCTGAAAACCCCTATTGACGGATTGGCAGCTTATCATTTGGAAACGCTAAAAGGTTGAGTCGATATGAAAAAATGGTTGGTGCTTTTGTTTTCGGCTTTGATGGCCTCGTCGGTATCGGCGCAGGGTGATTTCGTGAAGGTGCGGAATGGTCGTTTCGAGCGTGGTGGAAAGCCTTATTACTTCGTGGGAACCAACTTCTGGTATGGTGCCATATTGGGTTCGGAAGGACAAGGGGGCGACCGCAAACGATTGAAACGCGAGCTCGACCTGCTGAAACGCATGGGGATGGACAATCTTCGCATTCTGGTGGGAAGCGATGGCGAACGGGGTGTGAAGACAAAGGCGGAACCTACGTTGCAAGTGGCGCCTGGCGTATATAACGACACCATTCTGGCAGGTCTTGACTATCTGCTCATGGAGATGGGGAAGCGCAAGATGGTGGCCGTGCTCTACCTGAACAACTCGTGGGAATGGAGTGGTGGTTATGGTTTTTATTTGGAGCATGTGGGAGCCGGCAAGTCGCCACGCCCCAACGAAGACGGCTACACGGCTTACATGAACTTTGTGGCGCAATATGCCACGAACGAGAAGGCCCATCGGTTATTCTACGACTATGTGGAGTTCATCATTAACCGCACCAACCGATACACGGGCAAACGCTATGTTGACGACCCTGCCATCATGTCGTGGCAGATTGGCAACGAGCCACGCGCCTTCAGCAAGGAGGCCCTGCCAGCATTCGAGAAATGGTTGGGCGAGGCATCGGCTTTGATACGTCGGCTCGACAAGAATCATCTCATCTCCATCGGTTCGGAAGGTGCAGTGGGATGCGAGGGCGATTATGAGGTGTACGAGCGCATCTGTGCCGACAAGAATGTGGATTATTGCAACGTCCACCTGTGGCCCTACAATTGGAGTTGGGTGCGTCCTGAGCATTTGATTGAGGACCTTCCAACCGCTCGCAAGAACACCAAAGATTATATCGACAAGCATCTGGTCATCTGCGACCGACTGAACAAACCTTTGGTGATGGAGGAGTTCGGCTATCCGCGAGATGGATTCAAGTTCACACTCGACACCCCCGTGGAGGGACGCGACGCCTTTTATAAATATGTGTTCTCGTTGGTGACCGCCAATGCTGAGAGTGGTGGTAAGTTCGCCGGCTGCAACTTCTGGGGATGGGGCGGTTTGGCGAAGCCCAAGCACGAGCAATGGCAAGTGGGAGACGACTACACGGGCGACCCTGCCCAAGAGGCGCAAGGTTTGAACTCGGTGTTCTCGACCGACAAGAGCACCTTGCGTGTGGTGAAGAAAGAGGTGAAGAGGATGAGTCGTGTGAAGTAGGCTCGCGTCATTTCTTTTTCTGCTTGAGCTTCTTTAGACGTCGTTTTGCATCAGGAAGTTCGGGGCATAGTCGCAAGGCTTTCTCATAGTTGCGAATGGCGGCTTCGTTCATCTTTTCGGCTTCGCATTCCTTACCCATGACGAGATACTCGATAGCCAGTTCTTTCAAGTAATCGTTGCGTTTGGCCAACTCTTCGTTCAGGCGTTCTATCTCGGCTTGCTTCTCGTTGATGATGTTCAGTTTGCGCCGTATCAGTCGTTTGGCGGCAGGTTTTTCTATGTCGTAGCGACTATGGATGGCAAGGAAGAAATTGTCTAATGCGCTCTGCATGTCGCCTTGGTCGAACGCTTTCATGGCATCATAGTATTCCTTGTCGGCTTTGCTTTGTTGCAAGGCGCTTTGTATGATTTGGTTGTCGTTGTATTGTCGGGCGAAATTCAACACCTCGGCCCTCACAAAGACATCCTCGCGTCGGATGCGTTCCTTCAAGCTGATGCCCTCGAGCGAGGTGCATCGCGAGAGTGCCACATAGGTTTGTCCACCAGCAAAGACACCGCCCGTGAAGTCGATGTTCACCTGCTTGAACGTCAATCCTTGGCTCTTGTGAACGGTGATGGCCCACGCCAAACGAAGCGGGAATTGTTCGTAGTTTCCAATCTCCTCTTCCTCGATTTTCTGTTCTGTCTCATTGAACTTATAGCGCATGTTACTCCATATCTCGCGCTCCACATCGACGTCGTTTCCCTCTTCCGTACGCACGTAGATGATGCCGTCGGCTTCATCGCCAAATCCGATGATGGTGCCCAGCGTTCCGTTCACCCATCGTTTTTCTTTGTCGTTCTTGATGAATAGTATCTGGGCGCCCGTCTTCAGTTCCAATTCCATCGGGGTGGGAAGGCTGTTCTCGGGGAACTCGCCTCGGATGATTCCGTTGAAGATGGTGGGTTCGCCAGGCAATTGCTTCAGATGTTGTTCGTTGATGAAGTCCACCGTGTCGCGTCGTGTTGACAACGTGATCGACAGCTTCGAGTCGTCTTGTACGAATTCGGCTCCAAGACGCTTGTTGAGCAAAGCCAGGTCGGCATTTCCCACTTGCGAGGTTCGAATGTGGTCGAGGATGTTGATGAAGATGGGGTCGGTTTGCCGATAGACTTTTGTCAACTCGATGCTGACGAGTTGCATCTCGCGGAACACACGCGCGTCGAAGAAGAAATTCGATTTGTAGAAAGGCAGCAGCAACTGGCGTTCCTCCTCACGAATGACGGGTTCCAATTGATAGATGTCGCCCACAAGCAGCAGTTGCTTTCCTCCGAAGGGTTCACGCATGTTACGGCAATAGATGCGCAGCACACGGTCGATGAAGTCGATGATGTCGGCTCTCACCATTGAGATCTCGTCGATGATGATGAGTTCCAACTCGCGCAGCAGTTTCCGCTTCTCGCCGTTGTACTTCAACGTTTCGCGCATGTTGCGGGTATTGTATCTGCTGTCGTTGGGCAACAAAGGGTGGAAGGGCAGTTTGAAGAAACTATGCAAAGTGGAGCCACCCGCATTAATGGCGGCGATGCCGGTGGGAGCCAACACCACGTGTTTCTTCTTCGTGTTGGCGGCGATGTATCTGAGAAAAGTGGATTTGCCCGTCCCCGCCTTTCCAGTCAGAAAAAGCGAGCGACGGGTGAATTGTATGATTTGGAGTGCGTTTTGCAGTTCCTTGTTTTCGAGGTCGATATGCTCAATCTCGTTTGTCATGGTGGTTCGAGAAGCCTTTGTGTGTGAAGGAAACGGTTATAGGTCCTCTAAATTGATGTTATGCTCTTGTACGGGCGCCCCGCCATCTTCCTCATCCAATTCAATGGGAATCTCGATGGGGTTGCCGTTCTCGTCGAGCATGATTTCCTGCTCGTCGAACAAGCTGTCGTTCAACAGCGAATCGTTGGGCTCGTAGTTGTAATAGTTGTTACAATCGTACATGTCGGGCGTGATGTCGGCATCCTTGGGCTTCGGGAATCGTGCATGATAATGTTTGAAGGCTGGGTCTTTGAGCAGCGCCTCGAGGAAATAGCCACAGATGGGCAATGCCGTTCGGCTGCCTTGTCCCAACGCTCCTGTTCGGAAGTGGATGCAGCGGTATTCGCCACCCACCCATGCGCCGACGACCAACTTGGGACTCACACCCATGAACCACGCGTCGGAATGGTTGTTGCTGGTTCCTGTCTTTCCGCCCCATTCACAATCGGGGGCATTCCCGACGTATCCCCAAAGGCTCTGCGAGGTTCCACCAGGTTGGGTAAGACCTCCTTTGAGCATCTCTTGCATGAGGAATGCACTCTTATATGGAATGGCTTGTTCGTAGTTGGAAGGTCCGATATATACCTCCTTGCCGTCTTTGTCGAGAATGGAGGTCACCAAGACGGGTTTGTGATGTCGGCCATCATCAGCGATGGTACAATAGGCGTTGACCATCTCCAATAGGTTCACATCGCTGGCACCCAAAGCCAATGAGGGTGCGTCGTCGAGGGGACTTTCGATTCCCATCTTATGAGCGGTTTCGATGATGCGCTTGATGCCCATTTCCTGTCCCAATCGAACTGCCACCGAGTTGATGCTTTTGGCAAAAGCCGCACGCAAAGGCATAGAGTCGCCCGTGAAATATCCATTGGCATTGCCTGGCCTCCAAGTCACTTCCTTTCCTTTCTGCTTGTCCCACACGTCCAACGAGATGAGTTCGTCGCGTCGTTTGTCGCAAGGCGTGAGACCTTGGTTCATGGCTTCGGTATAGACGAAGAGTTTGAAGGTGGAGCCAGGTTGACGCATGGCGGTCACTTTGTCGTATTTCCACGAGTTGAAGTCGATGTCGCCCACCCATGCCTTCACATGTCCTGTCTGTGGTTCCATGGCCACGAAGGCGCAATGCATGAACTTCACCATATACTTCACGCTATCTATCGTAGACATCTCGCGTTCGATGGTTCCCTTTTCGTAATCGAAGAGCTTGACCATATGAGGCTTGTGAAGATAGTACAATACCGAGTCGGGGTCGTTGGGGAATTTCTCTTGCAGATGCTTGTAGATGGGTAGGCGCTCCACAATGCCATCAATGAAGTCGGGGATGACCTTCCCACGCTCGTCCACCCAAGGTTGGTTGTTGCCCCAATGGCTGTCGAAGTTGCGCTGCACTTGTCGCATCTGCTTGATGGCGGCTTCTTCGGCGTATTTCTGCATACGTGTGTCGATGGTGGTGTAGATTTTGAGACCGCTGTTGTAGAGGTCGTATCCATTGTCGTTGCACCAGTCGCTCAGATAGTCGGAGATGGCCTCGCGGAAGTATTGTGCCTCGCCGTCGTAGTTGGTCTCAACGCTGAATTCCAACTTGATGGGCAGTTTGCTGATGGAGTCGTATTCCGCTTGCTTCAAGTGGTCTTTCCTCACCATGTTGGCCAGCACGACATTTCTGCGCTTGAGGCTGTTTTCGTAGTGGGTAATGGGGTTGTAGGTGGTGGTAGCCTTGAGCATGCCCACCAATACAGCGGATTGCTCGGTGGGGAGTTCTTTTGGGGTGGTGTTGAAATAGGTCTTGCAAGCGGTCTTGATGCCGAATGCGTTGGAGCCGAAGTCAACGGTGTTGGCATACATGGTCAAGATCTCCTCTTTGTTGTAGATGGTCTCGAGCTTGGTGGCGATGATCCACTCCTTCGTCTTCACGATGAGCATCTTCAAACCAGGGATGTTGCCCAGAAGACCCGTCGAGTTGTTCGAACGCATCTTGTACATGTTCTTCGCCAACTGCTGGGTGATGGTCGATGCACCTCGAGCGTCATGATGTAGAACGGCGTCTTTGGCGGCTGCCAACATGCCCCAAAAGTCGATGGCGTATCCACGTGGACGGTCGTAGTAGCGTTCGTCCTCCGTGTCGATGAGCGCCTTCCAGAACGAAGGGTTCACCTCATCGTATTTGACAGGTGTGCGGTTCTCGTTGAAGAATTTTCCTATCAGTTTACCATCGGCACTATATATTTCGGATGCTTGGCTGATTTGTGGTTCCAATCCCGACATGTAGCCAGGCGACTTGCCAAAGAGCCAAAGGAAATTGATATCCACCATACCCAACCACACGATGAAGAGCACCAGCAACGACACAAAGCCTGCCAGCAGTTTCACGTACCAAGGGCGTCCATGAAACAGGTTCTTGTACCAATGCCAGAAACGTACGAAGGGCTTACAGCAGTATTTGAATATCTTTTTGAACATATCTCTTTCTTTGTTTTCGAGTGCAAAATTACTGAATAATTCGTGAACAAGCGAAGGTTTTGCGAACATTAACGCAATTCCCAGAAGGCTACTGCCGCCGCGGCTGCCACATTGAGCGAATCCACATCGTGCGACATGGGAATGCGCACCACATAGTCGGCCTCGGCTATCGTCTCATGGGGGAGTCCGTCACCTTCGGTTCCCATGACGATGGCAAGTTGTGGCTCTGTTTTCAACGCTGGATTGTCTATTGAGACCGACTGGTCGGTCAAAGCCATCGCGGCGGTCTTGAATCCTAATGCATGGAGGCAGCTGATGCTTCCGTCGAGCCATGCCCAAGGAACAAGGAATACAGAACCCATCGACACCCTGACGGCACGTCGGTTCAACGGGTCGCATGAGTTGCGTGTCAACAAGACGGCGTCAATGCCCAAAGCGGCGGCTGAACGGAAGATGGCACCAATGTTGGTGGTGTCGACCACACCATCGATGACCACCACACGACGTGCATCGCGACAAACCTCTTCCACAGGCTTCTCAGGTGGGCGTCGCATGGCGCAGAGCACTCCTCGCGTGAGGGTGTAGCCAGTAAGGGTGGCCAACAAGTCGCGGTCGCCTGTATATACGGGGATATTGCCACATCGTTCGATGATGCTGGCTGCATCGCCCTCAATGTGTCGGCGTTCGCACAGCAAGGCCAACGGCTCAAATCCCATGTTGAGTGCCACGTGGATGACCTTGGGGCTTTCGGCGATGAAGACTCCTTTGTCGGGTTCCATGCGGTTGCGCAGTTGGGCTTCGGTCAGCGTGCTGAACACGTCCACGCCAGGCTGGTCGAGTGTTTTGATTTCGATGATGGGCATGACTTTCTTTTTGTTTGCAAATATACGAAAAATCGAGTGCAAAGCAAAGGGAACGCGTTTATATTTGTGCCAACGAAGCCATTTTATCGGAAAACGTCATAAATGTCCCGTTGTATTTTGGGAAAAAGAAAAGAATGTGTAACTTTGCGCCTTGAAATCAAGGTTTATACAAGTAAATGAGATATGCTGTTATAGGAACGGGCGCCATTGGCGGTTATTATGGTGGGAAATTGGCACATGCTGGTCATGAAGTCCATTTCTTGCTCCATCGTGATTACGATTATGTTCGCCAACATGGGTTGCAGATTGACTCATGCGATGGTTCGTTCCATTTGGATCAAGTATTCGCTCATCGCTCCACCAGCGAGATGCCGGCTTGCGATGTCGTCTTGGTGGGCTTGAAGTCGGTGAACAACCATCTGCTGGCCGATCTGCTTCCACCACTGCTTCACGAACAGACGATTGTCGTGATGATTCAGAATGGCATTGGCGTGGAACCCGATGTGCAGAAGATGTTCCCCGATGTGTCGTTGGTGGCGGGTTTGGCTTTCATTTGCTCGGCAAAGACGGAGCCTGGTCGTATCAGCCACCAGTGCTATGGCAGCATCAATCTGGCTGATTATTCATGTAAGGACAAGCAGTTGATGGCCCAGTTGTTGGAGGATTTCCAACAGGCAGGCATCGAGACGCATGAGGTGGAATATATGGAGGCTCGTTGGAAGAAAGCCGTTTGGAACATGCCTTTCAATGGAATGACCGTTGCGTTGAATACTCGAACCGACTTGCTGCTTCAGAATCCCTCCACACGCCAACTCATCTACGACCAGATGATGGAAGTGGTGGGTGCCGCACAGCACATGGGTGTGAAGAATCTCGATGCTTCGTTTGCCGACTTGATGATGAAGATGACCGATGAGATGACGCCTTATTCGCCCAGCATGAAGCTCGATTTCGACTTTCATCGTCCGATGGAGATCTATTATCTCTACACGCGTCCCATCGAGGAGGCGGCTCGTGCAGGGTTCCCCATGCCTAAACTCGCAATGCTTGAAGCGGAGCTGAGGTTCTTGGGAGGAAACTTGGATAAATAGATAAATAGATAAATAGATAAAAGATAAAAGATAATCCTTCATCCTTCATCCTTCATCTTTCATCTTTCATCCCTATATAACTTGACCGTGCTGTTCAACCCTGAAGGCATGGGTTCCCATTGGTTGTAGGTGGTGTTCTTGTAGTTGATGTCGACGACATTGATTTCCTCCATCTTGCGCCATTTCACGCCTTGTCGGTCGAGTTCGGCAATACGATTGGTGGGTAGGTTGGTCACCTCGATTCGTATTTCGTTGTTGCCCACTTTCAACGTCTGTTTGGTGTCGAGCACGAAGGGGGCACTCCAGGCACATCCGATAAACTGTCCATTGATATAGACACGGGCACTTTCGCGCACGTCGCCAAGGTCAATCTTCCATGCGCCTTTCGGGTCTTCCTTTTTCGATAGCTTGAATTTAGTGGTATAGACGCCCGTTCCCATCGTTACTTTTGTTTGTTCATCGAGCGACTCCCATGTTTTCAGATTCTCTAGCACGTATTTCTGTTCCACCTTGGGCGCCTCGTCGATGAAAAAGAGCGTCCAAGGACCGTCGATGGCGATGGTATCGCGTTCGTTTTTATTATTTGCCAGTTGTACTTTTTCATTTAGAGGCATAGCCTCGTCGTACGTTTGCAGAATCATCGACTCTCCACTTCTCAGGCGGATGACGACGCCATCAGCATTGAAGTCGGCAGGACGAATGTCACCATTCAACGGATTGAACCACGTGGCTGCTTTGCAAGCAACAGCAAGCGGAATGCGGGCATCGACATCTTTGGGACTTAAGTTGGCTATGAAATAGTGGTGACCGTTGGCATTCGAGCGTCTGATGGTCTTCAATCCATAGCGGGTGCGCATCTGCTCGGGCTTGGCGGCTTGGGCGAGTTCTGTGGGATTAGTGCCCACGATGATGTTGGCTCCTTGCGTCTTCAAATGCTCTATATGCTCACGAAGCGCGTTGGTCATGATGTTGTCACTGCTGGGGATGATAAGCCCTTTATAGCGCGTTCCAGCGGCCGTTTCGAGTGCGCCATTCTTGAAGGTGGTCGAGAGCAACAGTTGTTCGCTGATATAGTCGCAGTCGAATCCCGCCTTGTCGATGTCGAGAATGGTTTTGATGAACTCGGGTGCAAGCTTTCCCATCTCGTGGATGGAGAATTGCATGAGCAACTTCTTCGTGTTCTTGCGCCACATGTCGCGCACGGGCAGATAGACAAGGAAATCGTTGTCGGGTTGTCCCCATTGCAGGAAGCTTTGGCAACGCTCCACATATTGCATGAAGTAGGGGGCATCGCGCCAGATGCTGTTGGTGGGGCTCATGTCGATGGAGGCATAGAACTTCCATCCTGGCCATTCGTCGTCTTTGGGCGAATAGCATGTGCCATGAAAGAACATGTGGTTCACGCCAGCGCAGAACATCAAATCCATGTCGGGTTTCAGTTGCGAAAGACTGGTGCGGAAATGCTCAGTGAGCCATGTGAACGTTTCGCTCGAAGTGAATGGCTTGCCCATCACGTGGGCTGCCGACGGCGCATATTTCAGCATCGAGAAGTCGCTGTCGTTCTTGCGTGTTTTACCAGGGTCGCGGCGCAGTCCTTTGATACCCAACTCGGACAATCCAAAGCCTTCAATCTCGGGGATGTCAACGGCGGCGTAGCAGTCGATGAGGTTGGCGGGCGAGCCATGTGCTTGGTTGCGTGTGATGGCTCCATGCTTGTGTGCCCACGCTGTCCATTGTTGGGTGAAATTCTCCAACAGCAGGTCGGCCAATGTCTCGCGGTAGTCGGAAAGAACCTCTGTGGGTTGTCTGCCTATCCATACGCCATCTGTATCACTGGCATGAATGAGTTGCGGCAGGAAATATTGCAACTTATAGCCACGACGCTTCTCGAATTCCTCAAATAGCGTGGGTGTCCACGTGGCGTCGGCCACCTCGTAGGAGTCGTTGAAGAAGGTGTGAGGGTAGGGTGTGCCCGTGCGCTCAAAGGTCTCTTCGATGTGTTGCAGATAGTGGGCCACGGCTTGTTTGTCGAAGTGGTCGATGACGAGTCCTTCTCCGCCAGGAGCAGCACGCTTCACGCGCATTACACCATATTTTATATAGAGGGCGATGACCGTCTTATGGTCTGTTTTTTCATTCCCAATAAACGGTATTAGGTTCTTAGGTACTTTCCAAGTCAACTTCCCATCCTTGACATATTCTGTGACATCCGTAGAGAATTTGTCACCACCATATAGCATGACTTTGCTGAGAACAGCGTTTTTTGCATCTTTTGCCGATAGTGATAGGTCAAGATCCCTGACCTCTTTGCCAGAAAACTCCTTTTCAACGAACACCACCTTGCAAGCACTCTCTTCCAATTGTACCCAAGGACCTCCGAAAGGCCAACCAGTGCCTGTGGCCATGTCGATTTCAACGCCTTGTTGTCGTCCCTGTTCCTGCGTGAATCGCAGCATCTCCATCCACTTGTCACTCAAGTATGGGATGTTATTCGCCTCGTTGCCCTGAACGCCATAGATGGGTGTGATCTCCAAAGCTCCGATGCCGTGCTGGGCATACTGCTGGATGTTCCATTGCAGGTTCTCCTTGTCCACAGCCGATCCTAGCCACCACCATCTGGCCCCCGGCTTTGCTTCGGGGTTGGCGGTCGGCCATTCTTGTGCGTGGAGGGGGGCGATGGCTTGTGTCAAGACAAGGACTATGAGGGTCAGGAGATTCTTCATTTTGAGTGATGGTTGCTGGTTGATAGGTGTTGGGCGATGTTTGTTTTTGATTACTTTTTCTGACTACAAAGATACAAAAAATAAATGAAATAAACGACAATTTTCTTGGAAATTTTCCTTATCTTTGCCTCGTCAATCATCATTGTTTTTCATCATATTCAGATGGACATTCTGACCAAAGAACAACGTCATGCCACGATGGCTGCCATTCGTGGTCGCGACACGAAGCCTGAACTCATTGTCAGGCGATGGCTGTGGAGTCGAGGATTTCGCTATCGGCTCAATTCGCCGCGCCTGCCTGGACATCCCGACTTGGTGTTGCGCAAATATCGCACGTGCGTCTTTGTGAATGGCTGCTTTTGGCATGGCCACAAGGCCGAGATGGTGGGCGATGAGACGAGTGGGGAAGAGGTGGTGCTCAAGGATTCCACTTGCTTCCGTCTGCCTCATACGAACCGAGATTTTTGGCAGAAGAAGGTGCTGAGAAACAAGCAGCGCGATATCGAGGAACAACGACGATTGGCCGAGATGGGGTGGCATTGCATTACTGTTTGGGAATGTGAACTGCGTCCTGCCGTGCGCCAACAAACGTTGGAGGCCTTGGAATTCACCCTCAATCGCATCTTCCTTGCCGATCGCAGTCTTCCCAAAGAGACCCGTTATCTCGCGTTCGAGGAGGAACCTTCTGCTCGCATGGCTGCCGAAACTAGTGTCAAAGATGATGTTTAAGTGTGCCATTTGTGGCATTTGAGCGTGTCATTGATGGTCTTTCACCTCGTCATTGCATAGCTCTGACTTCGTCATTTGTGGTCTTTGGCAGGTGGTCGTGAATGAGTGTCACATTTACAACCGAACAAATCGAACAGATAACAGTTCGATTTTTGAAGGTACTATATAGGCCTATTATTAAGTGTAAAGAATTTTTATTCATATATATAATATTATTATATATATGAATAAAGTTGGATTCAGAGTAGAAATGGAGAAATAGGGGTGTCAGAAAACTAACTGTTATCTGTTCGAACTGTTCGCTTTCCTTCCTGTTAAAAATTTTTACTTTCTAGCGCCCTTGAAATTTGGAGGATTGAAATTTTTTTTGTATCTTTGCAATGTAAACGAACGATAAACACACACAATAAAAACAACAACCATGAACGTGAGAAACATCCTTCTGCTCTTGGCCTTGACGCTCTTGTCAATGGTGGTCGGCTCCGCTGCTGAGAAACGTGCGGATGGCCTGCTTGATGCCCTCGATGGCCACGTCTTTTTGCATGGCGACGGCCATTGGTGTGTTGGGGGGATTGATGCAAATGACGTCGACGAAACCAGCGTCGAGCAACATGTGTCGGTCGCTCACCTGACCAGCCAACACCAGAGTGGGCACTCGGGTACCTTTCATCAAGGCGAAGGGCAGCTTCCCCATGAGCGTCTGTCGGTCGGCTCGTCCTTCACCTGTGATGACGAGATCGGCATCGCTGACGAGTTGGTCGAAATGGAGCAGTTCCATCAGCAGACGGGCACCCAGCTGGCATTGGGCGTTCAGATATTGCATGAAGGCGTATCCCAATCCGCCTGCCGCCCCGGCACCAGGAGCATTCGAAAAATCGTGGCCAAGCAATCGGGCGGAGGTCTCTGCAAAACGTCGGGCACGTTCATCGAGTTGTTCCACCATAGCGGGCGTGGCTCCCTTCTGAGGTGCGAAGACATGGGCGGCGCCATTGTGACCGCAGAGCGGATTTTGAACATCGGTGGCAATGGTGAATCGCAGATGGTCGGTCTTCTCCAGAATCTCCTTGTCGCGCAACACGTCAATCATCCCCATACCTGCGTCGCTGGTGGCACTCCCACCCAAGCCCACAATGAACTCGCGCGTTCCATGTTCAATGGCGTGGACGATGATGTCGCCAACTCCACGTGTGGTAGCTACCAGAGGATTGCGCTCGTTGGGGGAGAGCAACGTGAGTCCACAGGCCTGCGCTATCTCGATGGCTGCACAAAGGCCATTCGTGGCATAAAGGGCTCGAATGGGACGGTTCAAAGGGTCGTGAGCCTGACATTCAACGGGTTGCCATCCCAGTCGTTCGACAAAGGGCGTGAGCCACCCTTCACCTCCATCGCTGACGGGCAGTTCGATGATGTCGGTATCGGGCATGAGCGAGCGAATCCCCTCTGCGGCGGCGTGGTTGGCTTCGGCTGACGTGAGACAACCTTTCAACGAATCGATGGCGATGATGAATTTCATGTCAAGCTATGTGAATGATGTTGCAAAGATAAGGGTTTCTGTTGGAATTGCTTTGCTATTTGGTGGAAAATCGATATATTTGCATGCAGAAAGTTTTTGAATGGCAATGAAGGCGATGAAAACGGCGATAATAGGTGGCGGTGCTGCTGGTTTTTTCACGGCGATCAACTTGAAGGAGATGATGCCTGATATGGAGGTGGTCATCTTCGAGCGTGGTAATCGTGTGTTGGCGAAAGTGGAGATTTCGGGTGGAGGGCGATGCAATTGCACAAACTCGTTTGCCAGCGTTCGAGATTTGAGTCACGTCTATCCTCGTGGCCATCGATTGATGAAACGTCTGATGAAACAATTCGACCAGCGCGATGCCTACGAATGGTTTGAACGTCGAGGAGTGACATTGACAACGCAAGCCGACGAGTGTGTGTTCCCTGCTTCACAAGATTCGCATAGCATCATCAATTGCTTCCTGAATGAAGCTGAGAGACTTGGTGTTCGTATTCGTAAGGGAATGAAAATCAATTCGTTGGAGAATTTGGTTGAATATGATTATGTGGTTGTGACAACGGGCGGAATGCCTCGTTCAATAGCCAATGCTGCCACCGATGGAGGACTGTTTGAGGGCGTGGAGATAGTGCCGCCTGTTCCTTCACTTTTCACTTTCAATATTGCCGACGAGGCGTTGCGAGGTTTGATGGGAACGGTGGTCGAAGGTGTGACTGTGATGATTCCTGGCACCAAGATGCGCGCTTCAGGACCTTTGCTCGTCACTCATTGGGGGATGAGCGGCCCAGCCATTTTGAAGTTGTCGAGCTATGCCGCCCGCTTGTTGGCCGAGCATGGTTATCGAATGCCACTCATCGTGAATTGGACGGGTCGCACGGAAGAGGAAGTGAGGGAGGAACTGATGGAGATCACGATGCAGAATCCCAACAAGCAGTTGGCCAATGTTCGTCCGTTTGGTCTTCCAAGCCGGTTGTGGAACTACCTTTTGGAAAAGAGTCTGGGCGAGCGGAGCAGTAGCCGTTGGATTCATCTGAACAAGAAGGAGTTGAATCGGTTGGTCAATGTGTTGCAGCTCGATACCTACGAAATCAATGGTCGTGCGGCTTTCAAGGATGAGTTTGTCACGTGTGGCGGTGTCTCGTTGGGTTGTCTGAATGCTTCCACGCTTGAGTTTGTCGATGGAAAAAGCCCTCGAAGGTTCTTTGCCGGTGAGGTGCTCGATGTGGATGGTGTTACGGGCGGATTCAATTTCCAGGCAGCTTGGACAACTGGCTTTGCGGTTGCCAAAGCCATCGCTGGTCAGTAATAATCAAAGAACATTTTGTTGGATTTCTTGGTTGATGAAGGCAATGATTTCATCAACGTTTTCAGGGTGGAACCAATGAACGGAATCATCGCGTTTGAACCATGTGAGTTGCTTCCGCATGTAGCGGCGAGTGTTTCCTTTGATGCGCTCTACAGCTTCGTCGAGCGACCAAATACCATCAAAATAGTTGAAGAGTTCCTTGTAACCTACAGTATTGAGGGCATTGAGGTGGCGCAATGGGAAGACACGGCGGGCTTCTTCAAGCAAACCATCGGCCATCATCTGGTCCACTCGTTGGTTGATGCGATTGTAGAGCTCTTCTCGTGGGCGGTTGAGTCCAATCTTGAGAATGCGGAAAGGACGCTCTTTTTTCGTGTTTGTGCGAAAAGATGTATAGGTTTTTCCCGTCATGTGGCAGATTTCGAGCGCATGAACCACACGTCGTGGATTTTGTTTGTCAACGATGGCATAGTGCTCGGGGTCGAGTCCGCGCAATTCTTCTACAAGAGCTGGCAACCCTTCTTCCTTCAACCTGCGTTTCATGGTTTCGCGCGTCTCATCGTCAACGGTGGGAATGTCGTCGATTCCATAGCAGACAGCATCTATGTACATCATTGAACCACCACTCATGAGGTGGATAGGCCCCCCTCCTGTCCCCCCCGTAGGGGGATGATTGGTTATGAGTTTCAGCACGTCCTGCTCGTACATCGAAGCGCTGTAATAGTCTTCCAAATGGTGATTGCCCACAAAATAATGCTTCACGCGCTCAAGTTGCTCCTTTGTTGGGGTGGCGGTTCCGATGGGTATTTCTGAGAATATCTGACGTGAGTCGGCATTGATGATGGGAATATGAAAAGAATCGGCAAGACGAATGCAAAGTTCCGTCTTGCCAACTCCTGTAGGGCCGAGAATAACAATCAGTGTGTTATTTGATGATTCCACGTTGAGAGGCTTCAACAAAGTCAATGATGTATTGAATCTCAGGTGACAAGGGAATGGTTTCCTTGATGAGTTGGAGTGCATCAGCGCGCGTGTTGCTGCTTTGGTAGATGATGCGATAGGCCTCGTGTATGTTCTGAATCAGTTCGTTGGAGAATCCACGACGACGCAAGCCAATCAGGTTGACGCCCGCATAGCGGATGGGTTCTTTTCCAGCGATGATATAAGGTGGAATGTCTTGCGAGGTTCGACTGCCACCTTGCACCATCACATAACCACCGATGTGGCAGAACTGGTGGATGAGGACGGTGGCCGAGATGATGGCATTGTCGTCGACAGTCACTTCGCCAGCGAACTTTGTCGAGTTGCCAATGATGCAACCATTGCCCACCACACAGTCGTGCGCGATGTGCATGTTCTCCATCAGTAGGTTGTTAGAACCTACCTTCGTGCATCCCTTCGATGCAGTACCTCTTGAAATGGTGACATTCTCGCGAATGGAGTTGTTGTCGCCAATCTCGCAGATGGTCTCCTCACCGTGGAACTTCAAGTCTTGAGGTTTGGTGGAAAGACTGGCACCAGGAAACACCTCGTTGTTGTTGCCAATTCGAGCACCCACATTGATGGTGACGCTGTTTTGGAAGACGTTGTTATCGCCAATGACAGTGTCGCGATCGATGTAGCAGAAAGGACCGATGACGTTGTTGTCGCCGAGTTTTGCCTCTGGGTGAATGTATGCTAATGGGCTTATCTGGTTCATGTTTACGCTTCGCTAAATGAATAAAGTTTATTTGTTCTTTACGATCTGGGCGGTGAAAGTAGCCTCTGAAACCACATGGTCGCCTACGAAAGCATAGCCTTTCATTGAGCTTACACCATGACGAACAGGATGAAGCAGTTCGACGCGGAACAACAATGTGTCGCCAGGAACGACTTTTTGGCGGAATTTCACTTCGTCGATTCGCATGAAATAGGTCGACCAACGCTCGGGCTCCTCAACTTGACTGAGCACCAAGAGACCACCACACTGTGCCATAGCCTCCACTTGTAGCACGCCAGGCATGACAGGCTCTTGTGGGAAATGACCTACGAAGAAGGGTTCGTTAGATGTGATGTTCTTCACACCTACGACGGTGGTCGGGCCCATCGAGATTACTTTGTCCACCAATTGCATGGGATAGCGGTGGGGAAGCAACTCGCGAATGCGATTGTTGTCCATAATAGGCTCCTCGTTGGGGTCGTAGATGGGGGCTTGCACCTCATGCTTCTTGATTTCCTTACGCATAAGGCGTGCAAATTTGTTGTTGATGGTGTGGCCTGGACGAGTGGCAACAATGCGACCCTTGATGGGCTTTCCAATGAGCGCCATATCGCCAATGATGTCGAGCAACTTGTGGCGTGTGCACTCGTTCTCCCATTGCAGTGGCTTGGGTTGGATGTATCCAATCTTTGTAGCGTCACGGTGTGGCACTTTCAAGAGGTCGGCCAATTGGTCGAGCTTCTCTTGGGTGACCTCGCGCTCGTAGATGACGATGGCATTCTCAAGGTCGCCACCTTTGATGAGGTTGGCTTCGAGCAGGGGAACAATGTCGCGAACGAAGACGAATGTGCGTGCAGGAGCCACTTCCTCAGCATAGTTTACCACGTCGTCGAGTGTGGCAAACTGGCTGTTGATGAACTTCGACTGGAACGAACACATGGTCGTGATAGAGAACTGCTCATCGGGGAGAATGGTGATGCAAGAGCCCGACTCCTCGTCTTTCACTTCGATTTTCTTACGAATGATGTAGTAGTCTTTGGGTGCGTTCTGCTCTTCGATTCCCACCTCTTGGATTTTCTCCACATATTTGATGGCCGAACCATCAAGAATGGGGAATTCAGGACCATTGACTTGAATCAGACAGTTGTCGATTCCCAATGCGTAAAGGGCAGAAAGACCATGCTCAACGGTAGATACACGCATGGTGCTATTGCCAAGAACGGTTCCGCGTTGCGTATCGATCACCTTTTCAGCAACAGCATCGATGATGGGTTCGCCTTCAAGGTCGATTCGTTGGATGCGATAACCAGTGTTCTCGGGTGCAGGGTTGAAGGTGACAGTGAGATTCAACCCTGTATGCAGTCCTTTTCCAAAGAGAGAGAAACTGCCTTTAAGTGTCTTCTGTTTTGACGTTTCCATTTATTTAGTTTTTTATTGTTTCTGTTGTTTGAGGGCCTCGATTTCCTTCTGCAGCTCGTTGATCTTCTGATACATGTCGGGCAATCTGCGGAAGATGGCAGCCGATTTCATGAAGCCCTTGGCGTCCCATGCTGGCGAACCAATGATGGTTTGACCAGGTTGCTTGACGCTATTGGTGATACCAGCTTGTGCACCCACATGAGTTTGGTCGGCAATATGTATGTGGCCAGCCATTCCCACTTGTCCGCCAAACATGCACCATTGGCCTACTTTCGTGCTGCCGGCAATACCTGTTTGTGCGGCGATGACAGTGTTCTGGCCAATCTCCACATTGTGCGCCACCTGGATGAGGTTGTCGAGTTTCACGCCCTTGCGAATATAGGTGCTACCCATTGTGGAACGGTCGACGCACGTGTTGGCGCCTATTTCCACATCGTCCTCGATGACCACATTGCCAATTTGTGGGATTTTGTCGTATCCATCAGGGGTGGGAGCGAATCCAAAGCCGTCGGCTCCAATCACGCTTCCTGCATGAATGGTCACCCGATTGCCAATCTTGCAACCTTCGTAGATGGTCACATGGGGGTAAATCGTGCAATTGTCGCCAACAACAACGCCGTCGCCAATGTAAGCGAACGGAGCGATATAAGTGTCTTTGCCGATGGTTGCAGTGGACGAAACAAATGCCAGTGGGTCGATGCCAATCTTCTTCGGCTTGAACGACTCGTAGAGTTGCAACAACTTGGCCACGCACTCGTAAGCGTTCTTCACGCGAATGAGGGTGGTTGAAACAGGGTGTTCCAATTCCACGTTCTCATCAATCAGCACAATCGATGACTTGGTGTCGTACACGAAATGGGTGTATTTGGGGTTGGAGAGGAACGAGATGGCTCCCGGTGTTCCTTCCTCAATCTTTGCAAAAGTATTGACTGTGGCGTTCTCGTCGCCTTCTATTCTGCCCTCGATGAACTGGGCGATTTGTTTAGCTGTAAACTCCATACCGCTTATCAGTTTTTCTATTCAAAGTGCAAATATACACATTTTTATTTAAACACGTTGATAACAGAGGTAATATTTGCGAATTTTTTTGGATAATAGGGCAACATTAAGAATTTCCGAGGCCTCGGCAATGTCTTTGATGGTGTCGTCTTTGTAGAGAATGTCGATGTGGTCGTCGTTGATGTCGTACATGTCTTTCTGAATCGTGTTCACACTCATCAGGTTGGCGGCATCTTCGAATGGAATGTCGAATTTCTCGGCCAATTCGCCTTGTATTCTCTCTATTTCGTCGTTGCCGATGGGCTCCTCGCGAATCTCCACGTGGAACAGACGTCGTTCAACGAGGTTGCGCGACAGGATGGAGAGAATCTTGTCTTCGTGTTGCGTCCAAGTCTTCACGCTGCTCCAGATGTCGTTGTCGTCGAGCAATTCATAGTTCTTCAACGCATCAGGGTTCGTGTTGAAGAGGTTGGCGTCGACATCGTTGTAAAGGAAGAAACGCAGGGCGGGAGTGGCAAACAACTCCTTTCCCTCCCTTGCCAACTTCTTCGCTCTGAGGAGCACGTTCACCAACACTTTCTCGTAGGCAACGGTGGCTTTGTGCAGATACACCTGCCAATACATCAGGCGACGGCTGGTCAGATAGTTCTCGATGCTATAGATGCCCTTTTGCTCCACAACCAAACGGTCGTCCACTACGTTGAGCATCTTGATGATGCGGGCAGAACCGATGTTGCCCTCTGTAACACCCGTGAAGAACGAGTCGCGACGCAGGTAGTCGAGCCTATCCATATCGAGTTGGCTCGAAATCAGTTGATGTAGGAAACGCTTGGGATATTCATCCTTGAAAATCATGAGCGCCAGGTTCAACTGTCCGTTCATCTCTTGGTTGATCTCGTCCATCATCAGCAATGAGATGTCTTCATGCGAAATGCCGTGAATGAGCGTGTTCTCCAGCACGTGGGAGAAAGGCCCATGTCCGATGTCGTGCATCAGAATGGCCGCTCCTACGGCTTCGGCTTCGCTGTCGAAGATGAAAATGCCTTTCTGCGAGAGCGATTGCACGGCCTCGCTCATCAAGTGGAAGGCTCCTAACGAATGCTGGAACCGCGTGTGTTGAGCACCTGGGTAAACCACCGAGGCAAGCCCCAACTGCTTGATGCGGCTGAGGCGTTGGAACAATCGGTGCTTCACGATGTTGAGCAGCAATCCGCGAGGAATCTTGATGAACCCGAATACAGGGTCGTTGATGATTTTAGAGTCGTTCATAATTTGATGCAAAGGTACATATTCTTTCATAATTGACCAAATTATTACGCTGAAAACGGCTATTTTGCGGTGCTCGAAGCCATATTCACCCTCCAGTTTAGTCAAAGATGGTCTTTAACGTTGTCATTCCATAGCTTTGACCTCCTCATTCCATAGCTTGGACAATGTCATTGCTATGCTTTGACACGTTTATTCCATAGCTTTCATCCAACCCGATGACAGAATGACAAATGACAAATGACAATAATGTAGTTTCATAGTTCACACACGAGAATGTAACGACAGGATAATGCCGGGGTGTATTATAATTTAACATATATTATATAAATTGTAATAATATTATATAATTATATATATATTATAATACTACCACCATTTTGCATGTTTACAGAAAGAATATCCATTATTTTCGTTTTGGAATGTTGATGAGGTGCTTATTGTCATTTGTCATTTTGTCATTTGTCATTCCGAAACGAAAACCAAGTCGCTCATGATGGAATCGCTGACGAAAAGTCCTTCGCGTGTGAGATGAAGTTGCCCCTCTTCAAGAGCCAATAGATGATGGTTGATGTGGCGCTCGGCGTTTTGGAGCAGATAATCGCGGAATTCAGGTTCCACGTTGGCGATAGTGATTCCTTCTCGAGTTCGCAATGCAGTGGTTATCAGGTCGTTATAGCGAGTGGCATTGTCGAGTGTTTCGGCTTCGAAGGGTCGCACACCTTGTTCAATCTGATGCACATAATACGTCATATCGGCAATGTTCCACGAGCGTGTTTTGATGTCATAACTATGTGCGGCGGCTCCAATGCCCATGTAGGGCGTTGCCTGCCAATAGCTGCTGTTGTGGCGCGAACGTCTGTTAGGACGTGCGAAATTGCTGATTTCATAGTGCTCGAACCCAGCCGCTTCAAGTCGGTCGATGAGCATTTCATACATGTTTCGCTCGTCTTCGTCGCTTATTTCCTTGTATTGCGAGTCGTAGATGGAAAGTTCGTGAAGCCGCGTGTTCACTTCATACATGAGGCAATAGGCGGAGATGTGCTCCACTTGCAAAGAGATGGCGTGGTTGATGTCGTGCTCCCATGCATCGAGTTTCTCGCCAGGAAAACCAAACATCAAATCGATGCTGATATTGTCGATTCCAGCCTTCCTCAGCCTTTCAACGGCTTCGTCCACTTGGCGGGCAGTATGGCGGCGATGAAGGAAACGCAGACGCTCGTCAGAGAATGTCTGAGCGCCCATCGAGATGCGATTTACGGGCAAATGTTTCAGCATTTCGCAAAACGCGTCATCGACATCATCTGGGTTGCATTCCATCGTGATTTCCAACTCTTTCTTGGCCGCTGATGAGTCCAAAACACCATCGTACACCTTATTTATATATATAAAGAGTTTCTCAAGACTCGCGGGCGAGAGTTGCGAGGGTGTGCCACCACCTAGATAAATGGTTGAAAGCGTGCGAAAAGGATTGTCAGTCAGGCTTTTATCGTTCAACCTCATGTGCAATTCTTGGCACAAAGCGTCCACATAGCGGTCTTTCCAAGCGTGGAACGTGGTGCTATAGAAGCCGCAATAGATGCATCGGCTTTTGCAAAATGGAATGTGAATGTATAAACCCGCCATAAATCATCAATTTTGGCACAAAATTACTAATATGTTTTAAAATATTCATGGTTTTCAAGTGTTTCTTTTGGTCATTTGCTAAAAAAACCGTAATTTTAACGGCGATTTTCGAAAACGGACGATTTTAACATTTCGCCACGTTGAATTTCAAAGACCTTAAGTGAGAATATTACTAACAAACTAAAAACTTTTGATATGAAAATTTATCAGACTAACGAGATCAAGAACATTGCCCTTATTGGCAGTGCGGGTAGCGGCAAGACCACTCTTGCCGAAAGCATGTTATTTGAAGCCGGCATCATCAAGCGCCGTGGATCGGTTGAGGCAAAGAACACCGTCAGCGACTACTTCCCAGTAGAGCAGGAGTATGGTTATTCAGTGTTCCCAACCGTTTTCCATGTAGAGTGGAACAACAAGAAACTGAACGTCATCGACTGCCCGGGTAGTGATGACTTTGTGGGTGGTGCCATTACGGCATTGAACGTCACCGATCAAGCCGTGATTTTGATTAATGGTCAGTATGGTCCTGAAGTGGGCACACAGAACGCTTTCCGCTATACTGAGAAACTGAACAAGCCCGTCATCTTCTTGGTCAACCAACTCGATCGCGAGAACTGCGATTTCGATTCCATCCTGACGAACATGCAGGAGATTTATGGTTCGAAGTGCGTTCCCGTACAGTATCCCATTGCCACAGGTCCTGGCTTTAATGCCGTGATCGACGTGCTCTTGATGAAGAAATATTCGTGGAAGCCCGAAGGTGGCGCTCCCATCATCGAGGATATTCCCGCCGATGAGATGGACAAGGCCAAAGAGCTTCATGCCGCTCTCGTGGAGGCTGCTGCTGGAAACGACGATGCTCTGATGGAGAAGTTCTTCGAAGAGGAGACGCTGACTGAGGACGAGATGCGCGAAGGTATTCGCAAGGGTCTTGTAACACGCTCTATCTTCCCCGTGTTCTGCGTTTGCGCAGGCAAGGATATGGGCGTGCGCCGCTTGATGGAGTTCCTCGGCAATGTGGTTCCTTTCGTGAACGAGATGCCGAAGATTCACAACACTCGTGGTGAGGAAGTGCCTGCCGACAGCAATGGTCCTGAGTCGATCTATTTCTTCAAGACTGGTTTGGAGCCGCACATCGGTGAGGTGTCTTACTTTAAGGTGATGAGTGGAAGCATCAAGCCGGGTGATGACCTGACAAATGCCGATCGTGGTTCAAAGGAGCGCATTGGTACCATCTATGCTTGTGCAGGTGCCAATCGTATCGCTGTTGACGAACTGAAGGCTGGTGACATTGGTTGCACGGTGAAACTGAAGGATGTGAAGACTGGAAACACGCTGAACAGCAAAGATTGCGAGTGGCGTTTCGATTTCATCAAATATCCCAACTCGAAGTATTCGCGTGCCATCAAGGCCGTCAACTCTTCTGAAATGGAGAAACTCATGGCTGCCGTGCTCCGCATGCGTCAGGAGGATCCCACATGGGTGGTCGAGCAATCGAAAGAGCTCAAGCAAACCATCGTTCATGGTCAGGGTGAGTTCCATCTGCGCACTTTGAAGTGGCGTCTGGAGAACAACGAGAAGATTCAGGTTCAGTATGATGAGCCGAAGATTCCTTATCGTGAGACGATCACAAAGATGGCTCGTGCCGACTATCGCCACAAGAAGCAATCGGGTGGTGCTGGTCAGTTCGGTGAGGTTCACCTGATTGTCGAGCCTTATGCTGAAGGTATGCCCGATCCCACATCGTTCAAGATCAATGGCCAGGAGTTCAAGATGAACGTGAAAGGCAAGGAAGAGATTGATCTGGAGTGGGGTGGAAAGCTCGTGTTCATCAACTCTGTGGTGGGTGGTGCCATTGATGCCCGTTTCATGCCCGCTATTCTCAAGGGTGTGATGGAGCGTATGGAGCAGGGCCCATTGACAGGTTCTTATGCCCGCGATGTTCGCGTCATCGTTTATGATGGTAAGATGCACCCCGTGGACAGCAACGAGCTTTCGTTCATGTTGGCTGCTCGCAACGCCTTCTCTGCTGCTTTCCGTGAGGCAGGACCGAAGATCTTGGAGCCCATCTTCGACCTCGAAGTCTTCGTTCCCAGCGATTACATGGGCGATGTGATGAGCGATCTGCAGGGTCGTCGTGCTCTTATCATGGGTATGGACAGCGAGGCTGGCTACCAGAAACTCTCTGCCAAGATTCCTCAGAAGGAGCTTTCGAACTATTCTATCGCATTGAGTTCGCTCACTGGTGGTCGTGCTTCGTTCACAACCAAGTTCGCCAGCTACGAGCTTGTTCCTGCCGATATCCAGCAGCAACTTATTGCCGCTCACGAGGCAGAACTCAAAGAAGAAGAATAACACAACATGTCTCTACGATGAGTTCCAGCATTACAAGGTTTCCACTGGAACATCATCAAACTTCCCCGACATCTTTTCAATAGGTGTCGGGGTTTCTTTTTAATTGAATATACTCAGCTATAATAGCGTATTTTAGTTAAATTAGTTAAATATTGAATAATCCGTTAACATAAACTTGTTAATGAATTAAGAATATTTCTTATCTTTGCTTCCATGAAACAGAAAACCATTTGGGCAATAGCAATCATCATGGGACTCTCGTTCTTGGCATTGCTCTTCCTTCAATTGCAATACATCAAGGAGATGGCGGAAATGAAGAAGGAGCAGTTTGACGAGTCGGTTAACCGTGCGCTCGATCAAGCCAGCCGAAATCTGGAGTTGAATGAGACATTGCGCTATCTGGAGAAAGACGTCAACGAAACAAAGCGTCGTGCCTTCCAGAAAGACTCTATGGGTACTCGTACGGGTGGCCCTGATGGTTCTGTTCAGCAAAGTCATCAGTTCTCTGTGACTGGAAAAGATGGAACAATCTATTCATCGTTCGAGTTGAAGACCATTGAGACAAAGCCCTCGCAGATGCCGAAGGCAATGATATTGCGTCCTGACAAGAATGCTGTCAACGAGGCCAACAAGTCGATGCAGGAGATTGTGAAGAACCGCTATATCTATCAGAAGGCGTTGCTCAACGAGGTTGTCTATTCCATTCTTTATTCTGCATCGGATAAACCATTGAAGGAACGCGTCAACTTCAAACTGCTTGACCAAGACTTGAAGGCCGAGTTGATGAACAATGGAATCAATATTCCATATCATTTCACGGTGTCAACACAGGATGGTCGCGAGGTCTATCGTTGTCCTGACTATGTGGAGGAAGGCGAGGATTACACCTATACGAAAGAGCTGTTTCGCAACGACCCGCAAAACAAGATGGGTGTGGTGAAGGTTCATTTCCCTGATATGAACTCATACATCTACTCCTCTGTCCGCTTCATGATTCCCAGCATCATCTTCACGGTTGTATTGCTTGTGACGTTCATATTCACCATTGTGGTCATCTTCCGCCAGAAGCGTTATTCGGAGATCAAGAACGACTTCATCAACAATATGACCCACGAGTTGAAGACTCCTATCGCCAGCATCTCTTTGGCTGCTCAGATGATGAACGACAATTCGGTTACGAAGAGTCCTCAGATGATGAGCCACTTGGGTGGAGTGATCAACGATGAATCAAAACGTCTGCGTTTCTTGGTAGAGAAGGTGTTGCAGATGTCAATGTTCGACCGCCAAGATGCAACGTTCAAGAAGAAGGAACTCGATCTCAACGAAATGGTGGAGAATGTTGCCAATTCGTTCTCGTTGCGTGTGGAGCATACGGGTGGTAAGATTTACACGGAGATTGAGGCCATCGACTCGGCCATCTATGTGGATGAGGTGCATTTCCAGAATGTGATTAACAATCTGCTGGACAATGCCGTGAAGTATCGCAAGCCCGATCAACCCATCGATATCTACTTGCGTACATGGAACGATGACGAATATCTCTACCTCTCCATCAAAGATACTGGCATCGGCATCAAGAAAGACAATCTGAAGAAAGTGTTCGATAAGTTCTATCGAGTGCATACGGGTAATGTTCACGATGTGAAGGGATTCGGTCTTGGATTGGCTTATGTGAAGAAGATAGTCGACTTGCATCAAGGTGAGATTAAGGTTGACAGCGAATACGGCAAAGGCACCAAGTTCACCATTAAGTTGCCCGTGTTGAAAGAAGAGTGATTTAACTTAGAAGAAAATAATATATAGTAATAACAAACCGTCTGCCATCAAACTCCCACAAACCGGCAGACACTCCTTTCGAAAGAGAGGTAGGGGGAGGCAAACGATTATGGATGAGAAACTGAAAATCTTGTTGTGCGAAGACGATGAAAACCTCGGTATGTTGCTTCGCGAGTATCTGCAGGCAAAGGGCTACACCACAGAGCTCTGCCCCGATGGTGAGGCTGGCTACAAGGCTTTCCTCAAAACCAAATTCGACATTTGTGTTCTCGATGTGATGATGCCTAAGAAGGATGGTTTCACATTGGCTCAGGAAATCAGACAAGCCAATGCTGAGATGCCTATCATCTTCCTCACGGCCAAGACTTTGAAGGACGATATCCTCGAAGGCTTCAGATTGGGTGCTGACGATTATATCACCAAACCCTTCTCGATGGAAGAGCTCGTGTTCCGTATTGAAGCCATTCTCCGTCGCGTTCGTGGTAAGAAGAACAAGGAAGCCTCCGTATATCGCATCGGCCGCTTCACGTTTGACACCCAGAAGCAATTGCTGACCATTGGTGACAAGCAAACCAAGCTGACCACCAAGGAGAACGAACTGTTGGCTTTGCTTTGCTCACATGCAAATGAAATCCTCCAGCGTGATTTCGCTCTGAAGACCATCTGGATTGACGACAACTACTTCAACGCCCGCTCGATGGATGTTTACATCACCAAGCTGCGCAAGCACCTGAAGGATGATGACCAGATTGAAATCATCAACATTCACGGAAAGGGTTACAAACTCATCACACCCGAGGAGGAGTAATCTTCTTGACAATCATTCGAAGCAATTCGCTTGATATGATAAATTCGCCGGCAGAAACGCATCTGTCGGCGTTTTTCTTTGATGCCTCCTTTTAATTTTGTACCTTTGCATCAAAAGAAATAGAACAGCTACCAATCACGAAGAAAAGATGAAACAATATCTTTCCATCTCCTACATACGCGAGCGATTTGAGCATTTCAACCAATTGTGCTTCGAAGGAAAACTGCCCACACCACCCATTCGGTTGGGTCGTTCGAGGCGTGTGTTGGGATGTGTGAGTTACAAACAACGTCGTGGAGCGAATGGAAAGAAGGAGACATTTGACTATGTGCTTCGCATCAGCGCCTGCTTCAACTTGAAGAAACGCGATATGGACGATGTCATCTTGCACGAGATGATTCATTATTACATCTTGGTGAACGGCATTCAGGACACTTCGAAACATGGGCAAGTGTTCCGAAAGATGATGAACGACATCAACCGTCAGCTCGGTACTCATATCACTATCTCGCATCGTAGTACGAAAGAGGAACTGCCGGAGGAGAAAGAGCATCCCGCGATGATTTGCCTGACGCAGATGAAGAATGGTGATACAGGCATCACGGTGTGTGCTCGAACGCGTATCTTCCACATCTATCGCGAGTTACCTTTGCGTTTTGACATCGAGAAGATGACTTGGTATTTCGTTGTAGATCCTTATTTCAGGCGTTATCCGCGAAGCATCAAAGCCAAAGTGTATCGGGTTGACATGAACGAACTGAAGCCTTACCTGAAGAATGCCGTTGAGATGGAGTGCGATGGGCGTAGAATGACAAGAAAAAAGAGCTAGTGAGAGGGGAGAAGTGCATTTCTATGGAAAACACACACGTAAGACGGAAAAAAGAACAGATTCTTTTTGGCAGTGCGCTCGGATTTCATTACCTTTGCATCCGATTAATAGAAAATACTAATTTGTTATGGTAAAAATCACATTCCCAGACGGCTCTGTGCGTGAATATGCAGAGGGCGTTACTGGTTTTCAAATCGCCGAGAGCATCTCACCGGCTCTCGCCCGCAACGTTGTATCTTGCGGTGTCAATGGTGAGACAGTTGAGTTGAACCGCCCCATCAATGCCGATGCTACCATCGCGCTCTATAAGTTTGATGACGATGAGGGCAAACACACGTTCTGGCACACTTCCGCCCACTTATTGGCTGAGGCTCTGCAGGCTCTTTATCCTGGCATTCAGTTCGGATTCGGACCTGCCGTTGACAACGGATTCTTCTATGATGTGTTGTTGAAAGACGGCGAGATGATCAAGGAGAGCGACTTCCCCAAGATTGAAGCCAAGATGCTGGAGTTGGCTCGCAAGGATGAGCCTGTCGTACGTCGTGAAGTCCCCAAGGCAGAGGCTTTGAAGGAGTTCGGTGCTGACGGACAGACTTACAAGTGCGAACACATCGAGCAAGACCTCGAGGATGGTTCAATTTCAACATATACGCAAGGCGCATTCACCGACCTTTGTCGTGGTCCTCACCTCGTTTCCACAGGTCTCATCAAGGCCGTGAAACTGACAAGTGTGGCTGGTGCTTTCTGGCGTGGAGATGCTGAGCGCGAGCAAATGCAACGCCTTTATGGTGTTTCGTTCCCCAAGAAGAAGATGCTCGACGAGTATCTCGTGATGTTGGAGGAAGCCAAGAAGCGCGACCATCGCAAAATTGGAAAAGAGATGGAACTCTTCATGTTCAGCGATCGTGTTGGCAAGGGACTTCCTATCTGGTTGCCAAAGGGAACTGACCTTCGTCTCCGCTTGCAGGATATGTTGCGCAAAATTCAGAAGAACTTTGGATATCAAGAAGTTATCACTCCGCATATCGGTGGCAAGAACCTCTATGTCACATCGGGTCACTATGCTCACTATTCGAAAGATGCATTCCGCCCGATAACCACTCCTGAGGAGGGAGAGGAGTACATGCTGAAGCCGATGAACTGTCCTCATCATTGTGAGATTTTCGCTTGGAAGCCACGTTCATACAAAGACCTGCCGCTTCGCATTGCCGAGTTCGGAACGGTCTATCGTTATGAGAAGAGTGGTGAATTGCACGGCCTCACTCGTGTTCGTTCGTTCACACAGGACGATGCTCACATCTTCTGCCGCGCCGATCAGGTGAAAGGTGAGTTCATGCGTGTGATGGACATTATCAAAGCCGTGTTCTCCATCTTCAATTTCGAGAATGTGGAGGCTCAGATCTCGCTTCGCGATCCTAACGACAAGCAGAAATACATTGGTTCTGACGAGGTTTGGGCAGAGAGCGAGCAGGCTATTATCGATGCTTGCAAAGAGAAAGGTCTTGATGCAAAGGTTGAATATGGCGAAGCTGCCTTCTATGGACCTAAGCTCGACTTCATGGTGAAAGACGCTATCGGTCGTCGTTGGCAGTTGGGTACCATTCAGGTTGACTACAACCTGCCACAACGTTTCAAGTTGGAATACACCGCCGAGGACAACTCGAAGCAAACGCCCGTGATGGTTCACCGTGCTCCATTCGGTTCGATGGAACGCTTCACAGCCGTGCTCATCGAGCATACAGCAGGTCATTTCCCACTTTGGCTCACACCCGAGCAGGTGGCCATTCTGCCCATCTCGGAGAAGTACAACGACTATGCGAAGAAGGTGGCTACCTATCTCGAAGAGCAGGGTGTGCGTGCATCACTCGATGACCGCAACGAGAAGATTGGTCGCAAGATTCGCGATAACGAGTTGAAGCGTGTTCCTTACATGATCATCGTGGGTGAGCAAGAGCAAGCTGAAGGACTCGTCTCCATGCGTAAGCAGGGTGGTGGCGAGCAAGCTACGATGAAGATGGAAGAGTTCGCCCAGCGTATCAATGATGAAGTGGCTGAGATGCTGAAGGCAACCAATCTGAAACCGAACGATTGATTTTGAAACCATTCGGTTGACGAATCGAAACAAATAAGCGAAAATGCAGATTTCCATTGCGGGAATCTGCGTTTTCTTTGTTCTCGATGTTCGTTTCTCCATTGAGATTGTTCTTTGGAAATTCATGTTTGGCAAAACGACCAATTACAATTTGTAAGCAAAATGGCCAATTGGGTGACACAATGCTCGGTTTTTAGGGTGATTAAATAACCGATTTGTTGAGTCTTTTTACTTTTCACTTGGTTTTGTCATAGCTATGCTTTGACCGCCTCAAAGATATGCTTTGACCCTCTTAAAGCTATGCTTTGACAACCTCAGATGATAGCTTACATTTTGTCAAACGATAGCTCTGATTTTGCCATTATTTGCCTCAAGTTTGGCAATTTCGCAAAAAAATACGGTCAAAATGCACTTTTATGAAAAATTAAACAAGTTTTTATTTTGTTCTTTCATTGAAAATCAGTAACTTTGCAGCCGTTTAGCAAAAATAGTGACTTAAAATAGTTTGATGAAGAATGACAAAATGAAAAATCAGTACCGCGTGAACGAACAAATTCACGTTAGGGAAGTCCGCATTGTAGGCGACGGCGGTTCTGAAGTAGTCCCTACACGACAGGCACTTGATATGGCCCGCGAGCAGGGTGTGGATCTTGTGGAGATCTCCCCGAACGCCCAACCACCTGTTTGTCGTCTCATCGACTATTCAAAGTTCCTTTACCAGCAGAAGAAGCATCAGAAAGAAATGAAGGCCAAGCAGGTGAAGGTGGAAGTCAAGGAGATTCGTTTCGGTCCTCAAACCGATGAGCACGACTATCAGTTCAAACTGAAGCATGCAAAAGAGTTCCTTGAGGAAGGCAACAAGGTGAGAGCATACGTGTTCTTCCGCGGCCGTTCGATTCTGTTCAAAGAGCAAGGTGAGGTGCTGCTGTTGCGTTTTGCTAATGATTTGGAGGAATACGGTAAGGTTGAGCAGTTGCCAAAGCTCGAAGGCAAGAAGATGTTCCTCTATATGGCTCCGAAGAAAGCTGGTGTGGCAAAGAAGAGCCAGCAGAAGCGAGATAATGAGCGCCGTGAGGCCGAAGCAAAGGAAGCAGCCCGCCAGGAGGAAGAGACAAATGCCGCAGCCAACGGATTGTTTGCCAACGCCAAAGGTGGTGAGGAGCTGCTGAAGAAGCTTCAGGAAGGCGAATAGGTGAGAACCTGTTCCAACAATCAGGAAAAGAGAAAGAAACAAGGTGCGTAACGCCCGGTATATGCGTTGCCGCCGCTTTTATCAATAAAGTTAAATAAAAAATTAAAAAACAATGCCAAAAGTAAAGACAAATTCCGGTGCAAAAAAGCGTTTCCGCTTTACCGGTACAGGTAAGATTAAGCGTAATCATGCTTATCACAGTCACATTCTGACGAAGAAGACTAAGAAACAAAAGAGAAACCTCGTACACTCGACGATCGTCGATACGAGCAACATGAAGCAGGTGAAAGATTTGCTTTGTCTCCGTTAATTTATCAATTAGTTGAACATTTAAAGAAGAAAAATTATGCCAAGATCAGTAAATCATGTTGCTTCTAAAGCAAGAAGAAAGAGAATTCTGAAGCTCACTAAGGGATATTACGGAGCACGTAAGAATGTTTGGACAGTTGCAAAGAACACTTGGGAGAAGGGTTTAACTTATGCATACCGCGATCGCCGCAACAAGAAGCGCACTTTCCGCGCTCTTTGGATTCAGCGTATCAATGCTGCCGCCCGTTTGGAGGGTATGAGCTATTCGAAGCTGATGGGTGCTCTCACAAAGGCTGGTATCGAGATCAACCGTAAGGTTCTTGCCGACCTGGCTATGAACAACCCCGAGGCTTTCAAGGCTATCGTGAACAAAGTGAAGTAAACAAACAAGACTTCTGACTATATGAAAAGCCGATGCTCAACGATTTGGGCATCGGTTTTTTGTTTGTATAATATTTTAACTCCAAACTCCAAACTCCAAACTCCTAATTTCTAATTTCTAATTCTTCACTCTTCATTCTTCATTCTTCATTCTTCCTTGATGAAGATCTGATGTTCATAAATGTCGCTCAGGTTGATATCGTTGATGATACGTCCTTTGATCGTATCGCGCACCACCAATTGCTCTTCTTGCAAGATTTGCTTGTCGGGCGTCAATCCTTTTATCATCTTCTCTATCTGTGCTATTCTCGGCTTGTCGCTCTCGAAATTGCGGAATTGCTGATAGTAGGCGAGTGCTGAGTTAAAATAATCGTAAGCGGTCAGCGTGTCCTTGTTGAACAAATGGCAATAACCCAACCGATAGAAAGCATCCGATTTCTCGTTGTTGTAGCAAACGTTGACCATCTGCTCGTAATAACCGATGGCTTTTTCGTATTGACCCAGATTGAAATGGCTCTCGGCGTTGATATAATAATAGATGGAACGCTCGTGTGGGGCAAATGGCTCCAACTGGGGAATGAGCGAATCGAGATATTCACAAGTTTTCTCATCGTTCCAATCGTAATAATAGCAAACGGCCAAGAATGCCCTGAATCGAGGATTGAGCGTGTAGCGTTTGTCCAGTTTGTCAAAAAGCAGGAGTGCCTCGTGGAATTTCCCACTTTGGAAGTATTCGATGGCTTTCCCGAGCATCTCGCTATCACTGGCAGGTGTACGTGATTGTGCTCTTGCTGGCAACATGACGTAGCATGAGATAATGATGTAGGCAAATACCAGAGACACGACAAACAACTTCCGTTTCATCTTCTCAATCGTCCTTGTGTTCCTTTATTCTTTTGTGGTGTAGAAGTCAATCAATCGTGTGAGTGCACGTTGGCAGACAGGACAGAACTCTGGATTCTCATTCGTACGCATACGGCAATCGGGAAGTGCACGATACACTCCTTTCATGCTATAGCCAGCTCCCTCATAGAGGCCCACCTTGTTCTTGTCTTTGCCAACAGGAGTGGGAGTAGGCGTCTTTTTGTCCATCATGTCCTCCCATTTTCCGTGAAAATCGGCAAGCGTGGTGAGGTTAGGCTCCCAAGGTTCTACATCGTGCGGATACATGGGAATGTCTTCGTATTCATAGGCATATTCATCACCAAGTCCACAGAAGCTATGTCCGAACTCGTGCACCACCACAGGCTTGTACTTTGAGTGGTGGGTGGATGTGAGATTGTAAAGGTTGAGAATGCCACCACCACCATATCTATCAGAGTTCACCAGCACGATAATGTGCTCGTATGGAGTGCCAGCCAACCAGTCGTGCATGTCTTTGAGGTTCAATGTCGTGAGATAGCGTTGGCTGTAGAATGTGTCAAAATGTGAATGCAGAGCCGTATTCTTCCAAATGCCTTTGCTGGGTTCACTCGTACCGCTTTCCTTTGATGGAGCCTTCACAGCCACGATGTTGAACCGTTGACGCATGGATTTGAAAGGTTCATGGGCAAACAAAGCCTCGATGGCCACTTGGGTGTCTTCCAGGAAGAGCGGCATTTCCTCTTCGGTGTATCCTTCAGCCAGATAGGCAAGATGAATGCAACGAGTGGTGTCAGCCGCTTGTTGGAGTGTCACGTATGGAGTCACGTCATAGTATCCAATATGGCGGATGAGAATGTCAGTAGGTACCACTTGGTGGGTTAATGTAGCCATCACCTCACGGCGATTGTTGCGCAAGTCAACGGTGATGTCAACGGTGTCTTTGGGCATAGGAACCAGAAAGACATTCTCAAACGATTTCCTGATGGTTTGTGCTTCAGGGTAGGAAAGCCATTCTTGGAAAAGCGTAGAGAATGAATTCCGATAGATGACTGTTTGGGTCTTGTGGTCCTTCACCGTGATTTGTCCGTTTCCCTCGACAGGCAGTTCGCTCAATCTTTGCCGTTTTCCATACCATCCAGGAACGCTGTTCAGTTGGTCGACGGATATTTCTTGATGATTCACATCACCTGAGAACTGGTAATCGATTCTCAGTGTGTTGTCCTCAAAATAGTTATCAAACGATTGTGCATTGGCAAGACAACATAGTTGAACAAACGTCACCAATGCAATTATTCTCTTTTTCATAAGTCTTTGATTATAGGATATATATCATTGATTACTTAATGATTCGATTTTAGCTTCCAACTCACCCAGAAGTTTTAAGATGTAGGGACGAGTCCAGTCTTTTTCGTGATAGACCTCATCATTATATTTCAAGATGTCAATGTCCATTCGTATGACATTTGTGCGTCTCAAAGATTTGCCATCGCCACATCTTCTTTCAATCTGTTTCAGTGCCATTTCCAGTTGCTTCACCTGGTGGGTCGTCTCGGCATAAGCCAAGCAGTTGAGGAACTTGTCCGATTCGATGTTGATAGGATCTGTCCAGATGCATGAAGTGAAGACAACACCCTTGAAGAGATGTTGAAGCAGACCTCTGGCTTTTTCCATGTTTTTCTTAGCATCCTTGTTGGAGCCTAAGGCGATTAGTAGTGTTGCTTTTTTTTCCATCTCTGCAAAATTACTAATTATTCTTAAATGGCGTTCATGTTTTGTGTTTTTTTATGATTTTCATTATATTTGCAACTGTTTGAAGACAACCAATGACCCATCATGAATAAAAAAACATATCTGTTCGTTCTATTGTTCCTTTCAGCTGTTTCTCTCAGTGCCCAAACTGCAAAGTGGAACCAGCGATATCAGTCGTATATTGATAAATACAAGGATTTAGCCATTCAAGAGATGTTGCGCTACAACATTCCAGCCAGCATCACGTTGGCACAAGGAATATTGGAGAGTGGAGCAGGAGAGAGCGAACTATGTCGCAAGGGAAATAATCATTTCGGTATCAAATGCCACGATTGGACAGGGGCAAAAGTATATCATGATGATGATGCTACAGGAGAGTGCTTCCGTGCTTATAAGACAGCCATTGAAAGCTATGAGGACCACAGCAAGTTCCTCTCCAACTCAAAACGATATAGCAAGCTCTTCCAATTGTCTCGCACCGATTACAAAGGTTGGGCACATGGATTGAAAGAATGTGGTTATGCCACCAATCCCCGCTATGCGTATAGTCTGATAGACTTGATTGAACTCTATAAGCTGAACGAATATGATCGTGCCACCTCATACGACAAGTTCATGGCACAACACACTGGGAAGGCATCGAAGCAGACGACAACAGATTTGCATCCCATCAAGATCTATAACAAGAACTATTATCTGTACGCACGCAAGGGAGATACTTATCGTTCCATAGCCAAAGAGATAGGCATCAAGGCCAAGAAGTTGGCAAAATACAATGAGCGTGATGTCAACGATGTGCTTGAGCCTGGTGAGATTGTCTATTTGAAGAAGAAGCAGAAGAAAGCAGACCGCAAATACATGGACCCCATCCATGTGGTGAAGGCAGGTGAAAGCATGTATAGCATCTCACAATTGTATGGAATGCAATTGAAATACCTATATAAGCTCAACCACCTTTCTCCCGATTATCAGATAAAGATTGGAGCACGCCTCAAGGTTTATTGAAGCCGCTAGTTTCTCCATCTGCAAGTCATCATAAAATTAAAGCGCCTCAAAACATATTGAAGCGCTTTAATGATTATTAGTATCTTCTCAAAATGTATTAATATCCATCATCCTCATCAGAGACATCGGCTGCTTCGAGTGTGAGGTCTTCTGGGTCAGTCTCAAAGGTGGTTCGATAGCTTTCCTCAGTCAGCTTGTCCTCATCAAAGTCATCATCCTCATCGATGTCATTGTAGTGGTCTTCCACCTCCACATCCTCGTCTTCGTTGATTTCCTCTTCGCTGATTTCCTCTTCCTCATCAGGATCAAACTTCTTCTTGGGCTTCTCAATGATGGGTTTCACCTTGGCGAAGATAGCCTCCACCCAAGTGCCTTTCGAAATCTCAAGCACCTCAAATCCATCGTTCACCTTCTTTTCATACATTCCACCTGGTTTGTGCAAACGGTCTTTGGGAAGGGTGGTGGTGCTGATGTCGAATCCACTCTCAATGATGTCCTTGATGCTCTGTGACAAAGACTCCCAGCCACCACCAAAGTTGCGGTCAATCACTTCCATGAGTTTGGCTGCACTGATGTGGCGGATGTTCTCATAGGTGAGGTCAGTCACACGCAGGATGGGACGTTTCTTGATGGCCCATTTCAGTTTTGTGTTATCATCAATTCTCAACGAGGCCACCTTGTACCCGCGTTCTTCATATTTCTTGATCACCTCGGGTTTGTCAACCTTCACTTCCTCCACCTCGAATGCACTCTTGATGATGTCAATGTAGTGGCGCATGTTGTCTTTCAGGTCTGCGTCTTTCTCTGCAGCCTCCCACATTCTGAAGATGTCATTTTCCTGCACGTCCCATACGTTGCTTTTGGTCAATGTCTTCAATGTCTGCGATTTCTTTGCCTGTTCTTTCATATTGTATTTTGTATTTTGTTTATCAAATTAGAATCTATCACGTTCTTCGAGCACTCTGAATTTCCCTCTCAGACGGTTGAGGCTCTCAAGTTGAATGTCAGCAGTGATGAATTGCTGTTTGTTCGAAATGGCTTGAGCGATGGTGTGACCTTTTGGACTCACAACCACACTACGTCCTATGTATTGGCATGACTCATCACTCCCAACACGATTGCAACCAATCAGGAAACATTGGTTCTCAATGGCACGAGCACGAGTCAATATCTGCCATGCATTCTGACGAGACTGAGGCCAGTTTGCCACCACAATGATGGCATCATAATCATCATGATAGCGCACCCACAAGGGGAAACGCAGGTCATAGCATGTGACAAGCAGGAACCTGAATCCTTTGTAATGTACCACTGTACGATCAAGTCCTGCCTCGTAGAATGTGTCTTCACCACCATAGCGGAAAAGATGATGCTTGTCATAATACTGGTATTCCCCATCAGGAGTCACAAAATACTGGCGGTTCCGATAGGTGCCATCACTTCTGTTGAAGATAGAGATGCTACCACAAATGGCTGCATTGAATTGGTCTGCCTTTTCTTTCATCCACTCGAGAGAATCTCCTCCATCAGGTTCAGCAATACCCATTGGATTGGTGGCAAATCCAGTACTCCACATCTCCGGCAACACATAGAGGTCACTTGGCTCAGCCTCCGTTATCATTTTGAGGGCATTGTCAGCGTTCTTCTTGGGATCTCCCCATTGAATGTCGGTTTGGAGTATTGTTATCTTCATCTCAATCTTATCGTTGGTGCAAAAATAAACAGAATGTACTGAATGAGCAAACTTTTTTATACAAAAATTTTTGAGAAATGAAAAAATGTGCACAAAAGTATCTCTCACTCTGAACTTTTTCGTATCTTTGTGCCATTATGAGTACACCATTAGCAGAAAGAATGCGTCCTCATACGCTCGATGAATATGTTGGGCAGAAACACCTGGTGGGTGAGGGAGCTATCCTGCGCAAGATGATTGATGCAGGTAGAGTTTCCTCTTTCATCCTTTGGGGCCCTCCAGGAGTGGGGAAGACCACCTTGGCACAAATCATCGCCCACAAGCTTGAGACTCCCTTCTACACACTCAGTGCTGTGACAAGTGGAGTGAAGGATGTGCGTGATGTGATTGATCGTGCCAAGAACAATCGTTTCTTCTCCACTGCATCTCCCATCTTGTTCATTGATGAGATTCATCGTTTCAACAAGTCCCAGCAGGATTCACTCTTGGGGGCTGTGGAGCGTGGTGATGTGACATTGATAGGTGCCACCACTGAGAACCCATCCTTTGAGGTCATACGTCCCCTGTTGTCACGTTGTCAGTTGTATGTGCTCAAGTCCTTGGAAAAAGACGATCTGTTGGAGTTGCTCCATCGTGCCATCAAAGAGGATGTGGAGTTGAAGAATCGCAACATTGTGCTCAAGGAGACCAATGCCATCTTGCGCTATAGTGGTGGTGATGCCCGTAAGTTGCTCAATATCCTGGAGTTGGTAGTGGAGGCTGCAGGCACCGATGAGGTGGAGATTACAGATGATATTGTAGTAGCTCGTTTGCAACAATCACCTTTGGCTTATGACAAGGATGGTGAGATGCACTATGACATCATCTCGGCATTCATCAAGAGCATTCGAGGGAGTGACCCTGATGCTGCCCTCTATTGGATGGCTCGTATGATAGAAGGAGGAGAAGACCCCAAGTTCATTGCCCGAAGATTGGTTATCAGTGCTGCTGAGGATATAGGACTAGCCAATCCCAATGCACTCCTGTTGGCAAATGCTGCTTTCGATGCTGTGAACAAGTTGGGATGGCCTGAAGGTCGAATACCACTTGCTGAGGCTGCAGTCTATTTGGCTACGAGTCCCAAGAGCAACTCTGCTTATCTGGGTATTGATGCTGCATTGAGTGTGGTGCGTCAAACAGGAAATCTGCCTGTTCCTTTGCATCTTCGTAATGCACCCACTGAGTTGATGAAGCAGTTGGGATATAGCGATGGTTACAAGTATAGTCACGATTTCCCTGGCAATTTTGTGGTACAGCAATTCATGCCCGATGACCTGCAGAACACACGTTTGTGGCATGCTCAGCATTCCCCTTCAGAGGAGAAGCAATACCAGTGGATGCTAAAGTGTTGGGGGGAACGGTACAAAGATTAATGGCCCCCTCCATCTCCCCCCGAAGGGGGAATTATAAAATTAAAAAATTAAGAAATTAAAAAAAGATAAGATTGTGAAAGGCGTTTGGGAGTTAAAGCAATTGCCAGTTTGGCTAATGTCCCTTTAAGCCCTCTCACTCCCCTTTATACCCTTTAAGCATTAAATAAATGATGAACATAGTCGTATTAGATGGATATGGTGCCAACCCTGGCGATTTGTCATGGGATGGTCTGCAAGAATTTGGAAACCTGACAGTCTATCCACGCACCTCACGTGAGGAGACCATTGAGCGTGCCAAGGATGCAGAGATAGTATTCACCAACAAGGTGGTGCTTGATGCTGAGATTCTGGCTGCTCTTCCTCGATTGAAATATGTGGGAGTGTTGGCCACAGGATATAATGTGGTGGATGTGGAAGCTGCCCATCGAAAAGGAATCATTGTTACCAACATACCAGCTTATAGCACCGATAGTGTGGCTCAGACCACCTTTGCTTTGTTGTTTACCATCACCAACCGAGTAGAGCATTATGCCCAACAGAACAGGAATGGACGATGGAGTGGAAGCCCTGACTTCTGCTATTGGGACACGCCCCTCAATGAGGTGGCAGGGAAGACCATTGGTATTGTGGGATTAGGACATATTGGTATGCGTGTAGCCACCATTGCCCGACAGTTTGGAATGGATGTGTTTGCACTCACTAGTAAGAACTCAGCCGACCTTCCTGAAGGCATTCAGAAGACCACTCTCGAGGGATTGTTGGCTGTGAGTGACATCCTCACTCTCCATTGCCCACTGACAGACTCCACCCGTGAGATGATCAACAAGGAGACGTTGGCTAAGATGAAACCAGGAGCCATCCTCATCAATACAGGACGTGGTCCATTGGTCAATGAACAGGATGTAGCTGATGCTTTGGCTGATGGTCATCTTGCAGCTTATGGAGCAGATGTGATGTGCAGTGAACCACCTCAAGCTGATAATCCATTGTTGATGCACCCCAATGCTTTCATCACTCCTCATGTGGCATGGGCTACCAAAGAGGCTCGTGAACGTCTCATGGCCATTGCTGTAGCCAATGTGAAAGCATTTGTGGAGGGACATCCGCAAAATGTAGTCTAAAGCCCCCTCCATCTCTCTCGACTAGGGGAGGGAATCAATTTCAATTATCAATTATCAATTCTTTTAGTCGCTTTGCTTGGTAAAAGCGATTATAAAAAACGATTAGTGAATTCTTAATTGTTAATTGTCAATTGTCAATTGTGAATTATCCCTCCTCTTCTCCATGTAGCTTTGGCAAAGAAATGTGGTAGCGCATTGCCAACAATCTCACCAGACAAATGAACACGAAGGTGATGAAGGATACCCATCCTGGATGGACATCCGTAGCCATGAGTAACCAATAGAGTAATCCACCAGCAATGCTAGCCATGGCATAGATTTCTTTCTGGAAAATCAGAGGTTCCTTGTTCAGCAGGATGTCACGGATGACACCACCTGCAGAACCAGTGATGCAACCCATGATGATGGCCACCCAAATGGCATGACCACAATCGAGTGTCTTCTGAAGTCCAGCTATGGTGAAGAGGGCAAGTCCCAATGTGTCGAATACAAACCATGCATTGTCCAACCGTTTCAAGGAACGGGCAAAGACAATGACAAACACTTGTGCCATGGCGGTGCAAATGAGATAGAAGGGGGAGGTCATCCAGAAGGGTGTGACTCCCAGCATCACATCACGAATGGTACCACCTCCAATAGCCACCACCACACCACACACAAATCCACCAAACCAATCGAAATGCTTGGCTGCAGCATGACGGATTCCTGAGATGGCAAAGGCAAATGTGCCAAGAAACTCTATGATTGTTAGAACGGTTTCCAAGGGGAATAATTATTTAGCATTGAACATTGAACATTGAGCATTGAACATAGATTATTGAGCATTGAACATTTTTCTTTCTCCCCTCACCCTTTTGGGGGAGGTCGGGAGGGGCTTTTAATTTTCAATCTTCACATTGACTGGCTGTTCCAGATCCCTTTTCCACAGTTTCAGGTAGTCGAACCAATCATCTTTGTTGTGGTAGCCAAAATCCTCATTGTCGCTACCAAATGTAATGCTATAGTGATATTGGTTGCCCCTGATAGCCACTTCATATCCATAGTTGTCGGTGTTGGCCTCCAACTCCTGCACAAGACTTGCACGAGGGATGCAGATGCCCAATCCCACAGTCTCACGTTTGTGTCCTACAGAGTCTTTTGCTGACACAGGCCAGTCGGTACCCCAGCAACCACGAAGTCCCTTCTTGTCAGAGTATTCGGTGGAGTTCTTCACATTGATGATGCCCGTTGCAAAACGCAGGTCAGCCACAGGACGAGAGAACATCACATCCACCTTGCAATCACGTCGTCCAGCATAGAGGGTGTAGCGGGTGGTCATGTCCACAGGTTGTGCATCGGGAGATTGCTTCCATTGCTTGTCAATCATCTCCACAATGGTGCGCAGAGGACCTCTTGAAACAATACGTTGTCCACGTTGCTCCACATCCTTGATCATGGTTGGTTTTGTGCCATCAAAACCTCTCAGGGTGCCCAGACCAAGAGTCTCGCCCACCCATAGCACATCATCACCAAATCCACTGTCCTTCTGAGCCTGGTCAGGATAGAACTGTGTCTGTTTGATTTCCAGTCCACGGTGGTATTTTCCATAGATGTCCACAGTCTGACGATGGTCAAAATACACACGGTAGGCCACCATGTCATTCTCAAAGGCAGGACCATGATGGTGCAGTTGGTTGTAAGGGTTCACATCGCGGTCCACCATCAGGCTCGAGATGTAGATGTCCTGCTTGTTCTCCTCCTTGATTTTCTTGTTCGAGAGCATCATCTCCACATACACCTGAGGCTTGTATTCACGTGGCTTCCCCTCGTTTGAGAAGGTCACGTTGAAAGTCTTGGTCTCCTTCTTGTCCAGATTGGTCAGGAAGCAGAGCTCATCATATTGCCCATCACTGTTGAGGTCGTCCAACTGACAGGGAATCTCCTTGCCATCATCCTTCACAAGGGCAGAAGCCACAGGACCATACTGGTCGATCATGATGACCACAGGCACACTGGTGCGTTGGAAACTAGCATTGTTCGTTACCCTCACATTGATGGTCTGCTGGGCGAGGGTAGAGCCACACACCATGCAGAATATCGATAGAAAAAGTTGTCTCATATTATTTTTTGAACAGGCTGTAGTCATTGTTTTGCAGCAGGGCATCCACCGAGAATTTGGGATGATGGTACATATAATGCTCAATGGTCTTCACGTATTGTGAATTGAAGAACTGGCGTCCCAACACCTTGTTCACTGTCCACATCACCTTAGCCATGTGCAGGTCCTTCTCCTCCTGTGAGCGAGAGTCAAAATTGGGCATGGGATAGACACTCAGCAGATAGAACACCAGACAGTCGGGCACAATGTTAGCCCTGGTCATTGACTTGCGTTGGTTGGCAGGATAATACTTCAGGTAGGCAGGATAGTCCTTCCCCAGATATTTGTCGAGCGAGATGCCAATCATCTTGTCACCAATCACCACACTCTGTGCCAAAGCCCCAATCTGTGCATAGATCACAGGCACCTCAATGTCGGGTAACAAGGTGGAGAGACGCTCAAAAGCCATACTGAACTCATGGTTCAGGTCATCCACATTGGCATACTGCAACTCAGCATCCGAGATGATGGTCTGCAACAAAGTGTCTTGGTAGAAATTCAGGAACTTGGTATTGATTTCAGGGTCGTTCACATCCCCCAGTCTCAGCATGTCCTCAATCAGGGTGCGTGTTTCCATGGGGTAGCCAGTGTTCATCTGTTGGAGGGCTGAGAAATCACCAGTAGTGAGATAACGACTCTGCAACCTGTCATAACGTTGCACCTCCACATGCATCGCCTGATCAGCATCCTCGTTGGGCTTGAGTTTGAACTCACAAGCCACACAAAGAATCATCATCCCAAATAATAGCGAATATATCTTTTTCACCTGCTTCAACACACCCTTTTGCTGCTTGAAATGTTGAAATTGAGTAAATAATATTTAAATATCACGGCAAAAGTACAAAAAAATATTATAAAATAAAAATTTTAAGATAAAAAAATTAAATAAAATCGACATTTTGGCCAAATTAACTTTATTTTTATGAAAAATGAACAAGAAAATTAAAGATGTTGCTCTCACATGTGGCATGTAAGGCCCTTAGGTGATACAAGAAAGCGCCTCAGATGTATCACCTGAGACGCTTAGATGTGGCATGTGGCAACACCAGAGAGAAGCTTTTACGGATTTGGATTATCCTCTTCCTGCTTCTTGCCATTCATGATTTCCTCAATATTACGCACAGAGACATCATTGAGGAACTTGCGGATTCTGTGTCCTTCTTTGGTCACCTTCCACTCAGGGCAGAAGTTCAGACGAGAGCCCACAATGTTCTTAGAGGCAGAGAAGTCCTCCTTGCGAAGTGAACCTTTGGTCTTGAGTCCAATCTTGAACGAACCAAAACCATTCAACACCACACGTTCTGAGGCATTGAGGTGACGGTTCATCACATTGATCAACTCAATCAGCACAGCCGAAACATCAGAGTACTTGACTGAAACATTCTCCTCGATCTCATGTGCCATTTCCTCCAGTTCCACAGCCTGGGTGTGGATGGCACGTGCGAAGAACTGTCCACTGGTCAGGGAGTTCTCGCGATTGTCTTGATAAACTTTGTACAAAATAGCCATTGCTTTAATTTTTTGAGTGAATAATTTAATTTTAGTAATCTCTATGAGTGAGGGAGAGTAGGAATTAGGAGTTCAGACATCAACCTGTGCGCTTGGTAGATAATCCATTTACCATCATCTTTTATCCCTTTTCTCAACTACAAAGTTACAAAATAAATTCCATATATGCAAGTATTTATGCAATTATTTTTAAAGCATTACTTTAAGTTTGATTGGCACAAGCAATCTTACATCTGACAGTCTTACAGTTAGATTTTGCACCCTATAGAGTGGTTAGAATTGAGGGAATTAATAAGTAAGAGATTAGAATAGATTTATTATTGAATGAGTAATTATTATTTTTTTTATTATCTACTTATTTTTAATACTATTAGAAACCCATCACTATGTCTGTACAGGTGTTATTTTTAACTGTCAGACTGTAAGGTGTAAGATTTTTAACCAACAATTCCTGATTATGTCGCAAAAATATAATATCTTTGCAGAAACAATCACTCATCATGAAACGCGAAGTCTACGAGAGCCAGAAAGCCTTTGCAGGCGATAAGAAACCATCGATGCAGCGCCGCTGTGTAGGTCATGACTACACGGAGCGCCAGATGTATATGGTGACGATGGTGACAGAAGGTCGGCTCCCGCTATTCGGAACGGTGGTAGGACGCAGCGATGCTCCCGAGGGGAGTGGTGATACACCGAGGACAGAGCTCAGCGAGCTTGGGCAGCGCGTGGAACGCGAGTGGTGGGGCATTCCTTCTTATTATCCACAGGTGGAGATTCTTGCTCTACAGATGATGCCCGACCACCTGCATGGTATTCTTTTTGTGAAGGAGAAGATGGAGAAGGATTTAAGCCGCATTGTCCGTGGTTTCAAAACGGGCTGCAACCGCGCATATCGGGAGCTATTCCCTTCAGTTCAGTCTGTTGTGACTCAGTCGCAACAAACAGGACAGCGACAAACGGAACAAAACGACTGCACCCACGGCCTACTCTTTGCTCGAGGTTACAACGACAAACTGCTTCTACGCCAAGGGCAGCTCGAGCGCTGGATGGAATACCTGCGTGACAACCCTCGCCGCCTCTTGATGAAGCGCGAGCACCCTGATCTCTTCCGTGTACAGCGAGGATTGACAGTAGGAGGCCAACAGTTCTCAGCCATCGGCAACCGCTTCCTCCTCGACCGCCCCGTGCGGCTTCAGGTGCAGTGCTCCCGACACCTCACCGACGAGGAGATAGCCGAGAAGCAGGCGTGGTGGCTCTCGCAAGCCCGTCAGGGTGCCGTGTTGGTCTCGCCCAGCATCTCGAAAGGCGAAAAACAAGTGATGCGAGCCGCCTTCAACGAGGGGCTTCCGCTCATCATCCTTCAAGAGAACGGTTTCACGGACTTGGCCAAGCCCGGAGGCAAACGCATGGAAGCCTGCCAAAGTGGTCAGCTCCTGCTGCTTGCGCCATGGGAGCACCATAATGAACGCCTCGCCATCCGCCGCGACCAGTGCCTATCGCTCAACGAAATGGCCAAAATGATTTGTGAGAGGTGAAAATGCACAATATGTTGAATTCCCTTTGCTGTATCAGAAAGGCATACGTCCCTTTAATTTCCTTCCCATTCTTTCATCCTATTTTTCAGTCGATTCGTGAACTCATAGTTTTTCAATCCCCACTGGGGAGCAATGAGGAGTTCAGGAGGTGACTGGCTGACAAAGCGCTCTAGAATCAGGTCCTTGCGGATGAGGTGCAAGTACTTGATGATGAGGTTGATATACTCATCGGGAGTGTAGAGATGAAAGGGGTGCTGCTGGTATTCCTTGGCTAGTTTTGTACCTCGGATGATCTGCAGCTGATGGAGCTTGAGGATGTCGAGAGGCAGGGATGAGATGATGGGAGCCTGACGGAGAATCTCAGCTTCATCTTCACCTGGCAACCCAAGGATGACATGTCCACAGGTGAGGATGCCTCGTGCATGGGTTCTCTCAATGGCATCACGACTGCACTCAAAAGTGTGACCACGGTTGATGCGTTGCAAGGTGAGGTTGTTGGCACTCTCAATGCCTATTTCCACAATGAGGAAGGTGCGGCTGTTGAGTTCCTGCAGATAGTCGAGTAGGGGTTCAGGAAGACAGTCAGGACGGGTACCAATGACCAATCCCACCACATCATCCACAGTGAGAGCCTCCTCAAAGAGCTGGCGAAGATGGGGGATGGGAGCATAGGTGTTGGAGTAGGCTTGGAAATAAGCCAGGTATTTCATGTCAGGATACTTGCGAGAGAAGAACTGCTTGCCCTCTTCCAACTGCTCGGTCACACTCTTGTGGCGGTCACAATAGACAGGGTTGAAGGTGAGGTTGTTGCAGAAGGTGCACCCCTCAACACCCACGGAACCATCACGATTGGGGCATGTGAATCCAGCATCGACAGCAATCTTCTGCACCCTGAAAGGGAACTGCTGACGAATCCATGTGCCATAGTCAATGTAGAATTGGTCGTCCATTTATAATCTTTTAATCTTTCACAATTGCAAAAGTACATATTTTTCCGTAACTTTGCGCTAAAAGCGCGAAGTTACTTCATCTCGGCATAAAAAAGAAACAAGTTTCTTTTGTTCTGCTCTCGATTTTTCGTAACTTTGTCAATAAATAACGAAGTTACTTCATCTCGGCATATTTAGAGTCCCTTAATAAGGGACGGCTTTAATGCAGGGATTAAAAAAACAACAAGTTTCTTTTGTTCTGCTCTCGATTTTTCGTAACTTTGCATTCTAATAAGACAAAACCAAAAACTTATGAAGAAATATTTGATTGTTGGCGCTTTTCTGATGGCATTCTGCTGCCAGACAGGGGCTGCTGAGAAGATTGATCTGAAGAAGGTCACAAGTGGTGAGTTTGCTGCTCAACGTATGCATGGCATCGACCCCATAGAAGGTACTGACCAATATGCCAGCATCAGTGATGATGGGAAGCGCATTGTGCAATACTCGTTCAAGACAGGGAAGGAGAGTGGTGTGCTGTTTGATGTGGACAACACACAAGGTTCCAACATCAAGGACTTTGATGGGTATATCATGTCGCCTGATGGGAACAGGATGCTCATTCAGACCAAGACCCAAAGTGTGTACAGACATTCGCAGAAGGCTGAGTATTATCTCTACAATGTGCACAGTAGGAAGTTGGAACCTCTGTCGGAGAATGGTCCACAGCAAGTGCCCACATGGTCGCCAGATGGTAATCAGGTGGCATTTGTTCGTGATGGCAACCTCTTCATAGTGAAACTGCTGTATGACAATGCTGAGGTGCAGATCACCAAGGATGGCAAGTTCAATGAGATAATCAATGGCATACCTGACTGGGTGTATGAGGAGGAGTTCTCGTTTGACAAGGCTTTCTGTTTCAATGCTGATGGCACCATGCTGTGCTGGATCAGGTTTGATGAGAGTGCCGTGAAGCAATACTCGTTGCAGATGTTCAGGGGCATGAGACCACAACGTGAGGAATATGCCACCTATCCAGGTCTTTATTCCTATAAATACCCGAAGGCTGGAGAGGAGAACTCGAAGGTCACTGCCTGGAGCTATGACATCAAGAGTCGTAGGGTTCAGCAGTTACAGGTTCCCATGGAGGCTGATGGATACATGCCTCGCATATTGCCCACAAGTGATCCTCAGAAGGTGTTGGTTTATACCATGAACCGCCATCAGGATGTGCTCAACATCTACACTGTTAGTCCATATACCACCATTGCCCAACTGCTGGTGAAGGAGAGTGTGCCCAAGTATGTGAAGGAAGAAGTGATCACCTCGGCTGTGATAGGCAAAGACCATCTGCTGTTGCCCAGTGACCGTGATGGCTACATGCATCTGTATCTCTATACCATGAATGGTACTCAGGAGCGTAAGATTGGAGATGGCAACTATGACATCACAGCTGTGTATGGATATGATGAGGAGACAGGTGATGTGTATTACCAGGCTGCTGCACTGAATGCCCATGACCGTCAGGTGTTTGTGAACCACAAGAATGGAAAGACAGAACGGTTGACCCAGCAAGAAGGTTGGAACTCAGCCGTGTTCTCAGGTGACTACAAATACTTCATCAACACTTGGAGCGACAAGGACACCCCCTATGTATATACCATCTGCGACAACAAGGGAAAGGTGCTCTCAACCCCTGTGGACAACGCCCAACTGAAAGCCAAGCTGAAGAACTATCCCATCACGAAGAAGGAGATGTTCAGCTTCAAGACCTCAGAGGGTGTGACATTGGATGGATGGATGGTCAAACCAGCCAACTTTGATGCCACGAAACGCTATCCTGTGGTGATGTTCCAATACAGTGGACCAGGCAGCCAACAGGTGGTGAACTCATGGAACATTGGTTCGATGGGACAAGGTGGAATGTTCGACTACTATCTGGCTCAGGAAGGTTTCATTGTGGTCTGTGTAGATGGACGTGGAACAGGAGCCCGTGGAGCAGAATGGGAGAAGTGCACCTATCAGGGTCTGGGAAATCTGGAAGCAAAAGACCAGGTGGAGACAGCCATCTGGTTGGGCAACCAACCCTATGTGGACAAGGATAGGATTGGCATCTGGGGATGGAGCTATGGTGGTTTCTGCACCCTGATGAGTATGAGTGAAGGTCGCCCTGTGTTCAAGGCAGGTGTGGCTGTTGCACCTCCCACCAGCTATCGTTTCTATGACACCATCTATACAGAAAGGTTCATGCGCACTCCCAAGGAGAATCCAGAGGGTTATAATGACAATCCCATCACACGTGCATCGAAGTTGAATGGTGCCTTGTTGCTCTGTCATGGATTGGCAGATGACAATGTGCATCCACAGAACACCTTTGAATATACTGAGGCATTGGTGCAGGCCGACAAGGACTTCAAGATGAACATCTACACCAATCGCAACCATAGCATCTATGGAGGTAACACACGCCATCATCTGTTGCGTCAGATTAGCCAGTTCTTCATTGATGAGCTGAAATAATGAAATGTAACCTCAAAACATCATTATCTTATTTTGTGTAATCATTTTTTATTCGTATCTTTGCAAACTGTAACGAAAAATATGGGGAAAAGAGATAATATGAAACTTGGGACAATGATAGCTTGGGCGTTTGTCACATGGCTTGTGCCTATGAAGAGCATGGCCAATGATGTGACCATCACTGTGGCAAATGATGAGAAATGCCAGCGTCAGGAGGTTGTGGAGGTGGATGCCTCCATGGTCTATCAGAAGCTGGGATTGTCCAAGGGTGAGAGTTTCATTGTGAAGAACGCATTGGGACAGGAGGTGGGCTACCAGCTGACCTACGATGGAAAACTGCTTCTTGATGCTTCTGTGAGACCTTGTGGAACTGCCACTTTCACTGCCACACCTGGTTCTCCACAACCCATGAAGGTGTTTGTGACAGGAAGACAATATCCTGAGCGTGTGGATGACATTGCCTGGGAGAATGACCGCACAGCCTATCGTATCTATGGACCAGCTTTGCAACGTAGTGGTGAGCGAGCTTTTGGTGTGGATGTGTGGGTGAAGAACACCCCTGACCTGGAGGTTTCAAAGAGATATGCCACAGAATTGGGCAACCACTCACAGATAGAGGCATTGAAAGCTGCTGGAAAGAAGGACGAGGCTTTCCAAGTGGAGATAGCCACCACCTATCATTTCGACCATGGTTATGGACTCGACTGTTACAAGGTGGGACCCTCACTGGGATGTGGTGCTCCTGCTTTGATGGATGGCAAGGAACTCGTTCTGCCTTATTGCTATGCCACATACAAGATTCTGGACAATGGTCCATTGCGTTTCACAGTGGAGCTGACCTACAACCCCACAGAAATAAAAGGTGACAAGAATGTTGTTGAGCATCGTATCATCAGCTTGGATAAAGGCTCCAATTTCAACAAGATGACCGTGTGGTATGAAGGTCTCACGAAGCCTCGTGATGTGGCTGCAGGTGTGGTGATCCATGCTGAAGACACCGAGAGTGTGGTGTTGGGCAAGAACTATGTGCAGTATGCCGACCCCACAGACAATCCTGTGAAGCAGAACTTCCAGATCTATGTGGCTGTCTTGTTCCCAGAGGCTGAGGTTGCCACCACGAAGTTGATGAGCAAGAAACCTGAGAATGGCATTGCTGGTCATGCAGTGGGTGTGCTGAAGAACTACAAGAGTGGTCAGCGTTTCACCTACTATTTTGGTAGTGCATGGAGCAAGAATGATGTCCGCACACAAAGAGAGTGGCAGATGCGGATAGATGAGTTCATGGAAGCATTGGCCACACCTTTGCATGTGAACGTGAAATGATCAAATGAGAATAGACAATCATTAAAACTATAAAAATCAATAGATGATGAAAAAACTTTTGTTAGGTGATGAAGCTATTGCACAAGGTGCCATAGATGCCGGATTGAGTGGTGTCTATGCCTACCCTGGTACTCCTTCTACGGAAATCACCGAGTATATTCAGATGTCACCAACAGCCAAGGAACGTGGTATCCATAGCCGTTGGTCAACCAATGAGAAAACCGCTATGGAAGCTGCATTGGGTATGTCTTACATGGGTAAGCGTGCCTTGGTGTGCATGAAACATGTGGGTCTCAACGTGTGTGCAGACCCCTTTGTGAATTCAGCCATGACAGGTACAAATGGTGGTTTGGTGGTGTTGGTGGCTGACGATCCTTCCATGCATTCATCCCAGGATGAGCAGGACAGCCGTTTCTATGGTAAGTTTGCCATGATTCCTACGTTGGAACCCAGTAATCAACAGGAGGCCTACGACATGATGGCTTTTGCTTATGACTATTCAGAGCGCATCCATCTGCCTATCCTCATGAGGGTGACCACACGTATGGCTCACTCGCGTGCTGTGGTGAACATTGCTGATGAGGCTCGTCCACAGAATGAGTTGAACTATGATGCCAAGGCAAGTGACTGGGTGTTGCTTCCTGCCTTTGCTCGTAAACGTAATGCTCATGTGTGTGCACAGCAGGTTGAGTTGGAAGAGAACTCGGTGAACAGCCAGTTCAACAAAAGATACACAGGAGGTGGTGGTCATCGTCTGGGTATCATTGCCAGTGGCATCGCCTACAACTATGTGATGGAATGCTTCCCCGATGGATGTCCTTATCCTGTGTTGAAGATATCGCAATATCCATTGCCCAAGAAACTCATCTGCCAGATGAAGGCGGATTGTGAGCAACTGCTGATAGCTGAGGAGGGACAACCCTTCATCGAAGATATTGTGCGTGGTGTGTTCAATGCTGACGACAGTGCTATTCATGGTCGTTTGGATGGCACACTTCCTCGTACAGGAGAGCTGAGTCCTGATGCTCTGAGGAAAGCCATGGGAATGGAGGTTGTGCCTTCCTATGCTGCCTGTGAGGATGTTGTTCCACGTCCACCAGCATTGTGCAAGGGATGTGGACACCGTGATGTCTATGAGGCTCTGAACAAGGTGCTTGCTGAGTATTCCAATGCTCGTGTGTTTGGTGACATCGGTTGCTACACTTTGGGATTCCTTCCTCCCTACAAAGCCATTCACAGTTGTGTGGACATGGGTGCAAGTATCACCATGGCAAAAGGTGCTGCAGATGCAGGTCAGTGGCCTTCAATGGCTATCATTGGTGACTCGACATTCACCCATAGTGGTATGACAGGATTGCTGGATGCCATCAACGAGAATGCCAACATCACTGTGATCATCAGCGACAATCTGACAACTGCCATGACTGGTGGTCAGGATAGTGCTGGAACCAACAAGTTCGAGGCTATCTGCCGTGGATTGGGAATGGATGAGGAGCACTTGCATGTGGTGGTTCCCCTGCCCAAGAACATGGAGGAGATCACACAGATATTGCGCAATGAGATCAATTACAAGGGTGTGAGTGTCATCATTCCTCGTAGGGAGTGCATGCAGACCCTGCAGAGACATCTGAAACAAAAAAGAGCACAGGAGGCAAAATCATGAAAACAGACATCATATTGTGTGGAGTAGGAGGGCAGGGAATTCTTTCCATTGCCACCATCATTGGCGAAGCTGCCATGAAAGAGAACCTATATATCAAGCAAGCTGAGGTGCACGGAATGTCACAACGTGGTGGTGATGTGCAAAGCAATCTGCGTTTGTCATCTGACCCCATCAACAGTGACTTGATTCCATTGGGTGGTGCCGATGTCATCATCTCTATGGAACCCATGGAGGCTTTGCGCTATCTGCCTTTCCTCGACAAGGAGGGATGGATCATCACATCCAGTACTCCCTTCGTGAACATCCCCAACTATCCTGAAATGGAGACCATCGAAGGTGATCTGGCCAAGGTGAAGAATGTCATCATGTTCGACATTGAGAAACTGGCCAAGGACAATGGTGTTCCTCGTTCAGCCAATGTCATCTTGTTGGGTGCTGCCCAAGAGGCTTTGGGTATTGACTATGAGAAACTGGAAGATGCTATTCGTCGTGTGTTTGGAAGAAAGGGAGACGCTGTGGTGGATGCCAACATCAAAGCATTGGCCATTGGTAGAGCTGAAGCAAAAAACAAGTGATGCCGTATGAAAGAGACTCCAATCAACAAACAACTCGTAGATGGCTTGATTGAGGAATTTGGCATTCAGGATTTTGCCAAAGCCACCATTCGTGAGGTGAAGTTAGTAGCCAGTGTGGCTGAGAAGAAATCGGGTGTTGAGTTCATCAAGATGGAGATGGGTATTCCTGGTCTTCCTGCTGCCAAAGTGGGTGTGGAAGCTCAGGTGAAAGCTCTTCAGAATGGTATTGCCAACAGCTATCCTAACATCCAGGGACTTCCCGAACTGAAGCAAGAGGCTTCTCGCTTTGTGAAGGCTTTCATTGGAATTGACATCAAACCTGAGGGATGCATTCCTGTCAGTGGTTCCATGCAAGGTACCTATGCTTCGTTCCTGACCTGCTCACAAGCCAACCACACGAAAGACACTGTACTCTTCATCGACCCTGGATTCCCTGTACAGAAGATGCAGTTGCAGGTGATGGGTGTGAAATATGAGACTTTCGATGTATATGACTATAGGGGCAGCAAACTCAGAGCCAAACTGGAGTCGTATCTGGAGAAAGGCAACATCTGCGCCATTGTCTATAGCAACCCCAACAATCCTTCGTGGATTTGCCTGAATGAGGATGAATTGAAGGACATTGGTGAACTGGCTACCCAATATGACGTGATTGTCATGGAAGACCTTGCCTATTTTGCCATGGACTTCCGCAAGGAGTTGAGCACTCCCTTCCAACCTCCTTATCAGGCTACAGTTGGAAGATATACTGACAATTACATCCTGTTGATTAGTGGTTCGAAGGCATTCAGTTATGCTGGTGAGCGCATTGGTGTGACCTGTATTTCAGACAAGTTGTTTGCTCGCAAATATGAGGACTTGGCTGCTCGATATGAGGGTCTTCCTTTTGGACCAGTCTTCTCCACACGTATGCTCTATGCATTGTCATCAGGTACCAGTCATAGTGCACAGTATGCAATGGCTGCCATGTTGAAAGCTGCCACTGATGGGGAATATGATTTCCGCAAGGAGATATCTGAATATGGCAGACGTGCCAAGCTGTTGAAGGAAATCTTCTGTCGTCATCATTTCCATGTTGTGTATGACAAGGACCTTGATGAGCCCATTGCAGATGGTTTCTATTTCACCATCGGTTATCCAGGTATGACAAGTGGACAGTTGGCTCACGAACTGATGTACTATGGTGTGAGTGCCATCTGCCTGATCACAACGGGAAGCCATCAAGAGGGATTGCGTGTGTGCACCTCGTTCATCACTGACAATCAATATGAGATGTTGGATGAACGCATGGCCATCTTCGAAGAAAACAATCCTGTGTGGGACCTTTGAGTCCGTGGAGAATCAAAGATTGGCATAAAAGCCTGACATACAAAAACAGAAAACCGCCCATTTCAATCGAATGAGCGGTTTTTTGTTTATTCACTGATGATTCCTGCTTGCAACCATTGTGCTGATAGTTGGTTGGCATCGATCAAAGCTGTGTCATAATCAACCTCATATTCTTCGGTGAGAAGCTGGGCAAGGTCTTCATTGGTGAATGACTCCATGTCCTGAACTTGCTTCCAGAGATAGGCTGAACTCTCGTTCATGCTGATGATATTGCTGAAGTCGATGTTCTCTTTTCCTTCAGCCACTATGATGTTCTCTCCGCAAACAGTGCGAAGGTTGAAACCTGTTTTTGCTTTCATATCTTATATATATTAAATAGGTTTGAAAAATCTAAGCCAGATGCGACGGTAGAAGGCCAACAGATAACGACGGATGGGGAGTAGGGTGCACCAGAGGAATGAATAGGTGCGCCATTTCCATCCATTGGTCTTGTCCATCTTCTCACGTCCTTTCCTGTAGAATCCAATGGCAAAGCCTTTGATGTCGGACATCTTGCATTGTTCTGTTCCAAGGTTTCCATCTCCTCTTAATGTCACATCATCGCCATTGATCTTCACAACTCGATGGAGCACAAAGTGCTTGGGACTTGTCTCTGCCAAGACCACATCTCCAAGCTGAGTGTTGATGGCTTTGGACAGCAATGCCTTGTCACGGTTGTCTTCCAAGAAAGGACGCATGCTGTAGCCACGTAATCTCAATGTCACAGTGTGTCCTTCTTCCATCAATTTCACAATCTCAGGAAGGAAAGTGGCATTGGGGAACTGCACTTCTTTTATTTCGAGATGGTCTTGTTGCATAGTATGGCCGCTTCTTTGTTGGGAAGACAATGGAGGGTGTATATCCCTGTTGTTTCCACCACTTTCGTAACTGTGTTGCAAATGTTGTTGAAGATCTCACCATCCCATTTCATGGATGAACACGATGGCAGGAATGATGCAAATGCCTCAATGGGTGGGAGTTTCTCAATGCTGTTCTCCTCAGCTCTGTCTATTCTTGTCACAGCTCCCAGTCGAGCCTTCACATTGCGATAGCAAGGTGTCTTACCACTCCAAGGACCACCATAGATGAATGGTTCGCCATCAATGATTCTGATGATGGGGTTGTCATCATTCATGAGGTCACAACCAGGAATATGACGTAGCCAAAGACTCACCTGAGTGCTCTTGCCAGTTCCACTCTTGGCAATGAATGCATATCCATATCCATTTTGTCTGACCAGTGAAGCATGGATGAGCAATGTTTGATGGAAGCTACCTGCAAATGCGAATATCAACATAAGGGCATTGTTAAGCCCAAAAGTACGCATGTTGTAGGTACCGTTCAAGGCACACTTGCATTCACTGAAGTCTCTGTTGGCTTGGAGAAGACAGCAATCGGCACCATTGATGTCTTTGATGATGTATTGGTATCCACCATTGTCCACTTGGTCAACAATGGTATGTCCGTTGCCTGTGTCAAAATCCCTGATCCTTTCACGCTGTTCCTTGGGGAAAGGTTTCAAGGTGTCGTCAACAGTCAGTTGGAAAAAGATGTTATTGGAATCAATCTCAGCTCTGAATGGTTCAAACGAGGGCAATAATCGCATCGAGTTTCGTTGCGACTCCTTGAAAATGATTCTGATGTTGAGTTCTGCGATTTTGAAGTCGTTGATGTATTGTGGCTCCATTCAGTTCGGTTGACTTATTTTTTCTTTTTATGCTCTTTGTCCAGTGCCTTTTTCTTCTTGGCGTTTTCCTTTTCAGCTTTGATTTCAGCTTTCCGGGCTTTCTTGATATCATTCTTTGTAGTCACCATCTCCGATTCATCAGGAATGATGGCATGATAAGAAAATGTATTCAAGGTCACATATTTCACATCGAAATTCCCTTTCTGCGTGTACTTCTTGCGCAGTTTCAGGTATTTCTTCTCAACCTTCTTCCTGTCTCCCGAGAAGATGGTGACACATGTGGGGTTGACAAATCCATCTTGCTTCAAGTGCTCACGAAGTTGTGAAGAATAATCATTTCGTCTGTACAAGAAATCCTTGCGTGCATCTGTCCATGTGGAGTCAATGCGTTGAATCTCTGTGAAATATACAGTTGAATCATTGAATGATGCTGCAAACCCGAATATGTATCCTGGTGTGGGCTTGTATGCGGCATGTGCATCAGTGGCTCCAATGAATAGGGAAACAATGGCCACTATGCTCAAAAAAAAGTATCTCAATCTCATATATCCTGTCGTTCTTATTGCCCTAAATAGGCTTTCAGCATTTTGTTCTTTGTGTTATGACGCAGCCTTCTGATGGCTTTTTCCTTGATTTGACGTACACGCTCACGAGTGAGACCAAATTTGTCACCAATCTCTTCAAGTGTCATCTCTGGCTGGTTGATGCCAAAGAAGGCTTCGATGATGTTTCTTTCGCGCTCATTGAGTGTGAGTAATGCACGACTGATTTCATCTCTCAGTGACTCTTGAACCAACTCATTGTCAGCCATGGGTGCATCTGCATTGGGAAGAATGTCAAGAAGACTGTTCTCGTCTCCCTCCACAAAGGGTGCATCCACTGAGATGTGACGACCATTCACCTTCATGGCGTCTTCAATCTTCTCTTGTGGAAGATCCACCTTGTCAGCAATCTCTTCAAGACTGGGACGACGCTCATTTTCCTGCTCAAATTGGTTCAAGACGCGGTTGATCTTGTTGACAGAACCAACTTGGTTCAGAGGCAATCTCACAATGCGGCTTTGCTCAGCAATGGCTTGTAGGATGCTCTGACGAATCCACCAAACAGCATAGGAGATGAACTTGAAGCCACGGGTCTCATCAAATTTCTCAGCAGCTTTGATCAATCCCAGATTACCTTCGTTGATAAGGTCAGGAAGGCTCAATCCTTGGTTTTGATATTGCTTTGCCACAGAAACCACAAATCGCAAGTTGGCTTTTGTCAGCTTCTCCAAGGCTTTACGGTCACCTTTCTTGATACGCTGAGCGAGTTCAACCTCTTCCTCCACAGAAATCAGTTCTTCGTGGCCAATTTCTTGCAGGTACTTATCGAGAGATGCACTCTCTCGATTGGTAATCGATTTTGTGATTTTCAGTTGTCTCATTTGGCTAAAAATTTAAGAGTGGTGCAAAAATACTCATTTTATTTGACATCCCCAAAATTTTTCTCGTTTTTTGTCACAGCGTGGCTTATAAAGCAAGTCAAAGACCATCTTTCACCATGTCAAAGACCATCTTTCACCATGTCAAAGACCACAAATGAGCTTGTCAAAGCTATGCAATGACATTGTCAAAGACCATCTTTCATCAAGCAAAAGCACCACCTCAGTTAAACCAAAGTGGTGCTTTCATGTTCGTATGAATTATTTACAATTTGCTCTTATTGCAGCTCCACGATGAAATATGCTTTCTTTCCAGTGGGATATAAACCACGGATAATCAGCACGGGCTCCTTACTGGTGGATGCTTCCTTCACAGCTTGTTGCAGATCCTCAACAGTCTTCATCGTTTCATCGTTGACTCTCTGGATGATGAATCCTTTGGCGATGCCAGCATCTTTCAGTTTGCCAGCGTTCACCTTGATGACCTCAAGACCATAGGTGATGTTGAGTTGCTCCTTCTGCTGATTGGTGATGGGGCGAACATCTGCTCCAAGCACATCCATGTCGGCTTGTTTCACAACCTTTGTATTACCCTGAGCATTCTTCAAAGTCACACTCTTGGTCTCCTTTTTCTTGTTGTGGAGATAGGTGAGGCTAATCTTGTCACCAGGACGCTTGTTGGCCATAATCTCTTGAAGCTCAGCCATTTTGGTCACTTTCTTTCCATCAATGGATACAATGACATCACCTTCTTGCAATCCAGCATCAGCTCCAGCACCATCGCTCTCAACCTTGCCAACATACACACCTTCGTTTGTACCCAAATCAACTTCTTTTCCATTCTCTTTCTGTTCGTTGATGTAGTTCAGCACATCACCACCAGTAATGCCAAGAAGAGCACGTTGCACGGTACCAAACTCCTTGATGTCAGCCACCACTTTATTCATGATGGTGGTTGGAATGGCAAATCCATAGCCACTGTAAGAACCTGTCTGCGAGTAGAGCATGGCATTGATACCCACCAACTCACCTTTGGTGTTCACCAGTGCACCACCAGAGTTTCCTGCATTGATGGCAGCATCGGTTTGGATGAACGACTCAACACCATTTGCACCCAGTGAACGAGCTTTTGCACTTACAATACCAGCTGTGACAGTGTTGTTCAAACCAAGAGGATTACCAACAGCCAACACCCATTCACCCACCTTCAGGTCATCGCTGTTTGCAATGGGGATGGCAGGAAGGCTCTTACCATCAATCTTGATGAGTGCGAGGTCAGTGGTTTTGTCAGTTCCCACAATGCGAGCAGAGAACTCACGATTGTCATTCAGGGTCACTGTCAGTTCATCAGCACCTTCCACCACATGGTTGTTGGTCACAATGTAACCATCGGATGAGATGATGACACCCGAACCAGTAGCTGTGCGCTTGGGAGTTTGAATCTGACGCTCACGTGAGCCACCTTGTCTGTCATTAGGATTGCCGAAGAATCCAAATGGATCAGAGAAGAAATCCTCAAAGGGGTCGCGTTGCATTCTGACAGTTTGTGTCTTTGAATTCTGTACGTATTTGATGTGGACAACGGCTGGCAATGCTTTTTCAGCAGCATATGTCAAATCCACAGGTTGTCCGGCAACAGTAATATTGTCTGAAGCGGCATTCACTTTCATGAAACATCCAGCTGTGATAGCCACTGCCAAGATGCAAGCGGCTGAAATCAAAAATTTCTGATACTTTTTCATATTTCTTATTCGTTTAATTTGTTGTTTTTACGTTTACTGTTTATTAAGACGAGTGGCTCGCCTTTTCGTTTAATTGATTGCAAATATAGAAGCAAAAAATCGAAAACTGCCATTTTGTCTTAAATCTTTATCCCATTTTAACATAATAATTCTTTAAATTAACGGCTCTTAAAAGCAATGACTGACAAATTTACATACGTTTAACATGTTCGTCTTTTGTTAATTTTCATTCTTTTAATTTTTGGTGTACTTTCTTTTACATTTTTTGTCTATGATAGGGGTGTTTTGAAGCATGGGATGAAAGAAAAATGAGGAGGTTGGAAGCCATAAGTTGTGCCCTTTCATGAATTATCATGGCAACGAAACCATTGGCTTTCACCTCCTCGGTTTTGTCTGGCTTGTTTCTTTAGAACATACCGCCAGCGTTCACTTTCTCTTTCAGTTTCTCCACATATGCATCGAGCACTGCCACAGCTGTAATGTTGACTACATCGCGCACAGAGCACTCGAAGTCAGTGAAATGGATGGGCTTTTTCAATCCCATCTGGATGGGGCCGATGATTTCAGCATCGGAATCAAGAGCTTGCAAGAGCTTGTAGCTTCCATTTGCACTCGACATGTTGGGGAACACCAACGTGTTTACATCCATTCCTTTCAGTCGTGTGAATGGGTATTTGTCATCACGCAGTTCCTTGTTCAAAGCAAAGTTCACCTGCATCTCACCATCGATGGCCAAGTCGGGGTATCTCTCTTGCATCTCTTCTACGGCATTGTGAACATTGACTGGTGAACCAACCTCATCGGTTCCAAAGTTCGAATAACTGATCATGGCTATTCGTGGCACTTCATTGAAGAACCTCACGGTGTGAGCTGACAATCGTGCAATGTCCACCAATGTGGGTTTGTCAGGATGGCGGTTGATGAGTGTGTCGGCAATATAATATGTACCTTTCTTGGTATTCAGGATGTGCATGGTGCCGAATGTTCCATATTCATCACGAATGCCAATCACTTCCTTTGCCACCTTGATGGTGTTCGAGTATTTGGTGTAAAGACCCGTGATGAACGCATCAGCCTCACCTTGTTCCACCATCATCATACCAAAGTAGTTGCGTTCGTACATCTTATCGTAAGCCTCTTGGAAGGTGTAGCCTTGACGTTGGCGTTTTTCAGCCAGATGCTTGGCAAATGTGGCGCGTCTTCCTTGTTCTTGGTCAGCACGCATGTCGATGATTGAGATGTCCGACAAGTCGAGCTTCAGGCGTTGAGCCAAACGGTTCAAACGATCGGGATTACCCAACAAAATGGGTTCGCAGATGCCTTCTTGCTTGGCTTGCACGGCCGCTTTCATCATGGTGGGGTGGCCACCTTCGGCAAACACTACGCGTTGTGGGTGCATACGAGCGGTATCGTGCAATTTGCGAGTCAGTTTTGTCTCCTGCCCAAGCAGTTGCATCAGATTCTTTTTGTAGCCATCCCAATCGGAAATGGGGGTACGAGCAACACCACTATCCATAGCCGCTTTGGCCACCGCCGCACTCACCTCTGTGATGAGACGTGGGTCAACAGGTTTCGGGATGAAATATTTAGGACCGAATGTCAAATCGTTCACATGATAGACGTCGTTCACCACATCAGGAACGGCTTCCTTGGCCAAGTTTGCAATAGCCAACACGGCAGCCATCTTCATTTCCTCATTGATGGCTCGAGCGTGAACATCGAGTGCTCCGCGGAAGATATAGGGGAATCCGATGACGTTGTTAATCTGGTTGGGATAGTCACTACGGCCTGTTGCCATCAACACATCGGGGCGGCTTGCCATTGCATCTTCGTATGAGATTTCAGGCACAGGGTTGGCCAATGCGAACACGATAGGGGTGGTAGCCATCGAGCGCACCATATCTTGCGTGAGCACATTGCCCTTGGAAAGTCCCACGAACACATCGGCATCTTTGATGGCCTCTTCCAATGTATGAATATCTCGGCGGTCGGTGGCAAAGAATTTCTTCTGTTCGGTCAGGTTCTTACGGTCGCTTGTGATAACACCTTTCGAGTCGAGCATCACAATGTTTTCGCGGCGTGCACCCAATGCACAATAGAGCTTGGTGCAGGAAATGGCGGCTGCTCCGGCTCCATTCACCACAATCTTCACTTCAGCGATGTCCTTGCCAGCCACTTCGAGGGCGTTTTTCAAACCAGCTGCCGAGATGATGGCCGTTCCATGTTGGTCGTCGTGCATCACGGGAATGTCGAGTGTGCGCTTCAAACGTTCCTCGATGTAGAAGCATTCAGGGGCTTTGATGTCTTCCAAGTTGATGCCTCCGAAGGTTGGGGCGATGCGTTCAACGGCTTCGCAGAACTTCTCGGGGTCTTTCTCATCAACTTCGATGTCGAACACATCGATACCACCATAAATCTTGAAAAGCAGCCCCTTGCCCTCCATTACGGGCTTTCCGCTCATGGCACCAATGTCTCCAAGCCCCAGCACGGCGGTTCCATTCGAGATGACCGCAACCAGATTGCCCTTGTCGGTGTATTTGTAAACATCGTCGGGGGTGTTCTGGATTTCCAAGCAAGGGTAGGCCACGCCTGGCGAATAAGCCAGAGACAAGTCGGTTTGGGTTCTATACGGCTTGGTGGGTTTGACTTCTATTTTTCCCGGCCGTCCACTTTTGTGATACTCAAGTGCGGCTTCTTTTGTGATTTTGACCATAACTGTTTTGTTTGCAATTCTCTTGTTAATTGTGATAGATTGGGGTGAACGAAAGAGCCTTTTGTCTTTCGAGTTGCAAAGTTAATGAAAACCATGCTAAAGACAAAACAAAACCTTATTTTTTTTATTTCTTCGCACACGTGTACATGCATTTCGTAAGATTTTCATGTCTTTTTCTTTCGATTTGAAAGAAGATTTCCTTGCGTTGTCAAAGACCACAAATGAGCGTGTCAAAGCTATGGAATGACACGGTCAAAGCTATGGAATGAGGCGGTCAAAGCTATGCAATGACACGGTCAAAGCATAGGAATGACAAACCCATTGAGCCATTATTTTGCGCATTCAAATTCTTTTTGTATCTTTGCACTCGAAAAGACAACATATTTGTGACTAACTATTAAAATAAATCAATTATGAAGGGAATCCTACTATCCGCAACAATGCTGTTGATAACCATTCCGATGGCAGCACAGAACGACTATCGAGTGCCTGTGTCAGAGCAACACGAGAAGATGCAGACAGGCAAGTATCAACCGAATTGGGAATCGCTCGAGACACACCAGACACCCGAATGGTTCCGCGATGCGAAGTTCGGTATATGGGCTCATTGGGGACCTCAATGTGTGGAAGGCTCGGGTGACTGGATGGCCCGTTCGTTGTATATGGAAGGAAGCCGCGAATACAAATATCATGTGGAGCATTATGGCCACCCATCGGAGTTTGGTTTCAAAGACGTGTTACCTTTGTTCAAAGCCGAGCGGTGGGACCCTGAGAAGTTGGTTGAACGCTATAAGCGATGTGGAGCCAAATACTTCTTCGTGCTTGGAAACCATCATGATAACTACGACCTTTGGGATTCAAAATACCAGCCTTGGAACTCGAAGAACATAGGTCCTGAGAAGGATATCTTGGAAGGATGGGCACGCGCGGCCAAGAAGGCAGGATTGCCTTTAGGCATTTCGTTCCACGCCGACCATGCATGGACTTGGTATGAACCATCCCAGCGCTACGATTTAGATGGTCCCAAAGCTGGAGTTTACTATGATGGAAACCTGACCAAGGAAGATGGAAAAGGCAAGTGGTGGGAAGGATATGATCCGCAGATGCTCTACCAGCAGAACCATCCTATGAGTCAAGGTTCGTGGGACAATGGCCGCATTCATGCACAATGGGGTTGGGGCAATGGTGCTTGTCCGCCCTCAAAGGAGTTTGTCACAAATTTCTATGATCGTACTCTTGATGCCATCAACCGCTATAATCCTGATCTCATCTACTTCGATGTGACCGTGTTGCCATTCTATCCCATCAGCGATTGTGGCTTGAAGATTGCTACACATCTTTATAATAAGAATCCTCGTTCGGTGGTGTTTGGTAAGATTCTGAATGATGATCAACGCAAAGCTCTGACTTGGGATGTTGAGCGTGGTGCCCCCAACGAGATCATTCCTGAGCCTTGGCAGACCTGCAACTGCATTGGTGGTTGGCATTACAACACTTCCATTTACGAGAGAAACGAATATAAGTCTGCGGCAACTGTGGTGAAACAATTGGTTGACATTGTCTCGAAGAATGGCAATCTGCTGCTATCTATTCCTTTGCGTGCTGATGGAACCTACGATGAGAAGGAGGCAAAAGTGCTTGATGGTCTTGAGGCTTGGATAAAAGCCAATGGTGAAAGCATTTTTGGAACTCGCCCTTGGGTGAAGTTTGGTGAAGGACCTGTAGCCGAGAAAGACATCAAAATCAATGCTCAAGGCTTTAATGATGGTCAGTTTGCTGGTATGGATTACCGTGATGTTCGCTTCAACCAAACGAAGACTCACTTGTATGTCACAGCAATGGGGTGGCCTGAAAATGGCAAGTTGGTCATCAAATCGTTGGCAAAAGGCAATAAGGATTTAAAAAAGAGCATCAACTCGGTTCAGCTGTTGGGTTATGGCAAACTGAAAGCAAAGCAGACGGCTGAAGGACTTGAAGTACAGTTGCCCAAACCTTGCAATGAAATCGCTCCCGTGCTGAAGATTGCCAAGTGAACTTAAAAACTCAATAACTTAAGAACTTAAAAACTCAGAAACTCATAAACTTAAGAACTCAAAAACTCAAATATCTCACATGAAAAGATTGTTTCTATTTTTGGCGGCCTTGATGTTTGTGGCTGTCAGTTTTGCTCAGGGTATAAAACCTCTTCCCACACTCCATGTTGAAGGCCGGTGGTTGGTTGATCAACATGGAAACCACGTGGTGTTGCATGGTGTGATGGACACGCCAAACACTTACTTCAACGGTGGCAGATGGCAAGGTTCGAAGGCTTTGGGATGGTGGGACGATTACAATAATACAGGTGCCACCAATTGCAAGAACTATTTCGAGAAGCTTTTCACAGGATTGGAGATTGCCAAATGCGATGTTTTCCGTTTGCACATGGATCCTGCTTGGACCAACGATCCTCAAGATGATTATGTCTACTCGGGTTCTAATGGGCAAGCTTCTGGTGTGACAGGTGAGGCTAACATCAAGAAGTTCAATCCTACACGCCTGAAGACTTATCTTCGTACGCTTTATTTCCCTCTGGCCAAAAAGGCGATGAATCATGGAATGTATGTGGTGGTGCGTCCTCCTGGTGTTTGTCCAGGCGATTTGAAGGTGGGCGACTATTACAATGAATATCTGAAGACGGTATGGGATATTTTCACTCAGAATGATTCCATTAAGAAGTATTCGGGTCAAATCAGCATTGAATTGGCCAACGAGCCTGTTTCTGTGAAGAATGCAAATGGAGATGATGATCCCAAGGCTCTGCATGATTTCTTCCAACCCATCGTTGATAAAATCCGCGCTAATGGTTTCACAGGCATCATCTGGGTGCCTGGAACGGGTTGGCAAGCCAATTATACAAGCTATGCTACCTATCCTATAGAGGGTTACAACATCGGTTATGCCGTACATGATTATTGTGGTTGGTATGGTTGTAGTGATGATACGCCAAGTCCCACGAACAAGATCAACCAGTTCCACAAGCAGGTTCCTGTTGTTGACACGAATCCTATTATTATCACCGAGGTGGATTGGAGCCCCAAGAAACCAGGTGAGGGTCACTACAACGAGCATGGTGAGTGGGTGGAACCCAACTATGGAACATGGGCAACGGGAAGTACATCGAAATGGGGTAAGGCATATAAGGAAATGCTCGACCATTATGGAAACATCTCGATGACACTCTCGGGAACAGCTTGTTTGCTTGACATTGATACCTTGTTGAACAAAAACAAGGTGGTGCCGGCTTATGGTGGTTTAGAGGAAGCATGCGGAAAAGCTTGCATGGATTGGTACGCCGAGTATTACAATGTGGATTGGCCACATGCCGATTTCACTAACATTTCGCTTAGTGATAATGGGATGGGTAAATACAAGAATCCTGTGGTTTATGCCGACTTCCCCGACCCAGATGTCATTCGTGTGGATGATACTTATTACATGGTTTCCACCACTATGCACCACTTCCCAGGAGCAACGATTCTGAAGTCTACTGACCTCGTGAACTGGGAGTATTGTGCACAACCACTTGAGCAGTTGTCGGCAAAGGACAACTATTGCCTTCTCAACAATCAAAACGCATATGCCGCTGGTATGTGGGCTTGTTCGATGAAGTATCATAATGGCAAGTTCTATCTGCTCATCAACGGCAACGATGCAGGTGGTTGGTTGCTCACGGCCACCAATCCTGAAGGGAAGTGGGAGAAGAAACAGTTGCCGCGCATCTACTACGATCCAGGCATGCTTTTCGATAAAGGAAAGGTTTATATCGCTTGCGGAATTGGTAATATTCAGATGTGCGAGCTCGATGAGAATTTCAACTTCAAGCAAGAGAAACAAGTCATCAGTAATAAGGATGGACTTGAAGGTTGCCATCTATATAAGATTGGCGATTATTATTACATCTATGCAACTTATGGTGGTTGGCCATCAGGTCAGGCAGTGTTCCGTTCGAAGAACATCTTCGGTCCTTACGAGGAGAAGATGCTTTTGGAGAAATACATCAACAACAAAGTCAACACCGTCCATCAGGGTGCTCTTATCGATACGCCGGAAGGAGAGTGGTGGACCATTTTGCAAGAAGACCTCGGTGCTTTCGGTCGTATGCCCAACCTGCAACCTGTGAAATGGGAAGATGGTTGGCCAATCATTGGCAATAATGGTGTTCCTGTGGCTGCTACTGGAACTACAAACACCTACAAGAAACCAAATACCGCAAAGCCAATGCCTCGTGTACCATTACCAACGAACGACAACTTCCGCAACTATCCGTTGGGACAACAATGGGAGTGGAACCACAATCCCGATGATGGTGCGTGGTCATTGTTCGAACGTCCAGGATGGCTGAGATTGAAGACATCGGGTGTTGCCGACCGTTTGCCACAAGCTCGCAACATGCTCACCCAACGCATCTATGCCATTCATGGAAATGAGGGCAAATCATCAATGGGTACCATTCGTGTCGATGTTTCCAACCTTAAAGAGGGCGATCGTGCAGGCATTTGCATCTTGCAAGACCCCTATGCGATGTTGGCCGTGGAGAAGAAGGCTGATGGCACTTATCAATTAATATGGAAACAGGATAAGGTGCGTGATGCTGGCAACGACTTTACACCTGCTGAGAGGACAAAATCCATTGAGATAGACAGCATCATCTATTTGCGTGCCTCCATCACCAAGAACACCGATAAGACAAAATTCTCTTACTCGTTGGACAATAAGACATTTTATTTAATGGGAGGGGAAACCAAGATGAGTTTCAACCTCACGGTCTTCGTAGGTGCTCGTTTCGGTCTTTTCTGCTATAATACGGGCAAGAGGACGGATGAAAGTGATGAGGTTGGCTACGCTGACTTTGATTGGTTCTCGACAGAGGCTAATTATGATGAGGCGATGTTCTATCCAGCCGACTTCGAGGGATTCAACGAAGACATGCTGACCGTTGAGCAGATGAAGTTGGCTAATGGCGTTGATGAGGTGATGGTTGGAAACAGTACCCAGATTGAAATCACCGCAACTTACCGTGATGGTCATACGGCTAATGTGGCTTCATCAGCACGTTACAAAGTGGATGCGCCTGATGTGATTGAGATTAGCAACGGACGGATACGCGGATTGAAAGATGGAAGGGCTCAAGTGGAAGTGACCTATACTGACCCAATGGGACATGAACTGAAGGAATTGTTCACCGTGCGTAGCACCTTCTTCCCCTTTGGCAAGCAATATATTAGCACCAACCTCTTCAGTCAGGGCACTTATATCGAGAGCACACGAACCTTCAAAACTGGACAATACGGACAAATGGGATGGGAATATCCTAATGGTGCCGATATGTCTGACTATAAGTACCTGGTCATCAAGTTGAAGAGCACGGCAAGTGGTGCTCATCTGAACATCTTCACCGATGGAAGTATCTGGGCTTCTAACTACGAGACAGCAGCTTTCGGCACGAAGAAGCAGATAGTGGTGAACCTCAGTACGGCAAAGTACACGAATGGTGACAAGAAGGGGCAGGCACTCGATACCAAGCACATTCGTATCGTTGACTTCTGGGGAGATTACGCTACCATCATCGTGGAGGATATGTACTTGACCAACAATAGTGATTATTCTCCTGAACAACCTTCGGGCATCATAAACATCAAAGATGAAAGAGTTAATGATAAAAATGATGTTTACGATTTGCAAGGACGTAAGATTGCATTTGATAAAGGCCAATTAAAGCCAGGCATCTATATCATAAACGGAAGGAAAACAATAGTCAAATAAAAGCAATGCCCACAACCCTGTTCGAGGTTGTGGGCATTTTATTTCTCAAAGACTAATTAACTTAAGAACTCATAAACTTAGTAACTAATGAACTTAAAAACTCATAAACTTAATAACTAATGAACTTAAAAACTCATAAACTCAGAAACTCATTTTGCATAGAGGATGAAACTATAGTGATGGGGTTGGTTGCCATCAATAGTATATTGCGGTAGAGTACGCTTACCCCAAGTGTCGGTTCCTCCAACACCATGCACATTCAGGTCGATGTTCAAGTTGACAAAGTGGCCACGATTCAGTTCGTGAGGATGGCCGACAGTCAAATCTTCTTCTCCATAATCCCAAGCACGAATGCAGAGAGGTTGGCAACCTTGAATGTGAATGGTGGGTTTCTTGGCTTCTGAGTTGCTGTTTGTTTGACTTATTTCAAACCAACGAACATCACATCGATTGGCGTTGTCTTGCGGATGGATGTAATCGGTCATGTATTCGGAGAGTGGCATTTCGTAAATACCAATGAAGGCAGAGCGTTTGCGGTCGGGATAGTTCTCCCAAGGACCTCTGCCGTAGTACTTGATTTGTTGATAGTCAACGGGCAGACGCATCCTCATACCGAATTTTGGGATCAATGGAATATCGGTGGAATTGGGATGATAATCGAGGTCAACCATCATCCAACCTTCGTCGTTGAAAGAGTAGGTGAGGGTCAAGTCTTGTTTTTGAGGCAAAACCATTTCAACGATGACCTTAGCAGCATTCGCGTCTTTCTCCATATGGATGGATTTCACGGTGCGTTTGTTGGCAGCATCTTTCCATGCTTCAACCCGTTTGGCAAAGTTGGCAGCATGTTGGTTGTCGTTTTCAGGCTTCCAGAAATAGGGTTCCAGAGGAGCCTGGAGCATTTGCTGACCATCGACAATCCAACTGGTGAGTGCCCCCATGTTGTCAATCAAATATTGTGAATGGTCGGTTTTCACAAGAATACCCTCCAAAGTCTTTTGTGCTGTTGCAGGACTTCCGTTCAATCCACCCCAGAAGGTTTCGGGTTTCAGTACGAATTGTTCGCGAGCCACCACGAATCCTGCTTTCGCCCAAGGAGTGTTTTGGCGCAGACGAGCATAAACGTTCAATATCAGTTCGCTCTCGTTGTAAGGGTAATACGGATAGGGAATCTCAAACTTACCGTCTTCGAGATGAAGGACTTTTTCAGTTACCATCTTACCGTTGTGATACACTTCGCAAGTGTAGGCGTATTCGTCAAGATCTGTAAAGTAATCACGATTGATGACTCGGATGGAATCTCCCACTTGAATGAACTGCAGGGGTTGATAGACGTATTGCACCTCATAGTAGTGCGGATGAGGCTTGCGATCGGGTGCGATGACTCCATTAATGTTGAAGCAACCATCGTTTGGTTTGTCGCCGAAGTCGCCTCCATAAAGGAAAGCCCCCTCCAAACCTCCCCCCGTAGGGGAGGCTTCATGTTCAATCGTTCCCCTCCCTTCAGGGGAGGGGGTAGGGATGGGGCTTAGACCTTGATCCACCCAATCCCAGATGGCAGCGCCACAGATGCTGGAGTCGGCATAGATGACATCCCAATACTCCTGAAGGTTGCCCATTGAGTTGCCCATAGCATGAGCATATTCACGCATCATGAAAGGTTTGTCTGTGACTTTTTGGGCATTCTTGCGAAGTTCATCAGGGTAGAGATAACTATCATCATAAATGCAACTATATCGGCGATCACTATCGTAGAAGGGTGGGCGAGTAGTATCGAGTTCCTTCACCTTATTATACATAGCTTCGATGTTAGGCCCTACACCACCTTCGTTTCCAAGGCTCCAAAGAATCACGCTTGGGTGGTTCTTGTCGCGTTGAACCAACGATTCAGCTCTGTCAACATGTGCTTTTTCAAATGTAGCATCCTCGCCCATCACTTTGTTAGCATAACCATATCCGTGAGTTTCTTGGTTCGCCTCGTCCATCACGTAGATGCCCCAGCGGTCGCAGAGCTCGTAGAGGTATTCGCGGTCAGGGTAGTGGGAGGTGCGTAGGAAATTGACATTCGCTTGTTTCATCAATCGAATGTCTTCCTCATAGGTTGCATCATCTACATACCGGCCAGTTCGAGGATGATGGTCGTGGCGGTTCACACCACGAAGTTTCACGGCTTGGCCATTGATTTTGAAGACCTCGCCGTCAATCTCAACCTGTTTGATTCCGAGGTGATAATCGAAGTGCTCCACCACATGTCCTTGCTTGTCAATGAGTTCCACGCTGTACGGATAGAGATGAGGTTTTTCGGCCGACCATAATTCGGGGCGTTCAATTTCGCTTGTCACAGGTACAAAGATGGTAGAACCCGATGCAACATTTCCTACTTTGAAATGGGTTTTCATTCCATCGATGGTAAAGGCGATGGTCATGTCCTTTGCCGTTTTCTTGGCTGTGTTGTGTACATAGACGCCTCCGTGGATTAAGGAGGATCCGTTGCTTGGCAGGTCGGCCATTATCTTGTAATCGCTGATGTGTGTCAGCGGCCTTACCCACAACTGAACAGAACGGAAAATACCACTCAAGCGCCACATGTCCTGATCTTCCAGATAACTGCCGTCGCACCATCGATAGACCTCAACAGCAAGGCGATTGCGACCTTCACGCATATATTTCGTTACATCGAATTCGGCAGGCGACATCGAGTTCTGGCTATAACCCACTTTCTGGCCGTTAATCCACACGTAGAAAGCCGAGTGCACGCCCCCGAAATGCAGGATGAGATTCTGTTTGAGCATCTCCTTGGTCGCATCGACAAACGTCACATACGAACCCACTGGATTGCGGTTCTCGTAGGCCGTCCAATCCTTCGGCGGCTCGGTGGTCACGCTGGGGCGGTTCTTCACAAACGGGTAGTTGATGTTGATGTAAATAGGAGTTCCATACCCCTGTGTCTGCCAGTTGCCAGGAACGGTGATCTTGCCCCATTTGCTCACGTCAAAGTCCTCTTTATAGAACGTCGCAGGCCTCTCCTCGGGTTGCTTTGACCAGTGGAAATACCATTGTCCGTCGAGCGAGATGATTTCCTTGCACTCCTTCTCTTTCGAGGGCAGTTGCAACGTTGCATGATAGGGTAGTTTGTTGATGCCGATGACGGCTGGATTCTCCCAATCGGGGACATCATCTTCCAAAGCAGGCGCCAGATTGGCACTTGTCTTTGAGATGAGTGGCAAAGCTTGTGCTTGAGCCGTTGTTGTCAAAATGCCCATCGTCAGGAGCACGATTTTCAAGTAGTTTCTTCTCATTAGTAATAATATGGTTTCTGTTCTTATTTATGACTACAAAGGTAATATAAAAAAATGAAATGACAAAATGGGGGTGCGAAAAATCATGACAAATTTTTGTCGACTTTTTGGTTCAATCTAGGAAAGGAAAATGTTGATTTTGGTTGTTGTTTTGCATTGAAACCATCATTTTTCATACATGAAATTGTCACATGTGGCATGTGAGCCCCTCAAAGATGTGCTTTGACACGCTCACTTGTGGCATCTGACGGCCTCAAATGCCACATCTGACAAGCTCATTGCATAGCTCTTGCAAGCTCATTGCATAGCTTTGACAGGTTCGTAAAATGTAAAGAAAACGGAAGTGTCTGACTATCAACGTTTTCCGAAAATGCTCAAAAATCGCGTTATTTGCGAGCAATCGGTTTTTATTTTGAAATATGGGCCGTTTTAAGAGGGTGAAATTCAGAATTATTTTGACAAAAGAAGGGTTCCTAATTTTTGAATGCCACGATTGTTTTCATCTGCATTTTTCTCGATTTGCAAGGTCATTTAAGGGTTTTTTAACAAAGCGAAGAGTTTTTCCTTACGTTTGTTTTCGTTTCTCACTTTTTTTTTATACTTTTGCAACGCAAAAGAAGAAAAATAGGATTCTGCGAGAATAGCATTGAGCGAAAAGCTTGATTTAAGATACACATATTACCGAACTTGACTTTATTGATAGGGATACATTGATGATTCACGATGTTTTTCCCCATCAGGTCGCGTTTCGGATTGTTGAATGGCTTTTTGCTTGCTGATCTCCAAGGCGGTTTCCGACTTCAACGATGGAATGATATTCCTTCTCGTGTCGCTCGTTCCACAGGGATGAAACGGAAGGGGAGGGAAGATTGTTTTTTGTTGTGAAGTCGGGATGTTTACCTCCTTTGAGTCCTCTCATTTAAAAGACTTATGCCCCTTTAGACCCCTTCACTCCCCTTTAAGCCCTTTAAACTCTTGAAGTGGAGTTTGCAAGACTTCAAATAACTGATGAATAAAGAGATAACGATAGCCGTTGCGGGTACGGGTTACGTGGGTTTGTCTATCGCCACGTTGCTTTCCCAACACCATCGTGTCGTTGCTGTTGATGTGGTTCCTGAAAAGGTTGAACTCATCAATGCCCGCAAATCACCCATCGTAGACAAAGAAATTGAAGAGTATCTGGCGACAAAGGATTTGAATCTGACAGCCACACTCGATGCAGAATCGGCCTATAGCAGGGCCGATTTTGTCGTTATTGCCACCCCCACCAACTACGATTCTAAGAAGAATTTCTTCGATACTTCGGCCGTCGAGGCGGTCATTCGGTTGGTGATGAAGGTGAATCCTAATGCCATCATGGTCATCAAGTCGACCATTCCTGTGGGTTACACACACTCCATTCGTGAGAAGACAGGTTCGAAGAACATCCTTTTCTCACCCGAATTCTTGCGTGAGAGCCGTGCGCTTTACGATAATCTCTATCCCAGTCGCATCATCGTTGGAACCGACTTGGAAGACCCGAGATTGGTGGAAGCCGCTGAGACTTTTGCCCATCTGTTGCAAGAGGGCGCCTTGAAGGAGAATGTCGATACGCTCATCATGGGATTCACGGAGGCTGAGGCTGTTAAGTTGTTCGCTAACACGTACTTAGCGCTCCGCGTTAGTTATTTTAATGAACTCGATACCTATGCCGAGATGAAAGGCCTTGACACTCGACAGATTATCAACGGAGTGTGTCTTGACCCCCGTATTGGCTCCCATTACAACAACCCCTCGTTCGGTTATGGTGGCTATTGTCTGCCCAAAGACACGAAGCAACTTTTGGCCAACTATCAGGATGTTCCCGAGAATCTCATTGAGGCTATTGTCGAGTCAAACCGCACTCGCAAGGATTTCATCGCCGACCGTGTGTTGGCGAAGGCTGGCTACTACGATTATTACAATCGTGGCGACTTCAATCCCGCCAACGAACGTACTTGCATCATTGGCGTTTATCGCCTGACGATGAAATCGAATAGCGATAATTTCCGCCAGTCTTCCATTCAGGGCATCATGAAACGCGTGAAGGCAAAAGGTGCTGAGATCATCATCTACGAACCCACGCTTCCCGATGGCACCACCTTCTTCGGTTCTCGTGTCGTCAACAACCTCGAGCAATTCAAATCTCTTTCCCAAGCCATCATCGCCAACCGCTACGATCCCAGCCTTGATGACGTCCAGGAAAAAGTATATACCCGCGATTTGTTCCAAAGAGATTAACTCCATGATATTAAGGAATTAAGATAAGGTGATCTCTGTTGTATTAAGAAATCATTAAAGAGGTTTCATTCGGTAATTTTTTTATTTAAAATGCAAAAACCAATAACAGTTACATCTCCACTTCTTCCAAATCTTGATGAGTTCCACGAACTCTTAAAAGAGATATGGGATAGTAAATGGATTACGAATAATGGTTCTTTCCATAAACAGCTGGAAAAGGCGTTGGCGGAATACTTGAAAGTGCCATATATCAGCTTTTTCACCAATGGTACACTTCCTTTGCTTACTGCTTTACAGGCACTTCGTATAACTGGAGAAGTCATCACAACTCCATACAGTTTTGTGGCGACCACCCACTCTATTTGGTGGAATGGATGTAAACCAGTGTTTGTGGATATCGAGGAGAGCACCTGTGGCATAGACCCCAACAAAATTGAAGCGGCCATCACCCCCAAGACTACGGCTATCATGCCTGTGCATTGCTATGGAAAGCCTGTAAATATGGAGGCCATTCAGCAGATTGCCGACAAGTATGGTCTAAAGGTCATCTATGACGCCGCACATGCCTTCGGTGTAGAAGTAAATGGGGAGAGTGTACTTAAAGCTGGAGATATGTCTACCCTAAGTTTCCATGCTACTAAGGTTTATAATACATTGGAAGGTGGTGCTCTCATTGTAAAAGATGAAGCGACCAAGAAACGTATTGACTATTTGAAAAACTTCGGCTTTGCTGGAGAAACTGAGGTAGTGGCTCCAGGTATCAATAGTAAAGTTGATGAAGTACGTTCCGCCTATGGTCTGCTAAATTTGAGACAAGTGGATGCTGCTATTGCTGCACGTCAGAAAGTGGCTATTAAATATAGAGAGGCATTAAGAAATGTCCCTGGTGTGCGTTTCTTCAATGATATGTCTGGTGTGCGCCATAACTATAGCTATTTTCCTATATTCATCAGTGCTGATGAATATGGCATGACTCGCGATGAGCTTTACTTCAAGATGAGAGAACAGGGAATTTTTGGTAGAAGATATTTCTATCCGCTCATCAGTGATTTCGCCCCCTACCGTGGATTACCTAGTGCCACTCGCGAGAATCTCCCCGTAGCCACAAAGATAGCAGAAGAGGTGATTTGTCTTCCTATGCATCATGGATTGAGCGAGGCAGATATTAACAGAGTTTTAGAACACATTCTAAAGTAAAAGCAATGCCAAAGAAGCTGATGCTCCTTGGAGGCATCCGATACCTTCTCCCTGCAATAGATGCGGCACATGAGCACGGTTATCATGTGATTACAGTCGATTACTTGCCAGGCAACATAGCCCACAAGTATTCCGATGAATACCATAATGTGAGCATTCTTGATAAAGAAGCTGTTCTTCAGCTGGCCCAGAAACTCCAGATAGACGGAATCTTAAGCTACGCTGTTGATCCAGGAGTCGTGCCTGCTGCCTACGTCGCAGAGCAGATGGGCCTACCTTTCACTTGCAGTTACAAGGCAGCTTGTATCATGCAAGACAAGTCTAAATTCCGTCAGTTTCTGACCGATAATGGATTCAATGTGCCAAATGCTAAAGGTTATAGCAAAGTTGAGGACGCTTTGAAGGATGTTGATTACTTCAATTGGCCAGTTATCGTGAAACCAGTAGATAGTGCAGGGAGCAAGGGCGTAACGAGGGTGGATAACCCAACGGAATTAGAAGATGCTATTACTCATGCGCTTGATGAATCACACAATGGTCATTTCATCATCGAGGATTTCTTGGAGTTGCAAGGCTATCAATCAAGCGCAGACTGCTTTTCTTTAGATGGAGAATTGGTTTACGCTGACTATTCTGATCAACTCTTCGACAAAGAGGCGGAGAATCCATACACGCCTTCTTTAGAGATTTGGCCTTCATCAATGCCTCAAGAACATCAGGATTATTTGACAAGTGAAACTCAGCGATTGCTACAATTACTCCATTGCGGCACAGGCCTTTACAATATTGAAAGCCGCGTATGTAAGAATGGCAAGCCTTACATCATGGAAGTGTCACCACGTGCAGGGGGCAACCGCATTGCTGAGCTTCAACGCATAGGAACAGGCATCGACCTGATAGGGGCTGAAGTACAGAAAGCCGTAGAAGGGAAGGTTGAAGATATTACCATGCCTCACTATGATGGTTATTATGTAAACTATATCGTTCACTCAAATCAGGATGGTATCTTCGAGGATGCTATTCTGAATGAAGAGTTTAGAAAGGGACACGTTATTGATGCAGAGATTCGCGTTAAAAGAGGCAACCATGTAGACACCTTCAAGGGAGCCAACAATGCTATTGGCACACTCTTTCTTCATTTTGATACTCGTGAGGAACTAGAATATGCCATCACCCATCAGCATGACTGGCTGAAAGTTGTTGTGAAGTAAAATGGAATCGATAGGCGGTTATTTCTCTCTAGAGCTACCTCGGCATGAGGAGTATCATAGAGATGCTATTAGTCTGAATACGGGGCGTAACTGTCTGGAGTATATCCTGCGAGTTCGGAAGTATAGCAAAGTATATATACCTTATTATACATGCAAGGTAGTCTTAGAGCCTTTCACAAAACTTAATATAGCTTACGAGTTCTACCATATCAACTTCGACTTTGAGTTAACTGATGAAATTGTACTTGGAGACAATGAAGCCTTGCTCTATACAAACTATTTTGGACTGAAGCGGAATTATGTAGAGCAACTTGCCAGTAAATATGGTCTGCAACTTATCATAGACAACACTCAAGCTTTCTTCGCCAAACCAATACCAGGCATAGATACTTTTTACACATGCCGCAAGTTCTTTGGGGTTCCTGATGGAGCCTACCTCTATATCGATCTACAGTTAGATATGGAAATGGAACAAGATTCATCATTCGAGCGGATGCATTTCCTCACTAAACGTATCGACCTTTCACCAGAGGCTGGTTATCGGGATTATCAAGCTTTAAGCAGAACATTAGTTGGTCAACCTATCAGACGGATGTCTAAATTGACTCAACGAATGATGCAGGGCATAGAATACGAATCAATAATACAGAAGCGTAAGACCAATTACCATATGCTTGATGTTGCCTTGGGTAATGACAATTGCATCAAGCTTCCCATAGAATATGATGCTGTTCCAATGGTTTATCCCTATTTGTCTTTAGTTAAGGGATTGCGCGAGAAATTGATTGATAATAAGGTCTTTGTACCTTGCTATTGGCCAAATGTGATGGAGTTGTGTCAGTCTAATAGCCGAGAATACAAACTAGCCGAGAATCTTGTGTGCCTTCCCATTGATCAACGGTATGGAGAGTCTCACATGATGCATATAATATCATGCATATCTGAAATAAAGAAAGAATTAAATGAAAACTCAATTTAATAATCTTGTTGGCTCCTTTTTCTTTCTGTTATTTCTAACCATTGGTTGTTCAGCAGAAGAGTTTGAGGACTATGAATTCCAAAAGATAAACAATTCTTCTGAAGCGGAAATAGCCCAACAAAGAGTAGAACTGGGTAAGCTAAATGCAGTAAAAAAAGCATACCAGATGACAGATATCAGTTTTTCTCCTCTCAATCCTATTAAATACAATAGAGGAGAATATCCTCCAAATAGAACGGTTAAGGGGCTAATTTATTCTTCCGTTAAAGAAATTGGCACTTATGTAGGTAATAATGTTTCGTTCCATACTTTCATGACTGCTATTCACAACCCACGCAGTAAGATTTATACAGATCAAATAGACCAACCTCCTTATCATGGCATAAACTGTAAGGCTTATTATGGTACGGTATGCAGTGATTTGGTTTCTTATGCCTTAGGGTTATGGCCCACTTTTAATTCTTATGATTTTCCCAGATCTGATTTGATGCAAAGGGTTGATTTTTCTTCCATTGACAATCTTCAAGTGGCCGATGTTTTGTGGAAGAGTGGTCATGTGGCCATCATAACAGCTATAAAACATGATACGGATGGCAATGTGTCCGCAATTGAAGTTAGTGAAGCCATTCAAACAAGATGCTGGAGGCATGATGTGTCGAAATCACAATTCCCCTTATTTATGCAGACTTCTTTCACTGATATTTTCAGGTATAAAGAACTATACAAAAACACATCTTACACGCCCTGCCCCGAATTTGTCGCGGTTATGGATGAAGAACCTATATCGTTTATATACAACGATGATTTGTGTGTTGACAAAGGAGATAAATCCTGTTATACAGTTGGAGAGACGGTGGTTGTTAACATCATGCATGATTATGATTATTTGGAAGTTTACAAGGATAATGAATTGTATTGCAGTATTACGGATAATACCAATGATATTAATTTGGAGAATCTTCCCTATGGCGATTATAAGGCTTGTATTTTTTTAAATGGTTCCATGAGTGATTTCACTTGCTGGAAAGTGGTTGACATTCAAATAAAAATTGACAGAAAAAATGGATGTGTATATTTCTCAAGTAAAAATGCCAAACCGGAATCAGTTAGTTTTAGTACCATCGCAGGAAGTCGTCGTAATCCTGCAACAAAATTGTACAATCACCTGTTTACTCCAGAAGAACTAGCCGCAGGTTGCGCAATTATACCCAAAAACAAAACAATGTCTGACTATCCTTATCTGAAGATATTGTTTTCTACGGATTATGGAGTTATACAGAATAAACTCATCAATTGGTTTGAATAAGAAGCCCACAATTTGTATTCGAATATATTAACTGCAATGATTGAAACAAGACATTATTTAGAGTCAATAAGTTTGCCTGGTGGAGATTTATATTCTCTTCCTACCTCTGAGAAACGTTTCGAGGATGGTGGCCAGTATCGTTTTGAAGTGCCTGGCATTCAAAGTCCAGGAGCAATGAAAGCTTTGTTGGAGGCTTTGGATAGCTATGGCATTCAGATTCACCGTGTTACTCAGACGCAGGGTATCATGCGCTTGCTTGATAGCGAGATTGAGCAAATGCTGGAATATGCACAGAAATGGAATGTTGAACTGTTGTTGGCCACTGGCCCCCGCGCCACTATCGATACCAGTGCAAGTGTCAACACCCCCGAGGGAGTCCGTATGGGTTACCGTCTGAGAGGACAGGAACAGGTTGTTCGCGCTGTTGAAGACATCAAGCGCGCTGCCATATTAGGTGTGCGCTCATTTATGGTTTATGATGAAGGCCAGTTGTGGCTGATGAACCAGATGCGCCGCGATGGTTTCCTTCCAAAGGATGTGAAGTTCAAGGTGTCGGCACACACAGGCCACGGTAATCCTTGCTCTGCCAAGATGCTTCAAGAGATTGGTGCCAATTCGTTCAACCCTGTACGTGACATTCAGTTGCAGATGCTCAGTGCCATCCGTGCCGCTATTGATATTCCTATCGATATCCATACAGAGAACCCTAAATCGACAGGAGGTTTTATCCGCCATTACGAAGTTCCAGAATTCATCCGTATCGCTGCTCCTATCTACCTAAAGACAGGAGGCAGCGTTGCTGCAACTCATAGCTGGGACACCACTGAAGCAGATGCAAAGAAACGTGCAAAACAGGTAGCACTTGTCAAGAGGGTTATAGATACATATTATCCAGAAGCAATAGTATCACCTAAGAGATAATAATAGAAATGAAAAAGGATACTACAGTTGTAATCCTTGGTGGCACCCGTCCCCATGCAGAATTGATAAAATATCTTCATTCAAAAGGACATAGAACAGTTCTGATAGATTATTTGGACAATCCACCAGCAAAGTCAGTAGCTGATGTTCATTATCAGGAAAGTTCATTAGATGTAGAGGCTGTTGAAAGAATAGCAAAGAAGGAAAATGCTTGTTATATTATGGACATTTGCACAGACCGTGCTATACCACCAGCAGCATTGGTGGCAGAAAAGTTGCATCTACCACATCCATATAGTTACGAAACTTCGTTGATTGCAACAAACAAAAATAAAATGAAATCGTTTTTGCAAAAATCGAATATTCCTACATCAAAATTCTTTAAGATTGCAACTGTTGGACAAGCAAGTAGTATTTGTTTGGAATATCCTATTATTGTAAAACCATCAGACGCATCGGGTTCTATTGGAATAACAAAGGTTGATAATTTTACCTCCCTAAAGCCCGCATTGGAGTATGCACTTCAAATGAGTAGGAATGGCCAGGCTGTTGTAGAGGAATATGTAGATGGGACTGAAATCCAGATGGATTGTTTTGTTTCAGACAGTCATGTATACATATTAGATATAAAAGAAAAAAGAAAGTACCCTGTTAAAAAGCTAACTTTGTCTTATGGTTCATTGATACCGGCAAGAATATCAGAAAGACAGCGTAACAGATGCATTGACATTTGTAATAGAATAGCTCAAAACTTAAACATTTTGAATGGTCCTCTGTATGTTCAAGCTATCGCCAACAATCAAAATGTGTATGTCATCGAGTTCGGACTTAGGTTTGGAGGTAATTTAAGTTTTAGGATACTCAAAGATGTAAGTGGGGTTGACATTGTATCCTCTTCTGCAGATGCATACATGGGCAATGAGGTAAAGCTTTCACCAAAAGGATTATCTGATGAAGTATATACGACTTATCATGTTTTTCCTAGGAAAGGTGTTTTTAAGATAATTACTGGATATGAACATCTGTTAGAAAACAAGACGTTGGAGGCTTTCCATGTTAACAAACAATCTGGAATAACATGTGAGGGTAATATGACCTCAAAAGAGCGTCTAGCTTCATTTATTATCCGTGCAAAAGACATTGAAGAAAACAACAGGAAGTTACGAAAAGTTCTAGATTTTGTTGAAGTATGGGATGTGTTAGGTAATCCCATTATGAGAAAAGATATCTACGAATTATAATTGTATTATGAAGCATCATCAGTATAACCCGAATTATGAGTTTGTAGTTCCTCCAGTGGACTTTAACAAGTATACAGACCGTAGCCTTTTGCAGTATTGTCTAGGCGCCACCATGTATATGCCAGGTACCAAGGATTTTGCACAGGCAGTTATTGATAAAAAGTACCCAGGCCTTACCTCAATGGTAATGTGTTTTGAGGATGCATGCCCGGAAGATGATGTTCCAGCAGCTGAATTGAATAGTATTCATGTGCTGGATAATCTGAAAGAGGCAGAAGATAGTGGAAGGCTCAAGTATGAGGATATACCACTCCTTTTCTTCCGTGTCCGTAATCCTGAGCAGTTTGAGCATTTTGCCAGCATGTTGAAGCCAGAGCATATCCGCTACATCACAGGTTTTAACTACCCGAAGTTCAATGGTGTGAATGGGGGGGCATATATGAGCCACCTTGTTGAACTGAACAATAAGTTCGGTGATATTCTATACGGTATGCCTATTATCGAGGATGCTCGTGTTGCTTTCAAGGAAACCCGCCTCTTAGAACTAATGGCCATCAAGAACATCTGTGACTGCCATAAGAAACTCATTCTAAATGTACGTGTAGGTGGAACAGATTTCTCCAGTTGCTTTGGAGTGCGCCGTGGTATCAATTATACCATCTATGACATTATGACTGTTAGCAACTGTCTGATGGATATTCTCAATGTCTTTACACGCAACAACGATTACACAGTTAGTGGTCCAGTTTGGGAATACTTTAAGGTGAATAAGTCTATGAAGAGCATGAAAGAATTGCCCAAGGTGGATCTCCAGCAGACATTAATGAAGCGCAAAGCTATTGTAAACGATGCTGTTGATGGACTGATGCGTGAATTGGTGCTTGATCAAGCTAATGGCTTTATGGGTAAAACCTGTATTCACCCCACGCACTTAAACTTTATCAACGGTATGTTGGCTGTTACCAAGGACGAGTATGATGATGCTTATCAGATTATGCATACCAAAGGTGGAGTTATCAAAGGCACCAAGGGCATGAACGAGATTGGACCGCATAAAAATTGGGCAGAGAAAATTATGATGCGAGCTCAGGCTTACGGTGTGATAGAGAATGATGCCAGCTATATAGAATTGTTTGGAGTTTAACAAACATATGCCAAAGATATTACATACTGCAAGATATACGGGTGAACCATGGGAGATTCTAAAGAGCGTCGTTCCTTCAGGATTCACCGTAGAGACATTGGAAGAATTGAGCTACGACTGTCTGCTAAGTCAGGCCGTTGATGCCGACTATCTTCTGGTAAGTGGACGTTTGCCTATTGACGAGGGCATCCTTTCTGTAGCCAAGCATCTGAAAATGATCCAACGTACAGGTGTTGGAACAGAAATGCTTGATCTGGAAGCCATCAAGCGGCATGAAATTCCGATATATGTGAATGGTGGGATTAATGCCCGCAGTGTGGCTGAGCATACGCTAACACTAATGTTATGTTGCCTGAAAAATATTCCACAGATTGACAAACAAGTAAAAAGCGGAATTTGGAAGAAACAGCAGACGGGGGTGGTATGTAAAGAACTCTATGGCAAAACTGTTGGTCTTGTTGGTATGGGAGCTATTGGCAGGCTGGTGGCTACCTATCTCAAAGCTTTTAGAGCAAAAACCATTTATACGGACTTGTTCCGTCTGTCAGAAGAACAAGAAGGCGACTTGTGTCTTACCTACGTACCCTCTTTTGAAGAGATATTACATCAAGTTGACATTCTGAGTTTTCATTGTCCGTTGACACTTGAGAACAAGGGAATGTTAGATGCCGATGCAATCAAGAAGATGAAAGATGGGGCTATTATTGTAAATACAGCACGAGGCAAACTGATTGAACCAAAGGCTATATTTGAAGCACTAAGCAATGGAAAACTTCGCACAGTAGCTTTGGATGTACATTACGAGGAACCTATACAGAAGGAATATGAACTGTCTAAACTTGATAATGTAATTCTCACCCCACATATTGCAGGCCTCACTTATGAAGCCTTTCATTCAATGATGGCTGGTGCTGTGGAGAATATCGTATCATTTGAGAATCATAATTTGTCACAGATAAAAGACAAAAGAATAGTGTGATGGATTTTCGTAGATTAAGAATGGTTTTTAAATACGGTTGGAAAGATGCCATGATGATAAGTCAGGAGACAGGACGTAGCCGAATAGGGATTTTTATGGATATCTTATCTTGCTTTCTGAACTACTATGTATGGAGCAACCAATATAGAAAGGAAAAACTCTATTCCTTGCAAGGAGATAAGCGCAAAGAAATTTGTCTGAAATTACAGAATGAGAATATTAAACGAGTGCAATGGCTTAATGAATTTTACGACAATTATAAATTTCTCAACAAATGGAGTCGCTTGAAATACGAGCAAAGTGCAAATCTTCAAAAAAAGAAATGGGATGCTTATACACAACGATACGGTTTTGGGAAAAACTGTGTTATTGGTCATGACGTATTATTAGTGCGTCATCACCATTTGAACGGAACAATTTCAGTTGGGAATAATGTATTGATTGCAAAACACACTTTGATTGATTATTCAGGAGTACTTATTATCCATGATAATGTATCAATAGCGAATGGGGTAATAATTGAGACTCACACTCATCCTCTTGAAAAAAATAGACAGACTCCTATACCTGGTCGTTTGGAAATAGGAGAAGGTGTAAAGATATTGTCAAATGCATATATTTCTGATACTTGTCATGTTATTGGTCGTTATGCTAGGATAGGTGCAGGAACATATGTACGTAGTAATGTTCCTCGTTATGCAATCATGATGGGTAACCCAGCAAAGATTATTGGTTTTTTGTATTCTCCTGAGGAAATGGTGGAATTTGAGAATAATAATTTTGAAGAGAATGATAGGACTTCAATAGAGCAATATGAAAATGATTACAAGAAGTACTTTTCTTCAAGAGTTCGTGAAATAAGAACATTTGTAAAAAAATAATACTATTAACAATTAAAAAATTCAACTATGGAAATTAATGAATTCATTGAGAAATTTGCGGAGAACATTGAGGTCGAAAATATTGATGCTTTGACCCCTGAAACTCAATTCCGTGATTTAGACGAATGGAGCTCTCTCTCCGTAATGTTGACTATTGCTTTTTTCGATGATGAATTTGATAAGCAAGTAAGCAACATAGATATCAAAGAAGCTCAAACTATTCAAGATTTGTACAATCTGGTCGCAGAATAATCTTGCATTTATGGCGTTCTTAGATATAAAAAACGTTTCGATTAAGGGAGTTGCCGCTGCTGTTCCAGAGCGTAAAGAGTACAATAAAGATTTCCCTAAACTCTCTGAAGATCAACTTGACCAATATATCAAGACAGTAGGAGTTGTTGAACGTCGTTGCGCCATTCACGATGGGAGTTTGTGTACTTCTGACCTTTGTCTATCGGCAGCTCAAAAGCTTATTGAGAAATTAAGATGGAGCCCCGAAGAGGTAGGACTTTTGGTATTCGTTTCTCATACACAAGATTACAAACTTCCTTCAACTGCTTGCATTCTTCAAGATAAGCTCGGTTTGAGTAAGGATACTATGGCATTTGATGTACCTTTGGGTTGTTCAGGTTTTGTTTATGGTCTTGGCATAGCGAGCAGTATTGTTTCACAAGGCTTCATAAAAAAAGCATTGCTTCTTGTGGGTAACACTCAGTCGGTATATGCAAGCCCTGAAGATAAATCAACTGCACTTCTTTTTGGTGATGCAGGATCTGCCATCGCATTAGAATATGACCAATTGCAGAAGGAAAGTATTAAGTTGCATTATCAAACTGATGGATCAGGTTATGAGAATCTCATTGTACCGGATGGAGGTTGCAGACATCCATTTAATGAGCATTCTACTGAAATGGAAGAATTTGAAGAAGGTATTCGTCGTTCAAGACTTCACGAAAAGATGGATGGAGGTGCGGTATTTTCTTTTGCTTTCTTCAATGTCCCCAAATCCCTAAATGCATTGATGACCCAATATGAGATTGCCCCTGAAACAGTGGATTATCTGCTATTGCATCAAGCTAACAAATTCATGTGTAACGGTATCCGAAAGAAATTGAAGTTTCGGGAGGATAAAGTTCCTTTCAATATTGATCGATTTGGAAATACGTCAGGAACGAGTATTCCATTGTTGATGGTGACAGAATTGCAGCAGCAGTTGCAAAACCAACGATTGTGTTTTCTTGCCTGTGGCTTTGGAGTGGGCTTATCTTTGGGAAGTGCATATTTTGTTACAGACCATATAATTATTCCAGATTTGATTGAAATTAAGTAATATTAGCAAACATGAATAGTCCCTTTTTATTGGAGAATAAGAATATTATAGTGACTGGCGCCTCTAGCGGAATAGGTCAACAAGTAGCCATTTTATGCTCCAAGTTGGGAGCTAAGGTGGCCTTAATTGGCCGAAATAAAGAGAGACTTGAAGAAACTTATTCAAAACTTGAAGGTGAGGGCCATGTTTCTTTCAGTTACGACCTTACAGACCTTGAACATCAAAAGGACATGGTATATAGAATCGTGTCTCAAATGGGAGCAATAGATGGCCTTGTTAATTGCGCAGGCATTTCAACCATTTTACCTTTAAAGCTAATGTCACCAGAAATGGTCGAAGAGTTCTTTAAAACAAATGTGTTTGCTACAATTGAATTAACCCGTCAAGTTCTTGGCGTAAAGAACGTCAATAAGCTAGGCGCAAGTATCATTTTCTTTGCCTCGGTTATGGGGTGTGTAGGAGAAAACGCAAAATCTCTTTATAGCCTTACGAAAGGAGCCTTGATTTCTGGTACCCGTTCTTTGGCAATTGAATATGCACCAAAGAAAATAAGGGTTAATGTTATTTCGCCAGGGGTTGTTGAGACTCCTATCAATAAAAATCTGCCCTATCTTGCTGATCCTGATAGAAGAAAAGTGACAGAGGCATTACACCCACTTGGTATAGGCACAACCGAGGATATTGCCAATGCTTGTGTTTTCTTGTTGAGCGACGCTTCAAGATGGATTACTGGACAGAATCTGATAGTGGATGGAGGTTATACCATTAAATGATTTTTTCTAACGACGGTATATAATCATCATAATATCGAAAAGGATAATTATGAAAATAGGATTAATAAGGGAAACAAAGGTTCCCGAAGACAATAGAGTTGCATTATCGCCCGTACAGGTGGCAAGGTTGAAAGAGGAATTTCCAGATTCTGATATAATTGTGCAAAGCAGTGAAATTAGGGCTTTTTCTGATGACGAGTATCGGAAGGAAGGAGTAAAGATCGTTAATGACCTGTCAGACTGTGATGTTCTGTTTGGCATCAAGGAAGCCCAAATAGACACGTTGATACCTAATAAGCATTACTTCTTCTTTGCACATATTGCTAAGATGCAGGAATACAATCGCCCACTATTACAGGCTATGCTCGCCAAGAACCTAACGTTCTCTGACTATGAGTATTTGGTGGATGAAAATGGCGAGCGTGTCTGTGCGTTCGGCTGGTGGGCAGGAGTTGTTGGTGTTTATTACACTTTGCGTGGGTATTTGCTGAGAACTGGACGTAACTCCTTGCCAAAGCCCGGTCGTACTTTCACCCTTGCGCAGATGCGCAAAATATTGGCTACCGCACAACTGCCCAAGGTAAAAATCTTGATTACAGGAAATGGCCGGGTTGCCCAGGGAGCTACCTACGTCATGCGTGAGTGCCGTGCCCAAGAACTATCTTTGGAACAGTTCCTGAGTGACGAGCCTGTTAGTACACTTTCTTTCTATCGTGCCCCAGTCAAAGAACTAGTGAAACGAAAAAACGGACAGCCGTTTGACCGCAAGGACTTCCGAAATAATCCTGAAGCATACGAAAGTGACTTCATCAAGTTTGCCAAGCATACAGATATTTTCATTCCATGTCATTTTTGGAACCCAAAGGCCCCTGTCTATTTAGAGCAGGAAGATTTTGTCAAATATAATTTGCCTATCAAGATGATTGGCGACATAACTTGCGACATCTGTGGCAGTATCAAGTCTACTATCAGGCCTGCAACCCATGCGGAGCCTTACTATGATTTCAATACCGTCACACTTAAGGAAGAACTTCCTTTCTCTTCTCAAGACAATGTGACCGTGATGGCCGTAGATACCTGTCCTAATGCCCTCGCAATCGATGCCAGTGAATATTTTGGCGACATGCTGACGGAATACGTATTCAAACCTTTGTTGCGTGGCGAAGGTAGCACCTCAGATGTAATCTGCAAGGCTACAATTGTCAAGGATGGGCACTTGACAGAAAGATTCTCTTATTTGGAGGATTTTTCAAAAGGAAACCAATGAATCTTCTACTTATTTTGATGTATTTCAAGTGTAGACTATGGCAAAAAATCTGAAGCAGAAAGCCGCATCTGGCATGGTGTGGACAGCATTGCAGAAGTACTCGAAGATGTTTATCGGTTTCGTGTCGGGTATTATCTTAGCGCGTCTGCTCACTCCTCATGATTATGGTTGCATCGGTATGCTCAGCATCTTCATGGTGCTTGCTGAGAATTTTATTGATGGCGGCTTTGGTTCTGCACTCATTCAGAAGAAAAGGCCGACCCAGACTGATTATTCCACGGTTTTCTTTTGGAATATAGCTATGTCTGTTGTGTTGTATGTGATTCTATATATTTCTGCTCCAGCTATTGCTCGATTTTATAAGATTCCTATATTATGCGATGTGCTTCGGGTGCAAGGCCTGATTCTGTTTATTTATGCACTTAATATTATTCAGCGAAACCAACTGAGAAAGAAGCTCAATTTCAAGTTGCTGTCTATTGTATCTGTTAGCACGGCAATTATATCCCTGATTATAACGATTATTATGGCCTATCGGGGATTTGGGGTTTGGGCATTGGTCGCACAAAACCTTATCAGTGGTATTATTCCATCCTTGGTTTTCTGGTTCTATGTCAAATGGCGGCCTACATGGACTTTTTCCTGGCATTCGTTCAGAGAGTTGTTTGGGTTTGGTGTTTACATGTTTTTAACGCATTTGCTTAATAGTTTTTCTTCCAAGATACAGGGATTGCTAATTGGCAAATTTTATAATCCTGCCACACTGGGCTTTTACTCGAAAGCTGCTGGTACGGAGAATTTGGCCTCTCATAGTATATCTTCTGTAATGACCCAAGTTACATATCCTCTTTATGCCGAAGTACAGGATAACAAAGTCGCTTTGTCCAATATAATAAAACGGCTGACAATGACTTTGGCCTATATCACGTTCCCATTGATGTTCATTCTTCTTCTTTGTGCTAAACCAATTTTTGTCTTGTTATATTCTGATAGATGGTTGCAAAGTGTTCCATATTTTCAAGCATTATGTCTTGCAGGCCTAGCAGGATGTTTACAATCAGTAAACCTTCAGGCCATTTCGGCAATTGGGAAAAGTAGGACTATGTTTATTTGGACTGTTTTTAAACGTATGGTGAGTTTGGGTGCAATTATTGGTGGATTGGTGTTTTGGGGGATGAAGGGATTATTGATTGGAGTGATTTTCAATTACTGGTTTTCTTATGCAGTAAACATCAGTTTGGTGTCTATACATGTAGGTTATAATTGGAAGCGACAAGTAATGGATTTGATGCCAGTTGCAATAATATCGAGTTTGGCGGCTCTGATTAGTTATGGAGTCGGTAACTTCCTCGGCTTTGGCCTGTATCCAGATGGTATTGTTAAGTTTTTTGTCTATTTAATGATTTATTTAGGTTGGTCTCTCTTTTTTAAGCCAGAGGCCTACACCTATTTCCTCACCATAATTCCTGATAGATTGAAGATTTGGGAAAGGAAGAAAATAGATAATTAAGAAGATATGATAAAGATTATTCTAAATGCAGATGATTTTGGAAAGAGCCCAAATCGGAATCGCGCCGTTGATGATTGTTTCAGGCAGGGATTGATAAGTTCTGCCGGTTTGATTGTGACAGGCAAACACCTGCAAGATGCGGTACAGTATATCAATAGAGGAGGATATGTAGGCAATATTCATCTTCACTTTAATTTGTCAGCAAATTTGTTGCATGAGGATTCGGATGATATTCCTCTTACCGAAGTTATGAGGAAGGATTCGTTTTTTTGTACCGATGGAAAATTCACCAAGTATAAAGGATTGCCGAAAAAGGTTTCGGATATTTTCAAGTGGAGGGTTGTCTACCAAGAATTGGTAGCACAATATAATAAGTTCATTGAGGTGACTGATGGAAAGGCGGACTACAAACATGTTGACTTTCATCTGTGGTATAATCTAACATGGCCAGTTTCAGTAGCTCTCAACTTATTTACATGGAGATACAAAATAAAATCTGTCCGATATATCGGGATATATCAGCAGAGTAAAAGAAGATATAGATTATTTCGTTTGATAAGTTGGAATCCTTTTGTAAAAGATGTACCAGCCACCAATATAGATTATTATTTGTCGAAAAAGCATCTGTTTGACAATTACCAAATCATAGAGTTGTATTGTCATCCGAACTATAAAGACGGGGTGTTCCTTGATGATAGTCCTTCATATCTTAAGCATGAGCGGCAACCCATGTTGAAGCAGATTCGGATGTTGAAAGATTCTAGCGATTTCGAGTCTTTGTGTTGGAAAAATTTTTCATGAGCACTTTTATGATATAATTTATCTTATATATGTACGACAAAGTAAAAATATTCTTCTGTGGTGATTTCTGCTCAACATCGTCTGCCAAACCAATCACGGTATCACAAGAGTTACGAGATTTGATTGCTTCGTGTGATTTGAAAGTGGTTAATTTCGAGGTCCCACTGAAGCCCGAATTGGCATTGCCCCCACAGAAACGTCAACGTTTCTGTCAACATGATGATGTGCCTGCATTCCTTCAGGGACTCGGGTTTAACCTCTTTTCCTTGGCCACCAATCATACTTTTGATTGGGGGGAAGAAGGATTCAAAAAGACAAAAGCGGCTCTTGGGGATACTGCCTTTGGCGCAGGAACCTACGATGAAGCATATAAAGTAAAGATAGTGGAAGTGGGGGGTGCAAAAATTGGTTTCATGGCAGTATGTTTTGCTGCATATACCGGGGTGTTCAATGATGTTTTGAAACATGAAGGATTAGGATGTGCTTACATTAATGACCTGAAGGTAAACCATGTTATAGCAGATGCAAAGAAAGATGTTGATTATCTCTTTGTGTTGCCTCACGATGGCATTGAATACATTGATATTCCTTTGCCCGAGACGATAGCCCGCTATCGTGACTTTATTGACTGGGGGGCTGATGCTGTGATAGGAACGCATCCGCACTGCCCACAAGGATGGGAGGAATATAAAGGTAAACCGATTTTCTATAGTCTTGGCAACTTCCTGTTCAATAGCAAGGAAGGGTATGACTATCGTGCCACTAACCGTCCACACTGGTATGAAGGTTTGTGTGTGGTAATGACGATTAAGAATGGACAATTGTCATGGGAAGTGGTAAACACTCGAAATGTGGATAATGTGGGGATTGAAATTGACACCAATGAAGACAGAAATGAACATAATAAGCGCATTTGTGGATACTTAAAAAATAAAAATGTGTATGAATGCTATTTCAATCAAAACTGCAAAGAACAAAACTATCGCAAGTACATGAAAATGATTGATTGTAGCTTTCATCCATTTTCTTTGAAAACTGCAACAAAAGTTTTATTTAACAAATGGTTAAAGCATCTAAGAAAAATTGATTTTACTGATGATTCGGCAATTGAGAGATTATTGTCGCATGACGGAAACCGTAGTATTTTACTTCGATCAATAAGAAAAAAAATCAACAACAAATAATCAATAGTCAAATGTTTATTCGCAGAATTATGAGTTTTGCTTCCAAAGTTGTTGCAAAATACTACAAGCATCAACGAGGGAAAGTACTTACCAAAAGTATTACAAGAAACTTTAAGGACTTAAAGGTTCGCAGAAAACTAACAAAAGCCCAGAAGAAAGAGGTTAATGATTTTTATATCAGTATGATAGGAAAGAAAGTGCCGCTTTATTGTCATGAATTTTTCTATTCAAGGACAGGGATTTTTACAAAAGAGTATATCCCAAAGGATTTTTACTCTTTGGAATTGCGCCCAAGAGCTAATGTATTCAAGTTTCAAGAAGCTTATGATGACAAAAATATTCTTGACATTATTCTTGCAGGAGAGAATGTTGTTCATACCATTTTAAAAAACATTAACGGATATTATTATTTCGAAGGAAAACCAGTATCGGAAGCAGAGGCCATTACGCTTTGTCAAAATATGGATAATGTAATTATCAAACCATCAATGAAAACACAAGGAACCGGTGTAAAGCTATTAACGATATCGAATGGAAAGACCAATATTAATGACATGACCATTGGGGATTTGTTTAAACAATACAATCATAATTTCATAATACAAGAATGCATAAAACAACACAAAGATTTGGCGGCTTTGAATCCAACCTCAGTAAATACCATGCGCATTCTCACCTATCGTTCTGGTATGGAGATACTAATTGCCTATTCTGTTATTCGTATAGGTCGAAAAGGACAAATAACCGACAATCAATGTTCGGGTGGTATTAGTACCACAATAACTAAAGACGGGAAACTGTTAAGAGAAGCATTTGGAGGGTTTAGTGAAGATAACGTGAAAACAACTGATACTGGAATTACATTAGAAGGGTATCAATTGCCATCATACGATAAAGCGATAGAATTTGTAAAACGTCTTCACATGAGATTGCCATATTTCAATCTTATTGGTTGGGATGTGTCAATCGAAGAAAATGGTGAACCAATTCTAATTGAATATAATACTAATGTTGGTTTGAGCCAATCAGCCATTTGTTCTGGTATGGGCGAGAATACGGAGAGAATTATTCGGGAATTGTGGCCAAGAAGAAACACTCAGTTTGAAGGATATGTTTAGGTCGACGAAACGCTTGATAATTCGACTTCAGAGTTTTGATGAAGGACGTTGTTATGAATAATTTATCAGAATGTTTTGTAGTTGGTCTTATAACTCAAACATTGTGCTTGCCCCTACAGACGAAGCAGCTAGCAAGAAAGTGTTTGTTGGATTACTTTGGAGTTAAAATCGGGGGGATAAAAAACCTTAAGGAGAAGCATTCCGAATTAATAGAGTCAGAACCTAAGGATGCTTTTATAAATGGGTTTGCTGCTCATGTCCTGGAACTGGATGATGGTCATCGACATGGGATGATACACCTTGGAGCATCAATAGTATCAGCAGTACTCACCGTTGCCGAGAAAGAAAAGTTATCAACAGATAGCGTATTGAAAGGTATTGTGATGGGCTATGAGGTTGCTGTACGTTGTGCAATGGCCATTCAACCAGGGCATAAAATGCGGGGATATCATGTATCTGGAACTTGTGGAACAATAGGCTCTGCTATGGGAGTCGCATTTGCATGTGGATACCATAAAGAGCAACTAAAGTCAACTTTGGCATGTGCTGTGACAAGTGCATCAGGGCTGTTGGAAATACAGGAAGAAGCATCAGAACTGAAACCCTATAATGTGGGACGGGCTGCAATGGATAGTCTCATGGCCGCTCAAATTGGTCGCTTGGCTTTACCGGGGCCAGATGATATACTGGGAGGAAAACAAGGTTTCCTTGCAGCTCTAACTGACACTCCTCATCCTGAATATCTGACAGATTTCTCTAATGTAGATTATGCAATAGAGGGTATTTATCAAAAAGTACACGCTGCGTGTCGTCATTGTCATCCAGCAATTGATGCAACCTTGGATATGCGTAAAGAGCTGAAGTTACGGCCTGTGGAAATTGACAGAATTGAAGTGCACACATATAAACTTGCAGTTGGTAGCCACGACCATACAGATATACGTGGTATTAGTTCTGCCAAATTAAGTACTCCCTATGCTGTTGCTTTGGCAATAGTGAAAGGTAGTGCTGGATATGCTGATTACAATGAAGAAGACTTGGATGATTATTGGATAAAGACCTTGACACGCAAGGTTAATGTGATAGAGGATGATGACTTGACACAGCGGTCACCTGCAGTAAGGGGAGCAAGGGTTACTATCTATTTGAAGGATGGTAGAGAATTTGAAGCATCTTGTATGTATCCTAAGGGAGAACCGGAGAATCCTCTTTCAAAGGAAGAACTGGAAGATAAGTTCCGAGGTCTAGCTATGTATGGTGGACTTACTTCAACAGAATGTGATGAAGTAATAGCAGAGATTTGGAAGGAAGATTTCGACTTCAATAAGATTATGAGGATAGTCAACAAGTCAACAAGAAACTGAGTCAACGAGGGTGAAACAATGATCCAACCTGTTGACATGTAGACTCGTAGACTAAGAGACTAAAAAAATATGAAGCATATAGGAACGCCATTTAGTGAGAAGGTTATTGCCAATTTGAAGGTTGGTGATGTGGTATCCATTTCAGGTTACATCTTCTGTGGCCGTGATGCCGTCCTACCCCGTATCTGCAAGGAACTGGAAGCTGGAGTATGGGATAAACGGAGTATAGATTTGAAAGGCGGCGTTATCTTCCATACCGCAGTCAGTCCTGCCGGAGTAGGCCCTACTTCAAGTAACAAACTGGAAATAGAGGGTAGTTTTGAAACACTCTCAAAATTGGGCGGAATCAAAATGCATCTTGGAAAAGGCGCTATTAAACCTGAGACTGTTAAGATGTTGGCAGAGAATAATGCCGTGTTTGCTATTATTCCTCCTGTGACAGCATTATTGGAGAGCCAGACATCAGAGCGTGAGTGTGTGGCATGGCCAGAGTTGGGCATGGAAGCACTTTATAGAATCAAGGTTGAGAACTATCAAGCAATCATTGCTGCTGCGAAGAGAGAGAGTATTTATGAGTAACATAATTGAAAAAGTAGCGGATTGCTTGGTTAGGGCTGGTTCAACATTCCGTGAAGATCAGAAGGAAGCTTATCGTAAGGCCATTGCCGATGAGCAGATTGAAAGTTCATGTTGGGTGATGAAACAAGTGCTGGATAATGCGCTTGTAGCAGAAGAACGACATAGTCCACTGTGTGATGATACGGGCATACCTCATTTGTTCTTAGAAGTTGGCCCTAATAAGAGTGTAACTGGTGCCTTGCTTGAAGAGATAAAAGAAGGTGTGCGTCAGGGCTTAAGACGACTTCCGGGTCGTCCAATGGCCATCAAGGGGGATGATTATGCCCGAATCGATCAAAGTGGAGGCTTGGATGAGGATAGTGGCGCATTATTACCTTCGCCCATACTGATTAAGCCTGTTGAAGAGGATGTGCTTCGTTTGACTGTGTTGATGCTTGGCGGAGGACCCGCCATCCGTGGTATCACTCAGAGGGTTTTCCACAAGCATAATGTCGATGTGGTAATTGAAGAGATTGTAAATCGTGCTATACCAGCTGTCAGTCAGTTAGGTTGTTCTCCTTGTACCTTGGCTATAGGTATAGGCAGAAGCCAATTTGAGGCGACTAGTCTGATGATGGAAGCAATGGTGAAAGGTGACTTTGGAGTACAGAGTGACTTTGAAAAGAGAATTACTGATAAGGTAAATGAAGCCAATGTCGGGCCTCTAGGCCTTGGCGGCAAGACCAGTGTCCTTGCAACCTTTTCAAGGATTGGTCCCCAACGTGCCAGTGGTGTCCGCATCGTTGCCCTACGCCCCTGCTGCTGTTTTGAACCAAGGCGTGCAAATGTTGAACTAGAATAATATCAAAGTGTGGCTAAACTAGGTATAGTACTTATCTTTACATCAGTAATGTCAATTATTGTAGATAGTGGGTTCGCGAATTCACTTATACGAAAGCCACATGTAACATTGGATGCTTATTGCAAGCATTGGCACTAGCATCATTGCATTCTTTCTCAATAGTTATTACACAGGAAAAGGTTTAGGATATACATCTTGGATGCAGTTAAAAGATGTTGCGCCATCCTATGGAGTTGCATTGGTTGTGGCTATTTCTATTTATTTAATTAAGTTCTTTCCCATATCTAATTACTATATTTTGTTTATTCAAATAATAATAGGTACAGTCGTGTTTTTTACACTTAATGAACTATTAAAAATGCAAGAATATTGTGAATTGAAAGAAATTGCAATGAAGTTTCTAAATGACAAAAAGAAAAGATAATGGAGCCCAATATTTTTAAAGTATATGTAAAATGTAATACTTATAATCAGGCGTCTTATATTGAAGATGCACTTAATGGTTTTTGCATGCAAAAAACGTCATTTCCTTACATATGTCTTGTTTTTGATGATGCAAGTACTGATGGTGAGACAGATGTCATAAATAAGTATATGCAAAAAAAATTTGATTTGAATGACAAATCAGTAATGAGTGAGCTTGATACAGAAGATTATCACCTAACATTTGCTCAACATTTAATTAATAAGAATTGCTTTTTTGCAGTTTACTATTTGAAATACAATCATCATTCAATCAAGAAATCCAAGTGGCCTTATTTTAATAAAATGATATATGGGGCAAAATATGCTGCAATATGTGAAGGGGATGATTATTGGACAGATTCTTTTAAAATTCAAAAGCAGTATGATATGATGGAGAATCATCCAGAATATAGTCTGTGTTTTCATGCGCATCATGAATTATTTCCAGATGGCACACTTTCAGAAAGACACCCAATAATATCAAAGAAGTGTTATTCAACAGAAGATATAATACCCAAAGGTGGTAGTTTTGCAGCAACAAACTCGCTCTTTTATAGGACTGGGGTAATGGTAAACAAAGTGTTCCCGGACTTTTGGAAGAATGCTCCAGTTGGTGATGGGCCGAGAATGCTTTATTATTCTACTGTGGGACTTTTAGGTTACATTAACGAGACGATGTCAGTCCATAGATTTCAAGCTAAAAACTCATGGACATTAAGGCAAAATGTCAGTATAAAAAGAAAGTGGGTCCATTATAAAAGGATGTCAATGATGTATGATAGTTTTGACAAATATACAGATATGAGATATCATGAATTAATTGAAGTGAAAAAGAAAAAGATGAAGAAACACGCAGTAAAATCAATTTTGGGTATTGTTTTAAAGGGTAGGTGGTATAAGAACTAAAACAATTATGTCATATAAAGCTATAAGGTTACACTTAGTCCTTTTTCTTATTATTATTTCAAACATCGTCAATATGATGTTTCCTAAAAGTATGGGATTTGAAATACAAACAGGTATTGAATATCAATTAAGTAAATATACGTATGGGTTATGTATTATATTGATGTTTCCGTCATTGTTTACAGGTAAGAAATACTATTTCAACAAAATGAATGGTATGGCATGGCTTATTATGGTGTATATTGTTTTTGGCTATGCATTATCTATGGAATTTGAGATTGGTAATTATTTGAAAACAATGATGATCTGTCTATCATTTGTGTTTTTTGAAGATGTCTTAAAATCGGATAAATTAAATAGGTATATGTTATACTGTTATATATTTTCAGTATTTTTAAATGTCGTATACCTTATATTCTTACAGAACCGATTGGATGCTGCTATTGAAAATGAAGGACACGTTAGAGGAGGACAAGGAATTGCTAATTCAATTATTTATTTGCTTCCTTTAGTATTTTATAAACTCAATGGAAAAGTCAGTTCTCTATTATTTATAGTCGGCGCTATTGCTGTTTTTGTATCTATGAGACGTTCTGCTATTTTGGCATTACTGATATGTGTACCTTTTGTATATAGTTACCTCAAACAGAATGTATCTAAATATACTGCATTATTTCTTTTTGTCATTCTTATAATCGGTGGTTACTATATTTATAACCATTATTATTATATTATAGTGGACAGATTTACTGATATGTTTGAGGCATCAGATTCTGGTTATTATGGAAGCAGCCGTACGGGATGGTGGAAAGCTTTGATTGTGTTATTTATTGATAGTCCAATGCATTGGTTGCAAGGCTTTGGTTTAGGAAAAGTAGCTCAATGTATGGTAGAAGCCGGTTTCCCGTTTGAAACTGCACATAATGATTATATTGAAATTGGATTCACATATGGAATAATTGGCTTAATATTGTGGTTCGGTACCATTCTTAGCATTTATCGCTTGTCAAAAATGCATTATAACAATTTTGATTCCTCGCTATTAAAGATGTGTGTGTTATCTTATTTGTTTATTGCAATAGTATCAGGAGCTTCCTATCAACCTCATTTTATGAGTGTTGCGTTATTTGCCAATTTAGTATTGCTTAAATTACCTCAAAAGAGGTGATAATGTGCCTTTGAGATAATAAACATGTATATGAATGTAAATTATTCAAAGAAACATAATCTTTGCCTAGGCTGTGGATTATGCCAAGACGTCTGCCCAAAGAGTTCTATTACAATCAATATCAAACATGGTGAATACAGACCTTTGGTTGATGAGAGTAGATGTTTGGGGGATAAATGTGGTAGATGTGCTACTATTTGCCCTGGACTCGGAGTCAATCTAAATGGTATCTCAAAGATAATTTTTGATACTGAGAATGTAAAAGAAAATTTATATATTGGTAAATATATTAATTTATATACAGGATATTCTACTAGTTATGATATACGATACCATTCTGCATCGGGCGGTATGGTGACAAGTCTTCTGATTTATCTTATAGAAAAAAGAATTATCAACGGAGCTGTTGTTACACGTTTCTCTATAAAAGACAATATCACCCCAGAGACATTCATCGCTCGCTCGAAAGAAGACTTAATAACCGCACGAAGTTCTAAGTATTGCCCAGTTTCTATGCAAAATATACGAACACAGATACGTGAATCCGAAGGTAAGTATGTAATTGTTGGACTTCCGTGCCATATTCAAGGGTTTCGAAAGATAGAAGAAATCGACAAAAAGTTCAAAGAACATATATTCGCTTATTTTGGACTTTATTGCTCTTCTGGACGCACATTTAACATGACAGATTATGTTTTAAAGACAAGAAATATCAGTAAGCAAAGAATTTCATACTTTGCATATAGAGATAACGGCTGTTTAGGTAAATTACACATAAAATATGATGAATGTAAGATATATGAAGAAGAATATGGTAAATATTTCAATTTGCGTTCATTTTTTATTCCTCGTCGCTGTCATTTTTGTATAGACCAATCAGCTGAGTTATCTGATATTTCATTTGGAGACATCCATATTAAGCCATATTCAGATGATAAGATAGGAACTAATTCTATTATTGTTCGCAATTCTAAGATGAACGAATTGTTACTGCAAGCTGAGAATGGTGGAGCAATAGTTTTAGATGAACTTCAAGAAGATGTTCTTGTTTCATCTCAAAAAATGGCAAAAGTTAAGAAAAACAAATATGGTTCTCTTCTAAAATGGGGGAGAAAGATGGGGCTTAAAGTACCTGAATACGATGTTGTGAGCGGTAATATGGGTTTCTTAAAATCAATGATATACATGTCGAATTTAAATACACAATACCAAATAGGGCATCATCGATTGCTATGGCCCATTATTAAACATACTATTAAGAGAAAGTTATAAAAATGAAAAAAATAGGTTGTGTTTTAGCTTACGGAGGCGTTAATTTTGGCACATTATTACAAGATTATGCAACAATAGCTAAAATAAAGGAATTAGGCTACGATTGCGAAGTGATTCGGTATAAAAAGCGTCTTTCATTTTTTGAAAAAGTGAAACTTGTTATCCGAATGATACAAATTGGAGATTTTTCGGGCAAAAGAAGGGAACTCAATAAGAAATGGTTCGTATGGAAGAATAAGGACTATGCCAAAAGTAGGGATTTACGAATCAGAGCGAGCAAACGGTTTGGAAGAAAGTATTTGGAACCTCTATTTGTAGAATATGAAGGTTATGAGGCTTTGTGCAAAGGATCACTTAACTATGATCTTGTATTGGTTGGTAGTGATCAGATTTGGAGCCCAATCAGTTTGTATGGCAACTTTTATAATTTAATGTTTGTTGATGAGAACATCCCCAAAGTCTCTTATGCATCAAGTTTTGGTGTCAAGGAAATTCCAGATTTTCAAAAAACTGCAACGAAACGGTATTTGGACAGATTTTCTATGATTGGTGTAAGAGAACAAAGTGGTAAACACATCGTTGATTCTTTATCCAGAAACGAAGCGACTGTGGTTGGTGATCCTACCATTCTACTTACTGCAGAAGAATGGAGTGAATTCATCTCGGATTCACAAATCGTTATTCCAACCCCATACATTTTCTGCTATTTCTTAGGCACAAATATTAAGGCACGAGAAGCGGTCAATGATTTAAAGACAAAAACAGGATTCACTATTGTTGCCATCAAACATGGGGATGAATTTTTTAAATATGATGAATCCTTTGGCGATATCTCACTAAACGATGTTGACGCAAAAGACTTCGTTAAACTAATTAAAAATGCAGAATATGTATGTACAGACTCTTTTCATTGTTCGTTGTTTTCTATCTTATTCCACAAAAAATTCATGACTTTTTATCGTTTTAATAGTAATGTGAGAACATCGCGGAATACAAGAATAGACAATTTGTTAGATATATTTGATTTGAATAACAGATTATATCATAATACTATTTTCACAATAGACCAAAATATAAATTTCTCTCTTATTGATGAGAGGATGTCTGAATACAGGGCTAATTCTATGGAATTTCTCCGTAAAGAGTTGTTGTTGGCTAATTAATGTAATATGATAACTCTAAATGTCTTTGGAGACTTCGCCCCGATTAATCGAGGGATTAAATCAGTTTCGAACAATACTGCCATCTCGGCTGATATAAAAGATGTTATTAATAATGCAGATTATAACATCGTTAATTTAGAATGCCCTGTTGTATACAGTCAGAATGTTGAAGCAATTCAAAAAGATGGTCCAAATTTAAGGTGCTCTGAGGAAACAATAAAATACTTAAAAGATGTAGGATTTGATTTATGTACATTGGCAAATAATCATTTTAAGGATTATGGTGAAAAAGGCATTGATGACACTTTTATAACTTGTAAGAAGAACAGTCTTGAATGGGTAGGTGCAGGTCGTAATTTACAAGAAGCTAGATCACCAAAGGTTATAGAAATAAAAGGAGTTCAGATAGGTATCTTAAACATTTGTGAGCATGAATCATCTATTGCAACAGATGTTGAAGCAGGTTCAAATCCAATTGATGTAATCAATAATTATTATGATATTAATAATTTAAAACATCAGGTAGATATACTCATTTTAATAATCCATGGGGGAGTTGAGCATTATAATTTGCCTTCTCCAAGAATGAAAAAATTATGCCATTTCTATGCAGATATAGGCGTGTCAGCAATAATTTGCCATCACACTCATTGTTTTAGTGGATATGAGATATATAATGATGTCCCTATTTTTTATAGTTTGGGTAATTTTTTCTTTGACCGTATTAAAAATTCAACAGACACGTGGGGGACGGGCTATTTTGTTCAATTGCAAATGGAAAAGAAATCAATTGATTTCCAAATGTACCCATACTTTCAATGTGTCGAAGAGCCTGTGGTCAAATTGATGACAGTTAATGAACAAACGGTATTTAAGAAGTCTATTGTTGAATTGAATGCAATCATAAATGATGATATTTTGTTAGCAAAGCATTATCAAAAATGGATGGAAAAGAGGTGTCGGTATTATATTTCTACAATTTTGACATGGAGCGGGAAATGGTTTAAGGCATTATTCCGAAGAGGTTATATACATTCATTTGTTTCCAAACAGAATGCCCTTCTATTACTGAATTATATTCGGTGTGAATCTCATCGTGATTTGTTAATTCGTTCTATGAAGAAGTATATTGACAATAAGTCCGAGTTATGAAGAGTGTCTTTTACTATATTAAACATACAAATACAGCTTTGTCTCGTATTTTTATTATGATAGGATGGTGGATACCAGACAAGCTATATCTTCAGATTTTGTACTTTCTAAAAATGGGCAAAACATTACATTTGGCCAGTCCTCTGACTTTTTCTGAAAAAATACAATGGCTAAAACTATATAATAGGAATCCATTATATACATTGTTAGTTGACAAATACAAAGTAAAAAAGCATGTCGCAAAAATTATAGGTGAAAATTATATCATACCGACTCTTGGAGTGTGGGATCGTCCTGAAGACATTGATTTTGATTCTTTACCCAATCAGTTTGTATTAAAGACGACTCATGGAGGGGGGAATGTAGGTGTGATTATTTGTAAAGACAAGATGACCCTTGATTACAGAAAGACAGTTGAAAAACTGAATAAATCATTAAAACAGAATATTTATAAATCTCTTCGTGAATGGCCGTACAAGGGAGTCGAGAAAAAAATTATGGCGGAGGAATATATGGAAGATACGGAAACGAAAGAGTTGCGAGATTATAAATTATTTGCATTTGATGGGAAGGTGAAGGCGCTTTTTATTGCTACGGAAAGAGGGGGTGGTAATGTGAAATTTGATTTTTTTGATGCAGACTTCAATCATTTAGATGTAGTCCAAGAACATCCAATGTCAGGAAAAAACATTCCCAAACCTTATTGTTTTGAGGAAATGAAAGAAATTGCTGAAAAACTATCAAAAGGATTTCCTCATGTGCGTATTGATATGTATGAAGTGAATCACAGAGTATTTTTTGGAGAGTTTACTTTTTATCACCATGGAGGAGTCGTTCCTTTTCATCCTAAGGAGTGGGATTATAAGTTTGGTTCTTGGATTCAATTGCCAGAAAAAACAGAATGAAAAAATAGTTGTTATATTATGAGAATCCTTCTGTTATTTTTGTCTGTTTGTATGGAAACCATGAGTTTTTTTCAATATCATATAGGGCATCTTTCCCCAGAATACAATTTGTCAACGGATTCAGAGGAATATAATACAATTTATCTTTTTCATGAAAATAATCTTTCCCCCCAAAATCAAAATGGAATACAATATATTCCCGTTTCTCTTCCCCAATCATTTGTAGTTGAACTAGGAAGCCTTGCCAATGGGTGTCAATCTGCTTTGGTTTATAATGATAATATAGAATTGATTATTTCGAAATATGCAAACCACTATTATGTAGATGGAGTATTATTAGAAGGAGTATATGTAAATGAGAAGAAAATCTCTTTGTATTTCGTAAATAATAAAATCGTATTTTATATTGACGATTATAAAGTTGGAGAGAGAAGGGTTTATTATGATTATAGAAAAAAGGTTGGTATCAAATGGTCTAAAAAGGAACCATATTCATATTATTTTATGAATTGCTATTTTCCTCAGCCTTTTCAGCAAATGAATTATGGTCATGTATTTGAAAAAGATATGGGAACTCAATATGCGAAAAGTGTTCAGAAGCAAAATGTCGGGAAACATTATAGTTTAACATTCCCTACCCAAATTAGTAATAATTCTTTGAGTTCTATCAGATTTGAATATAGATTTGATGATTCTAAAGATGTTTCAAAAAGCAAGACGGCAAGGGGGAGAAGTGAGATCTCTGGAGTTCAGGCTAAATCTCCAATGAATAAATGGATTATAGAGTTTGACATATATGTACCTCATACAACAGCTGACGATCCAGAATCTACTGAATGTATTACACAACTTCATGAAGGTTTTTCTAATTCGACAGTACCAGCTTTTAATATTGGCATTGATAACGGTTTTTTGTATTGCCGTATTAGAGGAGACAGTGTATTAAGAAAAAAGGCTGATAAAATATATCCACTCAATACCTATACAAAGAAATTATGTTATTTGAAAAAAGAAAGATGGTATCACATAAAAGCTTTGGTCAAAGAGGGATATCAAAGTGGACATATTCCCCTTACAAAAATATGGATAGATAATGAACTTGTTTTTGAAAGTAATCGGCCTAATTGTTATCATTATGTTCCTTCTAAGGAAGGACGCTATAATTATATAAAATTTGGAATATACAAATCAAAATGGTTGTCTCAAAAAGGTTGCAATCCGAAAACAAAGACTAGGGTGTATTATTTTGACAATTACACGGTAAAATATTAAATATGATATGAAAGAAGTAATCTTCGTTGGATGGATAAGTAAAGGGAAAACGCCTATGGTCGGAGAGACCATGAAGAACCAGTATATTATTGAAGAATTACAAAAGAATTGCAATGTAATCCTTTTGGATTTCTATCAAAAGAACACACACCCATGGATATATATCCAAGCAATATGGATATTCATTACTCATCCGAAAGCTTCAATAATTCTGTCTACCTCAGCAAAAAATGTATATTCAATGCTTAAACTATTTAAGGTGTTAGGCGTAAAAAGGGATATCATTCATTGGGTTGTTGGTGGCGCCTTTGGGAATCTCGTGAAAAAAGGGCGGTTTGATGTTAGTGTATTCAATTATGTGAAATACAATCTAGTCCAGTGTCATGATATGATTACACAATTGGAAGAATCTGGAATAAGAAATGCGTTGTATGTTTCAAACTTTAAAAGAATACATTATTATCCGTCTCTGGAAGAAAACCTAAAGAGAAGGGAGCAGTCAGCAAAAATGAGGTTTGTCTTTTTAAGCCGAATACATCCTGCCAAAGGATGCAATTATATTTTTGCTGCAATAGATTCCTTGAACAAAAATGGTTATGAAAGCAAATTTGTTGTTGATTTTTATGGAAAATATGATCAAGCATATAAAAAGGAATTTATTGGCAAAATAAAACAATATAATAATGCCACATATCATGGTGTTCTTAACCTTAGAGAAAACAAAGGATACGATATCCTAGCCACATATCAAGCAATGTTGTTTCCAACGTTCCACCCTAGTGAAGGTTTCGCAGGTATTTTTATTGATGCTTTTATTGCAGGAATACCAGTATTAGCTTCTGATTGGGCATATAATCCAGAATGTATAGAAAATGGGGAAACTGGCATCATCTATCCAACGCATAATGTGGATGCATTGACACAAGCAATGGAAGATTGTATCACTGGAAAAATAGACTTGCAAACACTAGCAAGAAATGCGAGAAAAAAGGCTTTAAAATATGAAGCGGAAAATGTAATAAATAAAGAATTTCTTAAAAAACTAGGTTTAATTGATTAAAACTAAAGATATGAAAGCATGTTTTATGGGGTTGGGCTATATAGGCTTACCAACAGCAATAATTGCTGCAAAAAATGGAATAAAGATTATAGGAGTTGACATCAATCCAAAAGTGGTTGAAATGACTAATCGCGGAAAGCTGCACATTGTTGAGCCAGGGATGGAAAAAATGTTGCAGGAGGTTGTGCAATCAGGAAAGTTGTGCGCGTCAACAATTCCGGAAGTAAGTGACGCTTATTTTATAGTCGTACCAACTCCGTTCAAAGGTAATCATGAACCAGATATATCATATGTGGAGTCGGCAACTCGCATGGTACTTCCTTTTTTAAAGGAAGGTGACCTTTACGTTATTGAATCAACATCTCCAGTTGGTACGACAGACAAAATGGCACAATTGATTTTTTCAGAGCGGCCAGAACTGAAGAACAGCATTTATATTGCATATTGTCCGGAACGTGTGCTTCCTGGTAATGTGATTTATGAATTGGTTCATAATGATCGTGTAATAGGTGGAATTAATGAAGCTTCAACAAAGAAAGCTCAAGAGTTTTATGGACAATTTGTGCAAGGAACCTTGCATCCTACAAACTGTAAAACGGCAGAGATGTGTAAATTGACAGAAAACTCTAGTCGTGATTCACAAATTGCATTTGCCAATGAATTGTCTATTATATGTGATAAGGTAGGGATTAATGTGTGGGACTTGATTAATTTGGCAAATAAACATCCACGCGTTAATATTTTACAGCCTGGATGTGGCGTAGGAGGGCATTGTATTGCAGTTGATCCATATTTCATTTCAAGTGAATTTCCAGCTGAGTCTAAGATGATTTCAACTGCTCGTGAAGTGAATAATTATAAAGCATTTTGGTGTTCAGAAAAAGTGCAAAGTGCTATGCTTCGTTTTGAATTGGATAACAAACGTAAACCTGTTGTGGCAATGATGGGATTAGCATTTAAACCAAATATTGATGATTTACGTGAAAGCCCAGCCAAATATATTACGACAAAAGTGATGCAAAGCTGTAACAATGCTGAGATTTTAGTTGTTGAACCCAACATAAAGGAACATAATGTATTTAAACTGACTGATTATAGAGAGGCTTATAAAAAAGCCGACATTATAGTGTTCCTTACTGCTCATAATCAATTTAGAGAATTGGAATGGGATGATAATAAGGTGATTCTTGATTTCTGTGGTATTTTCAAAAAGTAAAGCATTTGTTGTTTGTAAATTGAATAACTCATGACAGAAAAAGATAGAGTTGAATTGAATGGAATGAGAGTATTCCCATTCATCTCTTCAAGACAGTTACTTGATTATGTAGATGAGCACAAAGGGTTGCTCGTTGCTGTTAATGCTGAAAAAGTGATGAAAGCAACGGAAGAAACATGCGCCATTGTCAACAATAATATTGGATATGCTGATGGCGCTGGTGTGATGGTTGCCATGCACAAAAAAGGGCATCCCGAAGCTGTTAGAATTGCAGGTTGTGACCTTTGGCTTGATATTATAAAAGAATGTCATCATGAAAAGACATTTTATCTTATTGGTGGGAAACAAGATGTTATTGATGATACGGTAATAAAACTCCGGTCTGAATATAGTGATATTAGAATTCTTGGGTATCGTAATGGCTATATTAATAATGAGATAGAACGGAATGAGCTTATTGATGATGTGACTGAAAAGAAACCTGACATTATATATGTAGCCATGGGCTCTCCCGTTCAAGAGTTTCTGATGGCAGATATGTTGAAAAAACACCCTGCTATTTACCAAGGGTTAGGGGGGAGTTTTGATGTATTCACGGGAAGGGTAAAGCGAGCACCGATTTGGTGGCAAAAACATAATATTGAGTTTTTATATAGATTCTTAAGGCAACCACAAAGATATAAAAGAGAATATTATCGTCTTAAATTCTTGGTTTGGATGTTATTTGGCAAATTTAAATAGAATGAATAATGAAAAAAGTAATGCTCGTTTTTGGAACACGCCCTGAAGCCATCAAAATGGCTCCACTTGTCAAAGCATTCCAGAAAGACTCAATAAATTTTAGAACAATTGTTTGTGTTACTGGGCAACATCGTGAGATGTTGGATCAAGTTCTTCATATTTTTGAAATAACTCCTGATTATGATTTAAATATTATGAAGAAAGGTCAAGATTTGTATGATATCACAGCACGTGTTCTGACTGGAATGAGAGATGTTTTGAATGAAGTAAAACCTGATGTCGTATTGGTTCATGGAGATACTACTACCTCGTCGGCTGCAGCTTTGGCGGCATTTTATCAACAAATCCCTGTAGGACATGTTGAAGCAGGATTAAGAACACATAATATTTATAGTCCTTGGCCAGAAGAAATGAACCGTCAGATAACTGGACGTATAGCAACGTTTAACTTTGCACCTACAAGTCTTTCAGAAAAGAACCTTAAAGAGGAAATGGCGCATGGTCAAATAATTGTAACAGGCAATACTGTTATTGATGCTCTTCATTGGGTCGTTAACAAATTGAGAAGTGATGCTGCGCTTGCCAGTAAACAGGTTCAGGCGCTTGCAGAAGCGGGATATGATGTTAACCGTCTAAAAAAAGGTAGAAAACTAGTCCTCATCACTGGCCATCGTCGAGAAAACTTTGGTGAAGGGTTTATTAATATGGTGACAGCCATTAAGGACTTGACTAAAAAATATCCACATGTAGATTTTGTTTATCCAATGCATTTGAATCCTAATGTTCGTAAACCAATTCATCAGATTTTTGGCGAGAATTTGGATGATTTTGGAAATATTTTCTTCATAGAGCCATTACAGTATTTGGAGTTTATCTATTTGATGGAAAAATCCAATATTGTATTAACGGATAGTGGTGGTATTCAAGAAGAAGCCCCAGGGTTGGGGAAACCTGTACTCGTTATGCGTGATACGACGGAACGTCCCGAGGCCATAAAAGCTGGTACAGTAAAATTGGTAGGAACTAATTATGATAATATTGTAAACAATGTTAGTGAGTTGTTGGATGATTCTATGGCCTATGAAAAGATGAGCAAAGCTGTTAATCCTTACGGAGATGGTAACGCGTGCCGGCGGATAGTTAAAGCGCTTATTGAATAATCCGCTACTATACTTATGGATATGTTGAATATCCACATAAATGACATTACCCAAAATGAACTGTTGAGTCAGTTCAAAGAAGGTTTTATTGTTACTCCTAATGTTGATCATCTAGTAAAACTACAAAAGGATGAGTCTTTTTATAAGACATATCAACAAGCCGATTTTGTCATATGTGACAGCAGAATTCTCTATTTCTTTTCAAAACTGCTAAAGCATTCTATACGGGAAACTATTTCTGGTAGCTCCTTTTTTCATGAATATTGTAAATATCATAAAGATAGTAATCATATTAAAATTTTCATATTAGGGGGAAAGAAAGGTGTTGCCGAGTTGGCCCAAAAAAGAATTAATGACTCTCTAAGAAATCCAATAATCATAGGAGCTCACACTCCATCTTTTCATATCGATGAAAAGGAAAGTAGACAAATAGCAGAGATTGTCAATAGAAGTGGAGCTAATGCCGTTCTTGTTGGATTGGGAGCACCTAAACAAGAAAAATGGATAGTTAAATATAAGCACTTGATGCCTCAAGTGAAAGTATGGATGGCGCTTGGGGCGACAGTGGATTTTGAGGCAGGAACACTTAAACGAGCACCAGAGATATTTCGCTTAATGGGACTAGAATGGTTCTATCGATTCATAAAAGAACCACGTCGTCTTTTCAAACGCTATTTTGTAGATGACATGAAATTCTTTTGGTACTTTGGAAAACAGTTGTTGGGCGTCTATAGAAATCCTTTTGAATGATAGCCTTTCTCTTTCATCACAATCGTTGGGATAATCAATATTTGCTCAAGGAATTGGGTGAAGAGAATGTGAGATGCATCTATTCCACAGATTACCATCAGTGGAATATGCGCCATTGGAGACATCTTGGTGGTAGTCTAAGGGTTATCAGGCAGTCGAAGGCTGGTGATACTATCATTGCGTGGCACTATATGCAAGCTGTTTTGGCGTGGTGGATTTGTTTGTTTACCTTTAGACAAAGGAATTTTATTAGTCTAAATGTATTGCTGAAAACTGACAAAACACTGAAAAACAAATTGCATCGTTTTCTTTGTAAGAGAGCTTTTCTAGCAAAGAATTTTAAGGCAACAGTGAACTCTGAACCTTATGGATATTGGTTGAATGGTCAATTGGGCATAAATGTGCAATATACGTTATTGCGTGACGTCTATCATGACTATTACAGTTTCCCCCAATTTGTTGAAGGCAAAAAGAAGGATATTATTTTTTGTGGAGGTGCTAGCGGTCGAAACTGGGAACTTATGTTACAAATTGTAGAGGCGATGCCAGAATGGCGTTTTTATATGACTATGCCAGGGCATGAATACAAACCTTTTATGCGTAAAATACAAGGGCGTACTCCTCCAAACGTCATTATCGACCATGATTTGCAATATAGAGATTTCTTGTTTCGTCTCTGTCAGTCAACGTTGGTTGTATTACCATTATCAATTAATGCTCCAGCAGGTCTGACGGTGATGTTTCAGGCTGCTGGCAATCGGCGGATGGTTATTACAAGTGATACGGCTGCCATGCGAGGGTATTTCAAGATTTCTCAGCTTTGTAGCAACGATGTGGGTGATTGGTGTGATAGAATTAGTTATTACATGCAGCATGAGGAAGAACGTAATGCCGAGGCAGAGCGCTTCCATCAATTTGTAACCACAAAGTGTTCTGAAACTCAATATGCCCAAACTGTAAAGCAGTTGGTTGAAGAGTTTGACAGTTAGCTTATATTTAGTAATTTAGAAAAACCGTTATTTAGGAAATTGAATGGAGTTTAAATATCATATTTTCTCTCCTTACCGTGTTTGTCCACTTGGTGCTCACGTTGACCATCAGCATGGGTTGGTAACAGGTTTCGCGATTAATAAGGGAGTGGACCTGTGGTTTAATATCAATGAGACAGGGAAGGTGAATTTGACATCCCGCACTTTTGAGGGGGATGTGTGTTTTGATATTTCCGCTCCCTCTCAAGTGAAGGAGAAGCAATGGGGTGATTATGCTCGTGGTGCGAAATATGCTTTGAGGAAACGATTTGAGTTGACAAAAGGCATTGAGGGCGTGATTCAAGGGAGTCTTCCTGTTGGAGGGCTTTCTTCGAGTGCTGCGGTGTTGATAGCATACGTGATGGCATTTGCAAAAGCTAATGGAATCACGTTGAAACCATTTGAGGTGGCTCAGATTGCATCGGAAGCTGAGCGTGAATATATTGGATTGAACAATGGACTTCTTGACCAAGCGTGTATTGCATTGGGAAAGAAAGACGGATTGCTGTTTTTGGATTGCGATAGCAATGAATATAGGATTATCAAGAAGAATCCTGAAATGCCGGAATTTGAGATTGGCGTGTTCTTTTCTGGGTTGACAAGAAATCTGGTGAATAGCGATTATAATCTTCGTGTTTATGAGTGCAAGACGGCCGCATGGAACATGTTGGCATATATGGATCAGCCATTGAAGACATTTGACAAGACATTCTTGCGTGATATTCCAAAAGCAACATACGACAAAACAAAGATAGCTATGCCACAACGTTTTGCACGTAGGGCAGAGCATTTCTATAGCGAGTATCGTCGTGTACGACAAGGTGTCACAGCATGGGAAACGGGAAATCTGAAGTTGTTTGGCAAGTTGTCGTTTGACTCTTGCGAATCAAGCATTCATAATTATGAGTGTGGAAGTCCGGAACTCATTGCCATTTATGAGATCATGCGTGAATTGCCAGGCATTTGGGGTGGACGTTTTTCGGGTGCTGGTTTTAAAGGTGCTTGTATCGCAATAGTGGATCCTGCCTACAAAGAAGAGATAGAGAAGGAATTGACTAAACGCTATTTGGAGCAGTTCCCCGAATATGAAAACACCTTCAAGTGTCATTTTGTCAAACCAGATGATGGTGCCAGATTTGTAGACCCTCTCTGACTCCCCCTGTTTAGGGGGAGAAAAAACACCCTTCTAGCTCCCCTTTGTTTAGGTGGAGAACCTTAAATAGATAGAGCATGAAGAGGCAGTGGATGACTGCAGATCCTATTGAATATGAATTGCTAAAAGCAAATGCTCGAAGCAATCGTAAAAGCATGACTGAAGCGGAAAGTTCCTTCTGGTCAATGGTTAAGGGGAATGCTCTTGGAGAAAGATGTCTTAGGCAGCATGTTATTGGTGATTATATTGTTGACTTCATATTCAGAAAGAGTAAGCTCGTCGTTGAAATAGACGGAGAGTATCATGAATCCCAAGAGCAACAATTATCAGACACTATTCGTTCTGAATACTTAGAGAGTATGGGTTGTCAAGTGATTCGATTCACAAATGAACAAGTTCTCTTTAACCCAGAATATGTTATAAGTAAATTAAAAGTCTCCCTAAACAGGGAGATTTAGTGGGTCTATGAAGAACATCATTATTGCAGCAGGTTACGCTACACGTCTGTATCCGTTGACAGAGAATTTTCCCAAGCCTTTGTTGAAGGTGGGAAACAAATCGATACTAGAACGGATGTTCGATGATAATGATGGAATCGAGGATGTAGACGAGCATATCATAGTTACCAATCACAAATTCGCCCATTGTTTTGAGGAATGGAAACAAGAGATACGCTACACAAAGCCTATACGGATTGTGGATGATGGAACAACCACTAACGAAGGGCGTTTGGGAGCTGTGCGCGACTTGTTGTTGGCAATAGAACAATTCCAAGTTGATGATGACATCATGGTGTTGGCTGCTGATAACATTCTTGATTTCTCATTCAAGGGATTTGTGGATTTCTTCAAGGAGAAACAAACATCGGTCATCATGTGTCATTATGAACCAGAATTGAAACGCTTGCAGAGAACGGGCGTGATTGCGGTTGATAATGATTGGCGTGTGTTGCAGATGCAGGAGAAACCCCAGGAGCCAGTTTCCCATTGGGCAGTTCCACCTTTTTATATATATGCGAAGGAAGACTTACCTCTCATCAAGGATTGCATGAATCACGGGTGTGGTTTTGATGCACCAGGCAATCTGGCTCATTATCTGGTGGACAAGACAACCGTTCATGCTTGGCAGATGCCTGGACATCGTTTCGATATTGGTTCGATGGACAGTTATCGGGAGGCACAAGAATTATTCAAATAAAAGAATTGAGAAGATGAAGATATTAGTTACAGGTGCTGCAGGATTCATTGCTTCCAAGATATCCTATTTGTTGGCAGAGCGTGGCGATGAAGTAGTTGGCATTGATAACATCAACGATTATTATGATGTCAGGTTGAAATATGGGCGACTTCATGAGTTGGGAATAGATGCCGACCTCAATGAATATGAATGGAATAAGGAATATCAAAGCTCGAGGTTTCCCAATCTTCGTTTCATCAGGATGGGATTGGAAGACAAAGAATCCATTGATGCGTTGTTCGCAAAGGAGAAGTTCGACAAGGTCATCAATCTGGCTGCTCAGGCAGGTGTGCGTTATTCCATTACCAATCCGTATGCCTATTTGACCAGCAATCTCGTTGGTTTCTTGAACATACTTGAAGCTTGCAGAAACAATCCTGTCAAGCATCTATTGTTTGCTTCGTCGAGTTCTGTTTATGGATTGAACACCAAAGCTCCATTCTCAGAAGACGACAAGGTTGATTCGCCAGTGAGCCTTTATGCAGCCAGCAAGAAGTCGAATGAACTGATGGCTCATAGTTATAGCAAGTTGTACGGAATACCAGCCACTGGGTTGCGATATTTCACGGTGTATGGTCCTTGGGGGCGTCCTGATATGGCTCCGATGCTTTTTGCGAGTGCCATTTCGAACGGGAAACCCATCAATGTGTTCAATAATGGCGATATGATTCGCGATTTCACATATATCGATGACATCGCGTTTGGTTCCATACAATGCTTGGACAAAGCACCTGAAGCAGATAAATGTCCTAATCAGGTGCCGTTCAGGGTTTATAATATCGGATGCTCCAATCCTGTCAAGTTGTTGGATTTCATCAATGAAATAGAGATGGCTCTTGGAAAGAAGGCAGAGATGGTGATGAAGCCGATGCAACCGGGCGATGTCTATATGACCAACGCCGATACTACGAAGTTGGAGACAGAGATTGGTTACAAGCCCAAAGTTAATTTGCACGAGGGTATTACTCGTTTCATTGAGTGGTACAAATCGGACAAGAATCCATTGAAGTAATGTCTATTATAGATAATCCCTTTTTAGATTTCGTCAGATTCAGCCTTCATGATAACGCCGAGATTCCACGCTCGGCGTTTCATGTTTCATGGAATGAAATGCTTGAGACAGCCAAGAAACAGTCGATAGTGGGCGTTTGTTGGCAAGGCATTCAAAGGCTTGGTGGAATGTCTGAAAACAAACCTACGGATGATGACGTGATGGAATGGATGGGGGAAGCCAGGAAGACGGAGAAACGAAACAAAACTGTCAGCGAGCGTGCGGCTTGGGTGTATGGGAATTTCAAGACAGAGGGATTCAATGCCTGCGTGTTGAAAGGGCAGGGCAATGCTTTGCTTTATCCCAATGTGCTCATGCGTACTCCTGGAGACATTGATGTGTGGGTCATTCCCCAAACATACAAGAAGGGAGGCGATTACGAAGAATGCATTCATAAGACAATCAAATATTGTAAGGAACTGAAACCGAATGCGCGAGCCGTTTATCATCACATCGATTTCAGAAAGGCTGGCGATGTTGAGGTTGAAGTGCATTATCGTCCTTCGTGGATGAATAATCCCATCAACAACCGACGAATTCAACAATGGTTCTTGGAGCATGCGGAGGAATGTATGACTAACGAAACGATTTCCGTGAATGGAAACACGTTGACTTCTGGTTATGCAGTTCCTACGTGGGAATTCAACGTGGTGTTCCAATTGTCGCATATCTTCAAGCATCTGCTTCAAGAGGGAATTGGACTTCGCCAGTTGATTGATTATTATTATCTGCTTTGCAATCGCCCTGATGATTTATCTGTCGAAAACATCGCAAAAACCATTCAGCATCTTGGGCTTTCACCCATTGCAGGAGCTGTGATGTGGATTATGGAGAACGTCTTAGGTTTGGAAGAACGTTTCTTGGTGTATGAACCGAATCGAAAGACAGGCCTCTTCATGCTGAACGAGGTGGTGGAGTCGGGTAATTTTGGAAAGTTCGATGAGCGCAAGATGAGTGGACATTATCGTTCACCCATCATGAAAAACCTTCAACGACTTGTGCGCGATGTGCGGATGGTGGGATATTTCCCGTCAGAATGCCTTTGCGAACCTTGGTTCCGAGTATATCATTATTTGTGGCGGAGGCGACATTGACGTTCATCTTTAGATAGAAAGCTAAAGCGGCATTTGGAAGATACCAAGTGCCGCTTTTTTGTTGGTTTTGTCAAAGACCATAAATGAGCTTGTCAAAGCTATGGAATGAGGCGGTCAAAGCTATGCAATGACACGGTCAAAGCTATGCAATGACAAAGCCATTTGCCCACAATGAGAACTCAATTCGTAAGTCATTGATTTTCACAACTTTCCAACCAGTTGTCAAGGAGCATTCTGGCAATGCTGAGTTTTTCGGGGATGTGGGGGAGATTATCGCGTTTGTACCAACTGCCAGCGGAGAGTTCCGAACGTTGCAGATGAATCTCGCCCGACACATAATCGGCATTGAAGCCCACCATCAATCCAGAAGGGTAGGGCCAAGGTTGTGAACCAAAATAGCGGATGTTGGTGATTTCGATACCTGTTTCTTCCCGAACCTCGCGTACAACGGCCTCTTCAAGACTCTCACCCGTTTCCACAAAGCCTGCTACAAGCCCGAAGAAGTCGCCTCGGAAGTTGCGAGCATGCACCAACAAAACCTCGTCGCCTCGATGAATCAACACGATGACCGCAGTAGCCAATTGCGGCCATACTTCCTTACCGCATTGAGTGCATCGTTTTGAGATGTCGGTGTGTAGTTTCATAGGCGCTCCACACACACCACAAAACTTCGTGTTCTGATCCCAATAGAGTATTTCCTGGCATTTCCCCGCTTTCATATAGAACGCATAAGGAATCTTGCTGTACGATTGCCGCAAACCACACATCTCGAAACGAGGGTCGTCCACAACGGGAGCATCAATATAGAATGTTCGCACACTCTTTCCGTCGTCGAAAGGAGTGATGTCGTGAATGGTCGTCCAAGGTTTGGTTTCTACGGGCGGTTCCTCGCTATAGGGGATGGTGTAAACGTCTCCTTGCTTTTCCAGTAGGATGTCGGATTTGCAAAAGACAAACCAATAGTGTTTCATTTCAGTGTGTTTCTTTTATTGTTTGAATAATAATTTACGATCGCGTTCGGCAGCTGGTTTCACCCATTCCTCAGGTATGAACCGCCAATTGTTGTTGGGTTGAGGGTCCATCACCTGCTGTTTCTCAATCTCTTTCATCAGATAGTAACGTTGATCCTTCTCACTCCTCCAGATGATGCGGCTTTCAAGGCTATCACGTGGAATACCCGCTCCATGCGTGAGCAACTCACCACCACCGTTTCCTCGATAGCTGTTCACGGCCACGTTGTACCATTTCTTCTCATCGAAAGGTTGTCCGTTGCTCATCTGAAGGATGTGAACCTTTTGTCCATCAGGCTTTGTCACATCCACTTCGTAATCAATGCCTGCGGCACTATCGAAGTTGAACGAGAAATTCTTGAATCCCAATCGTTGCTGATCTCCGGTTGTCTGTTCGTCCAAAAGCAGAAGATGGTCATCGGGCGATTGCATCGTGTTGACCCACAAGTCGTAACTCATTTCCAGATGCTTGCGAATCTCCTCACCTGTGAGTCGCATCACGTAGAGTTGGTTCTCGTATCGATAAAGGCTGAACATGTCGCTCATATAGATGGGACCTTCCTTGATGGAGGCGTTGAACGACAAGGGCGCATTGAACGCGATGTCGGCTTTCGTGATTTGCAACTCCAAGTTCAAGATGAGGTCGTTGAATGCTGAACTGCCAAAATAGCAATCGCGAGTGTAGATGGAGGACTTGAACTCGCCGATTTTCCTGTTCACGAAGTTGTTCACTTCGTCAATTCGTTGTTGGAAGTGTTGCATGTAAGCCTCATCAACGGGTTGGTCGTTCATGTTGATCAATCCGCCAGTGATGACTTTTTCCACCACTTTCTTTCTCTTCATCGTCAGATTGATGGAAACATCAGCGACAGAATTGGCATTGTTGGCAGGATCGAGACACACGACTTCCTGGCCAGCTATGTTCGTGATGATATCATGATGGCGCGTGTGGTCGTGTCCATATAAGACGATGTCGAAGCCAGGAACCTCTTTGGCCACCTTAATGGAAGCGTCCTCATCGTACTCGGGTGTGATAATGCCACCTTCTTTCCCGCTATGAAAAAGACCGATGACAATGTCGGGGTGTTCGGTTTCTTGCACGACAGACATCCAATGTTTGGCCGATGTGACCATTTCCTCGAAACGCAAACCACTCCAAAGGCTGTTTGAAAGCCAATTGGGAATGGCTGGTGTCAACAATCCAATGACAGCGATTTTCACACCTTGACGATTGAAAATAATGTATGGTTGCAAATATGGCTTGCCAGTTTTCGTATCGATGATATTCGCTCCAAGCATAGGACATTTTACGTCCTTTATACATTTGTCGTAAACAGCATGCCCAGGTTCAACATCATGATTTCCAATCGTTTGCGCATCATACTTCAAGTAATTTGTAACCTCTGCTGCAATGTTGGGGCTTTCGGTGTCGATGAAGTTTGAATAGTAGCAAGTGGGTTGTCCTTGAAGAATGTCTCCATTGTCCAAAAGAATCAAGTTCTCTCCGTATTCCTCACGCATAGCGTTCACATAACTGCTGACACGAGCCATTGTTCCCGCTTTAGGATTGCGGGTGATGAAATCATACGGGAAGAAGGAGCCGTGTACATCACTTGTTTCGATGACTTTGATTCGGATGGTCTTTTGTTTCGCCATTGTCGGAATTGACATACAGAGCGCGACAAGGCACACTGCAACTGTTTTTTTCATAAGTTTGTGCTTTTATTTTGCAAAAATACGAAAAAGTTTGCATTAGGCACGAATTTTGCTGTTTAATTTCTAAAAAAGGAGGAAAGATTATGGCATTTATCGATTATTACAAAATTCTGGGAGTTGACAAAAACATCCCACAGAAGGATGTCCGTGAGGCTTATCGAAAGAGAGCCAAACAGTTTCATCCCGATTTGCATCCCAATGACCCCAAAGCGAAGGCTAAATTCCAGGCGTTGAACGAGGCGTATGACGTGCTTGGCGACCCTGAGAAACGTAAGAAATACGATCAATATGGCGAGCATTGGAAGGAGGCTGAAACATTCCAAGGTGGCCAGGGTGGTCAAGGTGGATTCAATTGGGGTGGGGGCGGATCTCCATTCGATGGTTTCGATTTCAGTAGTTTCTCGGGTAGTGGAGGCTTTTCCTCGTTCTTCCAAGACTTGTTTGGCGGTACTGGTAGAAGCCGAACCACCAAGAAGACGGCACGTCCAAACGTTGGTGAGATGACAGCCAACGTCAACATCGACCTATACACCGCTTTGTTGGGAGGTGAGATTATTGTTCAACTGAGTAGTGGCTCGAAGTTGAAGTTGAAAATCAAACCCGAAACACAACCTGGTACAAAGGTTCGTATTCGTGGCAAGGGATTCGATCGTGGAGATGGAACCTTCGGCGATTTGATTATCACTTATAATGTCACACTGCCAACGAATCTGACAGAAAGGCAGAAGAGTCTGTTGCAACAGATGCGCAATGCTTGAGCAAGAGACGAAAAAAGAAACGGATAGGATGAAAACAGGATTGGTGCTTGAAGGTGGCGCATTGCGTGGAATGTTCACGGCGGGTGTGTTGGATGTGTTGACCGAGCAGGGGATATCTGTCGATGGCGTGATAGGTGTCTCTGCTGGTGCTTGCTTTGGTTGCAATTACAAAAGCGGTCAAGTGGGCAGGGCGGTTCGATACAACACTAAATTCGCACGTGACAGGCGGTATTGTAGCCTTTGGTCGTGGTTGACCACAGGCAATCTGTTCAATGCCAAGTTCGCCTATCACACTGTAGCCGAGGAGATTGATGTCTTCGATAATGCGGCTTTCTTGGCCAATCCGATGGAATACCACTTGGTAGCCACCGATGTGTTGACTGGTCGTCCTGTCTATCAACAAATGACAAAAGGTGGTGCTTGGTTATACGAGTGGTTGCGGGCATCATCGTCAATGCCCATTGCTTCGACGGTGGTGGAGATTGATGGCTATAAGTTGCTCGATGGAGGCATCAGCGATTCCATTCCACTTCGTTATTTTGAAAGCCTCGGATATGAGCGCAATGTTGTGATATTGACACAACCTTTGGGTTTCAAGAAGGAACCGATGCGCGGCATGTGGTTGATGAAACTCTTGCTTCGCAAATACCCGAACTTGGTGGAGGCGTTAAAGAACAGGTGGAAGATGTATAACGATGAACTCGATTACATCTCCCAACAAGCCAAGAACGGACGTTGTCTTATTATTGCACCAGATGCACCTTTGCCAATTGGCCGCATCTCACACGATGCCGAGAAGATGTGGGCAACGCATGAGATGGGACGTAAAATGGCTGAGGTGCGTCTGGAAGAGATACGTCAATTCCTTCAACAAGAATAGGAGAAGGTGAGGGGTAAGAAAGCCGCTTACAAGATGGTCTTCACGGCTTCAAGCATTCCTTTCTCTTGAATGAGGTCAAGATCTTTCTTCACAAGTTCGGCCAAACCTTCAATGTTATGGAGGTCTTCACCCCAAATGAACTCGGCTGAGAGGACTCCATCGGTCACCTTTTGCGTATCGCCAGTTGACCAGAGTTCCTTCAACAAATCCATAATCTTCTGGTCATCGTTAGGAACAATTTCAGCTCCATCTTCGCGAACACCACCTTTATAATATGTGATGATGGCGGCAAGTCCGAACACGAGTCCTTGTGGGAGTTCGCCTTTGCGTTCCAAATAGGTCTTCACCCCAGGCAGATCGCGAGCTTGGAACTTCGGGAATGAGTTGAGCATGATGCTCGTCACCTGATGGTCAACGTATGGATTGTTGAAACGCTCGAGCACATCAGCCGCAAACTGCTTGAGTTCATCCATCGGGAGGTTGAGTGTTTCCATGAGTTCCTCAAACTGAACCTTGTGGATGTATTTACCCAGCACAGGATGGTTGCAAGCATCGCGCACGATGTTCACACCGCTCAGGTAGGTCACAGGTGAGAGAACGGTATGAGGACCATTGAGCAAAGTCACCTTGCGCTCGTGGTAAGGTTTTTCACTCTCAGCAATGAGGACGTGCAATCCAGCTTTCTCTGCGGGAAACTCTGCACGTAGTTCATCGCAAGTCATGTTCTCAGCCTTCTCGATGACCCAGAGATGGAAGATTTCGGCTTGCACGACCAGATTGTCCTTGTAGCCAATCTTCTGTTGGATGTCCTTGATTTCCTTACGTGGGAATCCTGGAACGATGCGATCAACGAGTGTGGCGCACACATAATTGTATTTGGTGAACCACTCCTTGAAACCTTCATAGTCGGCTCCAAAGTCGTCTTTCCACAGTTCGATGTATTTGTAGATGCATTCCTTCAGGTGGTGTCCATTCAAGAAAATCAGTTCGCAAGGCATGATGATGAGACCTTTCGTGGGGTCTCCATCGAATGTCTGATAACGATGGAAAAGCAACTGCACCAACTTGCCAGGATAGGAAGAGGCAGGAGCATCGGTGAATTTGCAAGTGTCATCGAAAGCGATACCGGCTTCGGTGGTGTTGGAGATGACGAATCTTATTTCAGGTTGCTCGGCGAGTGCCATGAAAGCAGGATTCTGTGAATAGGGGTTCAACGCCCTGCTGACCACATCGATGCGCTCAAGCGTGTTGACAGCCTCACCATTGAGTCGTCCTTGAAGATTGACATGATACAGGCAGTCTTGTCCATTCAGCCAATCCACCATTCCACGCTCAATCGGTTGGACAATGACGACAGAACCATTGAAATTAGTCTTTTGGTTCATGTTCCACACGATCCAATCCACGAATGCACGAAGAAAATTACCCTCACCGAATTGAATGATTCTCTCAGGCATCACACTCTTTGGCGCGGTACGTTTGTTCAAAGATTTTAATTGTTCCATGTTTTTGGGTTTCTTTATAGAGGTCACATTTGATTTGCAACTGCAAAATTATAAAATATCTTTGTATGTTGTTGCAGCGCTCATCGAAAAGTTTACGTAAACCTTTACATGGACATTCCTATTCATCAAGAAACCTTATTCATAATGTCTGATTCTGACATCGATGCCGTCTTCCTTCAACAACTCAGGTGTTTTGCTGACATCTGTCTGACCGAAGTGATAGGGGAACAACACTTTAGGCTTGACGATCTTCGCGGCACGAACCAATTGTTCCACCGTCATCGTATAGGGTTGGTTGCAGGGTAGGAAAGCGACGTCAATGTCTTTGACGTTCGACATTTCGGGAATGTCCTCCGTATCACCAGCGATATAGATGCGAAGTCCATCGATGGTCAGAATGTATCCATTGTCGCGTCCTTGAGGATGGAATTGGGTGCGTCCCTCGGTGTTATTGTAAGCGGGTACCGCCTCAAGTTTGATGTCATCGGCCAATTGTTTCTGGTCGCCGTTGACCATTGCTTCACCAGCTCCCAACATCTCAGCACATCGTTTGTTCAAAATGACCTGAGTGCTTGCCCCAGTCAGTTGGGCAATGGCAGCTTTGTCGAAATGGTCTCCGTGCTCATGGGTGATGAGGAGGTAATCGGCTTTCGGCATAGAAGTGTAATCGATGGTGCGGTTGCCAAGTTTTCCAACAGGGTCGATCATGATTTCCTTTCCATCATAGTCGATTCTGATGCTCGCATGTACGAGTGCATGGAATTTGACGGTCTTTCCGCTCTTGGTCTTGAACACATCAATCTCGTAAGTATCTTTTGTGATAGGCATATTTTCGTTCTGCCAAGCCAAGATGCCCCCCACGAGGTTGATGACGCTGAAACCCTCCGATGTGAGTTGGTTGGCAGCATCCACCGACCTCTTTCCACTTCTGCAATAAACTGCCACACGTTTGTTGGTGTCGAGTTGTTCTTTTGCCATTTGGATGAAGTTGCCCGACTTGACATCTATGTTGAGGGCTCCCTCGATGTGTCCTTCAGCAAACTCAGCGGTTGTCCTCACATCCACAAGTTGAATGTCGGGGTTGTTGACCAACTCTGCAAATGTCTTCACATCTGCGTTCTCGAATACCTGTTGACTACATGCCGATGTGGCGTTGATGCCAAGCATGCCCAATAAAAAAGCCAATGTTTTGTTCATGTTATTATCTCCTTATATTTCATTATTCTTTAGCGCAAAGATACGACTTTTCTTTGTATTTCACAATGAACACCCCCACAAAATATAATTTTTTATAATAAAGGAATCGCACATGCGCGTACAATCGATATTTTTACTATATTTGCAGAAATGTTTAACCAAAGCTAAAATACGAGAACTAAACCTTTATGAAGAAGAATTTGTTGGGGGCAACCGCCTTGTTGATGATGGCATTAGGAGTGAATGCCCAGACGCCTGTGCGTTTTTTTGTGAATCAGGTGGGGTATTATCCTGGTGAAGAGAAAGTGATAGTTGTTGAGGGTATCAACGAGAACACCAAACTGACGGTGACCAACGATCGTGGCCAAAAGGTATTGGAACCGAAGGTGGTGCGGCAAGCTGTGTCACCTTGGTCGAACAAGACGCGATACATAGTAGATGTCAGTAGCCTGAAGAAGCCCATGCATTACAAGATAGCAACAAAAGGAGCGAAGTGCGGTTTCCAAGTGACTGATCACGCTCTTCATGACATCTCTGTGGCTGCTTTGAAACTCTTCTATCTGATGCGTACGGGTGTTCCTATTGAAAAGGCCTACGCTGGCAAATATGCTCGTGAGATGGGGCATCCTGACACCCATGTGCTCGTTCATCCTTCAGCCGCTTCCAATGGACGTCCTGCTGGAACTGTCATCAGTTCGCCGTTTGGTTGGTACGATGCTGGCGATTACAACAAATATGTGGTCAACTCTTCGTTCTCCATCGGCATCATGATGGCTTCATACGAGCAGAACAAGGAGTATTTCGAGCAGCTCAACACCAACATTCCTGAGAGTAAGAACGCCACCCCCGACTTCCTCGACGAGATGATGTTCAATCTGAAGTGGCTCCTCACGATGCAAGACCCTGAAGATGGTGGTGTCTATCACAAGCTGACAACTCCCAATTTCGAGGGATTCATCAAACCCACCGAATGCAAGCAATCCCGCTATGTGGTGGCGAAGAGTGTGACGGCAACCCTCGATTTTGCTGCAATTATGGCTCAGAGCGCAAGGTTGATGAAAGGAAACCGCGATTATCCTGATTTCTCCTTCCAAGCCGAAGCAGCCGCCAAACGTGCATACGAATGGGCAAAAGCCAATCCAAATGCTTTGTATAATCAAGGCCGATTGAGTAGGGATTTCAAACCAGCTGTGAACACGGGCACCTATGGCGACTTCAACACGAAGGACGAACAATTCTGGGCAGCCACCGAACTATACAAACTGACGGGTGAAAAAGCTTTTCTTGAGGATGCAAAGGCTGTGAAGCCCACTCGTTTCACCGCTCCCACATGGGGCAACGTGGCAGGACTTGGAGCTTGGGCGTGGATAGCCAAAGAGGGTTCCGAACTTCAAACAGAGATGCTCGCTCAATTGAAGGAGTATTGTGACAATCTGGTGGCGGAAGTGGGCACCTCATCGTTCCAAGCACCCTTTGGTGACAAGAAGACCGATTTCGGATGGGGTTGCTTGGCAGAAGGATGTTGTGCCAATGCTGTTGCTTTGTTGTTTGCCGACCGCTACGTGAAGAATGGTCAGTACATGCGCTATGCATTGGAGAATGTAGATTATATCCTTGGCCGCAATGCCACCGGTTATTGCTTTGTGACAGGCTTCGGCAGCAAGAGTCCTATGCATCCTCACCATCGTCTTTCGTCCTCGGATGGCATCGAAGCACCCTTCCCGGGAATGCTTGTGGGAGGTCCCAATCCTGGCCAACAGGACAAGGCCGATGGAAATTTGGTCTATCCTTCCAATTTCCCCGATGAATCCTATCTTGACGTAGAGGAGTCATACGCCTCCAACGAGATTGCCATCAACTGGAATGCCTCGTTGGTTGCGGTGTTGGGTTGGCTTGACGCAAGATTGAAATAAAGGACTTACTCGTGGTGATAAGGTTCGCCTTTGTTGATGGTGCAGGCGCGATAGAGTTGTTCGGTGAAAATCAAGCGGATGAGTTGATGGCTGAACGTCATTCGTGAAAGGCTGATTTGCTCGTCGGCTCTTGCATAGACGGCTTTCGAGAAACCATAAGGGCCACCGATGGCAAACACCAGTCGGCGCACGGTGTTTTGCTTGCGGCGAAGCCAGTCGGCAAACTCAATGCTACGGTATTCGCTTCCATGCTCGTCGAGTAGGATGAGCAGGTCGCCAGGTTGCACTCGTTGAAGAATCATCTCACCCTCACGACCTTTCTGCTGTTCCTCGGAGAGACCTCGCGTGTTCTTTATCTCAGGGAGGACAATCATTTCGAAAGGCATATAATGCAGGATGCGCTCCACATAGTCGTTGATGCAGGCGATGATATGCTTGTCGGTGGTCTTTCCCACCAGAATCAGTTCTGTTTTCATTTGTGAATGTAGTTGGATGTGGTTTTTATTCAAATTTTCGACAAAGGTAGCAAAAAATCATCTGTTTTTTTCAAAAATCAATAATTTTGTTTTGCGTTGTCGCGTATAATGACTATATTTGCATTCAAATGTATCATTTAAAAACACAACAATGTATTGAATATGGAAAATAACGCAGCTCTAATCGCCCAATGTGAAGAACGGGCGAAGCAGTGGTTGTCTCCTGCTTTCGACGAAGAGACACGCAAGACGGTGCAGGCCATGTTGGACAATGACGACAAGTCCGAACTCATCGATGCTTTCTATCGCGATCTGGAGTTCGGTACAGGTGGTTTGCGTGGCATCATGGGCGCCGGTACCAACCGCATGAACATCTATATTGTTGGTATGGCCACACAAGGTTTTGCCAACTACATCCTGAAGGCTTTCCCCGGCCGTACAGACTTATCTGTCGTGGTAGGCCACGATTGCCGCAACAACGGACGTCTGTTTGCTGAGACCGTAGCCAACATCTTCTCGGCCAACGGCATCAAGGTGTATCTGTTTGAAGGATTGCGCCCCACGCCTGAAATCTCATTCGCCATCCGCCAGTTGCATTGCCAGGCAGGTGTCAACGTGACCGCCAGCCACAATCCCAAGGAGTACAACGGCTACAAGGCCTATTGGGACGATGGCGCGCAGGTTCTTGCCCCACACGACAAGGGTATCATCGACGAGGTGAACAAGGTGACGATTGCCGATGTGAAGTTCGAAGGCAACGAAGACCTCATCCAGATTGTCGGTGGTGAGTTGGATTGGGATTACCTGCAGGCAGTCAAGGAGGCGATGGTCGACCAAGATGTCATCTTGCGCAACAAGGACTTGAACATCGTCTATTCACCCATGCACGGCACAGGTCGAGTCATCATCCCCGAAGCTTTGCGTTCGTGGGGCTTCCAGAACATCCATGTGGTGCCCGAGCAGATGGTGATTGATGGCAACTTCCCGACGGTTGTGTCACCCAATCCCGAGAATCCTGAGGCTATGACTTTGGGCATGAAGCTCGGTACGAAGCTCAATGCCGACCTCGTGATTGCCAGCGACCCCGATGCCGACCGTCTGGCCATCGTTTGCCGCAATCCGAAGGGCGAGTGGGAGATTCTGAATGGTAACCAGACGTGCATGATGTTCTGCTGGTATATCATCGCCAACAAGAAGAAGCTCGGTCAGCTGAAGGGCAACGAGTTCATCGTGAAGACCATCGTGACCACCGAAGTGATTGCCGAGATTGCCAAGAAGAATGGTGTGGAGTATCGCGATTGCTACACGGGCTTCAAATGGATTGCCAACGAGATTCGCGTCAGCGAGGGCGTGAAGAAGTACATTGGCGGTGGTGAGGAGTCGTTCGGATTCCTGCCATTCGACAAGGTTCGCGACAAGGATTCACCAGCCTCCATCTGTCTGATTTGTGAGATTGCCGCATGGGCAAAGGACAACGGCAAGACGCTCTACGACCTGCTGATGGACATCTATCTGGAGTATGGCTTCTCGAAGGAGTTCACCATCAACGTGGTTCGTCCGGGTAAGACTGGTGCCGATGAAATCAAGCAAATGATGGAGGATTTCCGCAACAATCCGCCCACCGACCTTGGTGGCTCGACCGTTTGCCTGTGGAAGGATTGGCAGAAATTGGAGGCCCGCAAGGCCGATGGAACCATCGAAAAACTCGTTCAACCCGACAAGAGCAACGTGCTCCAATGGTTCTGCACCGATGGCACGAAGGTCAGCGTGCGTCCGTCGGGTACCGAGCCGAAGATCAAGTTCTATCTCGAGGTGAAGGACGCCTCGATGAAATCGGCTGCCGACTACGACCGTTGCTCGGCTGCGGCAATGGACAAGATCGAGGCCATCAAGAAGAGCTTGAAGCTCGATTAAATCGGCTGTTTTTGAATCAATTAAGGTGGAAACCAGCGATGGTTTCCGCCTTTTTTGCTCCATATCGCAATAAAAAACATGGTTTTCTCGCGTTTTTATGCGTCGTTTCGGAATTTTTATGTAGTTTTGCACTATCATAAGAAGATAAATTGAGAACATGGGACTATTTGGAATATTTAATAAGAATAAGAAAGAGACGCTCGACAAAGGCTTGGAGAAGACCAAACAAAGCGTGTTCGGCAAGCTGACAAGAGCCATTGCGGGCAAATCGAAAGTTGACGACGATGTGCTCGACAACCTCGAGGAGGTGCTCATCACGAGCGATGTGGGCGTCGATACCACCTTGAAAATCATCCGTCGCATCGAAGAGCGTGTGGAGCGCGACAAATATGTCTCCACTTCCGAACTGAACCAGATTCTTCGCGATGAAATCGCGGCTCTTCTCACCGAAAACAACTCCGAGGACTTGGAGGATTGGGATTTGCCTTCCGACCACAAGCCCTACGTGATTCTGGTGGTGGGCGTGAATGGAGTGGGGAAGACAACCACCATCGGCAAGCTTGCCTATCAGTTCAAGAATGCCGGCAAGAAAGTCTATCTGGGTGCCGCCGACACCTTCCGTGCAGCTGCCGTCGAGCAGATCTGCATTTGGGGTGAGCGCGTGGGAGTGCCCGTCATCAAGCAGCAGATGGGTTCCGACCCAGCCTCTGTGGCCTTCGATACGCTCAGCTCTGCCAAAGCCAACAATGCCGATGTGGTGATTATCGACACCGCCGGCCGACTCCACAACAAGGTGGGGTTGATGAACGAGTTGAAGAAAATCAAGGACGTGATGAAGAAAGTGCTGCCGCAGGCGCCCGATGAGGTCATGCTTGTTTTGGATGGAAGCACCGGACAGAACGCCTTCGAGCAAGCCAAGCAGTTTGCTGCCGTCACCCAAATAACCTCGTTGGCCATCACGAAGCTCGATGGAACCGCCAAAGGAGGCGTTGTCATCGGCATCAGCGACCAGTTGAAGGTTCCCGTGAAATACATCGGTTTGGGTGAGGGAATGGAAGACCTGCAGCTTTTCAACAAGAGCCAGTTCGTCGATTCGTTGTTTAACGAATAGATGATTCATTGATTAACGAATAAGTCGATTCATAGCCTGACGGATGAAAAAGAACCAGATCGACATCATCACTATGGGGTGTTCAAAGAACCTTGTTGACAGCGAGTTGCTTATGAAGCAGTTCGAGGCCAACGGTTTCCATTGCACCCACGACCCCAAGAGGCCACAAGGTGAGATTGCGGTCATCAACACTTGTGGTTTTATTTCTGACGCCAAGGAAGAGAGCATACAAACCATCCTTGAGTTTGCGAAAGCAAAGGAGGAGGGACGCTTGAACAGACTCTACGTAATGGGCTGTCTGTCACAACGTTATAAGGGGGACTTAGAGCGAGATATCCCAGAGGTCGACAAGTTCTATGGAAAGTTCGACTACAAGCAATTGTTGGTCGATTTGGGAAAGGCTGAAGTCCTTTCATGTGCAGGTAAACGTCATCTGACAACCCCTCGCCACTATGCCTATCTGAAGATCAGCGAGGGCTGCGATCGCAGTTGTGCCTACTGCGCCATCCCCATCATTACCGGACATCACAAGAGCCGTCCCAAGAATGAGATTCTCGATGAGGTGCGCGACTTGGTGGCACAGGGCGTGAAGGAGTTCCAGGTGATAGCACAAGAGCTCACCTACTATGGCGTTGACCTCGATGGCCGTCGTCAGTTGGCCGAGCTCATCGATGAAATGGCCGAAATCAAGGGCGTCAGGTGGATTCGGTTGCACTATGCCTATCCCAACCAGTTCCCGATGGACCTGTTGGAAGTCATGCGCCGCCACCCCAATGTGTGCAAATACATCGACATCGCCTTCCAGCACATCTCCGACCACATGCTCCAGCGCATGCGCCGAAATGTCAGCAAGGAGGAAACCATGCGGCTCATCGAGCAGATTCGCGAGGCTGTGCCAGGCATCTGCATCCGCACCACGCTCATGGTGGGATTCCCCGGTGAGACCGAGCAAGACTTCCAGGAGCTGCTCGAGTTTGTGCGATGGGCTCGTTTCGAACGCATGGGAGCCTTTGCCTACTCCGAAGAGGAAGACACCTACAGCGGAATCCACTACGACGACGATGTGCCCGCTGAGGTCAAGGAAATGCGACTCAGCAAGCTCATGGCGCTCCAGCAGGACATCAGTGCCGACTACACCGCTTCGTTCTTGGGGCAGACCTTGAAGGTCATCATCGACCGACGCGAGGGCGAGTACTATGTGGGGCGCTCCGAGTTCAGTTCGCCCGATGTCGACCCCGATGTGCTCATCCCCGTTTCCGGGCGGCGTCTGCGTGTAGGGTGCTTCTACGACGTGACCATCAACGACTCTGATGAGTTCGACCTCTATGGCGTCGTCAGTTGAAAACCCTTTAGACCCTTGCACTCCTCTTTAAACCCTTTAAACCCTTTAAATAAGACATTAAAACCTAAACAATATATGAACAACAAGGAGTTTGTTGCTGAGTTGGCCCAACGAAGTGGCTACTCGCAAGAAGACACACAAAAGTTAATGAAGACCGTTGTCGATGCAATGGGGCAGACTTTCGAGGAGGGCGGCACCGTCTTCTTCGCAGGCTTTGGCACGTTCGAGGTGAAGAAACGTCTGGAGCGCACGGTCATCAGCCCTGCAACGGGTCAGAAAATGCTGGTTCCACCGAAGCTCGTGCTCAATTTCCGACCTGTGGCGTCCATCAAGGAGAAACTAAAGAAAGGGGAGGGAAGCAATGAATAAGCAAGAGATAGCCGCCAAATTGGCAGCCCGACACGGATTGTCGCAGAAAGAGGCCGAGAGTTTCATGACCCATCTCGTCGATGTGCTCCAAGATGCCCTGAAGGACGAGAAGATGGTGAAGGTGAAGGGACTCGGCACGTTCAAGGTCACCACCGTCAACCCTCGTGCGAGTGTCGATGTGAACACAGGTGAACGCATCGTCATCGAGGGACGCGACAAGATTACTTTCACCCCCGAGACCTCCATGCGCGATTGGGTGAACCGACCCTTTGCGCAGTTTGAGACGGTCGTCGTGAACGAAGGGGTGAACTTCGATGAAATCGATGCAAAATACGAGACCACTATCGATGAAACCGTCGAATCTGCATTCGATGAAACGCCCTTGGTAGATATCGACATCAAAGACGAGGAAGTCCCCGCCGTTGAGCCTTCTCTGGTGGTGGAGACCTCGGAAGTTTCCGAGCCTTCTGTCGTCGTCGAAACCTCGGAAGTTTCCGAGTTTCCCGAAGTTTCCGAGCTTTCCGATAATTCCGATAATTCCGAAACCCCGGAACCCGTTGAAGAGGCTGCTGTCACCGCCGTTCCCCCAATCGCTCCGATGGCAGCATTGGTCGATGTCGACGACGAGCCATCCACCCCAGAACAGCATTCCAATATTACTGATAACCCACAAACCAACAAAGAAACCATGATTAGTGAAAACCAGAACGAATTCGTCAATGAGGAGCCCATCCAAGACAAAGTCAACAACGAAGAAGTAGCCGCTCAGGAAGAACCCGCACAGGAAGAACCGGCTCAGGAAGAAGAGTCCAACCGCATGTTCGACGAATACGGCTATCCCACCAACGAGTATCAGCTTCGTGAAGTCAAATGGCAACTCAACCGCAGTAAGAACCTCGTGAAAATCCTCTCGGGCGTCATCGCCGGATTGGTGCTTCTTGGTGGTATCGGCTTCTTCATGTTGTTCCGTGAGATGTCGAAGAAAGACGCGCGCATCGACGGCCTTGTGGCTGAGGTGCTCGACCTCTCGCGCAAGAACACGGAGGCCAACGAGGAGAACGCCCGTATGATCAATGTCGACGACATCAACCTCACCGCCGAGCAGGCTGCCCAGTTGGCTGAGATTCGCAAGCAGCGTCGCATGGAACAGCAACAACGTAAGAAGGAGATTGACGACGCCTATGTGAAGAAGATGGAGGACACTCGTGAGTCGGTTCGCGAGCAATATCGTCTTCGCGAGGAGCAGGTAGCCGAGCGCATGCGACGTGAGAAAGACCGCGAGCAGGCTCAGCTCGATCGTGAGGCAAAGGACCAGGCTGCCAAGGAAAAGGCTGCTGCCGAGAAGGCCGCCAAGGAAAAGGCTGTCCTCGAACAGTTGGCTCGTGAGAAAGCCGCTAAGGAGAAAGCTGCCCAGGAAGCCGCCAAGCAGAAGGCCGCTCAGGAGGCTGCCGCCAAACAAAAGGCCGCACAAGAGGCCGCTGCCAAACAGAAAGCTGCTCAGGAAGCTGCCGCCAAGGCCGCCGCACAGAAGCAACAGGCTCAGAAGCAACAGCAGACAGCCAAACCTGCCGGTAACTCTGCCGCCTACAACCAAGACTCTCGTGTGCGCCTGGGTGCCTATACCATCACCGGCGTCGCCCAAACCGTCACCGTCCGTCAAGGTCAAACCCTGTCTTCCATCAGCAAGGCCTACCTCGGTCCTGGCATGGAGTGCTACGTCGAAGCCGTCAACGGTGGCATCAAGGAAGTGAAACCCGGACAAACCCTCAAAATCCCCGCCTTGCAACTGAAGAAAAAACAGTAAGATTCAACTTAGGCAAGTTGAAGTTTAAAGGGTATAAAGGGGAGTGCGAGGCGTAAAGGGACATTAGTCCTGCCCTTAAGCTCTTTAAGCCCTTGAAGTGGAGCTTGCGTGACTTCAAATTGAAAATGATAAAAACCCCGTTGTGCACAGAGCATAGCGGGGCTTTTTTATTGATTTCCTTCATTTATGCTTACGATTCTCATCGATTTTCAAGTTGTTTTTGCCCTCGTTATTTTTCGCTATTTGAGTTCCAAATTGCGTTGATTCCCTCATTTTTCCTCCTCATTTCGCCATTTTCCACCTCTTTTCCGCTCTCTACCCCCCACATTTTTCACCCCCTTTTCCCTACTTACGATTTGAAACATTATCATTTACATTTGACAAAACTGCGAGTAAGTGAGAGGAGAGCCAAGCTTGTTTGAGCTATCCCGAACGTGAGCAGTTTCGCCGCAGGCAAAGGCCACCTTTGACAAGGTCAAAGCTATGCAATGACGTTGTTAAAGCTATACAATGAGGCGGTTGAAAATGGTCAATGACGCAAACATAGCAAAACACGCAGAAATAGGGCGGTTCTTGCTGATTTGTTAACGTATATCAATTTGGTCGGATAAACAGTGACATAGTGACAAAGTGACATTAAGCGTATTCGAGTATGCAAAGAGCACCACTCGACCAATAGTTTATTATAATATATAATATATATATTATA
>JAFYYV010000029.1 GCA_017557405.1 Prevotella sp.
CAACTGTGGCGACCACCCCTTCCACACACTCTTCCTCTCCTGATTGCTGCGACCGAGGTAGAAGTCGGGACCAACGTAATAGGTAAGGTCGTTCTCCTGCAGCGACTTCCAGTGACCGTAGCGGCCGGCCCACAGCGAGGCTGTGACATCGAGTCCTCCTATGCGGTAGTTCACGTCAAGGTTGTTGGTCAGCGTATGACCGTATTGGTAGATGCCGCCCATATTGTCCTGGAAGCTAATGCCCTCGCCTTGTGCCTTTTTCAGCGTGATGCGCACCACGGCCTTTGTCGAGGCAGCATAGCGGGCGCCGGGATTCTGCACCACATCGACATGCTGTATCCGGTCGGAGCGGAGGCGCGAGAGTTCCTTCACATCCTGCACCTTGCGGCCATTGATGTAGATTTCTGCATCGCCGCGTCCCAATACCTTCACACCACCATCACGTTCAGCCTCCAACGAGGGAATCCTTGACAAAGCGTCGTTTACCGTACCTGCTTTCTCAAGAATGGTGCCCGCCACAGTTGTTCGCATAGCATCGCCCTTCACGTGGGTCTTTGGCAATTGGCTCTTCACGACCACCTCGCCGAGTAGTTTTGTATCTTCCTTCATCTGGATGGTAAGCCCGTTACCAGCCTTCATATATAAGGTTTCATAACCCACGTTGCTCACCTTGAACAGACCTTCGTTTACGTTTGTAACAATCTTGAACATGCCTTGTTCATCGGTCGTCGCACCCTGAACGAAAGTCGAATCGGGCAACGACAAAAGTACAACATTCACAAACGGCATCGGCTGCCCATTTTCGTCAATCACTTTTCCGCCCAAATCGTGCATTTTTGCTTGTGCAGAAATCATCATCATCATTGCAGCCACGAGGGTTGTCAATCTCAGTTTTGTCATTTTCATAATTTTATTTGTTGCGTTCGTTTTCACAGTCGTTAGACGAAACAAATCAATGAAATGTTGCAGAGGGGTATCATTTTTTTCTAAAGTTGTCAAAATAATTCTGATTTTTACCCTCTCAAAAAGGCCCTTTTTTCAAAAAAAATCTTCCTCGTGGGCAAATACGCGAAAAATGAGCGATTTCGGAAGTTGTTGATAGTCAATAGCTTCTGTTTTCTTTACATCTTGCGAACTTGTCAAAGCTATGCTTTCACCTTGCAAGAGCTATGCTTTGAGCCTCCCACTTGTGGCATTTGAGGGCATCAGATGCCACATATGAGTGTGTCAAATGCCATATATGAGAGCCTCAGATGATACATGTGACAATTCTGGGTGTGGAAAATGAGGAAATTGGAGCGGAAAAGTAGTTCTCTCACTCATTTTCCTTTTCTAGATTGAACGGAAAAGTCGACAAAAATTTGTCGTGTTTTTTCATCGTTTTCCGTTTTCTTAAAACGACTTATTAATGATGTAGTTCCTGGAATTCATCCTCGTCAGGAAAACCTCTCTGCCCAGGATAGCCTCCAAAGGTCTCAAAAACTACGCTATCATTATATACGATATATTGGCTCATAGACAAAGCATCACGCTTTTCTTCTTCCGTCAAAGGTCGATCATACAAAGCAAACTGATACCTATTGACTCCATACCATCCATACAGCAACGTGCTTTTGCATGCTATCCAACTAGACCTGGGATTCTTGTCTATCTTAATACCTATAATCTCAGCCTTCTGCATTTTCTCTTGAATCACCGCCAGCTTCTGCATCGACAATCCCACTGTATTAAGAATCGTTTCGAGTTCTTGCTTGTTTTCTATGCAAGCGCAATCCCTGTCCTTGTTTTTGTTTTCTATCGTGAACTTCAGAACCTCATCTTTCCTATATTCAAGATTTATCGAGCAACTGTCATCTAATGAACTGCGCACATATTGGACCAAGTCGTACATATCGGCATGATGAATCTTGAAGTGTTTCTCCATCAGGGCAGCATCACATGGAGTAGGTTTGGGAAGAAAAAGATAGAAAAGAAACCATAAAGCGACATTGAAAATATGGAGTGAAAAAACGACCTTCTTGTAGATGGAAACAGGGGGAATTGAACGTATAAAGGAAACTACGTAAATGATGAATAGCGGCAAGGAAATGAACCACATCCATACAATCGCTACAATGCAAGGACTTAATATATCTCCCATTTCAGCCTTATCATGACTGTTCAGCCCTATGGAGACGATGCAGGCGGTGATAAAGAGTATTATCAAGACCTCTATCACACGATATGAATATCCAAGTATTGATTTGATTTTCATTTCTATCATCAATTGGCGTTTCGCGTGCAAAATTAGTCTTTTATTCTCAAAGCGACAAACTAATTGGCATTTATGTCTCGGCAAAAAACGTATCAAACTTTTTGTTTTACCCTCGACTTTTCGTATCTTTGCCGAGCAAACAATATTGACCATGAAGATTACCAGCGAGCGATTGAGTAGGGCGTATAGTGAAGGGGAGGCTTTGGCTATATATAATGAGGTGAAGCAAGAGGGCGATTTTGCCGCTTTTGCCCGACAATTAATGCACGACGAGGATTATCGAGTGGCTCGTAATGCGCTATGGGCATTGACAAAGGCTTCTAATCAGGAGTTGGAGGCTTTGCAATCGATGCTTCACGAATTCATCGAATTGGCTATGTCTTCAGAAAACTCGTCAGTCAGAAGACTGTCGTTGAACATCATCGAACGGTTGAAAATGGACGAGGAAGATTTGCGAACCGACTTCTTGGATTTTTGCTTCGAACACATGTCCGACATAGAGGAATTTCCTGGCATTCAGTCGATTAGCATGAAACTCGCTTTCCGCATGTGCAAGTTCTATCCTGAGCTGATGGACGAGTTGAAGCGCACCATCGAAGCGATGGAGATTGAGTATTACAAACCCGCCGTGAAAAGCATTAGAAACAGAATCCTGAGCGGAAAATACAAATAATATGCAAAGAGAAAAGGGAACTATTACCGCTTTGTAAAAATAATTGACAAAAAGTTTGGCGGGAAAGAATATTTTTCGTACTTTTGTGCGGACATAACGGAAACCTATACACAGTAAGAGACGGCCATTGGGTGGCCGCAGATGATTAGCAATTATCAACTATCTTTTTTATAACTAACCTTTTATTATTAACCATTATGCTAAATTATTCAAAATTCCTTTCCGTTGTATTTGGCGGGTTGGTAGTTTTTGGGGCGCTTAGTGTCTCAACTCCAGCTAGAGCCAGCGAGGGAGTTCTTCAAACGAAGGCTACCGTGCAAGCGAAAGGCGTTGTGCTCGATTCCAGCAATCAGCCGGTTATCGGTGCAACAGTCGTTGAAGTAGGCACTAAGAGCAATGGTACCCTCACGGGTAGTGATGGAACATTCACGCTGACCGTTGCACAAGGTGCAAGTCTACAAATCTCTTACATCGGTTACAAGACCGAAACTGTCAAGGTGACCGGACGTACTCTGACCATCGTTCTTCAGGATGATTCTGAAATGCTGAGTGATGTGGTGGTTGTGGGTTACGGTACCCAGCAAAAGAAGTTGGTCACAGGTTCTACGGTGCACGTGACCTCAGAAAACATCGAGGCCGTCAATGCTGTGGATGCTTTCGGCGCCCTGCAGAGTTTGGCTTCGGGTATGAACATCGTGATGAACTCCGGACAACCTGGTGAGGGTTACAAGGTTGTGATTCGTGGTATGGGTACTGTAGGTTCCAACACCCCTCTCTACGTAGTCGATGGTGTTCCAGGTGCCAATATCGATGACCTCTCTCCAAACGATATCGAGAGCATCGATGTGCTGAAGGATGCTGCTTCCAGCGCCATCTATGGTGCCCGTGCTTCTAATGGTGTCATTCTTGTTACCACCAAGAAGGGTAAGGCTGGCAGCGGACATGTAAATGTGTCGTTCGACGGCTATCTGGGTTGGCAGAATGTCAACACTAATGGCGTTACTCCGTTGAATGCCACTCAGTATATGGAGATCATCAACAAGGCTCGTGAGATTCAGGGCGTTGAGCCCTATGTTTGGGAGAACTACATTCCGAAGCAGTATTCACAGATCATGAATGGCACTTGGAATGGAACCAACTGGTTGGAAGAGACCACGATTGACAATGCTCCGATGCACAACGCATCAGTCAGCATTTCAGGCGGTAGCGATTTGTCGCGCTTCGCTCTTGGTTTCACGAAGTACCACCAGACGGGTACGTTGGGTGCTCCTGCTGATCCGAAGTTCGACCGCTATACCGTTCGTTTGAACTCCGATTATTCTCTCATTCGCAAGAAGGGTCGCGATATTCTGAAGGTGGGTGAGAACATCACTTTCTCTTCTACCGACAAGCGCGGTGTTTCTGTGGGAGGCATTTATGGAAACAGCATCCGCACGCTGCTGGCTATGACTCCGCTGCTTCCTCTCTATAACGATGAGGGTGGCTACTACGAGTATAAGGATATCTTGGCCGACAAATGGAACTTCCTTGATGAGGCTGCCAACCCGTTGGCGTCGATGTTGTATAATAATAGCATGGGCTACAACAAGGGCTGGCGACTGCAGTCGAATTTCTTCCTGGAGTTCGCCCCCATCAAGGGTCTCACCTGGCGTACCAGCGCAGGTTGGCTATACCGCCACAGAGAGAGCCGCAGCTATGTGCCTGTCTATGAACTCAGCGCCAAGAACAGCGCGGCCAATGATGAGGTCAGACAGAGCCAGTCGTACAGCATCCGTTGGTCTTTGGAGAATACGATCAACTGGAAAAAGTCCTTCGATAATCACAACTTTGATGTTCTGCTCGGACAGTCTTTGGAGAAATGGGGTTATGGAAATGGTCTCAATGTGACCAATGGAAACTCACAATTCCCTGGTTCGTTCGACCATGCATTTATTGACAATGCCAAAGTGATAGACAAATCGTTGACCACGATTGGTGGTAGTCCTGAAGGACAGGGTGCCATCGCATCGTTCTTCGGACGTGTCAACTATAATTACGCAGAGACCTATCTGCTCTCGCTCGTACTCCGTGCCGATGGCTCTTCCAATTTCGCACGTGGAAAGCGTTGGGGTTACTTCCCCTCAATCTCTGCAGGTTGGGTGATCAGTAACGAATCCTTCATGGAGTCGACAAAGAGTTGGCTCGATTTCTTGAAACTCCGCGCAAGCTGGGGACAGAACGGTAACTGTAACATCTCCAACTTCCAGTATCTGGCCACCGTCAACATCAACGAGCCTTATTACTTCGACAGCAAGGACACCCCAGGTCTGGGTGCCTTCCCCGATATTATTCCCAATCCTGATGTGAAGTGGGAAACATCAGAGCAGCTCGACTTCGGTTTCGATGCTCGCTTGCTGAACAATCGCTTAGGTGTTGTGTTCGACTGGTATAAGAAGACCACCAAGGACTGGCTCGTAGTTGCTCCGGCATTGCTCTCATACGGAACGAATCCACCTTATGTCAACGGTGGTGATATTGAGAACAAGGGTTATGAGATCCAGTTGAGTTGGAACGACAGAATTAACAGGGATTTCTCATATAGCATCAGCGCCAACTTCTCACATAACAAGAATGAGGTTACCCGTCTGGCTAACTCCGAGGGTATCATCCACGGTAGCGAAAATGCTATTGCCCAGAACACGGCAGAAATCAACCGTGTACAGGTTGGCTATCCTATCGGTTACTTCTGGGGCTACGAGATGGAAGGTATCATCCAGAACGAGCAGCAACTGCAAGACTACCTCGACCGCAACTGCGGTGGCGACAAAGCCAACTCGCTTCAGGGCGCATCCCTGCAGCCGGGTGACGTGATGTTCAAAGATCTCAATGGTGATGGCAAGATCACGAAAGAAGATGACAAGACGATGATTGGCGACCCGAATCCTGATTACACCGTCGGTTTGAACATCAACATCGCTTATAAGGGCTTCGACTTCGGTCTCAATGGCTATGGTTCCTTCGGACAGCAAGTTGCAAAGAGTTATCGCCAGTTCTCTGACCATCCCGATGACAACTATTGTACCGACGTCTATACCAAGTATTGGACAGGCGAGGGCAGCACCAACCGCTATCCGCGCTTCTCTGACGGTAAGACCGCCAACATGTCTGAGATTTCACGTGTCTGGATTGAGGATGCTGACTTCTTCAAGATTTCCCGCATCTCGCTGGGCTATGACTTCAAACGTCTCTATTCGAAACTGCCGGTACAGAAGTGCCGTCTCTATGTGTCGCTTAGCAACTTCTTCACCTTCACTGGCTACTCTGGTATGGATCCTGAAGTCGGATTCGGTAACGGAAATAGCTGGGCATCTGGTATCGACTGTGGCTACTATCCTTCGTCACGTGCCTTCCAGGTGGGTCTGAACGTTAACTTTTAAGAACTGATAATTGATGAAGATTATGAAAAAGAATCTGTTATATATGATCTGCGCTTTTTGCGTAGTCTTTGGATTGTGTGCCTGTGAGGATTTCCTCGACACAGACAACCTTACAAAGAAGGACACCTCGAATTTCCCGGTTAGCGAGAGTGATGCCGTACAGATGGTGAATGGCATTTATGCTGCGATGAACCGTAATCTGGCCGACCCAGAGGAAGATCCTTTCTTTATTTTTGACATCGCTTCAGACGACCGTCTGGGCGGTGGTAGCCAGAGTAATATCGGTGCCCAGGGTGTCGACCGTTTGATGAACGCATATCTAGACTGGATGAAACCCCTTTGGAAGCAGCGCTATGCTGGTATCAACCGTGCTAACAACGCATTGGAAACCATCGACAATGTGACGGAGTGGTCTTCGGCTGACAAGAAGAACCAACTGCTTTGCGAAGTCTATTTCCTCCGTGCTTGGTATTATTTCAACCTTGCTCAGGTGTTCAATGGAGTACCTCTGGTGTTGTCGACAGAGCCCCAGAATCTGCCAAGGTCTTCAGCAGATGAGGTGTATGCCCAAATTGCCTCCGACCTGAAGACATCTATTGAGATTGGACCGTCAACCAAGTATCCCAACTTTGGCATTGGACGTGTTTCCAAGTGGACTGCCGAAGGTATGATGGCACGTGTATGGTTGTTCTATACTGGTTTCTATAAGAAATCCGAACTGCCCCTCGTTGAGGGTGGAAGCATCTCCAAGTCGCAGGTCGTATCATGGCTCGAGGATTGTATCCAGAACAGCGGTTACGGTCTTGTCAGTGACCAACGTAACCTGTGGCCTTATACCAACCCCTATACTGCCAAGGACTATCCTTATGCTCTTGAGAATGGTCTGAACTGGGAGACTGACGAGAACATCGAGAGCATGTTTGCTGTTAAGATGTCGAATGTTCCTGGTTGGAGTGCTGACGGTCTGCTGCGCCACAATCGTATCGTGGAGTTCTATAATCCGCGTAAGACCACTGAAGCCGCCTTCCCGTTCTCTGTACAAGGCTATTCCAACGGTCCTGTGTGCTGGAAGTTGTGGACCGATTGGGCTGAGGATCCTGACTACGCAGGCGACTACCGTCGTGTAGGCTCTATCTGTAAGCGTGCCGATGAGATTCCCAATTATAAGGGTGACCCTGCCAAGGAAGTGGAGAATACCGACCTGTTGGCTAAGAAATATCTTGGCTGCGAGGCATGGAACGAAGACCACAGCGGTCGCTATCTGAGCTACGGCTACTATTATGGTAGTGAGGACAACCGTCAGACCGGTCTGACTCAGTCGCTCGTATGGTTGCGCTTCGCTGATGTGCTGTTGATGCACTCTGAGCTCACCGATGGTAAGACTATCTATAATGGTAAGAGTGGTCTGAACGCTGTTCGTCAGCGTGCAGGACTGGGTGATCTTCCCTATAGCCTGACTCTTCTGAAGAAGGAGCGTCGCTATGAGCTCTGCTTCGAGGCTGTGCGTTGGAACGACCTCCGTCGTTGGGGCGATGTACAGGAAAAGGTGAAGAACCAGGTGGGCAACCCCATCTTGAACCAAGGTATTCCGGGTGAATATGCCTTCACCAACGACTTCATGAAGCGTTACAATGATACTGATGGTGGCTTCTTCAAGATTCCTGAGGATCAAGTGATATTGTCTGAAGGTGTCCTGGAGCAGAATCCTGGTTGGGGCGATGGAACCAACTGGGTCAAGGGTGATCTGCCGTATCGGTTTAAGTAGAAGCAAGAAGTAAGAGGTGAGAGGTAAGAGATATGCCCGCTTCTTACTCTCTCTCAAACAAGATGCCCCCAAGAGTCTCGCTCTTGGGGGCATTTCTTATATACTTTTCTATCGTGAAAAGGTGAAGTCAGGGCATGACTTTTTTCCTGCTCGTACCATCAGATAGCTTTTCGATACAGAGTCCACGTGGGGTGTCGAGTCGTCGTCCTTGTAGGTCATAGTAGGCGACGGGTGTTGGTTGTTGGGTGGTGGTCAACTCCTTGATGGCTGCACTTTCATTGTCAATCATGAAGATGTAAGTATTCAGGCTACGTGCAGGCAGGGCGACAGTGAGTTCGCTCGTGGGTTCGTCGATGTCAATGGTTTGTTGTTGGCAGAGATTCTCAGTCTCATTGCCTGTCGAAAGCAGATGGATTCCACTCTTCACTTTGACGGGCAGCACCAGTTTCAGCTCGTGGGCATTCTTGGTGGTGTCGATGGCCATCACGATGAGCGAGTCGCCCTTGATGTAAGCTGATGTCTCGAAAGCCGAATTGGTGCCAGTAGAGACGCTCGACTTGGTGTCCAGGCGTGTGGAGCCCGTGACATGCTTCGAGAAGTGGGACATGACGTAGGCACGGGGTAGCAGTTTGTTTTTGGTATTGCCCGAACCGTATTTCGTCTCGCCTGTTCCAACGAAAGCCCAATGGGCACGCATATACCAGTAGATGTATCCAGTGCAGCCAGCCAACATGCACTCGTTGAGCTCTTCGGCGAAGAGCAGTTGCTCGTGCCAATTGGGCAGTCGCTCCACGTTGTCAGTCACAGAGTGTTCGGTCATCCACACCTCCTTGCCATACTTGGCAGCCAGCACGGCCGATTTCTTCATGTAGTCGAGAGGTGCATGGCCATAGAGGTGACCTGCCACGATGTCGATTTGCTCGCGACACGTTGCGTCGTTCATCAGCGGGTCGGTGTAGTTCTGGGTAAAACCTAGGCTCTCGCCACTGATGAGTTTTACGCCAGGATAGGTCTCGCGGTCGAGTAGGTGGGCGTTGTTCTTGACAAGATTCACCAGATCCTGAGGTTCGTAAAGGCAACCAGAGTAGCTTACCCACCAGTCGGGCTCGTTCTGGATGGAAACGGCATCGACGTTGACACCATTCTTCTTCATGTACGCCAGAAACGTGTTCAACCACAGGAAAAACTTGTCGTAGCAGTCGGTTCGTAGTTTTCCGCGCTTGTACCCTTGGTCTTCGCTGTTACCACCTTGTGCAGTACCATTAGTCTTGTATTCGCCAGGAGGCGACCAAGGAGTTCCAAACACGATGCCGCCACGCTGCTTCACAATCTTCGCCGAAGGCAGCGAGCCCTTCCAGTCGTAGGGCGAGTCCCAGTTGCCCCACTCGGGAACAACAACATCGCCTATGAAGTTGGGGGAGATTTCCATGCGCATGATGTTCAATCCGATGGCCGATTGTGGTCCATAGAGCAGTCTCACGGGTTGGGTGTCGCTTCCGAATGGGCACATGGCACCATCGCAGCAGGCGCCCCCGAAGCCTGTAATAGTCTGACAACGAGTGCTCGACACCGTCACGGTAATCTTTGCAGCGTGTAGAACAGCAGCAGTTAGTGCTAGAATAGTAAAGAATATTTTTTTCATTGTTGCTAGTGATTAGAATTCGGCTGCGAAAGTACAAATAAAATCAAGAACCGCCAAGCATTTGGGCGTTTTTTTGAATTTATAAGGGATGGTTTAGTTTAGTCATAGACCACAAATGAGACTGTCAAAGCTATGCAATGACTGGCTCAAAGCTATGTAATGAGGCGGTTAAAAGCCACAAATGACCGCCTTAAAGACCATTAATGACAACACCACTTTTTCTTGCGTGTGACAAATGGGACAATTAGACACCTCTTTTTTACGTCCCACACTTTTCGCGGATATTCCTGAATGATTGATTATCAATAAGTTATATTACATAATTAATATATATTAATAATTATAATTAATAATTTAACTATAAATTAACATAAATTATAGCTTATTTTGTAGCTTTTCTGATCGATTTTGATGCTTGTTGATTCAAATTCTTACTACGAAACTCTTAACTTTCAACACACAAACAGTTTCCTCCCCTCGGGGAGAAAGTTGGGAGAGGGCTCCTAAGTGTGAAAAACAATTGTCCTAATTCTTGCGTCCCGTTGGTAGCAAGCGTCCTACGGCCGAGCGGTCCCAATTGTCACAGGGGTGATTTTGCATCATTCCTTTTATAATGCCCCTCCCAGTTCATAAGCCTCGTTCAAGGCATCAGTATTTTTGATGTCCCCCTTATCCTTGACTCCTCTAACGAGAACCTTACCTGCATCTTCTATGTTGAAGAACTTCAAGCAGAGGTTATACTCTGTCAGAATAGCATCAAACAATTCTGGCAGCGAAGCGGCACCAACGAGTAGCAGAGCCATTTTCTTTATATGAAACGAATCGCGGATAGGATTGTGGCAGCGGTCGATAACGGCTTTCAACTGAGCACTCAGACCATAGAAATAGACTGGCGAGGCAATGACGAGCATATCTGCCTGATTCATCTTTTCATAGATGACGGACATGTCATCTTTCTGAGCACAGATGCCATTCGTTTTAAAACAAGCATTGCATCCCAAACATGGATTCACTTTATAATCACGCACAGATACAATCTCCACATGGTGATGTATTGTCGCTCCTATGGCAAAGGCTTCCACCAGCAACTCTGTATTACCACCCTTACGAGGGCTTCCGGATAAAATCAGTATATTCATTTCTGCTTAATTATGTGATAGTAGGTCTATTTGCTACGAATATAATACCCTTCCTGTATAGCTGCGAAAAGGGCGATGCAAGCAATCACCCATGCAACAGGGATGAAGTACGTTTGCCCGATAGTCATCACGCCGATAAAGAGCAGGAAGCCTGTCAATTTGTTGGCTTTGGTGTGTAGGAACTGTATCCTGTGTTTTACCACATAGGAACAAATGGCATTGACTATTTTCACCAGCGCTATAAGCCCTATCATCATCCACAACGCAGTTGGCAATTTCAGATATGGAAACAACTTATATCCTACTACCAAAACAAAGACGAAGTCTGCCACGCTATCCAATCTGGCCCCGAACCTGCTCTCCACGTTCCATCGCCTTGCCAGAAAACCGTCGAGCATGTCAGTCAACCCTGCTATCAGGTAAAGTACCCAGAAGGGCAAAGTCATTGCATCCACCAAGAGCAAAGGTAGGCACAATGCAATTCGCGATGCTGACAGGATGTTAGGGATACGTTTCATTTCTTATCGACCTCTATTCTCATTTCGCAATCTGTCCCACCACCCAAGATGGAATGACAAAGCGTTACGGTGAAGTTCTTGTCTTTCCACAAACTGTGCAGCGAATAAATCACACTTTGGCGTGAACATTCACAGAGCAAAGGCGTAGTGACATATCCCTTTTTACACAATTCACAGGTGCATTCTAAGAAGATAAGTCGATAAACATGACCTTTCTCAACAACCTCACCTTTAACTCCTGGCAAATCATTAGCTATCTGAAAGAACACATCCATGTTCCCTTTGGCATCCTCATAGAGTTTCTTGTAAACAGAAAGCGTGCCGCCATTTACACAGTTTTTCCCACATTCCGAGAAGAATGCAGACCGCTCCTCTGGAGAGAGCCGTGCTATACCTTTCTCGAAACCCTTAAACCAATTTGATATTTCCATGACGATAAATATTTAA
>JAFYYV010000030.1 GCA_017557405.1 Prevotella sp.
AAACCTTCGAGAATGGCAATGTGGAGTGGCATAACCTGAGCGGCCAGAAACTCAACGGGAAACCATCTGTCCCTGGACTCTACATCGTGAACGGCAAGAAAGTGCTGGTGAAATAATCAATTTGTTGAATCATTCAAAAAAGATAAAGTCATGAAAAAAAAATATATGATTCCGCAAACAGAAACCGTGAATGTTCGTCTAAATTCCTCAGTATTGGATGGCATCCCTTTCGGAAGGACAAGCCAAGGTATTGGTGGAAATAATGAATGGAACGATGCCAAGGAGCAAAACTTTGACGACTTCAATTCCGAGGAAGACATCTGGGCAGGTCGTCAAATGAAGGATGTCTGGGAACGTTGAGCCTCTGCCCCTATAGGGGCGATATGAAGAGAAACCCTTTTCATTATACATATTATGTTTGATTCGTGCGGATGCTGGCTATGTGAATAGCTGCATCCGTACTTTTTTATGTTCAATCGAAGTACTTCAGGATGGGGTTCATGAAACGTGTGAGTTGCCGCGGTTTCACCTGCCCTCGCATATCGATGCGCGAGAGGCATTGAGAAATGTAGAGGCGTCGTTTTGCCCGAGTGATGGCCACATAGAACTTGCGAGCGTCTTCGGCGATTCCATCTTGGTTATCGCGATTGAAATAGCTAGGATAGCGGTCGTCAACGGCATCAAAGACTATCACATTGTCGAACTCCAAACCTTTCGCCTTGTGAACGGTTGTGACGAAGATGCGGTCGTGGAGACTGGGACTATTGCATAGGTCGGCCTCCTTGAGCGTATTGAGTTCGAGGATGTGGCTACTCAATTGAGTGGCCAATGAAACTTCGTTATCAGCGTCTACGATGTCGCATGCCAAATAATGGGCGATGCGTTGGAGGCTTTCTACAGGAGTGATGATGGCTCCGTCGAGCAATTGGTCGTACACATGAAGCATCTCGCTAACCAATGCCGGGTGTTCTTGGTTACCATGTTGGACGTAGAGGTTCTCTAAGGCATGCAGATACAGCTGTTGATAGTTGCGCCGAAGTGTCTCGACATGGTTCTGCACACGTTTTTGCACCATGAACTCTCGTTGGGAGGGTATCACGGCAAGCGCTTTCTTGTAGCAGTAGTGCACGACAGAGCAGGTGGCGGCGACGTCGGCATCGGCAAGGTGGGTGTTCTGTCCCGACAGATGAAGGACCTCGAGTAGATGCTTCAATTTGTACTCCTTCAAGTCGGGTTGAAGCAGACGGATGAGTTTCAAAGAATCGAAGACACGTGGGCATTGTCGAACAAGGTCCACTTGTGGCAGATACCTACGCAAATTGTTATCCAAGATATGGTAATCGTACTGGACATTGTGCCCTAAGAGCACACCGTCGCCAACATAGTCAAGGAAACGAGTGAGCGCCTCAACGGGCGTCAGTTGCACATTGTGACGGAGCTCCTCGAGTATGGGATTGGGAACATCACCAAGCATGGCGGGAATCTCACGATTGGTCTGTATGAAGACATTGAATTGCGAACCTTCCACGACTTGCCCTTGGCGCATGCGAACGGCGGCTATCTGCACGATGTCATCGGAATAGATGTCGAGCCCCGTGGTCTCCGTGTCGAAAACAACGATGTCAGTGGTATAGTACGCCTTGCAGAATTCCTGGATATAGGTGCTGTCTTGGTAAAGCAGGAAATCGCTAGGTAGCATAGCACGATTGAGTAACGATCGCGTGAAATTGCGGGCGAAGTTCTGCGTCTCAAACACATGAATGCCTTTCATCAACCTTGCCCAAGCAATGAAATTATGTTCGTTGGAGAGGATGTTGAAATGGGCGAATAGCATCTTCACCTGTGGCGAAGAGAACACATCCTGACCAGAGACCTTGAAATGTTGCACTTGGAGTTTCAACAGTTCCTCACTGAGTTCATCGGCATCGGTGTTGGAATTGACGATGATGGCGGTCGTCTCATCGGGATAGTCAGCAGCAAGATTGGAGGCGAAACGTGCCACGTCGTAATACTCGGTGTCAAGAACGTTGCTCCGCATAATACGAAGCGGAGACTGGCCGCTCACCCCATTTCGAGCATTGGTAGATTGGGAACTCTCGGGCAACAGGGAAGGATGGATGTTAAGAATGGAACGCGCATATTCGTTGAACACCTCAAGCAGATATGCTGGCGAACGATGATTGGTGGCAAGATGATGGATATTGCCCGCACAACGCTGACGCAAGAGGTCGAGCGTGGCCAATCGAGCACCCATGAACGAGAAAATGGCCTGTTGCTCATCACCCAGATACATGACCGTGAAACGCTTTTCATTAAGGGAAGGGAGGGTCTTCTCGTTCAGCACAAGGTCGATGATGGCTTGCTGGAGTGGATTAAGGTCTTGCACCTCGTCCACCTGTATCCATTTGTATTGTCGATAGTGACCGTCGTGCTCTTCATCGTCCCACGTTGTCATCGCGTCGTATGACAATATCAGCAAATCCTCGAAATCGACGAGTTTGTTCTCACGTTTGTATTGCTCGAATTGTCGGGCGAGGGTCATCTTGCGAAGCATGGTGCTGATGATGGCTTGTGAACCGATATCATAACCATCCATACGAGAAGCATCGGCATAGAAGTCGCTGTGGTCGTAGATGTCGAGCATCGCCTGAGCATCGAACGACATGCGTTGCACTTGGCAGATTTTCTGCATGGCAGCCACATCGTTTGCATTACAACACTCGGGATGCAGACGAAGGGAACGGGGATGCGCCGCCCTAATCTGATGCATGAAATGCGAGAAATGCACAATCTCGAAATACTCGCGACGTCGAGCGGCATTCTGTGCCACCAACGCCTCGTCGTCACCTTGATAGCGGGCGATGATACTGATGGTGTCCTCATCGTCGATGATGGAGGTCTCTGCGGCAAGAATGCCATTGTCGAACAAGAACTTAGAACAAAAACGATGCACATTGCCTACATAGACATCCGCCACCTCTCCATCATGAATATGCTCGTTGATACGCTCCACCATCGCACGTGCGGCACGATTGGTAAATGTCAGACAGAGCATCTCCGAATAAGGGACGCCGTCTTTCTCGTGAGCACGACGAATGCGTTCGGTGAGAATCTGCGTCTTCCCACATCCTGGAGGGGCCAACACCAGATGGTAACCTCCCTCGGCGGCTATCACCTCCCGTTGACTCTCATCGGGAACAAATCTCTTCCCGACGTTTTCCGCTCGTGTCTCATTGTTCGTGTCTTGAAACAAATCCATCACCATTCATTTTTCATCTTTCATTTTTAATTTAGCGAAGCGTCCCCTCTTGGCACACTTTTTGCTATGATAAAAATGAAAAGAGTACTCATTTATCATTTAGGGCATAGCCCGCATCTTGCGATGATCATTATTCACAATCGAATCATACCATTCCGGAAATACGAGGCCATCAACGTTCTCGGAATACTCTTCTGTCGGAAGGGCGTCACCATCACGACCGACCTCATCCAACATGAGCGCATACACACACGACAGATCTTCGAGATGGGCATGGTGGGATTCTATTTGTGGTACATCATCGAGTGGCTCATACGATTGCCGATGAAAGGGCACGCATATTCAAACATCTCCTTCGAGAGAGAGGCCTATCAGAACATGCACGACCCGAATTACCTTCTCAAACGCAAACCTTACGCGTGGGTCAAATACCTGCGGAAGGCGAACAAATAATGATGCCGCCCATTGGCTGTATCGTCACCTTCGCCTCCCCCTTCTTGTTCACTTTCAACGTTTGCAAGGCCGATGTCGGCAGAATCTCTCCACCTTTCTTTGGCATGTCCACATAATATGGCACCGTCATGCCAGCAAACATAGGAAGATGAAGAGTCAGAGTCAACGCTTCAGCACCACCATTGAGGCCTCCCACATACCAATCGTTTCCACTGCGACGAGCAACCACGTAGTATTTACCTGGATAACCATCGATGAAACTAGTCTCATCCCATGCTGTAGGCATATTCTTCAGGAAATCGAGCTCGAACTGCGGCAATTCACTCAGGTTGTTTGGTTGCATGGCAATACAATTCACGCTACATTGGTTCGTGATTCCCGTAGCCATCTCAAACACGTCACTCGTAAAACGCTGGTGTCGACTCTTATTGTCTTTGCTCAAATATCGGTTCATGATCACCCCACCCCAGTCGAACGCAGCAACAGCATTACGAGTAAAGGGATACATGGTCATCTCATACCCTTCCTTACGAGCGTGATAGTCGCTGAAATACACATTCTCACTCGCCAAAGCAGCCTCTGAACCCGCATAGTTCGGATACATACGTTCCCAACCACGAGGCAATGTGCATCCATGGAATATCACCTGCAGTCCATATTCGTTCGCATCGCTCAAAATGTCCTCATAAAGCCGCATCGTCTCCTGCTTGTCGCCTGCAAAGAAATCAACCTTGATGCCCTTCACGCCAATGCGCTGGAGCCAAGCCATCTCCTCCTTCCTCTTGATGGAATTGCACATGATGTTGCGCGGACCTTGAGGGGCATCATTCTCATAACCGTTGCTATTGTACCAAAGCAACAGATGAACGCCCTTCCCTTGGGCATATTTCGACAGTTGCTCTATTTTCTCACGACCAATCTGTGTGTCCCACCAGTTGTCGACCAACGTATATTCGAATCCCATGGCCGAAGCCAAGTCAATGAACTTCACCTGGTCATCGTAGTTGATACTTGTGTCCTGCCAAATAAGCCAACTCCATGTGTAACGACCTGGCTTGTAGTCCCATTTCGCCTCATAAAGTGGGTCGACAACATCGTATGCTATGGTAGACTCCACGATGGGCTTCAGACTCCTGCCTACCGTAATAGTACGCCAAGGTGTCTCTCCTGGCAATGGAATGGCAGCCCATTCGGAACCGAAACCGTTTTGTTCGCCTTTCTGAGGATAAGCAACGACATATCCCCTGCCCTTTTCGTAGTCGCTCAAACGAGAACCACAATAGCAACTTGTCACTCCTGTCTCGCTAATCAGCACCCAAAGGTCGCCGCTCTTGCCAGCGGAGTTTGGAATGGGGCTCTTGAACAAGCAAGGAAACGTATAGCCCACGCCAAACCGCGATGGTTCATCCATTGCCGCGTCGGCTCGGTATTCTTCCTCATAAGAAGGTTTAGTACGTTCCCAACCTGACATCGGCGTAATCTGAGGAGTCAGGAAGGTCGTCGTGCCATCGGGCAACAAGAATGAGGTCGCCTCCTCATAGACCACCGCACATTTCGGGTTGTCCCTCTGACCACGTCCCAACCCATAGCGGAACGCCACATCGTTGTCCGACACATTGAATGTCAAGGTCAACGGGAAGCCATTCTTCGTCACATATTCCAACACCATTTGATTTGCCACATAAGACACTTGCGAACGCTTCGTCCGAGTCATCGCATACGTTTTCTCAACAAGTGATTCTTTTGCGTCTTTTAGCGTCAGTCCCTCTGTAAAGTCGCCGACATTCGTCTGCAAACCCAAACGAGATGGCTGGACAACCTCAATACCATCGTAATGAACACTATACTCCAAATGCCCCTCGGTGTCAATCACCGACACCTGAAGCTTTCCATTTGGAGAACTCACTCGCTTCTCAACCCCCATTGCTGACAATGAAACGACCATCGTCAGCAAACAAAACATTTTTCTCATATCTTTTTATCTAGTTCAATTGTAATATTTCTCTCTTTCTTCTCGTACAAAGAAGCGCTCTCGTTTACCTTTGCAAAAGCCTGTAGGAACTCCACATATTCACACACCACAGCCTCTACGAAACGACGTCCTTTCTCTGATGATGATTTCATGGGATTTCCAATCCCTGTATCTTTTGTCACCTCATTCCAATCACGCGGAATCCACACTTTTCCTTCTCTCATCGCTTTCAACGCAAAACTATTTCCTTTCCCCTCGCCTGCTTCATCCATATGAACCCATTCGGGGTGATAATACATCATGACCGATGTCTCCAACTCATCCGCATGCTCGCCAAGCTCTTCGAAGAAATCCTTGGCATCCGCCATCTTCCACCACTCACTACTCGCTATGATAAAATCGGGATAGTCTATCGACAAATCGCGAATCATCGGTTTGAAGACGTTCCCTCCATGTCCGTTTACAATCAGAAGTCTGCGGAAACCCTGTGCATACAATGAGGAGACAATATCATTCAAAATAGCTTTTTGTGTTTCGTATCTTGCATGGATGCAAAAAGGCAATGTGCGTTGGCCTGGATTCTGGGCGCCCATATTCATAGGGGGCATGACCATGCAATGGACACCATATTCCTTTGACACCCTTTCTGCAACATCCAACGCCACAGCATGTGCAAGGATACAATCTGTCAGATATGGTAGGTGTAGATTGTGAGGCTCTGTAGCCCCCCAAGGCAATAAAACTACATCAAACTGTTTGTCTTTTACACGTCCGTAGGTTGTTACCGACAAGTCAAATTCCTCTTTCATCCTATTCCTTTCGTTCAAATGAAACACTTTCGTTCTTTAATAGTTCCTGACAAAGAACGTGACTTTTAATCATCATACGTGGCACATGGAAGGGTCCTTTGAAGATATTTCCTTTAGCTGGTTGAGCAACTGTTCCATCACGATGGAGATACCCATACCATTCGCCATAATCCACATCTGGAAAATGGCTATAGGTCCAATTGCTGATAAGTTGGTGACGCTCCAAATACTTCTCTTCACCCGTTGCCTTATAGGCGTACAATGATGCAACGATTGCCTCGCATTGTGGCCACCAGAACTTCATGTCCTGCGAATAATCTTGTGGGGGAAGATTGCGACAATCACGGAAGTTGATGATACCACCAAATGGCTCGTCCCATCCCCACTGCCACGACCAATCGAAGATGGTCAATGCCAGGTTCTTCAGATGTTCGTCCCAGCCTCGATAGCAAGCCTCCTCCAATATAAACCAAGCAGTCTCTATGCAATGCCCAGGATTGATGGTCCGACCCATAATGGTATCTATGAACTCTCCATTAGGCCCCACCGTTTCCAACAATGCCTTGAACTCGGGATGGACGAAATATCGTTCCAAAGCCTTAAGCGAACGGTCTATTTGTTCGTTCAACAGTTCGATTTGCTCTTTTTTCTTTTCTTCCTCAAGGAAAGTTTTCTCCACCGCCTCACGGATACGAGACGCCGTGTTGATGAGAATCATTGTCAACGAATGGCCTTGACACTCCAATGTGGGCATATATTTGGATTCCAAGAGATTTGGAGTATATGCATAACGCTGAATCAAATGGAAGAGACGCAAAGCTCGTTCCACATAATCCTTGTCACCTGTCACCAGGCCATATTCCGACATCGCTATTGCAGCAAAGCACTCCGAAAACAGATAACGACGCTTTCGAAGTGGAGTGCCATCCGCCTTCACCTCAAAAAACATACGACCGTCTGTGTCCGTGCAATGCTGTTCTATGAAATCGATACAGCTTTTGGAGACTTCCAACCACACAGGGTTCCGCTCCACATTGTTATATGCATATGCGGCAATGAAACCAAAACGCCCCTGGAACCATACCGACTTCGTGCTGTCGATCAGCGTGCCGTCACGGTCAAGACAGGTATAGACACCACCATGCTGACGATCCCAACCGTGCTCTAGCCAGAAGGGCATGATATCCTCCGTGAAATCTTTCTTGTAAGATTCAGCCCATTTATGCAGATAATCTTTTATATCCATACTTCTCCATCAAAACTGGTTACAACGTGAGAAGAAATCGATTTGCTCCAAATCCCTACGCATCGATTGCTCTTCCTCTTCCGTCATATTCTGGAAAGGAACACGATTAGGACCAAGATCAAAGCCCATCAATTTCATAATTCGCTTGCCTCCCACAATATTGCCACGATACTGACAAATCACATTGATAACTGCCTGAGAGAAGTTTTGTTTCTCTCTTGCCGTCTCTATATCGCCACGTTTCCAAGCATCGATGATTCCCGTCAACTCGCGACCATTATAATTGGTCGTGCCACCGATTCCACCCTGTGCGCCTCCTTGTGCCAACGATGGCAGAATGGTCTCATCCTGACCATGAAGCATATCGTATTTCCCATCTTTATAAAGACGACATTGGTTGTATTCATATAGGCTTTCAAATGTATATTTGATGCCTGCGAAATTGGGAATGCGTCCATCCACAGCCTTCAGCAAGTCCAACATCGGGAGGTAAGCACCATTGAAAGCAGGTATATGATAATAATAGAAAGGCAACGATGGAGCAGCAGCAGCTATTGTCTCACAATATTTCACTAATTCCTCTATACGACCAATCTTAGGAAACGGAGGTGCCATGCTACCGATACCCCACGCGCCAATCTTTTGGGCATGAGCAGCCAATTGGATACTTTCGCGCAAACAGCAACTGCCGACATGGACGATAACTTTAAATCCTTCAGGAGCCACATTCACCCAACGTTCAGCCAGCATCATCCGTTCCTTCGTAGTAAGCATATAGCCCTCACCTGATGAACCATTGATGAAAACGCCTTTCAAACCGTTTTTCTGCAACATTGCAGCATAGGAAGCTATCGGTTCCAAATTTACATCTCCATTCTCCTTCATTGGTGTGAACGGAGCATCTATCAATCCTATTATCTTTTCCATTTACTATTATTTTATTTCATTCTTTATTATCTGTAACTGGCCTCAAGCAAATGAGTTGAAAGAATAAAGCCATAGCGACCACAATACCCAGCAACGCAAATCCGAAACCAAGATTGCCTCCATCTGTCCAACGCCCCAAAACCTGCGTAACTAAAGCACCTGCGAACACACCCGTCATGTTCATAATACCATATGCCGTAGCACGATACTTAGATGAGATGAACTGGCAAAGAATAGGCATATTGTTAGCGTCGAACATCCCATAGCCAACACCAAAGAGTAGACCAGCGCCTACCACAGCTAGCAGACTATGCCCCACACCGAGTAAAAGCAGTGCAGGAATGGTCATTCCAAGTCCAATAGCACTGGTATAAATCCGTCCTCGTAGATTACGCTGCACCCATCGGTCACTCATCCATCCTCCAAAGAGGACACCAACGAACGAAGAGAATGCGATGGTAATGGTGGATAATGGACCTGCACTCGACATTGGGATGCCAAGGTTCTCGGCAAAAAGTGTTGGCAACCAATTCTTCGTCGCCCATCCTGGAAAACTCGGAGCGGCAAAGAAAAATAAGATAACCCAAAAGGCCCATGTGGATAAAACGACTCCAAGACCTGAGAACAACGAGCTTTTGCTTTCAGAGGTTTGCTTTACGTCTTTCTTTTGCCCATGTTTTGGATTTTCATAAAGAAACAATATCAACACCACAGAATACACGATACCCACGATACCAAACCAATGAAAGGCTGATTGCCATGAAAGCATCGCTGCCAACGTGGCACCAAAACCGCCAACAGCTTGCCCTACGTAAAGTCCCGTCATATGAACGCCAACTGCCAAAGAACGCGAGCGTCCTTCGTGCCAATCAGCGATAAGTGACAATGCGGAGGGAATATATAATGCTTCGCTAATGCCCATGAAAGCCCGCAGCCAATATAGTTGGTTGAAACTATCTGCATAACCCATCAGGAATGTCACCGCCGACCACACAAACAAACTGCCCACGACAAGCCACTTACGACTCAAATGGTCGGCTATTATGCCTGCAAAAGGACTCACGATACCGTAAATCCACAAGAACACAGCCATCAAGGCACCAAAAGCCTCAGCACGATTGAGTTCGGTGATGTCGACCTTCATAGCCTGTTGCATGGTTGAAAGCATCTGTCGGTCCATGTAGTTCAACAAAGCAACCACCCAAAGCAGCGCCACTACGAGCCACGGATAATATTTCTTGTTTTTCATTTCATTCATCATAATGTGATTCTACATACGGCAGGAACGCGGATGCCTGGCTTCAATTCGCCACCAATGAGATAAAGAACGCCTTTGTGCATGGCAAGAACAGCTCCAGCACGAGCAACATGACTACTCTGACCAATGGGACTCCACCCTTTGCTCTCATATGAGTATATCCACGGACTAAACCGATACCATTCGCTAGGATGCGTGAGATAGTCTTGAGCAGGATTGTTTAGTGCATTAAGGAAAATGTCTTTGTCCACTCCACCCATCACTACTACATCATTGTTATTTATATTGACAGCCGCTGCACCACAAAGAGACCACATCTCATGATAATGCGGATGCATAGGACCATCTAACCTGGTTGCTTTATCGTTATGGAAAGACAGCCCATCAAAAGACAGACTAGCTTCCGTTTTTTCCATTTTCTGCTTATAACCTCCCCAAACGCAGTAATCCTCCCCGACAAAACCACTGACAGGTTGCAGGCGCTGAATAGATGTGTCTATTCTGAATCTCCAGCCTTGCTGAACATTGGTCAAATTCAAACTATATAGCATATGGTCGCCAAAGATGACAAGGCTATCACCTTGCAATGCTCCTGTGAAATTATCCAATGCGACTGGCAAAGCGGGCAAATTCTCAACAATGGCTTTTCCATTTTTCATCTTGATTTGATAGACCAAAGACAACGATGTTTTTCCGTTGTTTCCCCCAATGCAGACAACACCGTCTTCTGTCGTAACACTCACCCCATAGGCCGTAGCTTCAGGCAATGAACCCACCCGTTTCCATTTCAACTCACCACCGCCATCGAGTGGCGCCAAATAGATACCACGATAGTAGCGTTTCTTCCCTCCTTCCGCAGCAGGTGTTTCTGGAAAATTGCAACCACCTGCCATTAGGAGACAATCGTCAATGACTCCTGCGAAGCAAGCAGAAACACCTTTTTCTATCCCCTTCTCGGACTTTGGGAAACCATCCAACGGCTCGACCACCAAAGCTGAACGACCATGAAACGTGGACACGGGCATACCGCCAGCCCCCACTAGGTTGGCTCTTGTATACGGTTGCCAAGCGTAGCGCACATAAATGGGAACATCTACCTCGGGAGAGCAAAGACTAACTTTTCCATCTTTCAAGCAACCCACGGCAACATGATAAATGCTGTCGCGGCCTGCTATCTCAAAACCAAGTAAAGAATCGCCTTCCACTAGGTATTCACCACCAACTTTGAAAGATATATACAACTGACGACCCTCCGTTTGAATCTCACTAGGTTCAGGACAATCAGCTTGCAATTCATAGTCATAAGAATGTTGCAATGCCTGACGTGCAATTCGTTCGCCAAGCGGCCGTTTGTTTCGAAAATGCACGTCGAGGGTATCGCCAAGGTCATAACTTGTAGCAAGCCACGTATGGGGCAACATATTGGCCAAACGACGTTGACTATCACGGAAACGAGGCCATGAGCGACGATTCAACGATGATAGTTGGACGACATAAAATGGCAAATCAGGTCGTTGGAAAGCACTTCGCCAACTTTTTTCTAGCAATGGGAAAAGGCGCTCGTGCAACTCTACGTTGTGAGCATTACTTTCCCCCTGATACCACACAATACCTTTCACGGGATACCCGCAAAGAGGTTGGATACCTGCCTCGAACATATAGCATGGCTCGTAGGGATGACGCTGTAAAGGATTGGTGGATTTTGAGATGTTTTTCAAGGCACGGCCACGGGCCCACGGCTGACCAAAATCGCCATGATACCAATCGTGAAGAATACGTGGAAACTCAGTTTCCAATGTGCTACGGTCAATCCACGACTCCGTGGTTGTGCCACCAACAGCATTGCAGATGATGCCAATTGGCACCTTTAGACTGTCAGCCAGTACCCGACCAAAATGAAACGCAATAGCCGAAAAGTCCTTTGCACTTTCAGGTGAACTACGACGCCATGCTGGCTTGCGTAAAAGTCGAAGATGATTGACAGAATCGAGCACCTCTGATGACCATTCCACATCATCTGTAGGATAAAGCGTTGAGATGTTACAATAATGTAGATTCACTGCATCCGTCGCCAGCTGCTCATCCTCCGAAGCAGTCAATAACTTTGAAAGTGGAAATTCCATGTTCGACTGACCACTGCACAGCCATACCTCCCCTATCCAGACATCCGTGAAATGAAACTGACGATTGCTTGTTTTGAAATCCAACTCATAGGGACCACCAGCTTTCATCGTAGGAAACTCTACCACCCATTGGCCATCGGCTCCAGCTTTCACCTTTCGTGACCGACCATTAATGGTGACTTCAACTTCTTCGCCAGCATCAGCCATCCCCTTAAATGAAATAGGCCGTCCCCGCTGGATAACCATACCCGAACCATAAATCTCGGGAATCTGCAGACCACCATGATCACCCGACAGATAACCATAAACCACTTGAGCCAACAATGCGGCCCCTTCAGCATCGGGATGCAAAGCATCAGGAAACAAATTCGGATGAAGATGGAGAGGTGTATACAAGTCTATCAATCCTACGCCAGCCGTCGATGCGACACGACGAATCGCCAATTGTATGGCTAAATGCCAATCGCGGGTTCCACTCTCAAAACGAGAATGGCGATGGCCGATGGGAGTCATCAGGCATAACCATATTCTCGCATGAGGATTCGCCATGCGGAAAGAATCAATTAACGCGATATAATCAGGAACAAAGTCATCGGCATAATTTGGCCAGTTACGAGGATCCGTATCATTCAGACCCAAATGAATCACCACCTCGTCGGGTTTGAAATCTAAGGCAGCATGGAATACTTTTTGTTCCACATATGGACGATGCCCATGACGAAGCAGAGTCGTGCCAGAATGACCGAAGTTGCGCACGTCATAACGCTCCCCTAGCAATTGCTGAAGAACAACAGGATATGCCTGAGTCTCACGCAGGGGAAGTCCGTAGCCATAAGTCACGCTGTTGCCCACGCAAGCCACCCGAATCTTTTCTTTGGCCATAACACTATTTACAGCCAAAGAAAACAAGAACAGGAAAAACGCAGCCTTCAACTCAACTCGCATCATCTTTCAATTAAGCATTATGTGTTCAACTTTAGTCACTTTGTTTGTCGAAGAATCATGCATTAATTAAATGGTTTGTATTCCACGAATGCCTCCATCGCCTCATAGCAAGCAAGACCGAGTTGATCATATAGGTCTGCCGTTCCTCGGTTGCGGTCTTCAGCACGTTGCCAGAACAACCGTTCATCGTTGCCCAAGAAAGGAGCACTCTCCATTTGGGACTGATGCTTCAAGATGGCATTTCGTTTCGCACGAAGCTCTTCAGGACTCATCGGGACGCACATCTCGATGTTCTCAATCTCCCATTCCGCCCAAGCGCCACGATACATCCAAATGCGACAATCTACCAACCACTCGGCACCTGCTTGTTTCTCTTCGTCGATGGCGGCAAGCACCGCATCCGTACATTTGCGATGAGTACCATGTGGGTCGGCCAAATCACCTGCCACATATATCTGATGAGGTTTTATTTCGCTGATGAGTTTCTGTACGATACGTACATCAGCCTCACTCATGGGCAACTTCTCAATCTTTCCACTCTCATAGAAAGGCAAATCAAGGAAATGCACACGCTCGAGCGGAATATGATTGAACGTGCTTGCTGTACGAGCCTCGCCACGACGAATCAACCCCTTAATGGTCAAAATGTCGCGTGTGTCGCTATCGCCCTCCTTCTTCGAAGCCAAGAACTGCTTGATTTCCTTGTACTTATTGTTAATTACCTGATCCTCGGAATTTCCAAATAGCTGGTTGAAACCATTGATGAAATGCATAAAACGTGTCACCTCCTCATCGCCTACGGCAATGTTGCCACTCGTCTCGTAAGCCACATGTACCTCGTGTCCTTGTGAAACAAGACGTTGGATGGTGCCGCCCATCGAGATGACATCATCGTCTGGGTGAGGTGAAAACACAATAACACGTTTGGGATAAGGCTTCGCGCGCTCTGGACGATAAGTATCATCCGCATCGGGTTTACCGCCTGGCCACCCCGTAATGGTATGCTGCAAGTCGTTGAATATCTTAATGTTGGCATTGTAAGCCGAACCATAAAGCGCCAACAATTCCGACAACCCGTTCTCATTATAATCTTTATTCGTCAACTTCAGGATGGGTTTGCCCGTCTTCTGGCACAACCACACCAAAGCCGAGCGCACCAACTTGTCGGTCCATGTAAGCGACGTGACCAACCAAGGATGCACGATGCGCGTCAAGCGTGAGGCAGCAGCCAAATCAACAACCACATGAACATCGTTGTGAGTCTGCAAGAACGAGGCGGGAATCGTGTCGGTGATGGGTCCTTCCACAGTTTTCCTGATGATATCGCCCTTCTCCTCACCCCATGCCGTGAGGAATATTTTCCGAGCTGAAAGGATGGTATGCACTCCCATCGTGATGGCACAAGGTGGTACAGGCTCGTTGGTGCCAAAACTAAGTGTCGATTCCTCGCGTGATGTAGCATCAATCAACATCAGACGCGATGAGGAAGTGAGTCCCGACCCAGGCTCGTTGATGGCGATGTTGCCAATACGACCTATTCCCAACAACATCATATCAATGCCACCAAAAGTCTTGATGCGCTGCTCATAGAGCTGGCAATATTGCTGGACAGTATCTTGCGCAATTGTACCATCGGGCGTAAAGATGTTCTGACGGTCGATGTCCACATGATCGAGGAAACGCTCACAAAGCTGATGGAAGGCACTTTGCTGTGCATTCGATGAGAGAGGGAAATACTCGTAGGCGTTGAAAACCACAACATTGCGAAAACTTACGCCCTGTTCTTTATGACGACGAATCAACTCAGAATAGACCGGCGTAAGTGAGGTTCCCGTTCCCAAGCCAAGCACACAGAAACGGCCCTCACGTTGTTTGCTGAGAATCTCGTCCACCACAACATCCACGATGCTGCAAACGGCTTCTTCTATCTTGGGGAAAATATCGGTTGGAATCTTTTCCATTCGGGTGATTTCCGAACGGTCAACGGCAGTTTTCGGTTTGTAGAATTCCTCAGGTACTTTGTTCAGTACGATTTGCGAACTTAGGTTCAGTCTCATGGCAGTTAGTATTAAAGATGAAAGATGAAAATGAAAGATGAAGGATGAAAACCATCAGCCTTGACATGTAGGTCTTCATCCTTCAACCATATAATTACAGATTATTCTTCTCGATGTCCTTGAAGTACTTGTAGGTACCCACTTTCAGTTCGTCCGTGGCAGGCTCGTCGCAGACAATGATGCCATGAGGATGCATCTGAAGGGCGCTGATGGTCCATTCCTGGCAAACACTACCCTCGACAGCGGCCTTCAAGGCACGAGCCTTGTGGTGACCATTCACCAGAATCATCACTTCGCGAGCATCCATTACAGTACCAACGCCCACGGTAAGCGCCAGCTTGGGCACTTTGTTCACGTCACCTTCGAAGAAACGCGAGTTGGCAATAATGGTATCAGTTGTCAGCGTCTTCACACGGGTACGACTAGCAAGTGATGAATAAGGCTCATTGAAAGCAATATGTCCATCGGGGCCAATACCACCGAGGAACAGATCGACGCCACCAGCCTCGGCAATCATCTCCTCGTAGTGTGCGCACTCAGCCTCCAGGTCGGGAGCGTTTCCGTTGAGGATATGGATGTTCTCCTTAGGGCAATCAATATGATCGAACAGGTTGCGAGCCATGAACGAATGGTAACTCTCGGGATGGTCTTCAGGTAATCCTACATATTCGTCCATGTTGAAAGTCAGCACGTTCTTGAACGAAACACGCCCTTCCTTGTTGGCCTTCACGAGGCAAGCATACATACCTTCGGGCGAAGAACCTGTGGGAAGACCCAACACGAACTTGTTGTCGGGTGTGGGGTTGAATTCGTTGATACGCTTAATGACGTGCTCTGCTGCCCAACGTGACATTTGGGCATAATCTGGTTCAATAATCAGTCTCATAATTTGTTTGTTGTTTTTATTGTTTGGTTTTTAACTTTTCTATGACGCAAAATTACGAAAAACATGGAAAACGTCAAAATGTTTTATCCCTTTTTTATGTCACACGAGCAAAAAACTCTCTTCAGGCAAATGAAAAACAAATCGCCTCGACATCACGTCGGGGCGATTCATTGAATGTTTCAGCAGTTTTTTTCTCTGTAGTTATGCTCTTTTGAAAATCAGTTGTATAACTATTTTTCTGTGTGCAAAATTAGGTATTAAATTGATTTAAATCAAATTTTACTGAAAAAAAAGCTCAAAAAAATACGTAAACGTTTACGAAAAATAACTATACATTTCTATTTTTTCCAAGCATTTCGTGTGGTTTCTTACATATTTTATTTATCTTTGCACATCATTAAGCATACATAATATGAAAGAACCAAACATGGGTGGCCCTATGGGAGGAAGCCAATTTGCGGTTTCCGAGACAAAAGCTGAAACAGCAGTACTTGTAGGACTTATCACGAAAGAGCAAGACGAAGCCAAGACCAAAGAGTATTTGGACGAATTAGAGTTTCTTGCCGAAACTGCTGGCGTGGTGGTCATCAAGCGATTCACACAGCGAGTGGGTGGCCCAAGTTCCATTACTTACACAGGAAAAGGAAAACTGGAGGAGATTCGCCAGTTCATCGAACAAGAGGAAAAAAACGACCGCGAAGTGGGAATGGCCATTTTCGACGACGAACTGTCGGCCAAACAACTACGCAACATCGAGCAGGTGCTGAAGGTGAAGATATTGGACCGCACCACATTGATTCTCGACATTTTTGCCATGCGTGCACAGACCGCCAATGCAAAGACACAAGTGGAACTGGCGCAATATCGCTATATGCTACCCCGACTGCAACGACTTTGGACCCACTTGGAACGCCAAGGTGGCGGAAGTGGAAGCGGAGGTGGAAAGGGTAGTGTGGGACTTCGTGGACCTGGTGAGACCCAGCTTGAGATGGACCGCCGTATTATCCTTAACCGCATCACGCTGCTGAAGCAACGACTGGTGGAGATCGACCAGCAGAAGACCACCCAACGCAAGAATCGTGGTCGGTTGATTCGTGTGGCGCTAGTGGGATATACCAACGTAGGCAAGTCCACCATCATGAACCTGCTGGCAAAAAGCGATGTGTTCGCCGAGAACAAGCTCTTTGCCACACTTGACACAACGGTTAGGAAAGTGGTAGTGGAAAACCTGCCGTTCCTGTTGGCCGACACCGTGGGATTCATCCGTAAACTCCCCACCGACCTGGTCGACTCGTTCAAATCGACACTCGACGAGACGCGCGAAGCCGACCTGTTACTCCATGTCGTGGACATCTCGCACCCCGACTTTGAAGAGCAGATACAGGTGGTAGAAAAGACGCTTGCCGACCTTGGTTGCGCCGACAAACCATCGATGATCGTGTTCAATAAAATCGACAACTACAAATGGACCGAGAAGGAACCTGACGACCTGACACCTCCCACCAAGGAGAACATCTCGCTCGACGACTTGAGGCACACGTGGATGGCCAAGATGAACGACAACTGCATTTTCATCTCGGCATTGGAAAAGCAGAACATCGATGAGTTCCGCGACATCATCTATAAGAAAGTGCGAGAGTTGCACGTGCAGAAATACCCCTACAACGACTTCCTCTATCCCGCCGCAGAGGAGGAAGAAAATGAATGAAAATACAAAAACACAATACAAAGATAATGAATAACTACAGACAACTAACAGAACACGAGATTAACGTGTTAGAGAACAATAGTTGCTGGTCGGAAGACTGGACGAACGTTCATGTGGGTGAAGATTTCCGCCCCAATTATTTCCATCGCGTGATGTTCTACGGAGAGATCAATCTGGGTAACTTCGAGAAGAACGTGGAAGTGAGCAAAGGTTTTGTAAAGCATTCGGGCATCAACAACGCCACACTTCGAAACGTGACTGTCGGCGACAACTGCCTCATAGAGAACGTTGGCAATTTCATCAACAACTATACCATTGGCGACGACTGCTATATCTCGAATATCTGCACGATGGAGACGACCGAAGGAGCCACTTACGGCGAGGGCAACCTCATCTCTGTGCTCAACGAGGTGGGTGATGGCAACCTCATCCTCTTCCGAGGACTGAACAGCCAACTCGCTGCTTTCATGGTGAAATACTTCCAAGACAAACCCGTGAAAGACGCTATTCGTCGGCTCATTAACGAGCAGATTGAACGCGACATGCCCGAACGGGGAACCATTGGCAACAACGTGAAAATCGTGAACACCAAGGAGATCACCAACACCATTATCTGCGATAGTTGTGAGATTAGCGGTGCATCTCGATTGAGCGACTGTTCCATCATGAGCTCTGCCGAGAACAACGTATATATCGGAACGGGTGTGATTTGCGAGAACTCGATTATTAGCGACGGTTCCAGCATCATCAACTCAGTGAAGATGCAGGATTGCTTTGTGGGCGAGGCCTGCCAGATCAGCAACGGTTTTACGGCCGAGAAGAGCGTTTTCTTCGCCAACAGCTACATGTCGAACGGAGAGGCTTGTGCAGCCTTCTGCGGTCCCTTCTCCGCCAGCCACCACAAGAGCTCGTTGCTCATCGGAGGCGAGTTCTCGTTCTACAATGCTGGGTCGGGTACCAACTTCTCCAACCACGCCTACAAGATGGGACCGATGCACTACGGAACATTGGAGCGCGGCTCAAAGACGGCCAGCGGAGCCTATCTGCTGATGCCCGCCAACATCGGAACCTTCTCTGTGCTTTTTGGCAAACTGATGTACCACCCCGACACCCGCGACCTGCCATTCTCTTACCTTATGGCATACGGCGACACCATGTACCTCATTCCTGGCCGCAACATTACCACTGTGGGACTTTATCGTGACATCCGCAAGTGGCCGAAACGTGACAAACGGGCACAAGACGCACGCAAGAGCATCGTGAACTTCGATTGGTTGTCTCCCTTCTCCGTCGGCGAGATTCTTCGTGGAAAGGAAATCCTCGAATCCTTGCGCTCCGCCTCGGGCGACTCCGTTTCCGAATACAACTACCACGAATACGTTATCAAAAATTCTTCGCTCAAGAAAGGAATCAAATACTACGACATCGCCCTGCGCATCTACATGGGTGCCGTGCTGAAACGCCACGCCTTGGAAAAACCGTCCACCAACATCGGCGTCGGCAATTGGCACGACCTGTCAGGACTCCTCTTGCCCGAATCCGAAGAGAAGAGAATCGTGGAAGACCTCGAGCAAGGGAACTTCGAGACCATCGAAGAAGTCATCGAGCGATTCGACAACATCCATCGCAATTACTCGGAATACCGATGGGCTTGGACCTATCGCATGATTTGCGACTACTACGGACTCGAGGAAATCACCGAGGCCGACGCCGAGCGTGTGCGCCAAGACTATGTGACCGCTCGTCGTGCATGGATTGCAGAAATCCGCAAAGACGCCGAAAAGGAATTCTCACTCGGCGACGTCGAAGAAGATGTCCTCGACAACTTCATCAGCCAACTCGACCGCGAGGTTGATTTTGAGAACCAGAAACTATACATGTAACTCATAAACTCACAAACTCATAAACTCACAAAATATGAACTCAAAACGCATTCTCACCGCCTTGCTGATGATATTCGCGCTGAACATCACAGCACAGACGCAACTGACATACACCATCATGCCAGGCGACTTGATGCAAACCCGCATCTATAAACTCGATAACGGACTAACCGTCTATCTCTCGGTCAACAAAGAAAAACCACGTATTCAGACCTATATTGCCGTGCGCACGGGTTCGAAGAACGACCCCGCTGAGACGACAGGTTTGGCTCACTATCTGGAGCACCTGATGTTCAAGGGAACCGACAAATTCGGCGTTACCGACCCCAAGGCCGAGGCTCCTCTGCTCGCTGAGATTGAGCAGCGTTACGAGGAATACCGCCTCATCACCGACCCCGAGTTGCGCAAACAGAAATACCACGAGATTGACAGCGTCTCGCAGGTTGCCGCCCAGTATTTCATCCCCAACGAATACGACAAGCTGATGTCGGCCATCGGAGCTGTGGGCACCAACGCCTACACATCGAACGACGTGACTTGCTACACCGAGGACATCCCGTCGAACGAAGTGGAGAATTGGGCGAAAATCCAAGCCGACCGCTTCCAGAACATGACCATTCGAGGCTTCCACACCGAGCTCGAGGCCGTGTATGAGGAGTACAATATCGGCATCGCCCAAGATAGCCGCAAGCTGTGGCAGGCCATGAGCAAGATGCTCTTCCCCACCCATCCATACGGAACACAGACCACCATTGGAACGCAAGCCCACCTGAAGAATCCTTCCATCACGAACATCAAAAATTACTTCAACAAGTGGTACCGTCCCAACAATGTCGCCATCTGTATGGCTGGCGATTTCGACCCTGACAAGGTCATCGGTATCATCTATCGTTACTTTGGCGATTGGAAGCCAGGCGCCGATGTGAAGCAGCCCGAGTTCCCAGCTTTGAAGCCCATCACACAACCTCGCGATACCACTATCATTGGACTTGAAGCCGAGACCATCTGGATGGGTTGGCGATTCGGAAAAGGCAACTCCCTGCAGGTCGACACATTGGCTGTCATCGGCGACATCCTTTCCAACGGCACCGCTGGTCTCATCGACTTGGACATCACCCAGCAAATGAAGATGCTCGAGGCTTGGGCAGGTGCCGAGACGCTTCGCGACCACTCTTGTTTCATCCTCGCCGGCACACCAAAGGAAGGCCAGTCGCTCGACGAGGTGAAGTCGCTGTTGCTGGCTGAGATAGAAAAGCTCAAGGCAGGACAGTTCTCCGACGACCTCCTGCCATCGGTCATCAACAACACCAAACTGCAATACTACACCTCGCTTGAGCGCAACCAATCGCGTGCCAATATGTTCGTCGAGTCGTTCATCAACGAAGAGCCTTGGCAGCAGCATGTCGGACGACTCAAGCGCATCTCCAACATGACCAAGCAGCAGGTTGTGGATTTCGCGCGCCGCCATTTTGCCGACAACTATGTCGTTGTTTACAAACGCCAAGGCGAGGACACCACTTTGAAGAAGATCGACAAGCCTGCCATCACGCCCATCCCCACCAACCGCAATTTGGTGAGCCAGTTCGTAAAAGACATCCAAGGCGCTGAGGTGGAGCCCATCCAGCCGCAGTTCGTCGACTTCAACCGCGACCTCACGTTCGACAAGACAAAGAAGAACATCCCGCTCATCTACGTCAAGAACACCGAGAACGGCCGCTTCACCCTCTCCTTCTATTATGAGTTTGGCGAAGAGAGCGACGTCCGCTACAACTATGCCGCCGACTATCTCGACTACCTCGGCACCGACAAGCTGACCAACGAGCAGATCAAGCAGCAGTTCTACAAACTCGCTTGCAACTATCGTATTAGCGTAGGCGCCCGCACGATGTCCATCTCGCTCAACGGCCTCTCCGAGAACATGCCACAAGCTTTGGCACTCTTGGAGAACCTGCTCAAGAACGCAAAGGTGGACCAGGAGGCCTGGGAGAAGTTCATCCAGCTGGAGGAGAAAGCGCGCACCGACGCGAAGCTCAACCAGCAGCAGAACTTCAGCCGTCTGGTGAGCTATGGTGCTTACGGCACCTACAACCCCATGCGCAACCTGCTGACCATCGAGCAGATGCGCCAGACCAATCCGCAGGACCTGCTTGGCCTGTTGAAGAACCTCTCGCAATACGAGCACACCTTGTTGTACTACGGTCCCATGAGCCAGCAGGAAGTGATGGGCTTTGTCACAAAAGCGCACAAGACTGGCAAGAAGTTCAGCCCCGTGCCCGATGCCAAGCACTACACCTTGCAATCCACACCGAGCAACGAAATTGTCATTGCGCCCTACGATGCCAAGAACATCTACATGCGCATGATTCACAACGAACAGAAGCAGTGGGATCCTGAGGAATCAGCCGTGAAGGCCTTGTTCAACGAATACTACGGCGGTGGAATGAACACCATCGTGTTCCAGGAGATGCGCGAGGCACGTGGACTTGCCTACAACGCCTACGCCGACTACGTAGAGCCTACCTACAACGACCAACCCGAGTACTTCTTCACGCACATCATCACGCAGAACGACAAGATGATGGACTGCATCCGTCAGTTCAACTCCATCCTCGACACCATACCGCAGAGCGATGCCGCCTTCAAGATTGCCAAGGACGCACTCACCAAACGACTGGCCAGCCAGCGCACCACGAAGTTCTCGCTCATCAATGCATGGCTTTCAGCCAAACGTCTTGGCATCGACTACGACCTCAACGAGCGCATCTACAAGGCGCTGCCCAGTCTGCAGCTGAAGGATATTGTCGATTTCGAGAAGCTCAACATCGCCCGCAAGCCTTACCGCTACGTCATCTTGGGCGACGAGAAGGAACTCGATGTCAAGTCGCTCGAGCAGATTGCGCCCATCCGTCGCCTCACCACAGAAGAGATCTTTGGATATTAAATCATAAACAGTATAATCATGAAAACAGCATTCAAGTACGCACCCATGTTCCAACTGGGTGAAGATACCACCGAGTATCGCCTCCTCTCGAAGGAGGGAGTGACCACTGCCGAGTTCGAAGGCAAGCAGATTGTGAAGGTCTCGCCCGAGGCTCTCACGTTGCTCGCCCAGCAGGCCTTCCACGACGTGGAGTTCATGTTGCGCCGCGAGCACAACCTGCAAGTGGCTGCCATCCTCAACGACCCCGAGGCCAGCGAAAACGACAAGTATGTTGCCCTGCAGTTCCTGCGCAATGCCGAAGTGGCTGCACGTGGCATCCTGCCCTTCTGCCAAGACACTGGAACGGCCATCATCCACGGTGAGAAAGGCCAACAGGTGTGGACGGGATTCGAGGACGAGGAAGCCCTCTCACTCGGCGTCTTCAACACGTTCACGCAAGACAACCTGCGCTATTCGCAGAACGCTCCGCTCAACATGTACGACGAGGTGAACACACGTTGCAACCTCCCCGCACAAATCGACATCGAGGCCACCGAGGGAGCCGAATACCGCTTTGTGATGGTCGCCAAGGGTGGTGGCTCTGCCAACAAGACCTACTTCTACCCCATGACAAAAGCCACCATCCAGAACGAAGGCACCCTGCTGCCCTTCCTCGTGGAGAAGATGAAGAGCCTCGGCACAGCCGCCTGCCCACCCTATCACATCGCTTTCGTCATCGGTGGAACATCGGCTGAGAAGAACTTGCTCACCGTGAAGCTCGCCTCCATCAAGTATTACGACAACCTGCCCACCACGGGCGATGAGACGGGACGTGCCTTCCGCGACATCGACCTCGAAGAGAAGCTCCTGAAGGAAGCCCAGAAGATTGGCCTCGGCGCTCAATTCGGTGGCAAGCATCTGGCTCACGACATCCGTGTGGTCCGTCTGCCCCGTCATGGTGCCTCCTGCCCCATCGGCATGGGTGTCAGCTGCTCGGCCGACCGCAACATCAAAGCCAAGATCAACGCCGACGGCATCTGGCTCGAGAAGATGGACGCCAACCCCGCCGAACTGATTCCTGCTGAATACGCCAAGGCTGGCGAGGGTCAGAACCAGATTGTCATCGACCTCGACAAGGGTATCGATGCCGTGCGTCAGGAACTCACCAAGTATCCTGTCTCCACACGCGTCAACCTGAAGGGAACCATCATCGTGGCGCGCGACATCGCCCACGCCAAGCTCAAGGCTCGTCTCGATGCTGGCGAGGAAATGCCCCAGTATTTCAAGGACCATCCCATCCTCTATGCTGGTCCCGCCAAGACGCCCGAGGGCTATCCCTGCGGCTCGATGGGTCCCACCACCGCCAACCGCATGGATCCCTACGTGGACGAGTTCCAAGATCATGGTGCTTCGCTCGTCATGATTGCCAAAGGAAATCGCTCGCAGGTGGTCACCGACGCCTGCCAGAAGCATGGCGGCTTCTACCTCGGTTCCATCGGAGGCGTGGCAGCCGTGCTCTCACAGAGCAGCATCAAGTCAATCGAGTGCGTGGAATATCCCGAACTCGGCATGGAAGCCATCTGGAAAATCGAAGTGGAAGACTTCCCAGCCTTCATCCTCGTCGACGACAAGGGCAACGATTTCTTCAAACAACTGAAACCGTGGTGCCCGAAAAAGGCATAACTGTTGAAAACATCAACCATCAATAAAGGCGGAACCTCCTGGCTCCGCCTTTATTGATTTTATAATTTTTTAATTTTATAATTTTACTTCTTGACTCCCTCAACCACATACCCAGCTTGACGCAACAGGTTGAGCACACCCTTCTCGCCAGGCAGATGGCCGGCACCCACAGCGAAGAGAGTCGGCTTCTGAGCCATCAGGGCGGGCATCTTGGTCACCCAGTCGGCATTGCGGTCGTTGATGAGCAGAGCCTCCTCCTCAGGGTTACTGTCGCAGCTGTTGTGAAGTTTCGCATTCATCGCCTCCTCGAGGGCGTCAAGGTCCTGAGCGTAGAAGGCGCGGATGACATTGGCGCTCATCTCGTCCATGAAAGCGGCGTTGTCCACCTGGCACATCAGCAGTTCCTTCTGCCGTTCCAACGTCTGTTTCTTGAAGAGCACGCCAATCTGGAAATCCATCGTCTCCAGACCTCCCACGCCCTTGCCATTTGCGTGAGCCTGCTTCTGGAAATAGTCGTCGAAGCCGTTCTGCAAGTCCACATTGCCAGTCTTCTTCATGAAGCTGAACATCGACAACGTGGTGTTAAGGGCCGATGGCGACATCTTCCCCATCTGCTGGGCAAGCGCAGGATTGGTCAAATCGACACCCAGCAGCTCCTTCAGGTAGGCATTCAGGCGTCCCATCTCGTCAGCCGACAGCAGTTTGTCGAGCGTCATGCCCTCGGGCAGCATCATCGCCTGCTGCATCAACTGCAAGCTGTCGGGGCTCATCAGTTCCTGCATCACCAACTCGCCATAGGTCTGCTGGGCGGCTTCCATCGCCTGTCGGATGCCAGGAATGGAATCTACGAACGACACGGGAGCCAGATGGTAGGTACCCACGATGTAGGAGGGCGACTTCAGTCCATGCCCTGAGATTTTGTACAGAAGTTGTGCGTTTGCGCCAACTGTTGCGAACACAAATACGATGGCAAAAATGATTCTTTTCATACACATATTTTTATTTGATTTCATACTCGTCTATGTTTCGTGTTGCAAAGATAACAAAAAAACTCACAGGCAATGCATCCGCAGGATAGTTTTAGCATTTTTTCATTACTAGGCAAACAAAAAAGCGGAGCCCGCGAGGTTCCGCCTATTGTTTACTTAATGCTCAAATGAGTTTTATTGATGCATTGGGGGGTATAATCTATTAATCATCAACCGGCTCGAATTGTATGGTGTTGACAGAGCTAAAGCCCATACTTTCACGAGCCTGCTGGGGTGTCATGTTCTTCAGTGCTTTCTTGTCGTAGGTCACCTTGCCGTTCTTCCAACTCTTCACGACGGCCCACTCTGTGGGAACCATCATATTGCCCTCGCCCTCGACAATCATGATATTGTATTCATCACCAAAATTGTGAAGGTAGATGTGATAGAAGTCGTGAATTCTTGTCAGGTGGGTGCCACCAAACAGCTCGTTCAGTCTCCTATTTTCAAAACCATTATCGGGTCGGAAATCGAACCAGAAACCAGTGTTGTCATCCAGGTATTTCCATGTGGCCTTCACAATTTGCTCCAGCACCGCGTAGGCCTGTGCCCTTGAGTGCAGGGTATAGACGGTTCCACGGGTCTCGCTCTTCGTCTGCTTAGGCTTTTCAATTTGCTCTCTCAACACGAAATCATCCTCCGTCCATGATTTCCTTACGATGGTGTAGGTGCTGTCGTGATATACATAGAACTGTCGGCTGGTGATGCCGTCCTGCTTCAGGATGGGCAGAATCGCCTGGGTGTAGGACTCCTTGTCGAAAGGCACGATGTCCTTTTTGTCTTTGTACACGCTGTCGGGGGTGTACTCATATCTGAAGTTTCCCCATCCCTTTTGCCTCCATGGGTTCCCGTCATTGTGAGGATCTGTGTTGTAGAAGAACGAGAGCAGCTCGGGTGCATTGTAATACTCAACCTGCCTTTGACGCTGGTAGGTCATCAGCTTGTCGCCATTCTGGTATTCGCCGATGGCAATGGCATAGCGCACGCTGTCCACCCCGTTGTGGTGGTATTCCCAGCAGTAGCTCTCCTTGGCTTCGTCGGTGAGCGCCTTGCAGGTGTTGCGTATGGCCTCATAGACCTGACGGTCCGATTCTTTGCGCATCTGTTGGCGTTCTTCGTTCATACGGTTTTGAGCGTCCGTTTTAGGGTCTCCCGTGGGAGGTGTAGGCTGGACGTCATTCCTCAACGTACATAAGAATGAGACTGCCTTATGGTACTTTCCGTCGAAATAATAGATCACATCAATACTGCCGCGTAATGCCGACACTTCCTTCACAAGACTGTCAATCTTCGGATTGCCCTGCAACCGTTCTTGAAGGGTTCCCTGAGCCATCGTGCTGAGGGCGATACTGATAGCACAAAGTGCGAATACTATTCTTTTCATATCTGGAAATATTTTAATTTTATAATTTTTTAATTTTCCTCTCCGCTCATAGCCATTTCCACATGTTGGCTCATGCGTTCGCCCCGGCTGCGTATTTCGTCGGTCATAGCCTTGAAGTCGGCCTGCAGACTGCCGCCCATCTCAGCCATCATCTCCATTTCCATCCGTCTTCTCTCATCGTCCAAGGCTCTTTTCGCAAGTTCTTCTTCATCCATGGTTTCTGGCTCCGACACGCTTTCCACCGGCTCCGCTTTCGCTAAGAAGTGCTTGGGCGCTCGGGGAGTCCTGTATTTCTCCTTCTTCACTTTCACGCTGTCTGTCGCCTCGGTGTTCGTCTCCTTCTGCAGAGGCTGTTCCTTCACCTTCTCAATCACCGTCTGCGTGGTGTCCTTTCGGGCTATCAGACCGCCTGGCTCGCCAGTGTTCTTATCCCAATTCATCACCATCAACAGGGCGATGCTGGCTGCTACGGCACCGATGGCCGAGTATAGCCACACACGGCGGCGCCTGGGTTGTTGTTGTGGGATTTCATCCGCTTGCTGCCCACTCTGCTGCTCTATACGCTCCATCAGGCGGTCGGTGAAGTCCTCCGAGAGCTCCATCCCCTCGGCAGCTTCCGTCTTGTGCTGCACAGCGAGCCGCAGGCCTTTGTCCTTATTCAACTCATTCTTCTTCATCGTTTTCTAAAGTCTTAATGGTAATAGCCAATTTTTTCCGTATCCATTGCAACCGCGAACGAAAATAGCCTTCGTCATGCTCCATGATGGTCGCGATCTCCTTGATCGGGCGGTTGTCAAAGTAATAGAGGCTCAGAAGCATCTGATCGTCGGGTTTCAGCAGAGCGATGGCTTTTTCCATGAGCGCCACGTGGTCGGCGGCTGTGTTGTCCAGCAGAGCGTCCATTTCGTCGTCTGGAATGGCGTTGAACCAATCCTGCTCCATTTCCACTGTCGCGACCGACTTCTGCCGCTGTCGGTAGTGTTTCAGCGCCGTATGGTAGGCAATCCTCATCAGCCATGTTTGGAAACAGGCTTTCCGCTCATCGTAGCGGGCAAGGCTCTGAAAAGCCTCCAGCAGCGTGTCCTGCGTAGCCTCCTCGGCTTCTTCGGGCGAAGGAATCAGGCGGCCCACCATCCGCAACACCTGTCCAGCATAGCGTCCAACCAGCTGGCGGAACAAAGCTGTCTGTCCGTCGAGGATGCGGTGGATGAGCTGGGTCTCATCTTGCCTGACTTGGGTGATATTGCCTGTTTCTTGTTCCATTCGCTTTCTGCTTTCTACTTATATATTACCACGTTTCCGGAAAATGTATAATCTCGCCCTCATTTTTTTGAGGCATCGACATTATCTTTGGTCTTGATTCACAAAAATAGCTGGTTTTTGCGACAATTCCAAATAATCGGCCGAAAAATGTCGTATAGGTGCAAATACAAATGCCTTGTAGAGAAGAAAGTAATCGCGGCCGTCTCAAATCTCAAATCTCAATTAAAAATAAAAGGCAACATTCACATCCCGAATTCCTCCTATAATGCTTATAACTTATTAATAATCAATAATATATATAATATATATAATAAAAAAGAGTAGTTGTGGGGTACCTTTAAAAAATAACTGAGATTTGAGATTTGAGATTGAGAATAACATATAGCAACCTTTAATCGTTGATAATCAATGAGTTACGTTTTTCCAATAGCACCACTTTGCCTATAACAGACCTGTAAAAGGGACTAAATGAGGCTATTTTCTCCCCTAAAAGGCCTCAAAATACGTGCTTGAGACGCTTGTTTCGATGTATTTCCCTACACTTTGAGCATATTTATGCGATTTTGAAATTCAACATTCTGCTCGCATTTGGAGGTGTTTTGTGCACAAATGGCAGTCTCGTTGCGGAAAATGGAGGTTAAAAATGCCGCTTTTCACTATTAATTGAGATAATTGTGAGACCATTTTGTAACCTTAATGAGACGGAGATGTTGGTAAATAGCACCTCTCAAGCTCAAACGCTTCTTTTGTAAAGAAAATTATAAAATTTGGTGCCACGAGAAGGCCAACGTTTTGAAAAAATTCTTCCTCGTGGGCAAATACGCGAGTTTTGAGCATTCTTGGAAATCGTTGATAATCAGCTGTTTCTGTTTTCTTTACATTTTATAGCGTTGTCAAAGCTATGCAATGAGGTGGTCAAATGTATGGAATGAGCTTGTCATAGCTATGCTTTGAGGGCGTCAGATGCCACATGTAAGCGGGTCAAAACATATCTTTGAGCGCCTTAGATGCCACATGTGACAATTTCAAGTGTGGAAAATGAGGAAATTGGAGCGAAAAAGTCGTTTTCTTACTCCATTTTCTTCTCTAGATTGAACGGAAAAGTCAACAAGATTTTGTAAATATAAATACCAAGATTTACAATTCATTACTAAAAAAGACTATCGAACTGTTCGATGACCTTATGGAAGCGGGAACACGGCTGGAATAATACAGAAAATACAAAGGCACCGCCTTCGGGCAGTGCCTTTGTATAAGGAGTCACAACATGAATCGACAAATCTTATTTTATTACCACTTTCTTTCCGTTGATGATATAGACGCCTCGTGTCGGGTTCTCCACCTTCTGTCCCTGCAGGTTGTAGATGGTACCGTCGAGATTGCGGTCAACGCGATTGTCGTCAACAGGAATTCCGTCGAGTCCAGTCACGGTTTCGTCTTCCCAGATGATGCCGATGATATTGAATCCTTCGGTTTCTGAGGTGAGCAACGGCAGGTAAGCGCCGTTCGCTGGCATCATAACCGGCTCGTCCTCATCGAGAATCTTGGTGAACTTTCCGTCATTCATCATGTAGTTGGTGTAAAGGCCGTCGGTAGCGTTGATTTCTACAGGCTCCACTACTGGCACCAGTTTGTTGTCCTCGTCAGTAGCGCCAGGCTCAGAGGTGTAGCGCAACCGATAGGTCTCGCCTGGCGTTCCCTTGAGCAACACACCCGTGTTCTGGTCAATCACATTACCGTCAATGCTGGAAATCTTTATCGCCAACCCCTCATCCACTTCCTGGAGGAAGGTGCAGAAGTGTGCCTGCAGACCGTCGGGCAACGTCAGGTTGACTTCAGCCGAGAATACGCCCACTCCCGATTCGGGAACGGTGTAACTATAGAAGCTACGGCTCTCGAAGGTCACTGAGTGTGCATCGCTCCACATCCCCCTGGAGTCGCCACACCGCCACCACAGGGTGTGAGTGCCTGCCTCCACGTCGCTAATGTCGATGTCCATCGTACCCGTTGCCGATTCAAGCGAACCTGTAAAGATATCATCCGTATTTTCGTCGAACCAATACATATAGCGTGTGATGGCGATTTCTTCCATTACGTCATCATCTTTCACGATGAAGTATTTGGCCACCTGAGAGCTCCACACTCCAGTGTTGTCCTGCACGCGAACCGTGAGCGAATGGAGTCCTGGCTTCAACGTGGAGATGGGGATTTGTGAGGGCTGATTTTCTGATGAGACAATGGCATCCAACTTGCCATCTATCCAATATTGATGGAGCACGATTTCCTTATCACCCGCATCCGAATCGCCGTAAGGCACGATGAAGTATTTGGCCACCTGAGAGCTCCACACTCCAGTGTTGTCCTTCACGCGAACCGTGAACGAGTGCAGGCCCGGTTTCAGCGTCTTGATATCGATGATGTCAGGCTGTTTTTCCTGTGTCACCCTTGCCTCTATCTTGCCGTCAATCCAGTACTGGTGTTCTTTGATTGTCTTGCTGGTAACATCGGTGGAACCAAACGGAACGATGAAATACTTGGCCACCTGCGAACTCCACAAACCTGCTTTGTCTTGCACACGCACGGTCAGCGAATGGAGTCCTGGCTTCAGGTCTCCGATAACGATGGCAGAGGGTTGCGAGGTAGAAGTGACTGCCGCCTGCAAATCTCCGTCAATCCAGTACTGATGCTGGTTTATCTCATTTTCGTCTACACCGTTGTCCGCAAATGGCTTGATAAAATATTTGGCTACTTGAGAGCTCCACAAACCCTCGGAGTCCTGAACACGGACGGTCAGCGAATGGAGTCCTGGGGGCAGATCCCCGATGCTGATACTAGTGGGCGACTCCGCCAAGGTTTGTGCATCAGTTATATTGCCGTCAATCCAATACTGGCGTTCGGCAATGGTCTTTTGTGCTGTAGCAGCGGTGCTTATAAAGGATGCCGCCACTATCAGCAGATATCTTATTCTTTTCATAGGCTTTTAATCTGTTGGAGGATTAGTGCTTCCTACTCCTGCATCGTAGTTCACTTTTAGATCGGTACCTTCAACCGTGGCGTCCAAGTTCTTCACGTAAGGTATGGCTGGTATTTTCACCCAATCATTAATTCCAACAGGCTTATTGTCACTACCCACGTATTCGCTTTGGCTTTCTTCGGTAAGAGCAAATGTGCGTTCTGTTGAATAGGTAACCCCAGTTCCACCATCAGAGAAAATGCTATTCACATCCACACTAAACCAATTGTTTTCCGAAAGGACATTCGCATTCAGTCCATCTTTTACGAAAACACAATATTTTGCAGTTGCACCAGCTGTGATAATATCTGTAGTACCACCCGAGTGAGTTATTATACTATTGGTATATGTAGCCCTTGAGTGAGAATAGTCGTTCCAGTTATAAGAATATGAATATGTCAGGATACAATGGTCGAATATGACAAGACTTCCTACCTTGACATTAGTCACGCGACCTGTCAAATAGCAGTTGGTGAAAGTAAGGCCAGTTATATCATAGTTTCCACAACTCACAGCATCACCATAACACTGAGTCACAATAATATTCTTGGCGTTGTTTCCACTCACATTAAAACCGTTAAAACGCGACTTCCTTACAATCATTCCATCGGTTTGCCTAACATTGATAGTACTATTCACATAAACGCCCTCTATTACAATGTTATGTAGACTGGTCTCATCATCGCCTGTCTGAAAGTCAAGGCCTCCAATAGTAGTGGGTAACACACCGTCCTCATATTTTTCCCATCCTATTCCATGGATAGTAATGCTTTTTTTAATAGTCCCAGGACTATTGAAAACACCCGATGATAGGGTTATCACACTGCCATCCTCTGCTGCGTTGCAAGCACTCTTGAGGGCATCCTGTCCATAATAAACCGTCGTTTTGCCTTCTGGTGTGCCGTCATCAGTCTGCAAGATTGCACTGATTTGGTCTGTACTTTGAGCCCCAACCACAAGTGTGCAACAGAGTGCTATGAATGATAATAGAATCTTTTTCATGATTATTGTAGTTTTTATATTATTCTTATTAAACTTCTTATCTTACTTCTGCATCATAATCAACGTCAAGGTTGGTACCATCGACTTTTGCTTTCAAGTTCTTCACCACAGGTGTAGATGGCAGCTTGTTCCAAGGATAGTTGCCGCCATAAACACCCACCTGAGTACCGTCGTTGCCGATATATGTTTCGGGGTCTTTCAGCATGAAGGTGCGCGAAGAGGTATAATTGCAGTTAGCTGCATCCTCAAAGACATTCGCTGCGGCTACACCTACCCAGTTGTGTAAGCTACTACCACCTTCTGTGAAATTCGGAACTATAAGACAGTAGTTAAAAGTTTGATGCCCTCGATAATTTAAATAACTTGCATCAATAATGCAGTTGGTACAATTGAAGCGAGCATTACCCCCATCAAAACCGTAACCGTCTGTAATGATACAATGATTAAGCAGGATATGGCTTTCATCATTGAGAACATTGATACTTCGCCCACGGACATAACTGTTTTGCACATAGAGATCATGCCCTCCGTTAATGGCGTAACGGATATACGACTGCGTTACCACGCAACGGGTGGCTGCGGCTTGGAAAGTGAGTACGTTTACGCTACTCTTTGTCAGTGAGAATCCATCTACAGCCGATTTTACCGTGATGTCACCATTTACATAGACACCTTCTAAAGATATACTATGAGGACCAGTTATCTCTGCAGGAAGATTAACATTGAAACCACCATTGATATTAGTCAACGCAACATCGTTGTCGGCATCTGTCTCGAAACCGGCACCAAAGATTTTCACGTCTTTGGTAATATCAATAGCATTGAAAAGACCAGAGGACAGCGTGATTACTCCGCCCGAATTCGGTGCTGCTGCGATAGCGCTCTTCAGCGCACTGGCGCCATAAAAAACCTGTGGTGTCTGGTCTTCGACTTGCAATATAGCACTGATTTGGTCGGTCTGTTGCGCCCCTGCCGCCATTGTGCAGCAGAGCGCAATGATTGAAAGTAGGATCTTTTTCATTTGATTAGATATTTGTTATTATTGCTTGATAAAAAATATTAGATTATGTGCACAAAGATAATAAAAAGGATAATGAGTTCAAAAGACAAGTAGGAAAAGGTTGTGCCATATCATACATGGGGTGTGCCATATCGTACATTTAACGTTTGTTAGGAAAATTCAAAGGTTTTAGAGGCTCTTTTCAGCAACGTGTTATCGTATCTTTGATTATCTTTGCAGAAAAACTGACGCTCGACAAAACAAATTAAAGTTTTATTTGTTTTTGTGCTCGGTTAATCGTATCTTTGTGCCATGACTCATCTGATAGTATCTTTCCTGCCGCTGGCAGTATGCGCTTTCTGGTCGGTTGCCATTGCCACACACCTCTGGGAACAAGGCAACCGTGCAGCCCTCCGCCAATTGTTGCTGTGGACCGTTACAGCCACACTGCTCTACGGGGGACATTTCGTCTTCTTTAACCGGATGACGAGTCTGATACCTGTAAGTGATACAGTTTATGTGGTATGCAACCTTTTGGTCTATCCACTCTATCTATATTATCTCACCATGCTCACTATGGGAACGGTAAGCAACCGCCAGCGGTGGTTGACGATGCTGCCACCCATAATTATCGGCATCGTAGTGGCTATAATCTATACCATGATGAGTGGGGACGAATGCCATCAATTCGTTGACACTTATTTATATAAAAACTCTTTGCAGGGACTTTCGGGACTGGCCATGGCGCAAGCTGTGGTCCATCATCTAGCGAAAGGGCTCTTTGCCATAGGTGTGCTGACCGTACTGTTTCTAGGCATCCGCCGTATACACCGCTACAACAGACTAATCGACTCCATTTATGCCGACAACGACGACAAGCGGCTCTATGGCATCACCACTATATTAATCCTGATGGTTCTCACAGGCATTCTGTCGTTTGCGGTGAATGCAGTCGGACGCTTTGTGTTTCTTTCCTCCGAAATACCTTTTGCTGTGCTTGCATGCTTCTTCAGCTGTTTGCTCTACATGCTCTGCTACCGAGGATTCGTACAGCAATTCTCTTTTGCGGATATCGCGCGCGAAGAGTGCGAAGATACGATGGAGGTTGCTCCACAAGAAGGTTATTCGCACCTATTGCAAAAGATTGACGATGAAAAACTCTACCTGCAACCAGGGCTTACACTGGCTGAACTGGCCCAGATGTTGGGTACCAACCGCACCATGCTCTCAAAGATGGTGAACGAGGAAACGGGAATGCCATTTGCAGAGTTCATCAACCGCAAGCGCATCGCCTACATAAAAAGGCTGGAAAAAGAACATCCCGAGTTACGGAAAGAGGAACTAGCTAAGCACGCTGGCTACACATCGATGCGCTCCTTTTACCGCAACTACCATCTCTACAGCGACACTTCTGGTCACATGTTTGACGCTTCCATTGCTGAATGATATGCTGAATGGATAAAAAACAGTGTTTTGCTTGGTTATTCGGACAAATTGCACTACCTTTGTCCCCCGATTCACAGAATGTGAATTAAGGGGTGCTGCTCCCTGCCCTTTTGGAAGCAGGAAGACGGCTGAGATGATACCCTCTGACCTGATCGGGATAATGCCCGCGTAGGGAAAAGTTTTTGTTTCACTCTCCCCTTATTCGTATTTATTTAATATTAATAAGGTATTCAACATGAAAAGAATCTTATTCAACATTGCAGGGATGGCCTTCGCCGCTATGGTTGCCGCTCCTCTCACTTCGTATGCCACTACGGCTAACAATCCCCTCCCCTACGGGGGGAGGTCGGGAGGGGGCTTGCCTTCCGACGACTCGCTACGACTGGAGAAACTGCAGGAGGTGGTGGTGAACGGCGTGCGCGGACAGAAGAATGCGCCCTTCGCCACAGCCAACATCAAGAAACAGGAGTTGCAAACGTTCGCGAAGACAGGACGCGAACTGCCGTTCCTCTTCTCGCAAACACCTGGCGTCTTGGCATGGAGCGACAACGGAGTAGGCACGGGAACCTCGTACATGCGAATTCGTGGTGCCGGCGACTCGCGAATCAACGTGACACTCGACGGAGTGCCCCTCAACTCGCCTGAGGACCAATGCGTGTTCTGGGCCAACATGAACTCGTATGCATCGCTGCTGGGAAGTGTGCAGATACAGCGTGGTGTGGGTTCGTCGACGAATGGCGATGGAGCCTTTGGTGGAACGGTGGCACTCGCCTCGAAGACGCCCTCTGAGGAGCCGATGCTGGAGATTTCGAGCTCGTATGCCTCGTACAACACATTCAACATAGGTGGAGCCTTCTCGACAGGTCTGCTCTGGAAGCATTGGATTTTCGACGGAGCCTACCACGAGACCAACACCGACGGCTACATTCACGGCACAAGCGGTCGCTCGGGCTCGTATTATGGTTCGCTACGCTACATCAACGACAAGCTTACCATCGCCTACAAGAACTTCGGAAACTTCGAGAAGACGGGGCAGGCCTGGAACGGTGTGACGGCCGGCGACAACGACCTCTCGCTGATGGATGGGACCTATGGAACGGCTACGGGTATCAAGACCTACAAAGACCTGTACGACCGAGGATTGGGACGATACAACACGCTCTACGAAACCATGCGCTACGGCAACGACGGAAACCCTGCCATCGACGCAGATGGCAACTATTCGGCAGACCGATATAAGATGGCCGACGGCAGCTATTGGGACAAAACAACCGACAATTTCTGGCAGAGCCATAACATCCTGACTGCCGCGTGGGACATCAACCCGCATTGGTCATCGACCGCTTCGCTGCACTATACGCACGGCTATGGCTACTACAACGAGTTCCGACTAAACAATAAATTGAAGAAATTCGGTCTCAGCAACTACAACGCACCCGATGGCTCGACTGTCAAGAAGAGCGATTTCGTGCGCAAGAAGGGACTGAAACAGGACGTATATGGCATCGTGGGCAACGTGAACTATAAAGACGAGCTGTGGGATGTCATCGGCGGTCTGTCGGTGCAGCAGTTCGAGGGCAATCACTTCGGCTATCTCACCTATGTGTCTAACAAGGCGCTGAGCGAATATCTGCTGAAGAGCGGCGATTACCAATACTATGACTCGGACGCCAAGAAGTTCGACGGCAACTTCTACATGAAGGCCGCCTACCACATCACGAAGCAATGGGATGTGTTTGCCGACTTGCAATACCGCCACGTGAACTACACCACCGATGGCTATAACGACAAGTTCATCGACAACAAAGACGGCACCTACAGCAAACACTATCTCGACATCGACAAGAAGTACGACTTCTTCAACCCCAAGGCGGGCTTCAGCTTCAACAGCAACGGCCATCGCTTCTATGGTTCGTTGGCCATGAGCCACCGCGAGCCTGAGCGCAACAACTTCACCGACAACGGAAAGTATCCCGCTCCGAAGGCCGAACAGATGCTCGACTACGAACTGGGATACCAGTATTCGGCCCAGAATTGGCGCGTGGGAGCCAACTTCTACTACATGGACTATGTGGACCAGTTCGTGCAGACGGGCGCCCTGAGCGACATCGGAGAGGCACTGACCACCAACGTGAAGGACTCCTATCGCATGGGTGTGGAGCTCACAGCTGGATGGGACGTGACGCCTTGGCTGACCATCGAGGGTAATGCCGCCCTCAGCCAGAACAAAATCAAGGACTTCGACGAGTTCATCGAAGACTGGGACGACTGGAAAGACAACCCCGACGCTGCCAAATACCATTGCGACGGAAACGGCGACGAGCTGCGGCAGTTCCACTACGACAACTCCACGTTGGCTTTCTCGCCATCGGCCATCCTCAACGGTTTTGTGAATTTCCATTGGCAGAACGTGCAGGCCACGTGGCACACCAACTACGTGAGCCGCCAGTATCTGGACAACACCGAGAACAAAGACCGCTCGCTGCCTGCCTACTCGACTTCGAACATCAGCGCCAGCTACTCGCTCGATTTCGAGAAGAAACCCTGGAGCGTGCGCGAGATGGTAATTGGCGTGCATCTGAACAACATTTTCGACGCCCACTATGCCTCCAGCGGATGGGTCTATTCGGCTGTGGCTGAGAGCTACGGACACATGCCCGAGAACCGCTACTACCAACTGGGCTTCGTTCCCATGTGCGGCTTCAACGCTATGGCCAGCATCACGCTGAGGTTTTAGAAGCCCCACTCCAACCCTCCCCAAAAGGGGAGTGAGCAAACCATAATTGAGTTGGGTACACTCGTTGCTGTTACTAATTCGTCATTGAATAGTTTGAAAACGTATTTCTGAAATGATAGACCTCCTAATAGAAATCGTCTCCCTCCCCCTTTGGGGAGGGCCGGGATGGGGCCCCTTTCTCATATCCCATTGGCTCGACATCACGACAACCGTGCTGGGCCTCGCCTACATCATTCTGGAATACAGAGCCAGCGTCTGGATGTGGGTCGTGGGCTTCGTGATGCAGGCGTTGGGTATCATTCTCTTCTATCAAAAAGGACTCTATGCCGACTGCGGCATGGAGTTCTATTACATCGCGATGACCATCTATGGCTTCATCATATGGAAGTACGGGAGACGCCGCCAACACCCAACACCCAATAACCATCACCCAATATCCATCACTCACATGCCTTTGCGCACAGCCGCGATTTGGACGTTGACCACCGCCATCATCTGGGGTGTCATCTACTACCTGCTGGTCACCTACACCGACTCGCGCGTACCGGTGGCCGACTCGTTCACCACCGCGTTGAGCATCGCAGGCATCTGGGCGTTGGCTCGCAAATATCTGGAGCAATGGTTCGTTTGGATTGCCGTCGACGTGGTTTCATGCGGTCTTTATTTCTACAAGGACATTCCCTTCAAGGCCTCGCTCTACGGACTTTACGTCGTCATTGCCATCGCAGGCTACTTCAAATGGAAGAAAATGATGGTTAAACAAGCCGAATAACTTGCAGGTTTCACGAAGAAACGTTATCTTTGTAGTCAAACAAATCCAATAACGAAAAAAAGAAACAGCCATGAAACGATTCGCATTCAAAATGTTCCTCAAGCCAGGCTTCGAGGACGAGTACGCCAAGCGGCATGCAGCCATCTGGCCCGAACTGAAAGAAATGATCAAAGAACAAGGTGTGGGCAACTACAGCATCTATTGGGATCGCGACACGAACATCCTTTTCGCCTACCAAGAGTGCTCCAAGGAAGGCAACAGCCAAGACACCGAGAACGTGGACCCCATCACACAACGTTGGTGGGACATGATGGCCGACATCATGGAGGTGAATCCCGACAACTCGCCTGTCACCATCCCGTTGCCCGAGCTGTTCCATCTGGATTGAGAACACCCCTGCAAACCCCTTTGAACGCTTAACACCCTCTCCCCCTTGTGGGGGCAGAGGGATTATTTTAACCCTTTTATGAACAAACAAAAATTCTTTACCAAGCCCGCTCCCCTGCGTTTCAAGCAGTTCTCACGCAAGGGCTATGCTCTCTTCTCGTGCATCGGGCGCGAGGTGATTATCTGCACGCTCTCCGTGGCTACATTGACTTATGCCAAAGCCGACGGCATCAGCGTGAAGACCTATCTGGTCACCGACTCGATGCGCCATGAGGAAGTGAAACTTGACGAGGTGCTGGTCTTGGGCTCACGAGCGCCGCTCTCCACCTGGCAGAGCGGCATGTCGGTTGAGGTCATCACACGCGAGGAGATTGAACGTGCGGAAGCCTCTACCATCAACGATGTTTTGAAACTAGCCACGGGCGTGGATGTCCGTCAGCGCGGTGGCTTTGGTGTACAGACGGACATCTCCATCAACGGTGGCACGTTCGACCAGATTGTCATTCTATTGAATGGCGTGAACATCTCCAATCCGCAAACAGGACACAACGCCACCGACTTCCCCGTTTCTTTGAACGACATCGAACGCATCGAAATTATCGAGGGCGCTGCCTCTCGTGTGTTCGGAGCGTCGGCATTTAGCGGCGCCATCAACATTGTGACGAGGAAACAGAATACTCCTCTCTCTTCAAAAAATGAAGGACTGCTGGGAATGGAAGGAGGCTCATTCGGCACATTCGGATTGGAGGGTAGCATCTCGAGATACGAGGAAAAAGAAGGAAAAACCGACAAGCGTTTCTCGGCTCATGCTTCCACAGGCTATATGCAGAGTGATGGAGGCACCCTGAACAGCGATTTCAAGAAAACACACGCCTACGCCAATACCGCTTGGCACAACCCATCCACCGACATCGACCTGCAAGTGGGGGTGAGTTCGCAAGACTATGGCGCCAACACGTTCTATAGCGCGAAATACAACAACCAATACGAGGAGACTCGCCATTGGGTGGTCTCGATTTCACTAGTAAACCATCACCCAACACCCATCACCCATCACCTTGCGGGCTTCACCTTCCGCCCTACCCTCTACATCAATCATTTCGACGACCATTATCAACTCATTCGCGGACTCACAGGTGCCGACAAAGGTGAGAATCTGCACCATCTTTGGGTCTATGGTGCTTCGTTCGACACCGACATCGATTGGTTGGCAGGAAAGACTTCCGTTGGCTTCGACATACACGGCGACAACATCCGAAGCACCGCCCTCGGCAACAACACGCGCACACATACCAACATCTTTACCGAACACAACGTGGTACTGAAACGATGGACGTTAGCGGCTGGTATTCACTATGGCAGCACCACGCAAACAGAACGCATATCGGCTTGGTCGCCCGGATTCAACATCTGCTATCGCCCCTCCCAGCATTGGAAACTACACGCCTCGTGGAACAGGTCGATGCGCGTTCCTACCTTTACCGACCTCTACATCAGCAATGTCGTACAACAAGGTGACCCGTCCTTGAAACCCGAACGAAACACGACATTCAAAGGTGGCGTGCAATACCGCACGAATGGATTCAACGCCAACATATCAGCCTTCCATAGCCACGGCACCAATATGATAGATTGGGTGTATGCCACCGATGACGCCACTAAATATCACGCGCTGAACATCGGAAAGCTCGACAACATGGGACTTTCCTTCGATGCGAATTATCATCACAAGTCGTTCACCGCACAAATAGGCTATGCCTTCATCCATCAAGACCACACCACAGACCAGAAGATCTACAAATCGCTCTATGCGTTGGAGTATCTGCGGCATAAACTCACCCTGCAAATCGGTCATCAAATCCCCCTACCCCAAAACCTTGAGCGCCACGGGCAACTCTCCCTGACGTGGTCGGCAAGATGGCAACAACGCATGAACGGCTATACGCCTTATTGGAAAATCGATGGAAAGATGCAATGGACGGCAAAGCGATACAGCATCTATTTGAAAGGCGACAACCTGACAAACCATCGCTACTTCGATTTGGGCAACGTAGAACAACCCGGCTGTTGGTTGATGGCAGGAGCTAGTTTACGCTTCGCGAAATAGATAAAAAGATAAAAGATAAAAGATAAAAAAAGAGATAAGAGATATGAAAGGTTTGGGCATAGGGATTATTTCTTCAACTTGAAGGAATTCTCTATGCTCTGAACCTCGTTTTGGAACAGATGGTCGATCTTCATGCGCTGTTCCACTTGGGTACAGCTATGAATAACAGTACTGTGATCGCGTCCACCAACAAGTTTTCCAATGCGTGCGGATGGCATCTTGGTGTATTTCTGTGCGAGATACATAGACACCTGACGGGCAATAACGATATCGCGCTTGCGGCTCTTGCTATGCACGGAAGCTGTGGTCACATTGAAATGGTTGCAGACAGTCTCAAGAATGTCATCCATTGTCAGCGGTCGGTCGTCAATCTTGACGGCTCGTTTGATGATACGTTGGGCAAGTCGCATATCGACATTGCAGTTATAGACGACGCTATAAGCCATGAGTGAATTGATGACTCCTTCGAGGTCGCGCACACTTCCATTTGCCTGCTGGGCAATAAAGGTCACAACATCATCGGGAATCTGCAATCCATCGCGTCGAATCTTACTCTTAAGAATGTCGATGCAAAGTTGCTCGTTTGGTTTTTCAAGTTCAGCAATCAATCCGCAAGCGAACCTCGTAAGCAGACGGTCGGGCATTCCCTGAAGATCTACTGGCGGACGGTCGCTGGCCATGATGATGCGTTTTCCATTACGGAAAAGGTGGTCGAAGATGTGGAAGAACGTATTTTGTGTTTTCGGTGACGTAATCCATTCCTGGATGTCATCTACTATCAGCACGTCGATGGTCTGATAGAAATGAATGAAATCGTTGATAGCCCCCTGTCGTGTGGCATCGACAAACTGCACCTGGAAGAGGCGGGCGCTGACATAGAGCACTCGTTTCTGCGGATATAGTTGTTTGATGCGTACGCCGATGGCATTGATGAGGTGAGTCTTTCCACATCCCGAAGGTCCATAGATGAACATGGGATTGAACTGACTCTTACTGGGATGCTCGGCGATGGATAGGCCTACAGAACGCGGCAGCTTGTTGCTATCGCCTTCGATATAGTTGTTGAAAGTCTGATGCGGATTGAGTTGGGAATCGAGTTCCTGAGGCATAGCAGCGTCCAACTGAGTAGGTACTTGATTGGCACGCGTCTTCACCTGCTGGGCCAAATCGGCATCAGTGGGGTCGGCCTCAATCACCTGCGTCAGTTTATGCTCCTTGTCGGTAACCACACGGTAAGCCAAGCGAACGCCCTCGCAGAACGTCCGGCGCAGCACTTTGCTGAGCAAATCCACATAGTTCTCCTCCAGGTACTCGTAGACGAACGGGCTAGGCACCTGAAGCACCAATGCCTTCTGTTCGCCGTCGAACGACTCGAAGACAATTGGCTTGAACCATGTATTGTATTGCTGCTCGGAGACATTCTCGCGGATGAGCGCAAGCGCCCTGTCCCAAGAAGCATTAGGACTCATTGTCATTACCGTAAATTAATATCAATTCCTGTTTGTGTGGATGTCATGGAGGGGTTAGTTGCCCGTCATGAGGTTTTCGAATGCAAAGGTAACAAATAATTCGCAAACAGAAAAATCTTTTTCTCTTGTGTTTTTTTGTCGGAAATCGTAAAACGCCCTATCTTCGCACTTTACGCGTTTTCATCTTTGTTTTTACAAAAATGCGATTTTGATATTTGTAACCTCTTGATTTCTTGACACTTGCAGCCGCACGCCCACCACGATAGAAACCTAGTGAAACATCTTTGTTGTTTTTCGTAAATAAGTGAATGAAAACGGATTCCATACGATTTGAAAATCCGTGAAACATCAAACGTCTTATTTAGACGAATTCTTTTTTACGCCATTAAGCAACTATCAATTTGTCAATTTTGACCGCCTTTTTTCAACAGATGCATCTCACTTGTCTTTTCGTCCGAAGACCGAGAAATGAACATAGCGCTTGGGATGCTCACGAAGGTTGTTGAGCAACGTGTCGGCACTTTGCACGGTGGTGGTCAATCGATTGTAGAGCGTCTCGTCGGTCATCAACAAGCCCAACGTACCGTTGTTGCTATTCAACCTGTCGGTCAACGACTGCACGTTGGCAATCGTAGCATCCACCTGCGACTTTGTTCCTTGGAGGTCGAGAGCGGCAAGACTCGAAGTGAGTTGCGAGGTGTTATCAAGCAATCCATTGGCCTTGTTCATCATGGCGGGCACATTCTTGTTAAGCCCTGCCATCAACGTGTTGAGCTGCTGGGTGGAATGGTTCAGATTGGCCGTCAAGGTGCGCACATTGTGGAAAGACTGAGCCAAAGCGGGGTCGGCCACCAGCGCGTTCAAATTGGACAGGATGGAGTCGAGCTTGGGAAGCATCTGCTCTACGGCGGGAATCAGTTGGGCGGCTTTCGACATCAACCCTTGGCTCGTCGCCCCCATGATGGTATCGCCGAATTGCAACACGTTGACAGGATTCTCACCCAAAATGAGGTTCATCTTCACGTTGCCCATGAAGTCGCTTTCAATCTCGGCGGTGGTGCCTTTTGGCAGACGCAGGTTCTTGTCAACGGCAAACGTCACAACAATGTCGCTTCCGCGGGCATAATCGAAGTCGATGGCCTTCACGAGACCCACCTGATAGCCATTGGCGAAGATGGGGTTGTTGGCCGTCAGACCACTGATGTCCTTGAACTTCACATAATAGGCACTGTCCTTCGAGAACAGCGAGATGCCTTTCAGGTAGTTCATGCCGAAAAACAAGATCAAGATTCCGGCAATGGCCACAAGGGCGATTTTCACTTCTTTAGTCAGAAACTTCATTTTATATAGACTCCTTCCTTATTTGTCATTTAGGTTTTGTCAGCGTTTCGCCTTGAACTCCTTGATAGCCTCGTTGATGTCCATCTTGCTTCCATCCTTGAAAGCGACGATGTGTGAAGCCGGGAACTTGTCAAGCAACTGCTTGCGCAACCTATAGATTTCGTTATAATTGGTCGACGAACCCACCGTATATATATAATGGTCGCCATCCTCGATGCGCTCCACCCCACTCACACCTTTGAACTGGCGGTCGTTGGGTCCCAACTTGGCCGATCCCGCCATGATCTGCACCTTGAAGACAGGCTGGTTGCCTGCACTATTCTTTGCGCCGGTCGAGGTAGTCGGTTTTGTAGTGTTAGTGCTTGTGGCAGGCTTCTGAGCGGGCTTGGCGGTGGCATTATCGCGTTGCGGGGTCTCTCGTTGGGCAGCCTCCTTTTGCGACGACTCACGCTTCGCTTTGGCAGCAGGCACCACGGGCGGTTCCTCACTCACCGATTCTACATCCGACTTCGGAACAGGCACATCCTCAATCTTGTATTTCACAGGCACATTGTCAAAATACTTGTTCTTGTATTTGATGAAGGCATTCAATATGCCTCGTGCATACTTCGTGTACGCGTCTTGCGAGTTCAGAAAACGCTCTTCGTCGGGTGTGGAGATATACCCCAGTTCCAACAGGCAACCTGGCATCGAGGTGAGTCGCAACACAGCCAAATTATTCTGATGTGCACCCATATCGTTTCGACCCGTAGCCGAACAGATATTGCGTTGCATGAACCGCGCCAACTCGATGCTACGCTCCATATTCTTGTCTTGGATGATCTCGAACATGATGTTGCTCTCGGGCGAATTAGGGTCAAAACCCTTATAGGTCTGCTTGTAGTTGTCCTCCATGTAGATGACAGAGTTCTCACGCTTTGCCACCTCCAGATTCTCCTGTATTCCCTTCTTTCCTGTCGTCTCACCACGTCCGAGGGTATATGTCTGCACGCCTCGCGCGATTTTCTTGTTAGGCAGGGCATTGATGTGGATGGAGATGAACAAGTCAGCCTTGTTACGATTGGCAATCTCTGCTCGTTGCCACAACTCCAGGAAGCGGTCGGTCTTGCGCGTATAGACCACCTTCACATCAGGGCAATTGCGTTCCACCATCTTTCCGAAAGCCAACGCGTATTTCAACGTGAGATCCTTCTCCTTCGAGATGGCGCCCACACATCCGGCATCACGGCCACCATGTCCCGCATCGATGACAAGAGTAAACCGATTGGCCGCACCTGTATGGAGCACGACCAGCATCAGCATGGCTGACAATATGAACAACAAACGTCTGAACATATATCGGTTTATTCCTTATTTTCTGCAAAAATAGTGATTATCTTGCGAAAACCGCCAACAATCACTTAGTTTTATCATTTATTAAATGTAATTCCACGGTGGCTCCCTCTCCACACGCGCCCATAGGCGGATTTTGCTTGGTCAGCTGGATGGTGATCGACGTGATGGCGGGAAAAGCCTCCACGAGCCTCTCTCCGATGCGCCAAGCCACCCGTTCCAGCAATTGGCTGGGCTCGTTCATCTCAGCTTTGACGACATCGTACATAGCCGCATAGTTAAGCGTATCGGCCACATTGTCCGACAGGCAAGCCGACGAAACATCGTAACCCACGCGAATGTTCACGACATAATCGTTGCCCACCTTCCGCTCTTGCGGAAGCACACCATGAAAAGCATGGAACCGCAGGCCGTCAAGGCTGATGTAGCTTTCCGTCAGACGCATCATAGAGCTTCTTCGGTTTCGTTGCTACCATCGGCGGTGTACTTCTTCAACGCACGCTCCACGCCCACCTTCCACGTGTTGATGCTGTCGCTACTCAACTCGAGCGACGACACCAGTTTCACCACGTGTTCAATCGGCATTCCATAGCGCAACACGCCCGAAATCAGCTTGGCGTAGTTCCAATATTCCTTGTTGAACTTCTCCGACAAGCCCTCCACGGTGGTCTTATAGCCACGCTTGTTCTCGAATTGGAAGTCGTATCGCTTGGTACCGTCTTCGTTCACCTGCTTGATGATCTTGCCCTTCGTGACTGTCTTGGGCAGCACGATGCCCTCCTCGTCATCTTGCAATCCCGTGAAAATCTCATAGGGACGTCCGTTGAGCAAACCCACGAAGGCCACCCATTTCTCTTTGTTGTTCTGGAATCGAACCACATCGCACTCCAACTCCCGAGGACGAACCTCCACCACCTGTATGCTGGCAGCCGAGGCATTGGTTGTGCTTTCCGCACTACTGCTTTTCTGATTGTCCATAATAGAAATATGTTTTTGTTGCCACAAAAGTACAATAATAAATTGAAAAATCGTCAATTACTGCAAATAATTTGGAAAAAAACGAACAGAAAGTTTCCCGTTTGGGAAAATTCCTTTTATTTTGCAAATAAAAAAGTTCACTCTTATGAAGAATTTACTCACACGCAGAACCATACGAAAATACACCAGCCAGGAGGTCAGCGATGAACTGCTGAACCGTCTGCTCACAGAGGCTGCGCGCACACAGACAATGGGAAACCTGCAACTCTATAGCGTTATTGTTACCCGCTCTCAGGAGATGAAGGAGAAACTCTCGCCTGCCCATTTCAACCAACCGATGGTCAAGGAGGCGCCTGTGGTGTTGACCATCTGTGCCGACTTCAATCGCACTAGTTTCTGGGCTACCTGTCGGAAGGCGACACCCGGTTACGATAATTTCCTGTCGTTCATCAACGCCGCCAGCGATGCCCTGCTCTACACGCAGACGCTCTGCAATCTCATGGACGAGGAAGGTCTGGGCTATTGCTACTTAGGCACCACCGTCTACCAACCCCAGCAGATTATCGATGCGCTCCACCTGCCCAAGCTCACGATGCCCATTGCAACGCTTACCGTAGGATGGCCTGACGAGGAGCCAGAACTATCCGACCGCCTACCTATGGAGAGCTTCGTGCACCAGGAACGCTACAACGACTACTTGGCTATGGATATCGACAAGTATTATTACGAAAAGGAGCATCTGCTGGAGAACCTGCAATTCGTGCGCATCAACAAGAAGGAGACGCTCGCACAGGTATTCACCGACATCCGCTATACTCACCGCGACAACGAAGCCATATCCAGGGAGCTCGTCGATGCTCTCATCCGACAAGGTTTCCTTCCTTATACCATAAAAAGGGGGCTCGTTTAGGAACATTGAACATTGAGGATTGAACATTGAACATTAAGGCCTACGCGCTAACAATAAAAAAATACCATCGAGCTAGAGAGTTCGATGGTATTTTATGTCCAATACTTATTGTTACCCTTCGGGCGAAGTTCCTCACGTTCGGCAGAATGCAAACGAGTTTGCTTCTGCTCTCACTTAATCGGAACTTTCAATCTTTAATCCTCATCAACCACAACGGGCTTGTACTTCGGAACTAGTGTCTTCATGATGCACCAACCGATGAGATAGGCAACGGCACAGAAGCAGAAGACAATCATGTAGGCGCCTGGTTTCCCTTCAAACCCTAAGAACGTAAATGCACTACCTTGGTTCTCGGCAAAAGTAAAGAGTTTCCCTGAGAAATATTGAATAAGCATCGAGCCAATACCTCCTGCCATTGCTCCAATACCAGTGATGGTTGCAATGGTTGACTTTGGGAACATGTCGCCAATGGTAGAAAAGAGGTTGGCAGACCATGCTTGATGACCAGCACCAGCCAAGCCAATGATAATGGCTGGCCACCATGCCGGGTCAATAGGACTCGACTCCCACATAGCCAACGGCTGGGTGAATAATGCGAAAAGCGGGAAGAAAGCAAAAATCAACATAGCCAACATACGACCAGAATAAGGATTCATGCCGCGCTTCTCCACAAACAGCTTGGGCAAATAGCCACCGAAGATGCTCACCACCGTCACAATGAGATAGAGTACGAAGATGAGCAGCTGACCCATCGTGGAGCTAGACTTGTAGCCGAACTGGTCGGAGAAGTAGGCAGGCGCCCAGAACAGGTAAAACCACCACACGCCGTCGGTCATGAACTTACCCACGATGAACGACCAAGTCTGCTTGAAAGAAAAGCACTTGAGGAAATTGATTGCCTGTCCCTCTTCGTTGGCATCCTTGGGGTCCTCTTCTGTCTCCACATCCTGATTGATATAGGTAAGCTCAGCAGCATTGACATGCTTGCTTTTATTAGGCTTGTCATACACAAACACCCAGAGAGCCATCCAAATGAAGCCCAGTCCACCGATGATGATGAAAGCCATCTCCCATCCGAAGGCTTCTGCCAGCGGCGGGATGCTGATAGGAGCAGCCAACGCACCCACCGAAGCACCCGCATTGAAGATAGACGTAGCGAACGCACGGTCTTTCTTTGGGAAATACTCAGCAGTCACCTTGATGGCAGCAGGGAAGTTGCCACTCTCTCCCAACGCCAGGATGGCGCGGCAGAAGAGGAACAGATAGACGCTGACGGTTGCTATGCTTGTAGCAATGTTAGAACCAGCTTGCACAGCCCTTAGTGCCGTAGTGTCTTCAAGTCCCACATATTTCAGGGTAACCCATCCGCATGCAGCGTGAAGGCATGCACCAACCGACCACACGAAGATGGCCCAAAGATAGCCTTTTTTGGTACCCATCCAGTCGATGAACTTTCCTGCGAAGAGGCAGAACACGGCATAGAGGATAGAGAAGGCCGCCGTGATGATTCCATAGTCTGCATCGGTCCAGTGGAATTCGGGGGCGATGAAGTCCTTCCAAGTCAACGAAAGCACCTGACGGTCCATGTAGTTCACCGTTGTCGCAAAGAACAACATCGCACAAATAATCCAACGATAGTTGGTCATTTTGGAAGTTTTAATAGAGCTCATTATACTATAGATTTGTTTAGTCAAAGCAATACGACTGCAAAGGTAGTGAAAACCGAGAGAAATGCCAAATAATTGTATTTATTTTTTTCTTTCGCCCTCACCTTAAGCTTGCTTAGAAGGTTGGGGGCGTAAGAAAAATAGGGAAAAGTTTTTTCCGCATTTCCGAGGTGCATCCTACGTTCGGCGAAGCCAAAGATACGAAAAAACGAGAGAATCACAAACAATATCCCTCGTATTGTATGCTTGATCTATTTCGCCGTAAATTTGCATTTTGGATAATTGGAGCATCCATAGAATGGACCATATTGCCCATTTCGCATTAAAAGGCTACCACCACATTTGGGGCAAACCCCAAAATCTATGGCCTTTTGCTTTAGTTTCTGTGCAGATTTCAGATTATCAATATGTGTCTTGTCATCTATTGTTTCTCGCATATTATTATCTTCCAAAACACGTATGACTTCCTGACAATCTTCATTTGAAAGATAGATGGTCTTATATTCCTCTATTACAGAAAGCAATTGTTCCAAATATATAACCTTATGATTTGTCTCAACATCTTTAAACACTGCATCTCCAACGAAAACCACAATAGGAATCACTGGCAAGTGTTTATAGTTCTTCAAAAGTGCCCTGATTTTAGATGCGTGTCCGATTGATTGTTTCACAGGATTGTAGAACTGGTTCTTGGTCACATAGGTATAGGTTTTCCACCATTTGCGTTGATATGCCACATCTGTTACAATAATTTGCGTCCAGTTGTCACGGGTATCATCACCATAGATTTCACCTCGATAATTCTTTGTCTCAATCGCAAATATACCATACCTTGACACCACTATGTGGTCTATTTGTGTTGTTCCTTTGTTAGTCTGGAACACAACATCATTCAATATATGATAATCATCAGAGAGTTTCAAAAGAACCTTGAATACACTTTGTTCCCCCTTTTTTCCTATTCTTTTGGGAGACTTGAGCCATCGTATAAAGAAGATTAGCCCAACAAAGAGCAATATATATCCTATGATTATTAGAATCTGCATATCTGTTTTTGAACATTATAGTTTTGAATATTCACAAATTGACGTTTTTCACTTCGCAAAGATACAAAGAAAAAAACTATCCTCCAAATTTCACCACCGCTGGCGAGTGAAAATCTGTTAACACGATAATCTTGTAGTCATATCCCTCTTCAGAATCAGGAAACTGACCACCCTTTTCTAGAGAAAATGTTACAATGTTACATTGTTACATTGTTACAATAAGGTGGTTCCAAGTTTCCGGGATGAAATTGAGGTTGTAGATTGTCAAAAACAAGTGGTAAAAAATAGTGAGGTGTAATAATAACAATTTTATTATAATAT
>JAFYYV010000031.1 GCA_017557405.1 Prevotella sp.
TACCTTGGTTCTAAACCCTGGCAGAAGTTGAATGATTATCTTTTCCTGATAGGGTTCTTTCCCCGCTTGCACTCTGAAAGCGTCTCCTTACGTCGCCGAGCGAACAGACGATTTCCTGAAAAAGTTTGCCCTCTCGTTTTGTGTTGTCAAAATTAATCGTTATCTACACATCTCGTCGCCACCATTCGTTTGAGTGTATCTCCAAATACTCATTCATTGTGTACCAATCGTATTTTCCCCAATCTGTCGATGCGCCAAACAAACCTTTTGCCGAATTATAAATTAACCAATGAGTTGAACGTAGGATGCCACCTAAATAGTGAGTATACTCATGCTCATTATCTGGGTCATTCTTCAAATCTTCAAGCATTTGCTCGGTTTTAATCCATTTTCTTTCTTCCATGACTTTTTTCGGCAAAGGTCGAAGATATTTCTTATAGGAGCAAATAATTTTGATCACTTTAGATCCCTTTTGTATAGTTTAGATCATTCCATGCTTTGTTTTTAGCCCTCAAAAGACACTTTTTCCACATTATTTATCTGATGTATCGAAAAAAGTTTTATCTTTGTGCACAAAAATAACTAAAAACATGGCAAAAGTTTTTCAGATTCTAGTTCCTGACAACACATTAGTTTCACGTATCATCAGTTGTGAAAATCAGGTTACGGAGTTGTTCGTGATAGATAGGGCAGATAAGAATTTCGTTTCAGATTATTCTTCTGACCTAACTAAGCCAGCTTTGTATATTCTCATAAATAGAGATGCGAAGAAATTATATGTTGGAGAAACTGACGACTCGTTTAAACGTCTGAAGAACCATGAGGCTAAAGATTTTTGGACGGAGGCTATTGTATTCCATTCAACAGGTGACACACTCTCTACAACCGAAGTGAAATGGTTGGAGGCAAAGACATACGAATCTTTAACAGAGTTAGGTTATTATGACCTCTCTGAAAACAAACAGAAGCCTCAATTTCCGCCCCTAAAAAGAAATCAAATCTATACCCTCGAACCAATTTTTGAAGAAGCAAAAAACTATATTTGCGCAGCTGGATTTGATATCTTTTTGAAAGAAAGCGAGGCTGAATCTCAAGCTGAATCGGACCTCACAAAGGATTCTTCATTCGAAAAAGAAGAAAATACGCCATCTTATCACGTTTTTAGGGTTAACATCAAACATACCGATGCTCGCATTTGCTTTTATCCAAATGATGGTAAATTTGTTGTTTTGGCAGGAAGCAAGGTCAGGCGAGATTGTACAGAAAGTTTTGCCAACAAGGCAGCTATTGCTAAACGAGAGGAAGTTTTTGATGATAGAACGTGGAGTCTTCCTCAGTCAGATAGTGTTATGTTACTCAGAGATGTTGAGTTTTTTACAAACACCCCTAACGTCCCCGTTCAATTTTGCACAGCACGTTCTACAAACGCCATTACAACATTAATTGATAATGAGGGGAAAACGTTTGCAGAGGTATTCCCCAAAACACACTCCACTCAAGAAAACACAGAGAATACAAATACAAACGAGAGTGATTTTCTTGGAAGATGCATCCAAAGGCTCAAGGAAAGTGTTGGTTGTAATCTAACAAAGCAAAGCAGGAATGTCTATACATCATCGGATGGCAAAGCAGGATTTATTATTAGAACTTCTAAGGTATACCCGCAAGGGAAACGAGAAAAATATTGGTTTGCCTATAGAAAAACAAATGCAATATCGAATTGTAATCAGCAATTTGTTGTTTATGGTTGCAAGGATGAGAATACCATTATTAAATTACCAATATCTGAGATTAATAAACAATTAGAGGCATTAAACGACACCAAAGATGCTAATGGAAATCCATTATATTGGCATATTGTTTTCTATAAAGACATTGATGGAAAAATAACTTGGCTGAAATCAAAACCCAAAGTTCACGAAATAGATATAACTGACAAACAATTATAGTTTTTCTTCCTTATATGTCAAATAATATATAACTTTTGCTAACGTATAACTAAACAACTGAATTATCATGAACGACAATCTATTAGTCTACCTGAAAAGTCTTGAAGAGAATACTGCCATAACTATGGATAATGAGCAGTTGAGTCATCGTGAAACTGCTTTTACAACTTATGTGCTTTCACAGATTGCAACAAAGGTTGGTGCTGATAATTATGAAGTGGTGCATGCAGATATTAAAAATTCGGCAGGTAGTTGTCTAGGTGAAATCTTCGCCTATAACGAGAGTGCCAATCAGGAGGTGTTGACATTGTTCTACACCATCTATGATTCATCTTCATCGAATGAGATTAAAGTGCTTACAGATACTGATGTGCAACCTGCATGGAATCGCCTACAAGGATTCTATGAGAAAGCTATACGTGGTGCATATTATGACATGGATGAGAATGACCCTGCTTATGAAGTATCAAAAATGATTGACGACCACAAGAACACGTATCAAACCATCCGTTTCTATGTACTTTCAAATTGTGCAATTAGGCAATCCACTCCTCGTAAACTTCGTATTCGAAGTAAAGAAACAGACAGCAATGTGTGGGATTTAAAGAAATTGGCAGGTAACCTCACAAATACATCAGATCATGTTGAAATCAATATTGATTTTGAGAATGATGAGGATTACTGCATGTACAAGATTCCATACATCCAGATGACTCCAAACGAGCATGGATATCGTTGTCTGCTGATGATGTTCCCAGGCAAATTGCTCTATAAATTATATAGAAAATGGAACACGGATTTGCTTATGTATAACGTGCGCTATTGGCTCACTTTCAAAAAAACAAAACGCAAGCATACCAATGCCGATATTCGTGAGACATTGAGAAACGAGAAATCAATGTTCTTGGCATATAACAATGGTATTACAGCTATTGCTACGAATGTGAAAACTGATGAATACAATGAGACAACCAACGTTGGTGAAGAAGACCCTAGTGGATATACATCAAACGATATGGTTTCTATGGGCATCTTGAAAGCTATCAAGAATTTCCAAATTGTAAATGGTGGTCAAACAACAGCTTCTATCTTCAAAGCCCGCGAAGCAGAAAGTAATATTAATCTTATTGGTACTTTTGTACAAGTTAAACTCATTGTCATCTCGGAAGACCAAAATGTGAATGAACTTGCTAGTAAGATTTCTCGAAGCAGCAATAGCCAAAATGCTGTAAAAGATTCAGACTTTAGTGTTAGTGAGCAATTCAACACCAAGATGCAAGAACTCTCTCGTACTATCAAAATTCCTAGTGACAAGGGAGACATTGAATATTGGTTCTATGAGCGTATTCGTGGCCAATATGAAGAGGAGTATTCTAGAAACACACGCAAAGAAGATAGAGAAACTTTCATTTCTAAATATCCCAAAGCAAAACGTTTTATCAAGGAGACAATGGCTATAGCCAGAAAGAGTTGGGACCTCGACCCTTGCGAGGCTGTAAAAGGTGCAGGTACTACTTACGATTCATTTATAACTGATATACGAGAGAAGGGAACCGTTCCAGATGATGTCTATTACAAGGAAACAATTGGCTTGCTCATCATTTATAATTTCCTGAAATCACGCCCAGAAAACAAAACGTATAAGAATGCAAAGGCTCCTGTAATTGCTTATAGCATAGCATATGCGCATTATATCACATTCGACTCATTGAGCCTGTTGCAGATTTGGCAACGTCAAGACCTCACGGATGACCAAAAGAAGGGTTTCAACAAACTCTGTGAAATCATGTTTAAGATGTTGAATATGGCGGCCGATGCTGAAGGTTCAACCGTTTTGTCTATTAGTAAGCGGAAAGATGTTTTCCGTGATATTTGTGACAAAATTAATGCTGAAGATAGTACTGCTATCAGAAGGCTGATATTGAATAGCGATTAGTCATTGCCATTGCTATCGACGTTATCCCAAACAAAAGAAATAACAGAATAATACCTTGTAAATCTTCATGATGTGGCTCTGTCGCCATTTCAGTGTGAATCGGACGCTGTTTGGTAGGCAGAGCCTTTTTTATTTCCCTTCGGGCACGGAGCACACAGAGAAGAGAGACGAGTTGCGATGCAATTTAAATAAGAGGCTATACGCAACCATGTCGATAATGAAGACAAAGGGGTGTCCGAAATGGGCACCCCTGGTGGAACTCAGAAAGTTACATTTATCAACGAGAGCGGACTTGTAGTTGAAAGCACTGCACCGATTCAGTGCGCTGCTTCTTCTCCTTTTATATATTCGATGAGGTTCTTGAACAGGGGGTTGGTGGAGAGAATCTTCTCGTTGCCAGTGAGGATGAGGCGTTTGCGGGCGCGAGTGAGGGCGACATTCAGTTTGCGGTCGATGATTCGTCCGTCTTCCTCGAAGCAGTTGCTGGTGAGGAAATCGAGTTGATAGCGATGTTGGATGGTGAAGGAATAGATGATGACATCGCGTTGCGAACCTTGATAGCGCTCGACGGTATCGATGGTGATGGATTGTAGTTCGGGAATGCCCAGCTTTTCGATTTCACGTCGTATCATGGCAATCTGGTTGCGATAGGGGACGATGACACCAACGGTCTTGTCGGGGTCGAAGATCTTGTTTTCCTCTTGATGTTGCTGATAGACTTTCTGGAGCTCGTTGGCGACAATGCGGGCTTCCTCAAGATTCGACTTGTCGGAGAGGGTATGAAGCCCCCTCTGTTGGGTGTTATTCGCTGTCTTTGAGGGGATGAACACGACGCGTGGCGTGGTGGTGGGTTCTTCCTGATGGGGCAGCGGAACAGGTTGCAACTGCTCGAGCTGGTAGAACATGCGGTTGGGCCATTCGGCGATGTCAGGGTGCATACGCCCTTGGTAGCGCAGGATGCCGAGGAAACAGCCCCCTCCCGTCCTCCCCCCGTAGGGGAGGAGATTGTTGGATAATGAATTTTCGACAGATGGACACAGATGTTGGATGTTGCGCAGCAGTCGTTCGAAGAGGGAGTCGCGGCAGTTGGTGAGTCCGATGGACAGCAACAGAGGGTCGTCGACAGCCGACTCTTGTTCGCTTTGTTGGACGACGGCTGGCAGTTGTTTGTGGTCGCCGATGAGGATGAATCGTTTGATTTGCGGTCGGCAGAGCAATCCGATGATGTTGGGTTCGAGAATCTGACTGGCTTCGTCGACGATGGCGAGCGAGAAGCGGGTGATGTTGAAGAGGATGGTGCGCGACATGAGGGTGGCCGTCGTGGCGACAATGACACGCGCTGAGGTGATGGTGCTCTTGATGGCTGAGAGGGTGGGGTTTTCCCTCACGGCATTCTCGAGCAGATGGCTTCGGAACCGTGGGTCGCAGGAGGACTCGTATCCGATGCGCAGGAAAGGGATGTCGGCGTTGCAGAGCATGTCGCAAATCTCGTCTACAGCTCGATTGGTGTAGGCCATGAGGAGGAGGGTGGCAGTGGGGTTTGTCAGCTCTTCCTCGACCAGGAAACGCAGGGCCATTGTGGTCTTTCCTGTTCCAGGAGGACCGATGAGCAGGAAGTAATCCAACGCTTGTTTCGCGCGCAGGAGGATGTCGTCGTAGTTGGGATGATAGTGGCGAGTGAGTTGGAGGCTGCTGTCGTTTCGTGGTGGACGCTGTCCGAGCAGGAGGGCTCGGCGGTCGGCGTCGGCGGTGATGAACTGGTGGAGTCCCGACATAGCGGCATTGGTGGTGGCGTCGGTGGGAGAATGTTCTACGGCAAAGACGTTCGTAGCACCCAGCGTGTCGATGCTCTGCTGGTTGGTGAGGTGCAACGTGAGTTGCTTCACCGAGAGCTCGCTGATGTTGGCTTTGTGGAGGATGCTCTTTCGTGCATCGGGGCCTTCGGCGGGGTCGTAGGCGTAGAGGTAAACAAGGTCGCCGCGTCGGAAGTTGGGTAGGAAGTCGATGCCTTGCTCGGGGATGTCCAGGGTGAGGGAAAGCCCCCTCCAACCTCCCCCAAAAGGGTGAGGCTTAACTTCTTCTAGACATTGCTTTCCCCTTCGGCCATCGACCTTTGCTTCCCGACTAAGCTCGCCCATTCCCGACGTTTCATCGCTTACCCGTTGCCTTTGTTGGTTGATGGTCAATCCTACGTATATGTTTCCCGTTTCGAGTTTCTCGTAGAGCGGCATGTTCCAGAGGTCGGAGGCGGCTCCGCTGCCTGCGTTGTTGGCACATCCCACTTTCGAGAGCAGTTGCTCTTTTATCACGAAGGTGGCCATGCGGCAGAAGTAGGCGCGCTCGAGCGGCGGCATGTTCTGCAGGGGTGTGGTGATTCTGTCGAGCTCGGGCAGCAGGTATCTTTCCCAGAAGAAACCGCTGCATTGCTCGGTGTTCATGGTGTCGGGCGTGAGGTCAGGGAGGATGTCCTGGAATCCGTTTTGTGCGATGCGGTATTCGTCGGCCACGATGCAGTTGCGCAGTTTGATGGCTTCCCGCAACAGTTTTTGCAGGGGCGCCACCTCGATGAGCCCGTCGGGAAGTTGGTATTTCGAATAGAGCAGCAGCATGTCAATCTGTCGCGACGAGACGTTGAAATTGTTGGCGAGGATGGCATAATAGAGCAGCATCTGCACGTAGTGTTTTTCGACGTGTTGCCCATAACGTCCGTGCGTGTTCCGCTCGATGTTCATGTTCTTCCCAGCCTTCTGCTCCACAAGGAGCTTCATGTCGGTGGTAATGAGGTCGGCGCGCCCTTGAATGCCGAGTTGTTCGCAGATGAACGAGGGCTCGGTCATGGCCTTCTCACGCGGGTGTTTCTTGAACAGTTCGTCCACGCTGTCGATGATGTTCTTGCGTTGAATCTCAGCGTCTTGCTTGAAGGATTTGGGTTCGAAGTCTTCGCAGGCACTGAAGGCGAGCGCTTGCTCTTTGAAACTGGCGCGCAGGGTCTCGGCGAACGGCGTGTCGGGATTGTGCAGGATGTCGTCGAGGAACTTGCCGGCGAGGTTTCCCATCAGGATGTGTCGGTTGGTGTTTCTCGGTGCGAGTCGGCGGAGTTGGTAGAGGAGGTGGTGATGACCGTATTCCTCGAAGCAAGCCGCGAGGCTGCTGATGTCGATGAGGTAGTCGGGTTCGACGACGACGAGATGAGGGATGAGGGTGATATTGGGTGTTGGGTGTTGGGTGTTAGGTGTTGGAGATTGGGTGTTAGGATTCCCGCTGAAGCGCCTACCCGTAGCCTTTGTTGGGTGTTGGCTGATGGGGGATGGATATTGGCAATCGAGCAGGTTGAGTTGCATTCCTTCGTGGAGGATGTCGTCAAGGTAGGACAGGTCGATGTATTCGGGTGTGTCTTTGAGGTTGATGTGGATGATGTCGGGCGTTTGCGTATTGGTGGTGATGGCTTGAATGCCGTCGTCATCGATTTTTTGGATGATGCAACGGATATTGGATGAGTGATGAAGGATGAAGGATGAAGGATTAGGGATGTGAGGGGAAAGAGTTGAGGGAGGGATGGGTATGATAGAAGGGATGGACTTTTTAAACACAGCAGAAACGAACTCGGCGGTGGCTCTGAGGTCGAGGGCTACCTCCTCATCGGTGAGTTCGTGTTTGAGGGAGATGCTGTGGTGTCGTGCCCGCTGGATGGCTATGGTGTGGGCGGCACTCATCTGGTGCATCTTGGCGAGAGCGTCGATTTGCGAAGAGAGGTTGCCGAAGTTGTGCTGCGATTGTCGGAGCCCATGCTGGCAGGTGAGCATGAGGGCTTGCGTGATGTTTTTCTTGATGTCGTCTTGTGTCGTGTTGTGAGTGTCGATGACATCGATGAGTTTCTGGAACAGCTCTTCAGCGTTTATGTTGTTTGGTTCATGGTCCATAGTTCATGATTCATAATTATTTTGCAAAAATACATTATTTATTTTGTATTTCAATGATTTTCGTGTAATTTTGCAACTATGGCAAAAGAACAATCAACAATTCGCGAGCGTGAGCGTTTGGATGTGCGTGAGCCTCGCCGCTACCAGGTCATCATCTTCAACGACGACTTCACCACGATGGAGTTTGTCGTGAGGCTTTTGATCAGCGTTTTCCACAAGTCGCCAGCAGAAGCCGAGCAGCTGATGATGATGGTTCATCGGTCGGAGAAGGCCGTGGTGGGGATTTACAGTTACGACGTCGCCGTGTCGAAGGTGCAGAGGGGCTTGGCGATGGCGCGACAGGAAGGTTTTCCTCTGCGATTGACTTATCAACCCGAAGAATGATATGGAATACACCGAGAAAATGAGCCGCCTGCTTCATCAGGCGTATATATATGCCACCACCAATCGTTTCGAACTCCTGATACCCGAACATCTGTTGCTGGCTTTCGTGCAAGACACCCAATTCCGTGCGGCATTGATGGTTTGCGAGGTGGATGTTGACGAGCTGGAGCACGAGTTGAAGACTTTTCTCGACGAACAGGAAAGGGTTCCCGAAGGACAAGACTACGAGCTCGACATGTCGTACCAGTTTGGCAACATGCGTTCGTTGGCAGCCAATCACGCCATCTATGCTTCGCGCGACCATCTCGACGTCACGCATTTCGTCTATGCGATGATGGAACTGGAGGAGTCGATGGCGGCTTTCCTGCTGAACAAACATCTTGGCGATAACAAGGGCGAGTTCCTCTCCACGTTGATCTCGATGCTCTCTGACGCGGAGCAGCCACTGCAGAATGACGATGACGCCGCCTATGTTGGTGCTTCGGAGGAGTCGGAAGAGGAGGATACGTCGTGGAAGACGTTGGTGACCTGCATGAACGACACGGTGGACCAACACAACCCGCTCATCGGACGTGAACAGGAACTGGAACGCACGATACAGGTGCTTTGCCGCAAGGACAAGAACAACCCGCTGCACGTGGGCGAGCCAGGTGTGGGCAAGACGGCGCTGGTGTATGGATTGGCGGCTCGCATAGAGCACGGAGAGGTGCCCGACCGATTGAAAGGCAGTCGTATCTACCAGATGGATATGGGTACGATGTTGGCGGGAACTCAGTTTCGTGGCGACTTCGAGAAACGCATCAAGCAGGTGATGGATGGTGCTGAAAAGGAGGGGCACGCCATTGTCTATATCGACGAGATACACAATATGATTGGTGCAGGTCGTACAGGCGATGGAGGTCCTGATGCCTCGAACATGCTGAAACCTTATCTCGAACGGGGTGACATCCGTTTCATCGGTTCCACCACCTACGAGGAATACAACCGTCATTTTGCCCGTCAGCGCGGTATCGTGCGACGTTTCCAACAGATTGACATCGCCGAACCGAGCGTGGAGGATACCATCGAGATTTTGAAAGGATTGCGTCCGCAATATGAGTTGTTCCACAATGTGACTTACAGCGACGACATCATCGAATATACCGTGCGACAGAGTGCCCGGCTCATCGTCGACCGCCAGCTTCCTGATAAGGCCATCGACTTGATTGACGAGGCTGGTGCCTACCTTGAGATGACTCGGAATAGGGGGCAGGAGACTGCTACAGAGGAAACGCCGACGGTGGAAGAAACATTGGAACCGCAACCCGTCACTCGTTCGCTCATTGCCGACATTCTGGCAAAGGTGTGCAAGGTGGATGCGGCGGCCATGAAGGAGGAAGACAACTCGGAACTCGCTACACTCCGCGACCGCATGTTGGCAAAGATTTATGGGCAGAACAGCGCCATCGACCAGGTGGTGGAGGCCATTCAGATGGCAAAGGCCGGATTGCTCGACGACGACAAGCCTTTGGCTTCGTTGCTCTTCGTGGGTCCTACGGGCGTTGGAAAAACCGAGGTGGCACGACAGTTGGCCAACGAGCTGGGTGTGCAGTTGGTAAGGTTTGACATGAGTGAATACACCGAACGACATGCAGTTGCCAAACTCATCGGTTCGCCGGCTGGATATGTGGGCTACGAGGATGGCGGTTTGTTGACCGATGCCATCCGTAAGACACCCAACTGCGTGTTGCTGTTGGACGAAATAGAGAAGGCCCACCAGGACATCTACAACATCCTGCTGCAGGTGATGGATTATGCCCGACTGACCGACAATCGCGGTCAGAAGGCCGATTTCCGTAACGTGGTGCTCATTATGACCTCGAATGCAGGTGCGCAATTTGCCTCGCAGGCGAACATCGGATTCCAGTCGAAGGTGTCGCGTGGTGAAGCGATGTTGGCACAGGTGAAGAAGACGTTCAAACCTGAGTTCATCAATCGTCTCTCAGGAACCGTCGTTTTCCGCGATATGGACGAGGAGATGGCTTCGATGATTCTCGACAAGAAACTGCGTGAGCTGGAGCAGAAACTGCAGGCGAAGAATGTGACCCTCGACCTCAGCGAAGAAGCTCGCAAACGATTGCTTGAGAAAGGTTTTACTCGGGAGTATGGTGCACGCGAGATGGATCGCGTCATCAGTCATGACCTGAAACCATTGCTCATGCGCGAGATACTCTTCGGGCAGTTGCAGAAAGGTGGAAAGGCCTTGCTGTGCCTGCAAGAAGGAGAACTGGCGTTGACGTGCCAGACGGCGTTGCTGGAAGAAAAAAGTGAGTGAAAACGAGGGATTGTGCGATATATTTTGTATATTTGCAAACACGTAACGATGTATAGACGATGGTAGTTGAACTCGACGATGACTTGTGGTTTCCCGACCCTCATATTGGCGACCCCGACGGATTGTTCGCCATTGGAGGCGATTTAAGCATCGATCGGCTGCTGTTGGCCTACAGTCATGGAATATTCCCGTGGTTCTCGTTTCGTGATTCGGTGGAGCCCTATTGGTATTGTCCCATGCGTCGTTTCGTGATATTCCCCAGTGAGATCCACGTGTCGCACAGCATGCGGACGTTGATGCGGAAAGAACGCTACCACCTGTCGATGAACGAGGATTTCGAACATGTCATCGCGAACTGCTCGCAGTTGCGTATCGAGGAGGAAGGTGCGTGGTTGGGCCCTGACATCATTGAGGCTTACACCGAACTCCACAAGCAAGGATTTGCGACGAGTGTGGAGGTGTGGGACTCGGAGGACATTGACCCCGCAACGGGTAGGGAACGGCTTGTGGGAGGCCTCTATGGGGTGACATTGGGGTGTTCCTTCTTTGGTGAGAGCATGTTCTCGTTGGTACCGAACGCGTCGAAGTTGGCGCTGGTTTATCTGGCGAAGTTCATGGAGGAGAAGGGTGGCGTGCTGATTGACTGCCAGTTTGAGACCCCACATCTGAAGAGTATGGGTGGTCGGTATATCGACTACGATGAATATATGGCTCTGCTGAGAGATTAAAATGAATGAATCAAAGGATTATAAACTTACAAACTGAATTCATGAGAAAGATAATGTTGATGCTGCTTTTTGCATCTTTCGTCAGTTCATCGGCGATGGCTCAGGCTTTGAAGCAGCGTGGTGGTTCGGTCGAGGCTTTGGTGCCTGAAGGTTGGACTCACAAAGAGGAAGTCGGCGATATGAACAAGGACGGACTGCCCGATATGGTGGTTGTGGCGACTCCGAACTTCAAGGAGAACATGCTAGAGCGCGAAGACGGTTATGTCTATAACATGAACGAACCACAGTTGGCCATCTATTTTGGTGAGTCGTCGGGTGGTTACTCGTTGTGGAAGAAGTACGAAGGACTGCTTCCTGCTGATAGCGAATACATCTCTGTGGACATCTCGTTGTCAATCACCGACCGCGGTGTGCTTCGCATAGGCATATCCACCTTCGCGAGCATGGGCTCTAACGAAGTGGGAGGCCCCACGTATGTCTATCGTTGGCAAAACGGTGACTTCTTCCTGATTGGCAAAGATGTGACAAGTCAGTCGCGCTATTCGGGTGAGTTGATTGAGGTGAGCGAGAACTATCTGACGTTCAAGCGGCAGGAGAAGCACTCGGGTGTGTTTGTTGACTCGGATGTGAAGGAGTCGGAGAAGTGGACAAAGATTCCGCGTACGCCGCTGAAACGATTGGGAACGTTTGAGATGGATGAGTAAAAAGGTATAAAGAGTATAAAGAGAAATAAAGGGCGTAAATGAAGAATGAGGAAAACAGTTTGGTGAGGTTTCTGAAGGATTGGACGCTGCCAGTAGCAATTGGCTTGGGTACGATATTGTATCTAGTGTTTGCCTTCGTTCCTGTCCTCGATGGTGCAGCTCGGTTGATGGCTCCGTTTTTCGATGCTATTCTGCCGTTGTTCATGTTCCTCATTCTCTTCGTAACGTTCTGCAAGGTCGATTTCCACAAACTGCGTCCGACGGCGTGGCATCTGTGGGTGGGCGTGTTTCAGATAGTGTTCATCGCCATCATGATGTCGCTGATTCTCGCCTACAAGATGACAGGCGACACGTTGGTGTTGATGGAGGCATTGCTCACGTGCATCGTGGCTCCTTGTGCTGCCGCTGCGCCTGTGGTGACCCAGAAATTGGGTGGTGACCTGGAGGGAATGACCACATGGACGCTGCTCTCCAACCTCATCACTGCGCTGTTCATCCCCATCTGCTTCCCGATGGTAGAGAAAGGAGCTGACATCACGTTCATGAAGGCCTTCCTGACAATACTCTATCAGGTGTGTATGGTGCTGGTGGTTCCGATGTTGTTGGCGTATATCGTGAAACATCATTTTCACCGCTTGCATCGTCGAATCATCTCGGTGAAGGACCTTTCCTACTACTTGTGGGCATTCTCGCTGATGATTGTGTCGGGAACGACGGTGAAGAACATCTGCCACGCCAATACATCCGCTACGTTCCTGCTGGTGATAGGCGGTTTGGGATTGGTACTCTGCATCGTACAGTTCGCCGTAGGTCGTTGGATAGGCCATTATTTCGGTGCCACCATAGAGGCAGGACAAGGGTTGGGACAAAAGAATACTGCGTTCGCCATCTGGATTGCCTACACCTATCTGAATCCCCTCTCCTCAGTGGGACCTGGCTGTTACATCCTGTGGCAGAACATCATCAATTCGGTGGAAATACATAAGAATTCAAAAACTCATAAATTTAAAAACTCATAAACTCAAAAACTTATAAACTTAAAAACTGAATATGAAAAAGATTCTATTGATTTTAGCATTATTTGCCAGCGTATCGGCGTCGGCTCAGAACAAGGTGAAAGGAACGTATGGCTACCTTTATTGCCACATGAGCGACCGCGGTGAATACACCGCCTATGCGGTGAGTCGCGACGGCATGAACTATCAGGACATTCTCGAGGGCAACGCCATTATGGATTCCGAGGAGCACGCTCGCATCGAAGGCGGGCAACGCGATGCTTTCATCACACGCGCTTGGAATGGGAAAGGGTATGTAATGGTCAACACCGACATGTGTGTGCGCAAGTCGCACATCTGGGACAACTATGGTATCGACCTATTGAAGAGCGACGACCTCATTCATTGGACGAGCGTGACTTTCGATTTCCGCAAGGGCACGTCTATCTTCTGCAATCCTTCTGCACCGAGCGTCTATAAGGATTGGTCGACCATCAACCGTGTGTGGGCTCCGCAAATCTTCTGGGATCCCAACTACGTGTGGGAAGATGGTTCGAAGGGTGGTTATCTGATTTATTATTCAATGCTCAACCGTCCCGAAGAGAAATACGATCGCATGTACTACTCGTATGCCGACAAGACCTTCACGCGTCTCACTCAGCCGCGTCTGCTCTTCGATTGGGGCTATGCAACCATCGATGCCGATATCAACCTGTTGGACGACGGTCTCTATCACATGCTCATCAAAAAGGAGGGTGGCAAGCCTGGCATCTATACCGCTACTTCGAAGAACCTCACCAGTGGATGGGGCGAACCAGTGGAGAACGACTACGTGTCGTTTGAAGGACGTAAGAACTGCGAGGGTAGCAGCGCCTTCCAACTCATCGGTGACAAGACGTGGCGTGTGGCCTACATTCAGTACAGCGATAATCCCAAACATTATCGCATCTGCAAGGCTGACGAGCATCTGCGTAACTTCCACGACCCTGTCGACATCAAGGGTGTTACGGCTCCGCAGCATGGTTCGTTCATGCGGATTACGAAAAAGGAATACAAACGGTTGTTGAAGTTGAACAAAAAGTAAAATACAAGCGACTCAGCAAGGACAAAAAAGCAAACGGGAACCACAAGCGTGGCTCCCGTTTTTCTATTATTCGTGGAGAAAGTTTCATATACTCATAGCGCGATTGGAACTGAGACTTTTATTCCGAAGTTGCGTCCCATGTTGAACACGCCTCTTCGTCCTGTCACGTTGTTCACATCGGCATATTTCAGTCGACTCAGGTGGTTCTGGTAGGCTCTGTTCAGCAGGTTGTTCGCCGTGAGACTGATGCTGAAGAGCGTTTTTCCATGCAGCAACACATCGGTTCCAGCCGCAGCGTTGAGCAAAGTGTACGAGGGTGTTGCCGTCTCCGTGTCGTTGGCGGTGAACACATGGTCTTGCTCCAAATGGCACTCCAGTCCTATTGATGCATACGACTCAGCTACATGTTTGCATTGACGCAGTAGGTCGCAACGCACATTCATCGTCCAGCGAGGCTCGGGTGTATAGGGCAGATAACGGCTGTCGTTGCCTTGGTGCAGCAGTCGGGTAGCTACATACGAGAATGTGTTTTCGATGTGCAGCTTGCGGAAAGGATGTACCACCACGCTGGCCTCGCCACCCCATAACCGTGCTGTTCCTGCCGTGTAGCGGAATCCGTCGTATCCCACTGACTCTTCGTTGCTTTCGTGCAGTGCCTTTTCCTCCGCAGCCGTCATGCGTTGCAGGAAGATGAAGTTGTCGATATGGTTGGCAAAAAGTGACAGTTGTGCCGAGATGATGTGCGACGAATAGTCAATACCGAAGTCGATTTGCCAACTATACTCAGGTTTCAATCCATCGTTTCCCATCTCATAGCGCAGCGATCCTTCGTGCACACCGTTCGACCCCAGTTCACTCAAGTTCGGGGCACGGAATCCACGCGATGCATTCAGTCGGATGTGTAGGTTGTCGCTGGCGCAATAGGTCGTTCCAATGCTTCCCGACAGGCCGTTGAGATTTTTCTTGAAGTCGTGGAATCGTTCTTCCTCTTCTCCTTCATCCCCTTGCGAATGCAAACGACGTTGGTCGAAACGAAGTCCACCACTCAGATTCCAGCGGTCCCACGTGCGGGTAGCAGTGGTAAAAATGCCAAAATCGAATAGCTTGTAGGCTGGAATGAGCGCCTCTTCACCTTTGTTCAGCGATTGCTGCCACATACCGTTCACGTCCGTAGAAACCTTCCATCCGCCACCGAAGTCGCCCGAGATGTAGCGCACATCGTAGTTCATCGTGTGGAGCATGAAGTCCAGTTCTGCTTCGTCTGGTTCCTCAAACTCCTGTCTGCGATTCTGTTGGTAGCCCACCACAGCGTTCAAGCGACCACCGTCACCCACATAGAAAGAGTTGTCCAACACAGCCTTGTAGTGATGAATCTGTTGGAAGGGCGTTGTCTTCCCATATCCCTTCGGCTTCCAGTCGTCGCTCGCCTCCAATTCGCCTGTGTCTTCATCGCGTTCACCTTCGATAATACTCGGAGTCAGATGATAGTATCCGAGTGTCAGATGCGAGAAGCCCCACTGTTTGTTGAGGCCCACCAGCGCGTTTGCAGCCCGTTCGTGGAACTGCGAGCCAGGCACTCTTCCGTCCCATTTGTTTTTGTAGGCATGTGCCATCTTCTCGCTATATCTCATGTTCCACACAACTCCCTGCTTGTTGCCGCCGAAGTTCAGCGAATAGTCGAACAGACCGTTATTCGTCTGGTATTCCGTCTGCACATTCGCCTTCATCGTCCCTTGTGGAAGGGTAGGACTCGAACGGAACACAATCACACCGGCCATTGCGTCCGAGCCATACATTAGCGATGCCGGACCTTTCAGGATTTCTACTGAGTTCACGCTCGCTGCGTCAATCTCAATTCCATGTTCGTCACCCCATTGCTGACCCTCTTGTCTGACTCCGTCGTTTACCACCGCTACGCGGTTGTATCCCAAGCCGCGAATTACCGGCTTTGAAATACCGCTACCGGTCGTCAGTTGTGAGATGCCCGGCATACGGGCGATGGCGTCGATGACATTCGTTGATGAAGATCGTGTCAATTCTTTGTTTGATACTACCAGGAAGGGAAGTGGCGATTCACGCAAAAGGGATTGTCCTGTCACTCCATTCACCACCACCTCACTCAGTTTCACGTGCAATTCGTCTTCTTCGCACGTGCTGTCGCTCTCTGCGACATGTTGATGCACTGATTGTGCTGCCACCCCTAAATGAAAGGGTAACAGCAACATCAGAAGATATTGTTTTCTCATGTTCTAATTGTTGCTTGAAAATGTTAAATGTGAATTGTAATTGAAGTCGTCCTGTCAAACTGTTGGACGACAATTCAGGGGATTTCAAGCAACTGGAGGGGCACGTGACGAACGATGGAGAATAGTCAGGCACACCAGTGCCTCATTTCTCGGTTGATAATTGACAACCGCCCATTGACAATCAACAGCCTCTGTTGTCTGACTAGTCATGTAGGGCGTCGTACTCAGTTGGCAAAGCAGACAGGCGTCTATGGTCGTACCACCAGCCGAGACATGGCTGCTGTGATGCACGTGGTGGGCGCATTCTACACATTCCTCCTGCCCCTCCATCATCGGGTGGTGGCGGTGGAACGTGGTCAGCAGCAGCATCGGTACGAATACCGATAGCATAATCCACGACGAAAGGCGACGTCTCTGTCTGATTTGCATATCGGGTGCAAAGGTACGAACAATTCTTGAAAGTGAAAACTAATTAACAGTTTTTTTGCGAGCTAGAACCCTTGATATTTGGAGATACGAAATACTTTACGTACCTTTGTGGTTGTAAAAGAAATTGATAAAACATTATATGAAAAAGAAAACTATTCTCACTGTATTGTTCGCCTTGCTTACCTTGTCGGCAATGGCTCAGAAGAAGACAAACGACGCAATCAAAGTCGAGGTGTCGGAGACCGTCGAATTGATGAGCATCCTGTCTCGAATAGCGGGTTTTCAGGAGTACTGCATGAACATGGGTGGACAATACACGAAGGACACGGAAACGTGGTTTGCCGAATTTAAAAGCCATCCCATTATTCCCTATTATCAGAACATTCGCGCCAAGCAGGGAGTCAGTCATGATGCTGTGATGAGTATGGCCATCCATCTCGAAATTGACAAAGGAAAAATCAAGTTCATCGGTGATAAGGGCGAGTTGGATCGCTGGAAAAATGTGGATATTGATGACTTCATTGTCCGTCTCAACGACTTTTATACTGCTACACGCTTCCATGAGTTCTTCGAGCAGCACAAGGTTTTCTATGCAGAAGGTCTGCGCACCTATGAGGCGAATGTGATGAAGTATTTCCATCAGGATTGGTACGCCCGTTTTTATGGCACCGAACCCACAGAGCAGTTCCGCGTCGTCATCGGTTTTACGAACGGCGGTGGCAACTATGGTCCCAGTCGACAACTGCCTGGCCAGAGCAAGGAAGTCTTTGCCATCGCTGGCTACTATGTCGACCCAGAGACAGGAAAAGTTTTTGAGGACGGTATGGCTTATGCCTCGACGCTCATTCACGAGTTCAACCACTCATTTGTCAATCCTCTGCTTGAGAAAGAGACCAACGTAACGATGTTGAAAGACATCGGCCAGAATCTGCTGAGGCTCTCTCCCATTGGCATGAAACGGCAGAACTATGCTTCGTGGAACACAGTCCTCAATGAGAGCGTCGTTCGAGCCGCCGTCATCATCTATATGCTCGACAACGGTTATTCTGCCAAACAACTTCAGCAAGAGATGTACGACCAAGTATGCCGCGATTTCCGTTGGATGCCCGAACTCGTCACCGCCTTGCGTCATTACGCTACCCATCGCGACCTGTATCCGACACTCAACGATTACAATCCTGAAATCGCCCGCTGCCTGCGCAGTTTTCTTGACACGGAGACCGTAAGGATGAAGAAGGCGTTGGAATGAACCCTAGGGACGTATGCCTTATCAATTCGAAGACATATGTCCCTTTAATACTTTTATTTCTTATTACGCTTTATTTCCCCTTGAACTTTGACGTGTATTTCACGCTCACAGCATCGCCTTTGAGCACATCGGCGAACGTTTGAGGTTTGATGGTGACAGGACCGCGCATGAACTCGGGAATGTTGTAGCACCGCATGAACTGGCGATGATAGTCGGGGTCTTCAGAAGGCAGTTCGAATGGTTTTGTAGCCTTTCCATCCTTGTCGATATGGGCAATGAACGGGCGTGTGAAGACTCCGTCGTTGCGGCGACTGCTGAAGATAATCCAGCGCCCATTGCTCGACCACGAATGATAACTTTCGGTCTCGTTGGAGTTGCACTCGGTGAGTGAGTGTACCTCACCCGTCTGCAGATCCATCATCCAGAGGTCGGCATCTCGGTGCCAAATGTGGAAATAACCGAACTTTCCCATTGTGAAGAGCAGGAAGCGCCCATCGGGAGAGATGCGTGGGAAGGTGGCACTCTGGTCGATGGCAGAAGCGTCGAACACGAGTTCACGTGGTCCGAACTCTCGGGTGTCGGGGTCGAAACTCTTGCGGAAGATGTTGTATTTCAGTTCCTTGTAACGCTTCACCACCTCAGCACCCTTCGTCCGCGTCGTGTCTTGGCGTTCGAAATGGGCACTGCAGTAAAAGAGCGTCTTACCATCGGGGCTCCATGCTGGGAATACCTCGAACTCCGTGTCGTCGTTCTCCAGATTCGTCACCTCGTCGTTATCGATATCGTAGGCGATGATGTCGCTCTCTTCGTCGAAGACCTCCACCTTGTTCGAGTCGGCAGTATGGAAATTCTGATGCGTGAGGTCGGTGGCATAAACAATGAGGTTTTGAGTAGGATGCCACGCTGGATAGACACCCGCTGAGAGGATGGAATCGTTCCTCATGTTCACCTTTTTGATCTTCCCGTCGATGGTAACGATAGTGCCTCCGTTGTGTTGACGTGCATGGAACTGCATGTGCTGTGGGTTGTATTGTTGGAAGTGGTGGCAGTTGATACACTGACCGTCTTTCTCGAATCCACACAACATATTGTCGTAGATGACACGTTCGTCGTAGTTCTCCAAACACCGTTGGTTGATGGTCAGGGCTTCATACGATTCATACGAAGGCGCAATCAATCGATAGCTGATGTATGGGTCGATGGAGTCGGGTGAAACGTGAATGTTGAAAGGTTTGAAGCGGTTCCACTGGGAGTCGTTGCGTGTGAAAACTTCCACGGTGATGTCGCCCCCTTTTGCCTTCTCCGTCAGTTTTCGCCAGTCGTCGATGTCGGGTTGTCCGTTGCATACGATGACTTCATCGCCAACAGCGTAGCGAGCTACCATCTCATCGCTCGCACCATCGAATTCGAAGGTCAGCGGTGCAATATTCACGGGCACCGTAACGTCGATATAGTCGGGATATATGGTGGGTAGTTTGCCCGTTTCCTTGTACTCAGTGGGCACCTTCGGACCGCCACAGGCAGTGAGTAGCAGACCACAGGTGATGAGCAGAAATTGCAGTTTCTTCATATTGTCAATATTCGGGTAGGTTTGACATCAAGTAATAATCATAGTAGAAAGTATGTCCATAGAGCGGGTACAATTCAGCGCGAGCATCCTCAATATCCAGCCCGTCGCACCTTGAAGCAGCTTCCTCGAACTTTTCGTAGTCGTCCTTCACACCTTGGTTGAAGGGTATACGGTCGAGGTCGGTGCGTTTCTCCAGCTTACCGTAAAGGTAGGCGGCCTGCTGATAGATAATCGGCATGGGGCCATTTGGGTGGAGTTTGATGTATTCGGCGAAATGATAATTGAAGAGTTCAGGATCCTTCACCCACAGCGATGCCAGTAGCGACTGTTCTTGGAAGATGGGGTCGTATGGATAGCTGCAATTCGCTAGCTCATTCATCAAGAAGCTCTCCACGTTTCCTTTATCTCCAGACAGCGTGTTGGGGTAGTGGAGCATGTGGGTGATGGGCTCCATTTCGCGGTCTTTCGCGATGAGTTCGGGATGCGCTAAGAATTTCTCTGCGCTTTCCGCCCAGTCGTCGAAGTAGAGCGTGTGCTTCAGGATGTTGATATACTTTTGTGCCACGTTTTTCTCGCCATTGAGCAACGCACATCGAACTAGGTATTTATAGTGTTCGGCACGCCAGTCGAACTCCACGCCCAGCTCTGTGCACAAACGGGTGCAGTAGTTCAGCATGCCATATTGATAATAAATGAGCGTTCCTGATGACAACAACATGCGCATGCCGAAGGGAGCGTTGATTTCTTTCGAACCATTTTTGTATTGGTACATCTCCTCAGCTTGGCGCCCTAGACGCGAGAGTGCCAGATTACGCATCATCACTATGGCACGTGTAGGTTCTTCCTGCTGCTTGTCAGCCTCTTGCAGAACGCCTTCCCAGTCGGTCTTATCCACCAAGCGTTGCATCTTTATTTCACGGTGGAAATTCTCGTCCTTATACCAGAAATGAATGACACCCCAAACGGTAACGGCCAGCAATGCGACTTGCACTCCCCATTCCAACAACAAGGCTTTCGGCAGTTTTTTCGATGCCGCTTTTCCCTTTGCTTTCTTCTTTTGGTTGTTTTTCACCTTTGCGGGAGCAACGGTCTCTGTCGCTGTTTTTTTACCACGCGAAAGCGGCAGACAGACCATCACAACCATGAACAGCGCCAACAAGTAGAAGGGAATATAGTATTGGTGGTGATCCTCGGTAATGTAATAGAGGGGTAATCCTGCATAGTAAATGTTAGCAATATTCGTCTGGTAATAGACATAGCGATAGCAGAGTAGAGGAACAGCAATCGCACTTAATAGAGCTATTACGCTATACAGGAAGCCTTGTTTCTTACCCATAAGTCGCCACGACCAGATGCCCATCAGCAGTGTGGCAGCCAACCCATAAATGCCGATAAGCGGATAGCCCAGCACGCAGGTCAAAACCATCCATGCGATTCGCAGTCCATACCGCTCGGGCAGACTGCGAAACACCCACAGAGCTGCCACTGCCGCCGTCGTGCCCATGGTTGCCACGAAGAAATGTCCGCGCAGTTTCAGCATGTAGATCCAGTAACCCATATCGACGTCTGTTATCAGCAAGAGGGCAATGGGAATGAGCAACAGCGATGCCCATTTGGCAGGGATGGCAAACGTCTTCTTGAGCAGGAACAACAGCAACAGCCACCAGCCGCAGAGCATGGCGACACCCATCCACGCATGGTAAAAGAACTGCGTGAACCATGTGCCAAGGTAGGTCAGGAAACCTGCGGGCACTACCATCTGCTGTTTGAAGAAGAGGGGAGTGTCGAGGAATAGGTTCAGTTCCTGTACTTTCCATAGAAAGTCACTCTCGCAAATCAATAACCCGCAGGCAATCGCTGCAAGAGCCGCTATCCAAATAAAGATATATTTCATATCGTTTCAACGAATTTTTATTGATGCGCAAATTTAATAAACTTCTCATGAAAAAAGAGAATAAGGTGAAAGAAAGTCTTTGTATCTTTACAAAATTAACATTTATATACAAGAAAAACTCGGAAATATACACATCACTTCTGTTTTTTTCTTTATTCTACATTTTTATTTGTACCTTTGCCCCCGCAAACGTTCAGACAAACAAAAGGATATGGCAAACTTAAGATTCCAGGTTGTAGAAGAGGCTTTCATGAAAAAGCCGATGGAGGTTGCTGCTCCTACGGAGCGTCCATCGGAATATTTCGGAAAGAATGTGTTCACCCGCGCCAAAATGTTCAAATATTTGCAGCGCGACGTCTATGAGAAGCTCATCGACGTTATCGACAACGGAGCACCACTTGACCGCTCTATTGCCGATGCCGTTGCAAAAGGCATGAAACAATGGGCCGACGAACAGGGAGTGACGCACTACACACACTGGTTCCAACCCCTTACAGAAGGCACTGCCGAGAAACATGACGCTTTCATCGAGCACGACGGAAAAGGTGGTATGATGGAAGAGTTCAGTGGTAAACTGCTCGTGCAGCAGGAACCCGATGCATCGTCGTTCCCCAGCGGAGGCATTCGTGCCACCTTTGAGGCGCGCGGTTATAGTGCTTGGGATCCTACTAGCCCAGTCTTTATCATCGACGACACCCTCTGTATCCCTACCATCTTCATTTCCTACACGGGTGAGGCGCTCGACTACAAGGCTCCTCTGAAACGTTCGCTGCGTGCTGTCGGAGAGGCTGCCGCTGCCGTGGCCCACTATTTCGACCCGAATGTGAAGAAGGTAATTTCGAACCTCGGATGGGAACAAGAGTATTTCCTTGTCGACGAGGGCCTTTATTCGGCACGTCCCGACCTGATGCTCACAGGGCGCACGCTCATGGGACACGACTCGGCGAAGAACCAGCAGATGGACGACCACTACTTCGGAACCATCCCCGACCGCGTGCAGGTGTTCATGAAAGACCTCGAGGTGCAGGCCTTGCAGTTGGGCATCCCTTGCAAGACGCGACATAACGAGGTGGCGCCCAACCAGTTTGAGTTCGCCCCCATTTACGAGGAGACCAACCTTGCAGTGGACCACAACATGTTGCTCATGCAACTCATGAAGAAGGTTGCCCGCAAACACGGATTCCGTGTGCTGCTCCACGAAAAGCCATTTGCTGGCATCAACGGCAGCGGAAAACACAACAACTGGTCGCTATCGACCGACACGGGTGTACTGCTGCATGCACCGGGAAAGACGCCCGAGCAGAACCTGCGTTTCGTGACGTTCATTGTCGAGACTCTCATGGGCGTTTATCGTCACAACGGACTGCTAAAAGCCAGTATCATGAGTGCCACCAACGCTCATCGACTAGGCGCCAACGAGGCACCGCCTGCCATCATCTCCAGCTTCCTTGGTCGTCAGGTGAGCGAACTGCTCGACCATATCGAGAAGGCCGACAAGGAAGACCTTTTCGTGGTCGCAGGCAAGCAACGCATGGAGATTGACATCCCCGAAATCCCCGAGCTACTCATCGACAACACCGACCGCAACCGCACCAGTCCCTTCGCCTTCACCGGAAACCGTTTCGAGTTCCGTGCCGTGGGTAGCGAAGCCAACTGTGCCAGTGCGATGATTGCCCTGAATTCAGCGGTTGCCGAGGCTTTGGTTGACTTCAAGAAGCGGGTTGACGAACGCGTCAAAGAGATTTCCGAGAAGACGGAGTTCACCGAAAAGGGACACAATGCCGTCATGCATGCCATCATCGAGGTGCTGCGCGAGGACATCCGTACCTGCAAGCCCATTCATTTCGATGGCAACGGCTATAGCGACGAATGGGTGGAAGAGGCCACACGCCGCGGACTCGACGTCGAAAAGTCATGCCCCATCATCTTCGACCGTTACTTGGACGAGGAGACCATTCGGATGTTCGAGAGCCTGGGCGTCATGAACCGCAAGGAGTTGGCTGCCCGCAACGAGGTGAAGTGGGAGACCTATACGAAGAAGATTCAGATTGAGGCCCGCGTGATGGGCGACCTCTCGATGAACCACATCATCCCAGTCGCAACGCATTATCAGAGCCAGTTGGCGAAGAACGTACAGAACATGTACAGCATCTTCGATGAGGCTGAAGCCGACAGTCTGACCGCTCGTAACAAGAAGATTATCAAGGAGATTGCCCAGCGCACGCAAACCATCGAGACGGGCGTTGACGAGTTGATTGCCGCCCGTAAGGTGGCCAACAAGATTGAGAACGAGCGGGCGAAGGCCATCGCCTACCACGACACCGTGGCGCCGAAGATAGAGGAGATTCGCCACCAGATTGACAAGTTGGAGTTGATTGTGAGCGACGAACTCTGGACGCTCCCGAAGTATCGCGAACTGTTGTTCATTCGATAAAGAAACGACGCACAACACAAACCATAGAAACAAAGAAGCGGCTTCTCAGATGTCTGAAGAGCCGCTTCTTCTTTATTGTAGGCTATTAGCCTTCATCTTTCATCCCTCATCCTTCATCCCTCATCTCTCACGATGATACGGATCGTACTCCAAGGGTAGGGCGTAACGCCCTTCGAGGTCGGTGAAGACGAAGGTGAACATCCATTTGTTCAGTTGTATGCCGTCCACAGGGACATAGGGCAGCTTCATGAACACCTTGTTCCACCCTTTCTCCAGATGCAGCACGAGGGGTGGACGCGATGTCATATTCACATCGCCCAGCGGCGTCTCGAGTGGTACGATTTCTCCATGGTATTTCCAAAGAGGAGCCAGCACCTCCACATCGTTCAGCCAGATGCGCGAGCCCTTGCAATCCCACTTCACGTATTCAGGCACCCGCTCTGCCCTCGAACGGCTGTAGTTCTGCAGTTCGATGAGCGCCCCCACCTTTTGCTCCATTTCCGAATAGACGTAGGTCCACGCGTAAGCCGTGTAGCCGGTCTTGATGTTGCCATATAACGAAGGGATGCGGTCGCCCCAGCCGTGGCGCAGGTAGATGGTCGCACCAGTCGCCAACTGTGGTTCGTAGCGTTTCCCCTCGAAGAGATAGCCGCTTTGCGGACCTTGCCGTTCGGGAGGCAGCTCGGTCGAAGGGTCTCCGCCATTGGGGAAGGGACCGCACACCTGCCAACGCACATGACTTTGCGCGACGTATGGGATGGGCTCATCACGCAGCGACATCATCTTATGGAACAGGAAACGACTCTCCCAATCCTTGAAATCCTCGAACTCAGGACCTTCGTTTGGCAGTCGTGCCCCAATGGTCTCGATGTAATTCTTGCCACCGCCCGTCCAAGCTCGCGACGCCATTGCCACCACGTTGGCATAGAGGTTGTTCTCGCGGACAATGTCCTCGGTCGAAGCCAGTCGATGGTCGTTCCACACAGCGGCAATCGCCCCCACAACGTCGGTCGAGCCTTCTTGCTGGTGGTAGATGTTGCTCAGGTAGGCGCCCGCCAAGTCGGCGAAGACGTCAAAATGGTTCAGATAGAGATAGCGGCTATCGATGTTGGATGCTCCAGGCATGGGTTTTCCTGTCGAGCCCCACATGTGCGCCATGTCCACGTTTTGCGGTTTGCCCCCCGAGGGCGTCCACACCACGACCTTTCGTCCCAAAGAATGCACCCAGTCGATGATTTTGCCGAGGAATTCAGGGTTGGTGATGTTCACCTCGTCGGCACCGATATGAATATAAGGAGCATGGACGAACGTCGCCACCACCTCCGTGAGCACCGTTTTCAGTTGGGCTAGTCCTTGTGTGCTTTGCATGTCGACCCCCATGGCTCGTTTGAAGGCGGCGCTGTGGCCGGGCATGTCAATCTCGGGGATGATGTTCATGCCGTGTTTCAAGGCATACACCTCCAGTTCGCGGCATTCCGCTTGCGTGTAGTAGCTCCCGGCATCGCGTGTCATCGATGCGGCTGAGGTCAGCTGCGGATAGGCGGTCACCTCGAATCGCCACGCGGGGTTGTCGGTCAGGTGCAGATGCAGCGTGTTCACCTTGAAGCGAGAGAGCAGTCGAATCTGCTTCTTCAACTCGTCCACAGGGATGAACTGCCGACCCACGTCGTGCATGAAGCCGCGCAGTTTGAAGGCTGGATAGTCGATGATCTCGACCAACTCGAGTCCTGTGCGGTGCTTGTATCCCTCGGCCATCTGCTGCATCGTCTGCACAGCACGGATGACGCCCGTCGGCGTGACGGCGTCGATGGTGACGCGTTGTTCGGTGACATCGATGCGATAGGCCTCGTTTTCATAGCCAGAGAGCTCGTAGTCGGTGGCTCCGGCTATCTTGTCCACGATGTGGACCTCGATGCGCGCTTTCGACTTCTCAACAATCTCGCAATTGTTCGCTTCGAGGAACTCGCGTAGCAGTTCGCATTGCGTGGGGTCGTTGACGCACACCTTGCGTCCCAGGGCGAAGTATTTGCCTTCGACCTTGACGTTCACCTGTCGAGGCTTGGGCAACAAATGACACACTCTTGCTGCAGCCGGCAAGACGCTGAGCAGTGGCAAGAGTGCGATTATGATGAATTTCTTATTCATTTCTGGGATTCATCTCCTTTTATTGCCGGTTTTCACCAGCTGGGCGGCCTCTTTGGTGAGGAAAGGCAAGGCCTCGTCGATGGGGATTTCCGCTGTAGGCGCACCCTGCGCCCACGGGCAGATTTGGTAGTATTGGTATTCTATGTGAACAGCGTCGGGTGTGAGGAAAGCGACACTGGGCAACGGCAGCAGCTCGAGTTTCTCCATGCTCAGATAGTCCTCTATCCCCTTGCGGTATTCGCTGGTGTCGCCGTCGGCATCGTCCGAGGCGAGGATGGCCTTCCACAGAAGAGGTTGGATGGCCTCGTCCACATTGTCCCTGAAAATGTCGTCTATGCGCTTGCCGTCGCGTTTGCGGAAGGTGACGCCGTCCGAGTAGCGTTCGCCGTGCACGCCCCCTTCGAAGTCGCCGAAGTAGCAGGCAAAGCTGACAAATTCTTCGGTCTCGGCGGCCTTCGGGATATAGATGTTCACATAGAACGTCACATTGTATTCCTCGCCCGCTTCCTTCATCGACTCGGCATATTCCCGTTGCTCGCTTCCGTACTGCGTGGCAAGCTTCGTGGCCAACTCACTGAGGAACTGGTTGAACGTCTCCTCGTCGCATTTGTTGGTGGGCGCTGCGAGGTTCTCCCCTCGGTATGAATCGAGCCTCTCGAGGATGTAGCCGACGACCTTGCTCCGCAACGGCTCCTGCACGTTGACAGGGAAATCCACCGACACTCGCGAGGTGGCTCCAGGGGTTTCCACCTCGTAGGTGATGTTCTTGTAGGGCGTCTCCCTCTCCGTCTTCCCCCATAGGGAGGAAGCCTGCACCAGAAGGAGGGCGAAAAACAGAATCTTTTTCATCATTTGCCTATTAAAAGCCCCTCCTTGAGGAGGGGCGTGGCTTTAGAACTTATACACCACGAAGGTGCGTGCGGGCACGGTGAACCGTGCGGTGTTCTTGTCGATGCTGAGGTTGATGGCAGCCTGCTCCACCGGTCGGATGACGTCGGGGCGCTGCACGGTGTTGCATGCCATGGGGTCGTTGCTGTGGAAGAAGGTCGTTTGGATGTCCTTGGGCAGCGTCTTCAATCCCTTGAAGGTGATCTGCACGTCTTGCGGCTGGTCGCCGATGTTCACCAACTTCACGATATACTTCTTCGTGTTCTTGTCGTACACGGCCGAGGCGCAGAGTCCGTCCTGGCCCGTCACAGCCTTCTTGTTCTCGGTGAGCGACAGCACGTTGGTACCCACGTTCTGGGCGTAGAGCTGCTGCACGTAGTAGTTGGGTGTGCGCACGGTGGCGAGGTTGTCCATCCAGATGAGGTCGGGACGCCACTGCCAACCCTCCTCGTGGGCGAAGAGGGGAGCGTAGGTGGCCATGTGCACCACGTCGGCATTGCGCTCGATGCCCGTCATGAGGGCAGCCTCGTAGAGGGCTCCTTCGAAGACGTTCTTGCCTTCGGGCACGGGCAGTGCGGGCTGCGAGACGTGGCAGGCATATTCGCCGGCAAACACCTTCGGACCCTTGCGGTCGTAGTTGTCGTAGCGGGTGATGTTCTCGGTGAACCACTTCTGGTCGCGATAGTAGTGCTCATCCACCAAGTCGGCCTTCAGGCGACGCATCTGCTCCCAGCCGTAGCTGAACTGCTTGCCACCCTTGTCGTCGGGCTCAGGACCCGAGCTTCCCACAATCTTCATGTTGGGATAGCGGGCGCGGATGGCTTTCACGAAGTGCTCCAGACGCTCGGGATAGAGCGGTCCCCACTGCTCGTTGCCCACGCCGATGAACTTCAAGTTGAAGGGTGCGGGATGACCCATGTCGGCGCGCAGCTTGCCCCACTTCGTGTCGGTCGAGCCGTTGCAGAACTCTATGAGGTCGAGGCAGTCGTCGATGTAGGGCTGCAGGTCGCTCGTAGCCACGTGCACACGGGCGGCGTCGCGGTCGTCGTTCTGGTATTGGCAGGCCAAACCGACATTCAGGATGGGCAGCGGTTCGGCTCCGATGTACTCAGACAGGCAGAACAGCTCGTAGAAGCCCATGCCGTACGACTGGAAGTAGTTGGGGAACAGGCGATGCGGGAATGTATAGTTCCAGCGGTTCTCGTTCAGCGGACGGTTCTCCACCTGTCCCACCGAGTGTTTCCACTGGTAGCGCGAGGCGAGGTCGGTGCCCTCCACGATGCAGCCGCCGGGGAAGCGGAACACGCCCGGATGCAGGTCCTTCAGGTCTTGCACGAGGTCGGCACGCAGACATCCGTTCCAAGCGTCGGCAGGGAAGAGGCTCACGTGGTCGAGGTCGGCAGCGGCGCCATTCTCGAGATAGATGCGCACGAAGCCTTTCGCGTCGGTGCGGGGTGCCGTCAGCTGGGCGGTGTATTTCTTCCAGCTGTCGCCGCTGATGTCGATGCTCTTGCGCGTCATCACCTCGTTGTCGCTACCGAGGAGCTCCACCCTGATCTTGGCCGACTGTCCGCCACGTGTGCGGGCATAGACCGAGAAGTTGTAGCCGAGGCCTTTCTTCAGTCCGATGCCGAAGTATCCGTGGTTCTCAATACCCGTCTGCTTCTCGCGGTGGCCGTCGTCCTTCAGCGTCACGTAGTGCGGGTTCTGGTCGAAGGCGGGGCGCTCCTGGTTCAGCGCCACGTTGCCGAAGACGTTCCATCCCTGCAGTCCGCCGCTGATGCGCTCGCCGCTCGGAGTGATGTGGAGAGGCGCCTCGAACGAGCGGTTCTCGATGAGCTCGGCATAGAGTCCGCCGTCGGCTCCGAAGTTGATGTCTTCGAAGAAGATGCCATACATGGTTGACTGGATGGGGGCGCCGGGCTTCGTGTTGAGCACGAGCTGACGCTGGGCGTTGGCAGTTCCGATGGAGGCGACAGCCAAAGCGAAGCATAGGGCTACGTGTCTAGTTCTTTTCATTTTGTTCATAGATTGAGAATTAGTTTGTTGTTTTTGGTAATGTGTCTGCAAATATACAACATTTTTTGCATTTTCCGAAAGCGTAAGGGTGAAAATCGTGAGGCGTATAGGTTTTTGTCCACCTTTTTCATCCTTTTTGTCCACTCATGCCTTGCTCTTTCAAGCGAGATTTCCCTATCGTAAGCGCTATTCGCAATGTAGTTTAAAGGGCTCCCCCGCTTCGCAACGGGAAAGGTGCTTTCTACTTGCAGTTCGGCGACAGAATCATAAAAACTTGGTATTTTTATTTACAAAATTTTGTCGACTTTTCCGTTCAATCTAGAAAAGAAAAACGAGTGAGAAAACGACTTTTTTGCTCCAATTCTCCCATTTTCCACACATGAAATTGTCACATGTGGCATCTGAGGCGCTCATAGTTATGCTTTGACCCGCTTACATGTGGCATCTGACGCCCTCAAAGCATAGCTATGACAAGCTCATTCCATACATTTGACCACCTCATTGCATAGCTTTGACAACGCTATAAAATGTAAAGAAAACGGAAGTGGCTGATTGTCAATACTTTCCAAGAACGCTCAAAACTCGCGTATTTGCCCACGAGGAACATTTTTTTCAAAACGTTGGCCTTCTCGTGGCACCAAAATTCGGAATTTTCTTTACAAAAGAAGCGTTTAGGCTTGGGAGGTGCTATTTACCAACATGTTCGTTACATTATGGTTACAAAAAAGTCTCACAATTGTTCCAATTCATAGTGAAAAATGGCAATTGTTATCTCCATTTTCTGCTACGAGGCTGCCCTTTGAGTACAAAATACCCTCCAAATGGGGACTAAGTGTTGAATTTTAGAACTACTAAAATGTGCGCAAAGTGTAGAGAAAAACATCGAAACAAGCTTTTTTTACTTGTTTTTGAGGCTTTTTAGAGGAAAAATCAGCATGTTTTTGTCCATTTTACAGGTTTTGAAATACAAGTGCCGAACTCTTGTGGATTCATATCTTATTGATAATCAGCCTTTTAGAAGAATCTTAAACTAATCAAGCGTTTCAGTTTCAGTTGTTTCAGTTAAATTTTGAAGGGTATGTATTTTCGCTCCAACTTGTATTTTCTAATATAACTTATTAATTATTAATTAGTTATATAGTTTAAGAAAGAGGGTTTGAAAAATAACTGACCCTCATTTTTTTAATTGAAACTGAAATAACTGAAACGCTCGGTTGTGATTACTTGTAGCAGGAAAGGCGTTCCATGATGTTTTTCTTTTGTAATGATGAAGCAGGTAAAGATGAAACTCATGGGGACGCCTTGCTATTAAAGTCGATTCTTCTCGGCATTACCAGCTCCAGTTCCCTTGTACTTCGACGGGGTGACATTGAAGCGATAGCGCAGGGAGAGCTGGACGCAACGGGAGTCGTTGTTCTCCTCCTTATGAATCATCAAGCGATTGCTGTAGAGTGTGAAGCGGTTGATGCCGCCATTAAAGAGGTCATTGCCTGTCAGTTTGATGTTTAGACGCCGTTTGAGGAAGTCCTTGCTCACGCTGAGCGAGAGTATGGCATTGGTACAGTCGAACCAAGCATTCTGCTGATAGCCATGCGTGTGCATATTGAAGTCAGCTTGCAACAACCAGTCGTGAGGTAAGGTTACGATATTCCCTAACTGCAAAACCAACATAGGATGGTTGAAATTCTTTTCTTCGTCAAGGAATGTTGATTTGAACCACGGCTTCATCAGCGACACGTTGTATTGTGGCGTCCATGTGGCTTGGCCCAGCTTAACATTCTTCTGTGCGCCGAGCGTGACAGTAATCCAGTCGGCGTGGTCGTAGTTCTTGTGGGTGACGAAGTTTACTTTCGAATCTTCTTCCAGACTGCTCGCCGTGTAGAGAATAGGATCAACACAATGAGAGAAGTTCGCAGCCAGATAGAGCCACTTCCACATCGCCATCGCGTTTAGGTTGTGGTATTTGATAGATTTCAGATAGGGGTTGCCCGTCTGTCGATTCAAGCGGTTTTCATAGATAACATCGCTACTCAATTGCCAATACGACGGTCGAGTTGTGCGCTTTGCGTAACTGAAAGATAGTTGTAGATTCTTGGCTGATGTAGAAACTGAAATGGACGGAAATAGGTCGTCGTAGGAACGGCATTGCTCGTCGCGACGCAGACCATTTGCAAAGTATTCAGATTCCACATGTTCGTAACGCAAACCAGCGGACAGTTGGAAGTGTCCAAGACGTTGGCGCAGTTCCATGAATGGTGCAATATTGCTTTCGTGCTGCTCGTTGTTGCTGTTGGCAATGTATCCCTCCTGATTGTCAAATCTGCTTTTCCAACGCGTATTGGTGTATTCCTCGCCGACTTCTATCTGACCTTTCCATAGTGGATGGGTAACAAATAGTTTCTCAGCAAACAGATTGCTGCGTGTCTGACTCTCTGTATTCACATCGCGGTCTTCGTACTCGGCGCTGAGTTCCTGCTGCTGATTGCGACTCTGCTGTTTGCGGGCGGTATAATCTGCGTTGAAGTCGATGCTGAGTTGCCCCACTTTTCCTGTGTAGTAAAGGTTCACCTGATGGATGGGGGTGTTCTTGTCACACCGGACGCTGCTGTTCTGCAGATGGTCGTATGTCTTCCCGTCAGCCAGCAAATCATCATCATACTTGCTGCGGGTCTTCACGTAGTCGTAAGTGTTCTGGTAGAAGCCACCGAAAGAATGGTTGTCGTTGATCTGGTAGTTGAAACCGAAGCGTCCTTCTAAGAAAGGATTGTGAACATTATCCTTCTGCTTATTGTTAATCACCCAAAGTGTATCGGCAAAGACGGTCTGCTCGAACTCGCCACTGCTTTTCCTTCTGTTGTAGGCGCCGAAGAGGTTGGCAAAGAGTTCCAATCCCCCCGTGCGGTAGGTCAAATTGATGCGCTCGTTGTTTGCGTAACCGTGCCCTCTGCGGCTCCACGATGTCAACTCCACGCCCAGGCCTTCGCCCGCAGCGCGCTTGGTGCGGATGATGATGACTGCATTAACCGAAGCATCATAGCGAGCACCCGGGTTCTGAATAACCTCGACGTTCTTGATGTTGTCCGATTGGACGTTCTTCAGTTCGTTCAAGTCGGTCAATTTGCGATTGTTCAGGTAAATGAGCGGAGCACCCTTTCCTAAGATTTCAAAACCTTCGCCCCGCTTTGCAATCATCGGAACGCGTGTGAGTACATCCTCTGCTGTTCCAAGCCGCTCCATCACGGTTCCTTCCACGTTCATCATCAGCGAGTTTCCCTGTAATTGAACTTTTGGACGTTCACCCTGCACTACCACACCATTCAAGGTGTAGTTATCGGGCTGCATCCGTATGGTTCCCATTTCGGACTGACTGCAAAGACGATAAATGGTTTTATAACCAACATAGGAGATGCGGGCGAGGACTTTTTCCTGCTCGTAAGGGATGGCAAAATAACCGCTCTCGTTCGAAACCCCACCACAGAGCAGAGTGGAATCTTGGGGCGAGAGCAAGGCGATGTTGGCGTAAGCCACAGGTTGCCCTTGTTCGTCGACGATGGTGCCCGTCAGGTGGCGGTCGGTCTTATGGGTACACTCCACGAAGATTTCAAGATTGTCGGGGGCAATGGTCATGCGGACGGGATAGAAGCCAATCATCTGCTGGATAGCTTCGGGCAACGTCTTGCGATTGACCGATGTCGTGATGCGGAAGTCCTCCAACTCGTTGTAAATGAAGCTGATGGCTATGTCCGTCTGCTCCCGGCTCAACTGAAGCAGGGCCTCGCTGAGCGACACATTATTATATTGTCGGGTGATGCGCATTCCCGCTGAAGCGCCCATCCGTTGCCTTTGGCTATGCGCTACGCTAAATGACAAAAGAAGAACAAGAAGTAAGCTCAGACGTCTCATTTAACTATCAGTTTTTCAGGTTCGCGGATGATGTTTACTGCCTCAAAGTTGTTCAGTCGCTCCACTACTCGGTCGAGGTCCTCGCTGTGCTTCCAAACGAAGTGCAGACGAAGTTGGCGAGCCTCATCGCGTTGGAATTCAACAGCAACACGGTAGTAATCGGCCATCTCAATGAGCATCGTGTCGAGCGGAACGTTGTCGAAGACGTGTGGCTCATCCCCATTTTCTCTCTCAATAGCGAGGGGAATGGAATGTCTTTTGGTTGTATCTGCAACTTGTGTGTGTGCTCTCCCCTCGTCTTTTGGAGAGGGGTTGGAGGTGAGGCTCCACATGTGAATGGCAGCGAGGGCGATGCCCGACACCATGAGGACGCTGATGATGGAGGCGGCGACCTTGAAGAATGAAGAATGGGAGGGTGTAACAGGTTTTTCACTTTTCACTATTCCCTTTTCACTAATATATTTCTGCCACGCTGTTTCCACATTGGGCATACGGTCGAGTTCGTCCATTATGGCCTCAATCTGCTCTTCTGAGTAGTTTTCGGGATGCTCCTGCATGTCAAGGAACATCTGCTTTTTCTCGTCTGGGGTTTGCATAGTCCTTACTTGTTAAAATGGTTTCTGATTAGTTTCAAGGCGTGAGAAAGATGTTTCCATACGGCTACTTTGCTAATGCCCTCTGAGGAGGCAATTTCCTCATAACTGCACCCGTCGGTGAAGCGAAGGCGGAAGATGCGTTGCTCCTGAACGGACAAGTGAGCGAAGACAAATTCGTCAATGTCCGTCAACCGCTCGTCCTCAACCTCAGAATCGTCTGTAGGTTCAACGATGCCGCTAGTCTCAAGAGGACTTGAAACATGGCGCAACCGTTTGAAGCATTGGTTTCGGACGCTTGTCAGCAGGTAGCGTTCCTCTGTTTCCGGTATCAAGACCATCTGCCCATGAAGCAGGTTCTCGAAGATATCGCTGACCACGTCCTCGCTTTCTTGCTCGTCGTAAAGAATGGTGCGTGCCACCCTGTACATCTTGGCATAATGCTGTTTGAACAACCGTTGAATGTCTCTTCTTTCCATCACGTCTTTTACTGTAATACCCTTTAGACGTTCAAAAAGCTAACCGCGTATACATTTTTTCTTATTTTTTTGTTCGTTGGGCTTTAAATCGACCGAAAAGAAACCTAGGAATCAGGATTATTTTGTATATTTGCGGCATAGAAACTTAAATCGTGTAGAAGGGACCTATAACCCCCAACGCATCAATAAACTAACAGGCGGAACCTCGTGGGCTCCGCCTGTTTTTTTTGTATAAAAAAACGAGGGGTGGATTTAACTTTCGTAAGGTTCGTGTATCATATAAATGTATGGAGATCGATATGGCACAAGGACAGCTGTTGGCGATGTTGGCCGATCCTGAGCGGCGCGAAGAGGGCTTCCGACTGCTGATGAGACAGTATGGAAAGACACTCTACTGGCACATCAGGCGCATCGTGGTGAGCCACGACGACGCGGAGGACGCTCTGCAGGAGACCTGCATCAAGATAGTGGGTGGCATCGAGAATTTCAGAGGCGAGAGCGGACTGAGGACGTGGATCTACCGCATTGCCACCAACGAGGCCTTGCACCAACTGAGACGGCAGACGCACCTTTTCCAGAGCATCGACGCTCTCAGCGACAAGCTACGCGAAAGACTCGAAGCCGAAACGCCATTGGACTCCGAAGCAGCCGAGGTGCTCTTCCAAAAAGCACTGCTGACGCTGCCTACGCAACAGCGTATTGCCTTCAACCTGCACTACTACGACGAACTGAACTACGACGAGATTGCCCGCATCACGGGCAAGAAAGCCGGAACACTGAGGACGAACTACCACTTCGCTACAGAGAAAATCAAGAATTACATCAAAGAACATTCACTATGAAAGATTTGAAGGAGAATGAGCTGAATCTTAGCCCATCGGGCAAGGATTTTGAGGAAATAGGAAAGCAGATGCCCTATGCCGAGAGCGACGACTATCTGGACCAACTGATAGCGCGCGCCACCGACGCGGCCATCGACCACGAGGCCGCAGGGAAGAAGCACGCGACGAGCGGCAAGAAGTTCGCCATTCGTGCCACCCTCGCTGCCGCCGCCGTCGCAGCCCTGTTCTTCTTGGTATGGAGGAACCTACCCATGTCTGGAAGCGACGATGCTGCCACAGACAGCTTCGCCAGCGTGGAGATGGCTTATAACAACCTCAGCATAGAAGACCAGGAATACCTGCTGCAGGTGTACGAAGAAGACTTATTTATAAACGATAATACCGAATGACAATGAAAAAATTTCTATCCCTTGCCATCTGTGCCATCATGATGGCCGTTGGCAGTGCCTCAGCGCAGTCGCAAAGCAATCAGAACACCCCGAACAACCAGGGCAAACAGAACAGACAGCAGCGCATGAGCCGTGAACAACTCGCCGAAGCCCAGGCCAAGCACATCGCACACGACCTGGCACTCGACGACGCCACTTCGCAGAAGCTTGTCAAGACCTTCTGCGACTACCAGAAAGAGATGTGGGCGCTCAATCAGAAGGGGCGCATGAAGAAGACCGACATGACTGAGGCCGAGGCCGAGCAAGCCATCAAGGACCGCTTCGAACAGAGCCAGAAGCTTCTCTCACTACGCGAGAAGTACTACAAGGAGTACAGCAAGTTCCTGACGCAGAAGCAGATACAGCGCGTCTACGACATGGAGAAACAGACCATGCACCGACTTGGTCAACGTGGCCAACGTGGTCAGATGGGGCAACGAGGACAGATGGGAAAGCGCCCTCAGATGGGAAAACGTCCTCAGCCTGGCCAGCGCCCACAGGGTTCGCCCCAGAATCGCCCTCGCCAATGAACCGACTGCCGCACTTCATGGTGTACACAAAACAAACTACTCTATAGTTGGAATTCTTTGTTAAAGCCCCCTCCTTTCACACGGAAAGGAGGGGGCTTTCAATTGTCAATTGTCAATTTTGCCCATCGGGCGAAAGGCTACGGGTAGGCGCGTTAGCGGGAATGGTTTCTCACGCACTTAATCGAAACTTTCAATGTTCAATGTTCAATGCTTTTTCACTGGTATGAGCCAGAACTTGAAGAGGCGGCTCTCGGCCTTCACGCGATATTGCGGCAGGGCACGGGCATCCTGGCTCCAGCTGTTGATGCCGCCCACACCTGTCTGCACCATGTCGATGGAGAGCTCGGTGTAGCGTGAGCGAGGCACCTGGGGCGAGTGGCGCTGGTGCTTGTCACGACCTTCGTCGAGGTCGCTGATGTTGTAGTGCAGAGCCGACGCCGTGAAGGGATTGCACGACTGGATGTGAAGTCCTGCGCCGCTGTTGTTGCGCTGCTCCCACCAACGGATGTCGGTCTTGGTGCCGGTTTCCTGCGGACGGATGTAGGGGAAGAACTGCTCGTCGGCGCTTTGCTTGTAGATGCCGATGTTCTGCGAGGTGGCGCGGTCGCTATAGTTCTCGATGGGGCCACGGCCATAGAACTCGCTGTTGTCCATGGCATAGGGCATATCGAGGACTACGCCATAGCGGAACATGTCGAGACTGCGGTCTCCTCCTCTGTTTCTGCCACGACCTTCCCGCTCCCTATTCGCAGCCATGGCGGCGGCAACGGCAGCGGTGTCGATGTCCATCTTCTCGAAGACATGGATGCTTCCGCCCTCGATGATGACATAGGCCATGGTGAGCTGGGCGTGCACGTCAGGCATGTCGTAGACGGCCTTCACGGTGGCGCTGTTCTCCTTCTTGTCGAACTCAGTGGTGAGCTGGGTAAGCGTCATCGACGGGTTGCGCCATACGCTGTATTGGCGTTGCAATCCGGCTCCCATGTCGTTGTCGGTGGGTGCGCGCCAGAAGTTGGGACGCAGGGTGCCACCTTCGCCAAGCAGGTCGTTGCCAAGCACATTGTATTGGCTGAGCAGTCCAGTGAGTTTGTTGAACTTGATGGTGAAGTTGGCATTGGAGACGGTGATGTCGGAGGCCTTCTTGTTGTTCACGACCTTGATTTTCGACTTCTGAGCGATGGTCTGCTCGTCGAAGTCGCAGCAGCTGTGGCCGTACTTCTGAATCTGCAGTTGGTTGAAGGCGACGCGTTGTCCGGCCTTCATGAGCGGCTCGTCGGTCTTCAGGAGGAAGTCGATGTCGAGCAGCACCTCAGCCTTCGGGTCGATGTTGTCGAGACGATAGGGCAGGGTGATCTCCTTCGACTGCTGTGCCTCGATGTGCATTTCGTCGATGGCTCCATCTTGCATGGTTTTTCCATCCACGCTGAGGCGCCACACGAGTCGGTAGTTCTTCAGGCAACGGAAGAAGTTCTCGTTGAAGACTTTGATGCGGCCTTGCTTCAGGTCAACCTCAGATGCCCAGATGTTCTGGTACTGGTGGGCGATCTCGTAGGCGTGCGGGTTCAGTTGGCGGTCGGGGCCGATGATGCCGTTGCAGTTGAAGTTGTTGTCGCTCGGGTCGTAGTTGTTGTAGTCGCCACCATAGGTGTAGTCGATTTTGTTGAGTTCGGTGTAAGGTGTGAACTCATCAATCTTCATGCTCATCGGCGTCACGGGGTTGCGGTGAAGCGCTTGGTCGACAAAGTCCCAGATGTAGCCACCCTGGTATTTCGGATATTTGCGGATGAGGTCCCAATACTCCTTGAAACCGCCACTGGAGTTACCCATCGTGTGGTTGTATTCGCATTGGATGAGTGGTTTTTGGTAGCGGTCGTCCTTACAATAGGCCTCGGAACTCCACGGCGTGTAGTACATGGGGCAGAAGATGTCGGTGTTGCGGCCGTCGCGACCAGCCTGTTCCCATTGCACGGGACGCGAGGTGTCGGTCTGCTTGATCCAGTCGTAGGCAGCCTCGAAGTTGGGTCCGTTCACCGTCTCGTTGCCCAGCGACCACACGATGATGGCGGGGTGGTTGAAGTAGGTCTCCACGTTGTGTTGGTTGCGCTGAAGGATTTGCTTGGCGAAGAGCGGCTTCTTGGCCTCGGCGTTGGGTCCATAACCAAAGCCGTGACTCTCTTGGTTGGCCTCGGCGGTCATGTAGAGGCCATATTCGTCGCAAAGGTCGTACCACACGGGGTCGTCGGGATAGTGGCAGGTACGCACGGCGTTGATGTTCAGGCGTTTCATGATCTGGATGTCCTGAATCATTCGCTCACGCGAGACGACATAGCCACCATCGGGATCCATCTCGTGGCGGTCGGCACCTTTGATGAGGATGGGCTTGCCATTGACCAACAGTTGCGCGTTCTTGATCTCCACGCGACGGAAGCCGACTTTCTGGGTGATGACCTCGACAGGTTCGCCCGTCTGCTGCTGGACTTTGATGGGCTTCTTGATGTTTTTCTCTTTGACAGAAGTGGCGGTGGTCGAATAAAGCTTCACCATCAGCGTGTAAAGATTCGGGGTCTCAGCTGTCCAGTGTTTCACTTTCAAGTCATCTATATACACCGCCCCACCTAATGAGAGGTCCCAATAGACTTCTTTTCCGTCGGCGTCGAGCAAGGTATATTCAATGGCCGCATTTCCCGACATTTTGGGGTCGATGAGAAGCGTTCCTGTTTCATAATTGTCGTCGAGCGAGGCGGTAATGCGCAGATCGTCGATGTGCGTTTGCAGGTCGCGGCAGTAGAGATATGAATCGCGGGCCACACCCGAAAGGCGCCAGAAATCTTGGTCCTCGCACCACGAGCCGTCGCACCAGCGGAACACCTGGAAGGCGATGAGGTTGTCTTGTCCAGCCTTCACAAACGGGGTGATGTCGAACTCGGTGGCTACTTTCGAATCTTCGCTATATCCAACAAACTCGCCGTTCACATAGAGATAGATGCACGATGTGACCGAGCCGAAATGGGCGATAATCTGTCGGCCATTCCAGTCGGCGGGGATGTTGAAGGAGCGGCGGTAGGACCCTACGTGATTGTCCTTCACGGGTACGCGCGGCGGCTTCTCATCGAAATGTCCGCGCCAGGCAAAACCGGAGTTCACATACTCGGGGTCGCCAAATCCATTGAGTTCCCACATGCCAGGCACGGGCATGGTCTTCCAATTGGCATCGTTGAGGTCGGTCTTGAAGAAATCCTTCGGACGTTGGTCGGCATTCTCCACCCAGTTGAATTTCCACGTGCCATGCAGCGAGAGGAAGTTCTTCGACTTTGTCATGTCTCCCTTCAATGCCACTGCCTCGTTCTCGTAGGCGAAGAACGTGGTGTGTGTCGGCAGTCGGTTGAGGTCGTTCACCTCCATGTCTTCAATCTCGGTCATTGTGGGTTGTAGCTTTGGCACAGCAGCCACGGTTGCTTGCTTGGCTTTCACGGTTTTCTTCTTGGCCGCCTGCATGTTGAGCGTCAGGCCCATAAGGCCCAACAGGGCAGCCATAAACAGTACTTTTTTCATAGATTCTTATATTTTAGTATTTATTTTTGAAGTCTTGTATCCCTTTACGCCTCTCACTTCCCTTTATACTTTTTTAAATGGCGATAATACTCGCATGCCGCCAACAGGAAGGCGCCTGTTCCGAAGTTCGTCACCGATTTCTGGTCGACCACCTGTCCGGGGATGGCTTTCTCGCCGATGGGTTGCACATAGCCGACGGTTCCGTCGGGCTGCAAAGCGATGGTGGCAAGATATTCCCAAGCTTTGTCAATCACCGGCTGGTATCGCTTGGCATCGAGAATGCCGTTGTTGACGCCCCACTGCAGTCCGTAGCAGAAGAGGGCGGTGCCACTCGTCTCACGTCCAGGCGCCTGGTTGGGGTCGAGGATGGAGCGTGTCCAATAGCCTTCCTCCTGCTGGCTGGCGGCCACGGCAGCGGCCTGTCGCTTGTAATAGTCGATGTATTGCTTGCGGTGGCGATGGTTCTTGGGCAGGTCTTTCAACACTTTCGCAAAGGCTGCCAGCACCCAACCGTCGCCCCGCGCCCAAAAGTCTTTCTTTCCTGCGGCCGTCTTGTGTTTGGGATAGACATATTTCCCGTCACGGAAATAGAAGCCCGTCTCGTTGTCGTACATGATAGAATTGGCATATTCCCAATTCTCGTGCATCTTGTCCAGATATTTCTCGTCGCCTGTGAGGAGGTACATTTTCGTCATGACCGGCATCACCATGTAGAGGGCATCTGCCCACCACCAGTAGTCGTTGTCCTTGGAATCGGCCTCGAAGCCCATCACCTCGCGGGCGCGGGCGGTTTTGTAGTCGGCAGGGAACACCGAATTGAGGCCGAGATAGGTCTGGAAGCAAATCTGCCAGTCGCCGAAAAGCACGTGTTGCATCGACTCGCCATATTGTTTGTAGAGCCATTTCTGTGGGTCTTTCTCCCGAGCGCCCTGCCAAAGGTTCTTATCAGCCCATTCGCGCGAGTAGTTCAGCCATGCCAGGTTGCCAAACGTGAAGAATGCCTCCATGTTGCCCGTGTGATAGACGGCAGGGTCCCAGAACGAGCGTTCCTGTCCGTGGGTTTGTTGCCACGTGTTGTTCACCCGATATACGATGTCCTTCACCTCAGCCGCCGTCCATTGGCGAGCCTGTGCGACGCCTACTGACAAATGGCAAAGGATAAAGGACAAGCCTATTATCCTCATCCACCGTTTTGCTATTGTGATTTTTATTGCGTTCATGAATTTTTAATCTTTAATCTTTCATCTTTAATCTTTCATCTAGGCCGCAGGCCGTAAATTACCATTTATCTTTCGTCTGGATGTCGTCAGCCCAACGATGGTCCTTGGGGAACGGTTTGCCATTCCACGCCTTCACTTGCGTCCACTCTTCGGCGGGGCACGTCCAGAAGTCGTGGTCGGCGGGTAGACCGAGGGGCATCAGAGAGAGGCTTGTCAGGTAAAGCGAGCCGTTATTGGTATACCAATCGGCCGTCTCGGGTTGATGCCCACAAAAACCAATGGTCAGGAATCCAGCATCGTTGTAGTTCTCTTGTTGGTCGTACATGCGGTGCATCACTTGCGTCAATGCGGCGCGCACCTGTCCGTTGGAGAGTTCCTCGGGCAGCGTCTGATACCACGCCATCAGAGCCAATGGTTGCAAGGCTGCCATGCGATAGGTAATTGACCGTCCGACGACCGGGAAGGTGCCCTCGGGTGAGATGAAACGCTCCAGGATGATGGCCATCTTTTGTGCCCGCTTCAACGCGCGGTCGTAGTATTTCTGGTAGTCGAAACGCGTGTTGGCTTTCGCGTCAACCATATTCTTCAATGTCTCCAGATACATGGAATGGAAGACGTAATTGGAATAGTAATCGAAGGCAAACACGGGACCGTCGGAATACCAACCGTCGCCCACGTACCACTCTTCCACCTTGCGGATGGTGGTCATCACCCGGTAATCATCGTATTCTTTCAGCCCTGCCGCCTTTGCAATGAAGCTCTCGATAGTGCTCGAGAAGAGCAGCCAATTCGTGTAGGGCGGTTCTATGCTTCGTAGTTTCTTGAATTCCTCGATATAGCGCTTTTTAGTCACTTCGTCCAACGGCATCCACAACGCATCGTAGGCACGAATGAAAGCCTCGACGAGGAAGGCGGCATCGACCAAATTCTGACCACTCACGCCCCAACAAAGATAGTCGGGCGACTGCGGGTCGACAGCATTGCGGAACGACGCCAATGCCCACTCGCGCAACTGCTTGCGTTGTCGGCCTTCGGTTGTCTCGTCGTCGGGAAGTGCCAACCACGGAGCCACACCCGCCATCAAGCGCCCGAATGTCTCCATATAGACCACCTTGCGGTTGCGATTGTCGAACGACGGTGAGAACTCCGTCTTCATGTTTTTCTGCAGTTCGCCTTTCGCCATGTTCTCCAACACTGGTTGTGCCATGCAGTAGGCCTGTTCGCACCAGTATTCTCGGTCGGTCTTCACTTTCGGTTGCCGTTTCTTTGCCGTCAAAGCGGCGGGAAGCAAAATGGCCATCATCAGCAATGATAATCTGAATAGGGCTTTTTTCATGTCGGGTAGTGGATGAGTTTGATATTTTTCGCAAAGATAGCAATTTATTTTCAGATTACATATATAATTATGTGGAAAAATGGTTGCCCGTGTTTTTGCCTGCCCATCATTTGGATAGGGGTTTCCACTTGTCTTGCCATCTCACAATGGGCGTGCCGTCTTTGTCGAACTCGATGGGAAGCCAGATGTAGCGGGCATCGATGGGATGGCGTGGCCGCCAGATGTCGGCCATGAAGATTTGTTGCTTGCCCGTGTCGAGAATGTAGGTGCTTTGCCCTCCGAAGGTCAAGTCTTTGTTCGGTCCTATGCAAGGGTTGGGATGCTGCGTCCATGGCCCCAGGATGTTTTTGGCCGAGAACATACGCGCTTCGTTGGGATCCCACCCCGTGCATCCGCTGGTAATCATCCAGTAGGTGCCCTTGCGTTTGAAGATGGCAGGAGCCTCGTTGTGACCCGTAGGCGCCACACGCACGTAACGTCCCGTGTGGGTGGTGTAATCGTCAGAGAGCTCTGCGATTTGCAGGGTGAGGTTCTCCTCCGAAGAATAGATGTGATAGGCACGGCCGTCATCGTCCACGTAGATGGTCATATCGCGTGACATTTGTCCACCCTGCAGGTCGCGCTTCGTGTAGAGGCCTTTTTTGATGACATCGAGCCATTCGGGAGTCCAACTCTTGGGCTCGTGCTTCAGGTCGAGGGTGTCGAATACAGCCTTGTCGATGTTTTCGGGTAGGATGCCTGGGTTCACACGCCCTGAACGCAAGAAACGATAAGGCCCAGTAGGCGTGTCACTAATGGCCACGCCGGCACGCGCGGCATCGTATCCGCGTCCTTTCAGTTCGAGATGGAACCACATGACGTATTTCTTGGTCTTGGCATTGTAGACAACTTTCGGGCGTTCCAAGATGCATCCGCGTTCGATGTCGCTACCAGTTTCGTCGCTAACCGACAATGCCACTCCTTCGTTCTTCCAGTTCATCAAGTCTTTCGATGAATAGCAAGTCACTCCTACGAGCGCGTTGCTGGTGGCTTCGGCCTTGTGTTCGCCGAACCAATAATAGGTGTCGCCTTGTTTGAGGACACCTCCGCCATGGGCGTTGATGTGTTGTCCGTCGGTGTCGGGCCACAACCGACCTGGTTCGATGGCGTTTCGCTTGGCGGGTGTGGAAGGCTGGTAGTCGCCTTCAATCATGCGGCCCAACACGAGTTTGTCGCCTGAGAGGTCCACTTCGAAGAGATGTGGTACGCGGACATAGCGTCCGTTCACGTTCTTATGACTATGCACCGACATCAGCCATTGACCTTCAAGGGTTTTGAAGAGCATTCCGTGTCCGAAGTTGGGTGGTGTGATGGGCTGTGGCTCTTGTGTCCAAGGTCCGTTGAGTGTTCCGCTTTGCGAGTAGGCCACTCCTTGCGTATAGACATCGTGCACCCAACTTGTCCACAACATACCGAGTCTTCCTGTTCCTGTCTTGAAAAGATATGGACCATCGGTCACCTTGTTGGGGCCGAGTTTACCGTCAACGGTCTCGCGACTCCACGGGGAATCGAAGGCACGGAAGAGCACTTGCGCCTTGCCAATGGAACCGCTGAGGTCGGGTTTCAACTCGATTTTCTCGATGGTTCCATTCCAGTTTTGCAACCACTCGCCACAGAAGACCATGTAAGGTTTCCCATCGCGGTCCACCCAGAATGTGCCGTCGAGTGTGGGTTGTGTGGCAGGCAGATAGGTCTCGTCCTCCATTGGGACGTAAGGACCTTCGGGTTTGTCACTCACAAGCACATGGCTGGCTCTCCTAGGAATGACGTTTCCACGCACGGTGTCGATTTTTATCTGCTCGTTAGTGAAGGTGGCGAAATAGTAGTATTTTCCTTTATAGGGATGCAGTTCGGCAGCCCAGATGGCTGGCCTTTCGCCCATCCACGAGTCGGGGTTGGTGCGCGCCACTTGGTATGGGCCAGTCCAGCGGTTCAGGTCGTAGCTGGTCCACAGTCTTCCACCCGTTCCAGTCATGTAATATTGCTGCGTGGCAGAGTCGGCAAGGATGCAGGGGTCGCTGAGGTTGATGGAATCGCGCGGTACGGTGCGTATTATTTCGCGCTGCCGTCGTGGCTGTTGCTGCTGGAAAACGCGCACGTAGTCGATTTCGTAGCGCATGGGCATGGCGCTATTGTCGATGTCGCCACCATTGTCACCTCCGATGGCGAGGTTGAGCAACAGGTATTGCGGTCGTGTGAAGGGATTGATGTGCTGGCCGATGCTCCCGTTGACAGTCTGGCTCAAAGGAATGTCGTTGAGCAGTTCGTCGTCGAGGTAGATTTGTATGTTTCGGGGCGTCCAGTCCATTCGCCACACGTGAAACTTTTCTGCCCATGTGGGGTCTTTCGAGGTGAAATGGGTGAAAGGGATGCGCTTGGAATTCCATACGGGACTAAAATGCCGGTCGTTTCCCCAAGCGGCATTGGCCAGGATGTGAGGTTCGCCTTTGATACGATAGAATTCCATGACATCGATTTCACCGCACGAAGGCCACTCCATGTCTTTCCCGAGCAACCAAATGGCAGGCCACGAACCGCTGGCCGTGGGAATCTTCGCCTTCACTTCGAGGCGTCCGTAGAGAAAACTGAAACTGCGTCGGGTGGTCAGCGAGGCAGAGGTGTACTCGATATTCTTACGTTGGCGACGCCAGTCGTTGGCGTCTTTCTGATAAAGGGGATTCTTGCGCTTGTCGCGTCGAGCCTCGATGACAAGGTTACCGCTTTCGCAACGCGCGTTCTCGCCCTGGTACCATTGTGCCTCATGGTTTCGTACGAAACCGCGTTCGGGTTCCCAGACGGCGGTGTCGGGTTGTCCATCGGTGTTGAATTCGTCGCTCCAGATGAGTCTCCACTCACGTTGGGCGTGTGTGGACAGGACGAAAATGGTAAATAAGAGGATTAGTCTAAGTCTTGGTTTCATGATGGTTGTTTGTTTTCGTTTGTTTCACTTTATTTTATGACGATACATTGTTAGTAGTGCCATTCTGATAATTAATGATGCAAATATACGAATAAAAACGGAAAAATCATTATCTTTGCGAAGGATTTTCCACAAGAAGTGACACTTTATGTAAATCGAGGAGAAGAATAGGATGGAAATACAGAAACCGAAACAGTTTCCCGAACTGATGAAAGGGAAGAAGATGATGTATGTGCATGGCTTCGGCTCGTCGGCACAGACGGGCACCGTGCATCGCATACGAACGATGTTCCCCAATGCCGAAGTGGTGGCTCGCGACATGCCTGTACATCCTGGCGAGGCAATAGATTTGTTGCATGACTTGTGCGAGCGTGAACGTCCCGACCTCATCATTGGAACATCGATGGGGGGCATGTATACCGAGCAGCTCTACGGATACGATCGCATTTTGATTAATCCGGCGTTTCAGATTGCCGACACGATGCGCGAGCACGGACTCACGGGCAAACAGCAGTTCTTCAATCCAAGGGAAGACGGTGTGCAGGAGTTTTATGTGGACAAGGCACTTGTGAAAGAGTATCGCGATGTGTCGGAACAATGCTTCTCGGCTGTAAACGACGATGAGCGTCGCCGAGTCTGGGGTCTTTTCGGTGACCAGGATACATTGGTGCATACGTTCGACCTTTTTTGCGAACATTACACACAGGCTGCCCATTTCCATGGCGAGCATCGCATGGACGACCATTCGTTCTTGCATGGTGTGGTGCCTGTAATTCGATGGATCGACGACCGTCAGGAAGGCCGTGAGCGCCCCATCGTTTACGTGGGTGTGGAAACGCTGATGGATGGAAGTTGCCGCCCCGCTTCGAGTATGCTGAAGGCTTTGGAGATGCTAATCGAGAACTATCAAGTTTATATCGTCTGCTCGGCTCCGACGAATCACCATAGGTATTTCGATGAAATGCAGACGTGGGTGGAACAGTTTGTTTCAACACCAGCACACGACCACCTCGTGTTCACCAACCGCCGCGACTTGTTGTTGGGTGACTATCTTGTGGACAAGGTGCCTGCCAAGGATTTTATGGGGGCAAGGCTGGCATTCGGGAGCGATGAGTTCAAGACTTGGGAGGAAGTAATCGTCTATTTCGAGCGGCTTGGCGGACAATGAGAATTTAATATAATTACGCCCGAAAAGCGAGCAATTATCGATGGTCAAACTCACTTTTCGGGCGTTTCTGTTGTTATTTCAATCCGTCTATCCGATGGTGTATGTCAAGCTTTTGGTCATTTTTACATGTATCCGAGCCAACGCAGGATGTCGTTGAGGTTAGCAACGACCATGAGAAGGATGAGGATTCCGAATCCTATGTATTCGGCACGGATGAGGAAATTCTCGCTCGGTTTTCGTCCCGTGATCATCTCATAGAGCAGGAAAAGAACATGTCCGCCATCGAGAGCAGGGATGGGCAGGATGTTCATGAATGCGAGGATGATGGAGAGGAATGCCGTCATGAGCCAGAAGGCGTGCCAATCCCACGTGGCGGGGAAGAGGTTGCCGATGGCTCCGAATCCTCCGAGCGACTTCGCACCGTCAGCAGAAAATACGTATTTCAGGTCGGAAACGTAGCCGGAAAGCACGTTCCATCCGTATTTGATGCCTGCGGGGAAGCTTTCGAAGAAACCATATTTGCGAGTTGTAGTCTTATAGAGCGCACGATAGTTTTGCGTGAAGAAGCCGAACTGCAGGGCTGAGGGCAGCGTGACGTGTGCGGTGTATTGGGTATTAGTTGTCGCCGCTTTGTCATTGGTGAATGTGAGTGCGACACGTCGGATGGCAAGACTGTCTTCAGCGGTTGTGGCCTCATGGAGCATATCTTGCAAACGTCCTATCTCGTTGGTGAATTCGTTGTAGGAATCAACTTTCTTCCCATTGATGGCTACGATTCGGTCGCCTTTCTGAAGATGCATGTAGTAAGCCGTTGTTCCGGGAATGACGCTGTCGATGACGGCAGGTATGAGTGGCGCGGCAAAGAGCGGTGTCGACTTGAGCATCGAGAGGAGGTTGATGTCACCGGGAAGAGGAAGTGTCATTTCTTTTCCATTTCGCTTGATGCGGGCTTCTTGGGCGGTGGAGAGTTCACGGAAGAGGTCGGTGGAGAAGTCTTTGAAGTCGCCATTCTCGGTTCCGATGAGGATGTCGCCATCCTTGAATCCGAGTTCTTTGGCTTCTTGGTTGAACTTGAATCCAAGCGACATGTCGCTTGTAGCGATGTATTGGTCGCCCCACGTGAAGAGCACCATGGAATAGATGAAAAGGGCAAGCAGGAAGTTGACGAGCACGCCACCAATCATGATGAGCAGTCGCTGCCAGGTGGGTTTGGCTCGGAACTCCCACGGCTGCACAGGTTGTTTCATTTGCTCGGTGTCGAACGATTCGTCGATCATGCCGGCAATCTTGCAGTAGCCTCCGAGTGGCAACCAACCGATGCCATATTGTGTGTTACTGTTTTTGGGCTTGAATTTGAAGAGTGAACCATCCCATTTTCCAATGCCGGCATCGAAGAACATGTAGAACTTGTCGACTTTGACACCGAAGAGCTTGGAGAAGAAGAAATGTCCTCCTTCGTGCAGAAGCACGAGAAGCGAGATGGCGAGAAGGAACTGAAGCAGTTTTATGATGAATATTTCCATGATTTTTTATTCGTTTATTCTTTTAATATTCTATTTTTTATTTTTGTAATGTTCCTAATATTTCGTTGGCTATGCGCCGTGCTTGGTCGTCCGTATTAAAGTAGGTATCGAGCGTCGGCGTGGGGTCGAACGTAGTTCGTTGCATCGTCTCGCTAATGATTTGCGGTATTTGCGGAAACGAACATTTTCCCATTCTGAAGGCGTAGTTGACCACCTCGTTGGCGGCATTGAGAATGCATGGCATGTTTCCTCCTTTTTCAATGGCTTGGAAAGCAAGTTGTAAGCATTGGAACTTCTCGATGTCGGGCTCGAAGAACTCGAGCGGTTGGTTCTTGAATAGGTCGAGTCGTGGAACATTGAGCGGCAGGCGCTCAGGGAAGGAGAGCGAGTATTGAATGGGAAGGCGCATGTCGGGAAGCCCAAGCTGCGCTTTTACCGACCCGTCGCAGAATTGAACGGCAGAGTGGATGATGCTCTGCGGATGGATGAGTACTTGTATCTTGTGCGGCGGTTGGTTGAAAAGCCATTTGGCCTCGATGACCTCGAATCCTTTGTTCATAAGTGTAGCGGAGTCGATGGTGATTTTCGCGCCCATGTCCCACGTCGGGTGTTTGAGGGCGTCGCTGGCCGTCACGTTCTGCAATTGCTCATCGGAAAGGCTGCGGAAAGGTCCGCCAGAACATGTGAGTAGTATTTTTTCGATAGTGTTTGGGAATTCTCCAACGATGGATTGGAAGATGGCGGAGTGTTCGCTATCGATGGGTAGGATGGGGACGTTGTTCTCCCCAGCAAGTTGGCAGATGAGTTCTCCAGCTACGACAAGTGTCTCTTTGTTGGCGAGCAGAATCTTCTTGTGGGCCTTAATGGCGTGAATGGTAGGTGAGAGTCCTGCAAATCCAACCATTGCCGCAATGACGCTATCGATAGGCTCGGCCTGCACGATTTCGTCAATGGCTTGTTGCCCAGCATAGACCTTGATGTCTGGCATGTCATCGAGTAGGGTGCGCAATTGCTCATAATGCGCTTCGTTGGCGATGACCACCGCTGCTGGCTGAAACTCCCGCGCCTGCTTGGCAAGCAGTTCCACGCTGTTGTTGGCGGTGAGCGCATAGACTTGGTATCTGTCGCTGTGTTGTTGGATGACATCTAGGGCTTGGGTTCCAATAGAACCTGTACTACCGAGGATGCATACTTGTTGTTTCTTCATATTGAGTGTTGTGTGAAAGCAGTTTTATAAGGCCAGGAGTCCATCGGGAATGCTCATGGAGATGGTTTGCTGTTGGCAGTCGACCGCCTCGATGAGTTCTTCGTTGGCTGGTATGAGGACTCGGTGTTGTTCATCATCTTCTATCTCGAACAAGACGTTGATGGTTGAATCGTCGACACTCTTGATGGTTCCAACGCATCGGCTTGTCTGGGAATCGATGATCTTAAATCCTACGATCTGCGACCAAGTCATGTCCGAAAGTGGAGTGTTGGAAGTCTCATGTTGGTCGCGTTCGAAATAGACGATGCAGTTGGTGAACTCCCGTGCTTGGTCTTGCGTGTCGATGCCTTCGAGCTTGATGAGGGCTGTGTTGTCGTTGCGAAATCGGTATTCCTCAAAGAAGAACGGCACAAGAATCCCTTCGGTCTCGATGATGATATGGTCGGCATCGGTGCGGTCGAATACGTCATCGTCGAACATGAAGTTCATTTCTCCTTTCACACCATGAGGCTTCCCGATGCGTCCTATGGGATATACTTGCTGTTGTTGGATCATCTTGAGTGTTGGATGTTAGTCGTTGACGCGTTTGATATTCGCCCCGAGTTTGTTGAGACGGAGTTCGATGTCTTCGTACCCTCGGTCGATTTGCGCGATATTGGCGATTCGGCTCGTTCCATTGGCACTGAGTGCGGCGATGAGCAGGGCGATACCTGCACGGATGTCGGGGCTTGTCATTCGTCCGGCTCTGAGTCGGATGCTGTGGTCGTGTCCAACAACAACGGCTCGGTGAGGGTCGCAAAGAATGATCTGCGCGCCCATGTCGATGAGTTTGTCGACGAAGAAGAGTCGGCTTTCGAACATCTTCTGGTGGAAAAGCACACTTCCTTGTGCTTGTGTGGCGACGACGAGCAGCACAGAGAGCAAGTCGGGAGTAAGACCTGGCCATGGTGCATCGGCGAGCGTCATGATGGTTCCATCTATGAACGACTCTACTCGATAGTGAGGTTGCGGGGGAATGAAGAGATCATCACCCTCTTTCTGGATGTTGATGCCCAATCGTTGGAACGTGTCGGGAATGATGCCGAGGTCCTTGTAGGAGACATCTTTGATTCTGATACCATCGCCCACCATCGCAGCCATACCAATGAACGATCCCACTTCTATCATGTCGGGCAGTATCTTGTGCGTTGCCCCGTGGAGTTCCTTCACTCCAACAATGGTCAATAGGTTCGACGCGATGCCGGTGATGTTGGCACCCATCGCGTTGAGCAGATGACAGAGCTGCTGGATGTATGGCTCGCAAGCGGCATTGTAGATGGTAGTTGTTCCTTCAGCGAGTGTAGCCGCCATGATGATGTTGGCGGTACCTGTGACGGAAGCCTCATCGAGCAGCATATAACAACCTTTCAGGTGCGGGGCTTCGATGTGGTAGACGTTGCGTTTGTCTTCCCGCACGAATTGCGCACCGAGGTTCTTGAAACCAAGGAAGTGCGTGTCGAGTCGTCTTCTGCCAATCTTGTCTCCTCCTGGTTTGGCGATGGTCGCTTTTCCGAATCTTCCCAACAACGGTCCTATCATGAGCACTGACCCACGGAGCGAAGAACATTTTTCGATGAACTCGTTGCTTTGAAGATACTCCAAGTTCAACGACTCAGCCTTAAAGGAATAGTCGTGTCGTGAATGCTGTGTCACCTCTACGCCAATGTCCTTCAATAGTTTGATGAGGTTCTTCACGTCGAGGATGTCGGGAATATTGGAAATGCGTACCTCGCTACTGGTGAGCAAAGATGCACAAATGACCTGCAAGGCTTCGTTTTTCGCGCCTTGTGGGACGATGGTTCCTTTTAGAGGTCGTCCGCCTTCGATGATGAATGACTCCATTTATTTCTTTTTTCGTTTTCGCTCGGGGTCTTTGAATTCGACTTTCTCGAATTTGAAGTTGTCGAGGTCGAGTTGTATTTTCCCATCGGTGAATCTCGCAATGTCGCTGACTACCTTCTCATCGTCAGCCGAACCATGGCTCCATTGTGCCAGGTTGCGTTTCATTTGGTTGGCGGTCATGCGAGCCAGTTCGTCGCGCTCGGGTCCAGGTTCCATGCTCTTGAGCTTCTCAAACATCTCGAAGATCATGTTGCCATAGTGGCGCACGGGGATCTCTGTCATGGGATATGGCAGTGGCTCCGGTTTGACGGCGATACGAGCGGCCTGCTGTACGTCGAATGGCCAGTCGATGTCGAGTTGGAACCTACTCATCAATGCCAGATGGTCCCACAGTTTCTGCTGGTGGTCGTTGTTCTCCTTGTTCTGGGGGAACATGCGTTCCATAATACCAATGATGGTCTCTGCACAGCGTTGACGTTCGTCCCTGTCTTCAATCTGTATGGCATGGTCGACCATGTTTTGGATTTCGCGGCCGTATTCGGGCAGGATGAGTTTCTCGCGTTGGGTGTTGTAGTCCAATCCTTCGATGTTCATATTGATGATTTACAATTATACAATTTACAATTTCTATTTATTCACAATGATACGATTTACAATAGTTTCTTGGGTTGCTTGGCCACGAAGTCCTTCAGGTAGAAAGGCACGAAGTAGGCCACGTCTTCAAATTGTTGGTCGAAGAATCTCCGTTCAGCCAATGGGAACATCCATCGAGCGAGTGGTTCGATGCCTTCGATAAGCCGTGCATTGGGGTGATGGATACTGTCGATGCATTTGGCGGCTCCGTTTCCGAAGAAATAGACGGGGCGTTCGTCCAGATATTGCTTGTAGGTCTCACCATCCACCACATCGGCGCCGACTGGTCTTATTTCGTGGAGCGCGCGGTCGTAGAGGGCTGCATAGACCTCCATTCGACGTGCGTCGATCATGGGACATAACAGTGCGTTCTCCTCTTTCACCATCTCGCGCAACAGTATAGGGACACAAAGCAGTTGCAACGTGGGGACGGCAATCAGTCGGGCGTCGCGTCCGTAGCAGATCCCTTTGGCAGTCGACACGCCGATTCGCAGTCCTGTGTAGGAACCTGGTCCTTGGCTGACAGCTACCGCATCAAGATGCATCAGTTGTGAATCGATGTAACTGAGTGCCTCGTCGATGAAAACACCCGACTTCACAGAGTGGTTCGGCCCCGAGTGGTCTTCGCGTTCAAAGACGCATGCACCATCCTGACTGACGGCCACCGAACACACATCGGTGCTTGTTTCTATGTGCAGAATACACGACATATTGTTGTTTTTTCTTATAAAGATTTGCAAAAATACACATTTTTCGTCGAAATTTCGTACTTTTGCAGAAATTTAACGATAAAACAGTTTATGATACAGTCAATGACAGGCTATGGCAAAGCTGTTGTGGCCTTTAAAGAGAAGAAAATCAATGTTGAGGTAAAGTCGCTCAACAGCAAGTCGCTCGACCTCTCGACGCGCATTGCTCCGCTCTATCGCGAGAAGGAGATGGAGATTCGTCAGATGGTAACAAAGGCTTTAGAACGTGGAAAAGTCGATTTCGCGATTTGGATTGAACGCGAGGCAGGCGCTGAAGCTGTACCCATCAACCAAGCGCTCGTTGAGAACTATTATCAGCAGATCAAGACCATCGCAGCTCAGACGGGTATTCCCGAGCCGCAGGATTGGTTCTATACCTTGCTCCGCATGCCCGATGTGACTACCAAGACCGATAGTGAGGTGCTTGGCGACGAAGAATGGGCTGCTGCTCGTCAGGCTATAGAAGCCGCTCTGCAGCAGTTGGTGGACTTCCGCATTCAGGAGGGTGCCGCCCTTGAGCGCAAATTCACTGAGAAAATTGACAACATTGAGGCTCTGTTGGCTTCCATCGAACCCTTCGAAAAGGCGCGTGTGGAGAAGATTCGCCAACGTATCGTGGACGGACTAAAGGAGATTCCCGAGGTGGAATACGACAAGAATCGTTTGGAGCAGGAGCTCATTTATTATATCGAAAAACTCGACATCAGCGAGGAAAAGCAGCGACTTGCTAACCATCTGAATTACTTCCGAGAAACCATGCGCGAAGGCCATGGACAGGGCAAGAAACTGGGCTTTATCGCACAAGAAATGGGTCGCGAAATCAATACCACCGGCTCGAAGAGCAACCAGGCAGAGATGCAGAATATCGTCGTGAAAATGAAAGACGAACTGGAGCAAATCAAAGAGCAGGTACTCAATGCACTTTAAAAAGTCAACAACAAATAACGCTATGGAAAAATTCAACAACACTCCCTTGTCTTCTTCCCAAGAGGATGTACAAGAAAAAGAACTTGGGAAACTTCTCATTGTCTCCGCCCCCTCTGGTTCAGGCAAGAGCACCATTGTAAACTGGTTGATGGAGACACATCCCGAGCTCAACCTTGCGTTTTCCATCTCGTGCACCAGCCGTGCACCACGTGGAACCGAGCAGAACGGTGTGGAATATTTCTTCCTGACTCCCGAAGAATTCAAGGAGAAAATCGCCAACGATGAGTTCCTGGAATACGAAGAAGTCTATGAAGATCGTTTCTACGGAACGTTGAAAGAGCAGGTCGTCCGACAGCGTGCGATGGGGCAGAATGTTGTCTTCGACGTCGATGTTAAAGGCGGTTGCAACATCAAGCAACATTATGGCGACGAAGCGCTCAGCATCTTCATCCAACCTCCTTCCATCGAGGAGTTGCGCCGTAGGCTCGTGAACCGTGGAACTGACACCCCAGAGGCCATCGAAGACCGTTTGTCGAAGGCTTCCTATGAACTCACGTTTGCCCCGCGTTTCGACTGTGTCGTGGTGAATGACGATCTCGAGACAGCCGAAGCTGACGCTTACAGAATCATCAGCGAGTTCCTCAATCAATGAAAAAGCGCGTCGGCATCTACGGAGGCTCTTTCAACCCCATCCACAAAGGGCATATCGCGCTGGCCAAGCAGATTTTGAAGCAGGCGCGGCTCGATGAGGTGTGGTTCATGGTGTCGCCTCTTAATCCGTTCAAGGTGGCCGATGCCGACCTGCTTGACGACCATTTGCGGTTGCAGATGACACAGAAGGCACTTGCCTCCGAACCCCGGCTGCTTGCTTGCGATTACGAGTTCCATCTGCCTCGTCCCTCCTATACATGGGACACGCTGCAGGCTCTTTGTCGCGATTATCCTGACTATGAGTTTGTACTCCTTATAGGAGCCGACAACTGGGTGAAGTTCGACCGTTGGTATCACTCTGCCGACTTGCTCCAGAATTTCCAGATCGTCGTCTATCCGCGTGAAAATTCGCCTATCGATGCCGACACATTGCCGTCGAATGTGCTGTTGGTGAATACCAAGCTTTATCGCATGAGCAGCACCGACATCCGCCAGCGCATCCGCGAAGGGCGACCCATCAAACGATTGGTACCTGCCGCCATTCTTGACGATGTGGCAGTTTATCGGAAAATCTAGTATCTTGCACTTCAAATAATTTAAGGTGAAAGGCATCAGTATGACACTACGAAACATCCTTGGCAAAGCATTGAGCGCAGTGTTCCGTCCTATTGGCGCGAACGCCCGTTTCTTCGTATTCCTCTATGTGCTCGGGGTGGTGTGTGCTTGGCTGACGTTGCCGCCGTATAAGACCGCTCGACTCTACCACAATCTTTATCTCGAGTTGTTCTTCGACCTCTACGTGCTCTGCGCCTTCCTCATGCTCATTCCCCAGCGTGTACGCCGATGGGTGAGGGGAGTAGTGGCTGTGGTGCTCTATGTGTTGGCCATCATCGACGTTTATTGTTATGTGAAGTTCGGTTCGACCATCACGCCCACGATGCTTCTGCTTGTGGGTGAGACCGACGAGCGAGAAGCAGGTGAGTTTATAGCTTCGTTCTTCTCTTCCGATGTTGTTTTCGGTAAGGTGGGATGGCTGTTGCTGATAGCTCTTGCCCATATCGCATGTGCCGTGTGGGGTGGAAAGTTGCGGAAGATGTTGGGTGGCCCCCTCCCAACCATTCCCGAGCAAAGCTCGCCTACCCGTAGCCTTTCCCCCCGTAGGGGAGGATACAGTTGGGTGTTGGAGGCTTTGGCTGGCCTTGCCACTTTGGTGCTGCTGGTTTGGTCGTCCATTACGAGTTGGCCCAACAAGCAGGCATTTTGGCGGATGATGAATCTGCAGACGCCCGGACAGGTAGAGGCCGAACTCAATCGACCCGATTGCGTGAATTGTTATGAGTCGCCCTATCGACTTGCCTTCAGCATCCGCTCGAACCAGTTGGCGGCCAAGCAGATAGACAAGCTCATCGAAGTGTCTCACCGTGTGCAGGTGGACAGTTGTTCCTATCGGTCGCCCCACATCGTCTTGATTATCGGTGAGAGTTTTGGTCGCCACCATTCTCAGCAGTATGGCTACTTCATGCCGACCACACCACGACAGATACAGCGTGAGCACACAGGATTGTTGGTGCCGTTCACCGATGTTGTTGCTTCGTGGAACCTCACGAGTTTCGTCTTCAAGAGTCTTTTCTCCATGCATGTGGTGGGGCAGGAGGGTGAGTGGTGCGACTATCCGCTCTTTCCCGAGCTGTTCCGCAAGGCAGGCTACGATGTTACATTCCTGACCAACCAGTTCTTGCCGAAAGCCAAGGAGGCTGTCTACGACTTCTCGGGCGGGTTCTTCTTGAATAATCCCAAACTCTCAGCGGCCATGTTCGACCATCGCAATGAAAAGACGCACATCTTTGACGAAGGATTGTTGGCAGATTATGATAGGATGAAGGATGAAGGAATAGGGATGAAGGATGGAAAGCCTCGCTTGACCATTTTCCATCTGTTGGGACAGCATCTGAACTATCGCACACGTTGTCCGAACAGCAAGAAACATTTCAAACCCGAGGATTACAACGAGCGTCGCCCTGAACTGAATGCCAAACAGCGTCGCCTGTTGTCCGACTACGACAACGCCTGCCTTTACAATGATTCCATTGTCGACCAGATTTGCCGTCGAATGGAGAACGAAGAGGCTATCGTCATCTATATGCCCGATCATGGAGAAGAGTGCTACGAGGGTACACGGGGCATCATCTGCCGCAACCACTCAGCTGAGATTGACCGCGACTTGGCACGCTATGAATTTGAGATACCCTTCTGGATATGGTGCTCACCCCGCTATGCCGCCGTGCATCCCGAGGTGTTCAAACAGGTCATCGAAGCGCGTCAGCGTCCGCTCATGACCGATGCCGTTGCTCACACGCTGCTCTATCTGGCTGGCATAGAGTCGTCTTGGTACAAGCCCGAGTATGACGTGTTGTCGGCCGACTACAACGAAAAACGTCCACGAATATTGAAGAATACAACCGATTATGACCAACTTGCTGAATAGACAACAGTGCCAGGCGTTGCGTGGAATCGCCATCATTGGCATCTTCCTGCACAACTATTGCCATTGGCTGAAAGGAATCGTCAGGGAGAACGAATACCAGTTCTTCCAGCGCAATGTCGCAGGTCTTGATGGCGTGTTGTTCCACCCCGATTGGAATCTGCCCATCCATCTGCTGTCGTTCTTTGGACACTATGGCGTTCCGCTGTTCCTGTTCCTCAGCGCATACGGTTTGGTGTTGAAATACGAGTCGCGTCCTTATCCTCTTTCCAACGGAAACGGGACGGATAAGTTCTGGACTCCGCTGAAAGGCAGTTGGCGGTTCATTCGCTATCATTTCCTGAAACTCTTCAAGATGATGGTTGTCGGATATGTTGCCTTCGTGCTGATTGACTTCATCACACCCCACCACCATCACTATCAGCTGCTCGACATTGTGGGACAGCTATTGATGTTCAACAATGTGATGCCCGATCCTGACCACATTATCTGGCCTGGACCTTATTGGTTCTTCGGATTGATGTTGCAGCTTTACATCGTTTATCGACTGCTGCTCTATCGTAGGCATTGGGGAGTAACAGTTGCCTTGATGGTCGTCTGCACGCTGATACCGTTGTTCATGGCCCCCGAAGGCGAGGCACTCAATCGCTATCGTTACAACTTTATGGGAGGCATGCTGCCCTTCGGATTCGGATTGCTTTGCGCTCGATTCCCGATGTATCTGAAGAAGACCTATTGCTGGCTGTTCGCCTTGCTTTCCGCGATGCTCATCTACAACGAGAGCCACGACTTCCTCGGTTGGTTGTTGGTACCTGTGTTCGTCTGTTCGTTGGGCGTCACCATCGTGAAAGTGATGCCACAATGGTTGTTGCGTCCGTTGGAGTGGATGGGCGGCATATCGGCTGCTTTGTTCGTCTGCCATCCCATCACACGAAAGATACTGATACCCTTGTCGCATGGCGGCGATGTCTATGCAGGGCTGTTGCTCTACGTGGTGGCTTCCATCTGTGTCGCTTGGCTTTTCAGCGAACTCTTCAAGCGCATTCCGAATCCGAAATATTGAACGTTGAAGATTGAACATTGAACATTGAGCATTGAAGATTCTTACACCTAAAGGTATAAGCGTTTTGGAAAAACGATTAGAAAATTGAACGTTGAACAATGAACTGGAAGATAAAAGACATTGAACTGGCTAACATCAGTCGCTTCCGAGGCGAGCTGATGGGGGCTGCGATGTTGTTCGTCATCCTGTTCCATGTGTCGTTGCCACGTTCCGATGCTTTCTTCGGACTTCGTCGCATGGGAAACATTGGAGTCGACATCTTCTTGTTCCTCAGTGGAATAGGCCTGTGGTTCTCGTGGATGAAAGAGACCCCCCAAGCCCCCCTGTTTAGGGGAGTGAATGGGTTCGCCACTCGTTTGAAGCATTTCTATCAGCGTCGTTTCCTACGCATCTACCCCGCTTGGCTCATCATGGCCAGCTTGTTCTATGTGCCCGACTACCTAGGACCTCGCAAGTTCTCGCAGACGTTTGTCGATTTGTTGGGCGATGTGCTCATCAATTGGGATTTCTGGCTCTACGACGAGTTGACCTTCTGGTATGTCCCCAGCATCATGATGCTCTATCTGTTTGCTCCGTTCTACATGGCGCTCATCGACCGACATCCTGTTTACAAATGGTTGCCGGTGGTGATGGTCATGTGGTGCATTCTGGTGCAGTGGGTGACGCCCATTCATCAGGCAGTGGGCCATCTGGAGATATTCTGGAGTCGAGTACCCATCTTCTTTATCGGCATCAATATGGGCGAGATGGTGCGCCGCAAGGAAACCATCGATGGAGCGGGCATCTGGATGATTCTGCTCATGTTCGGAATGGCCCTCTCGGCAAGCCTCTTCTTGGAGCAGGTACGCCACGGGCAGTTCCCCTTGTTCATCGAGCGCATGCTCTACATTCCATTGACGGTCACGAGTGTGCTGCTGTTGAATCGCGTGTTCCGCCGCACGCCACGATGGCTGAACGGCATCATGAAGTGGGTGGGCGCATTGAGTTTGGAGGCCTATCTGATACACCTCCATTTCGTATTGGTCTACATCGAGCCCTATCGATTGGGTTATTGGTGGACTTTCCTACTCACGGTGGCCATCACGCTGCCGTTGTCGTGGCTGCTGTTTAAAATCACGAGCGGCCTGCGGCCTAAAGGAAAAAGGATAAAAGAAAAAGGATAAAGGAGATTAAAAATGAAAGGAATGTTACGTCTTATCCGACCGAAGCATTGGATGAAGAACACCTTCGTGTTCCTCCCCATCTTCTTCAGCGGGCTTGTCTTCAATGGTCAGGCCATGTTCGCGGCATTTGTCGTGTTCCTGTCGTTCAGTTTCGCCGCTTCGTCGATTTATTGTTTCAACGACCTCGTTGATGTGGAGGCCGACCGCCGCCATCCTGTGAAATGCCTGCGTCCTGTGGCTTCAGGAGCGGTGTCTGTAGGCAATGCCTATGCGCTGATGGGGTTGATGATATTGTTGTCGATGCTCGTCCTGTTGCTGTTGCCCGTCAACCGACTGCCCGTCTATGGCATCATCCTGTTCTATTGGCTGCTGAACCTCGCCTATTGCAAATGGCTGAAAAACTATGCTATTGTCGATGTCTGCGTGGTGGCCTTCGGCTTCGTGTTGCGCATATTGGCTGGAGGTGTTGCCGCAGCGGTGACACTCACCAACTGGATTGTACTGATGACCTTCCTGCTGACGCTCTTCCTCTCGTTTGCCAAACGCCGCGATGACGTGCTACGCATGCAACAGACGGGAGAACCACCCCGCCGCAATACCAGTCGCTACAATCTGACGTTCATCAACCAGGCCATCACCATCACGGCCTCCGTCACGTTGGTCTGCTACATCATGTACACCGTCTCACCCCAGGTGACAGCCCGTTTCCACACCGATTACCTCTATCTGACGAGTGTGTTCGTGCTGGTGGGGTTGCTCCGATACATCCAGATAGCAGTGGTCGACAACAAGAGTGGCGACCCGACGAAAGTCATTCTTCACGACCGCTTCACGCAGCTTGTGGTGCTGTTGTGGGGATTGTCGTTTGCGGTGATAATTTACTTCCTATAGCCCCCTCCAACCTCATTCCCGCTGAAGCGCCTACCCGTAGCCTTTCCCAGAAAGGGGAGACCTAAAGGATAAAGGATAAATGATAAAGGATAAAGTATATGCCTTCGACTTCGATGGAACGTTGACTACGCGCGATACGTTTTTGGCGTTCATCCGCCACGCAAGGGGCAATCTCGCGTTCTTGTGGGGTATGCTGCTCCATTCGCCGTGGTTGGTGCTGATGAAGCTGGGTTTCTATCCCAACTGGAAGGCGAAGCAGCGTGTGTTCGCCCATTTCTTCAAGGGGATGACCATCGATGATTTCAATCAGCAATGCTGGTTCTTCGCCTACGACAAACGAAGCCTGATTCGTCCGAAAGCCATCGAAGCCATCCGACAAGCGCAGATGGAGGGCTCCCACGTGCTGATAGTGAGTGCAAGCGTGGAGAATTGGGTCGGCCGATGCATCGAAGCCGCATTGGCCACCGCTCCCCAACAGCCAACAATCTCCTCCCCTACGGGGGGAGGACGGGAGGGGGCTCCCAACGTCCAACAGTCAACATCCATCACCTTTTTGTGTACTCATATCGAGGTGGAAGACGAGCATCTCACGGGTCGGTTGCTTGGGAAGAACTGCTACGGAGTGGAGAAGGTGAACCGCATCCAGGAGGCTCTCCCCCAGCGTGAGGGCTACGAGTTGATTGCTTACGGCGACAGCCGAGGCGACAAAGAAATGCTTGAATATGCAGACGAAAGACATTATAAACCGTTTAGACGTTGACAAGCGCCAGAAACTGGGCGAGATTGTTCGCTTTGGCATCGTGGGCGTGGCGGCTACGGTGGTGCAGTATGTGGTGTATTGGATATTAATCCAATTCAATCCAACACCCAACACCCAGGAGGGGGCCTCCGACAACCACCTCTGGCCCACCATCGCCATGACGTTGGGTTATGCCATCAGTTTTGTCTTCAACTTCTATGCCTCCACCCATTTCACCTTCCGTGTGGAAGCCAACGTGAAGCATGGTGTGGGGTTCGCTTTTTCCCATCTTGTCAACTATCTGTTGCAGATGGTGGTGCTCAATTTCTTCTTATGGTTGGGACTCAGCAAGACAATCGCTCCGTTGCCCATGTTCTGCATTTGCGTGCCTGTTAATTTCCTGTTGGTAAGATTCTTTTTGAAACGATGAGAGACTTCATAGACCTTTTCCGCATCCGCTGCGATGAGCGTAGGGTGGCGTTGTTCGCCTTGTTGGCATTCATAGCCCTCAACGCCATCATCATTTGCCAGTACTACTACCTGTTCACGCCCCTCCACGGCGACTACTGGAAGCTGTTCATAGGGCAGTTCCGCGTGTCGGGCTTCGACCCCATTACCTATGCGGTGGTGTCCGACTGGGCGGCGAAATACAATGTCTATCGCCATCCGCTGCTCGCCTTCTTCATGTATCTGCCCTACCTGCTCAATCAGGCCTGCATGAGCCTCACGGGCATGAACTTCGCCATCTTCATCGTGGCTGCCATGCTGGTGTTTGCGGCGTTCTATTCGTTCATGTTCCTCGTGCGCATCTTCTGCGATGTGGTGGGCATCAGGCTGTTCGATGCAGTTCTGCTCTCGTCGTTGTGCTTCTCGTTCGCCTACGTCATGCTCTCCGCCATCGTGCCCGACCATTTCATCCTTTCGATGTTCATGCTCCTCATGGTGCTCGCCATGGCAGGTCTGAAAATCAAACACAAACGGCATTTCACCATCCTCGAGACCATCCTGCTCTTCATCTTCACCGCAGGCATCTCGCTCAACAACGGGGTGAAGGTGTTCATGGCAGCCCTCATCACCAACTGGCGCCGCTTCTTCCGACCGAAATACCTGTTGCTGGCGGTCATATTGCCATCGGCGCTCATCTGGCTCTTCGCCCGTTGGGAATACCGCGCCTTTGTGTGGCCTGAGGAGATGGCTCGCAAGGAGGCAAAGGCGAAGCGCAACAAACAACTGACCGAGAAAATCTACCGCGACTATGCCGACACGGCCCGTGTGAAGGACTCTGCAAGCGTTCGCGCAGGGGTGAAGAAGATTGTGCAACAGCGTGCGCAAGCAAAATACAAACGCGACCATCAGAAGCCTTGGAACAAGAACGCCGGCAAACCCATTGCGCAGGGCGAGTTCATGCGGTGGACCGACATCAGTACGCCCCGACTTCAATCTTCTGTGGAGAATCTCTTCGGCGAGTCTATCCAACTGCATCAGGACCATCTCTTGCAGGATGTGCTGAAAGACAACCGCCCGGTCATCGTGCCCTATCGGTGGGTGGCGAACTACGTGGTCGAAGGCATCCTTGTGCTGCTCTTCCTGCTCGGTCTGCTCTGTGGAGCCCGCTCGCGATTCCTGTGGACGGCGATGGCCTTCTTCGCCTTCGACATGGCGTTGCATGTGGGGTTGGGGTTCGGTTTGAACGAGGTGTATATCATGTCGGCACACTGGCTGTTCGTGATACCCTTGGCCATGGGCTATCTGTTCAAGGCCGTGCGTGGTGGCTTGCTCGTCTCGCTCCGCGTGCTCACCGTGGCCCTCTTCCTCTGGCTGCTGGGGTACAATCTTTTCTTCCTCTTGAAATACATGCTCGCATTCTAAACCCTCCGACACGTGGCGCGACTCTTCAACCTCTTCCGCATCCGACGAGACGAACTCCTGCCTGCCCTCGTGGCGCTGCTCGTCATGCTGGTGTTCCACTATCTCATCATCAGCAAGTTCTATTGTCTCTTCGCCGACTACTACCGCCCTGAGACGTGGCGCACCTTCATGCGCAATTTCCACATGTCGGGCTTTGATCCCATTACCTATGATGTGGTGTCATCGTGGCGTATGGGCTACAACATCATCCGCCATCCTCTGCTGCCGTTCTTCATGCTCCCGTTGTGGGCGGTCAATCAGTTGTTGTGGTGGCTGACGGGTGTGAATTGCACGCAATTCGTTGTGGGAGCGTTGCTGCTGTTCTGCTCGTTCTATTCGTTCATCTTCCTCCATCGCATCCTGCGCGAGGTGGTGGGTGTCAGTCTTGCTGTGGCCAATCTGCTGACAGCCCTTTTCTTCGCCTTCGCCTACGTGCTGGTGGCCATCATCGTGCCCGACCATTTTTGCCTATCCCTCTTCCTCCTGCTGCTCACGCTCTATCGTGCAGGCATCCACCTTCGTCGTGGCACCACGTTCAGCCTGGCAGAGGTCTTACTGCTTTTCTTCTTCACGGCTGGCGTGACGCTCTCCAATGGGCTTCTGGTGTTGTGGGTGGCGTTCATGGTGAACAAGCGCAGCTTCTTCCGTCGTCGTTTCCTCCTTTCGATAATCGCCGCCGGATGTCTCATGTTGGCGCTCGGACTCGTCGTCAACAAACTTGTCAGCGACCCGCGCGACAAACAGGTGACTGAGTGGGTGGACGAACGACCTCCATTGATGGGCACTGTCATCGAGAACTTCTTCGGTGAGAGCATCCAGTTGCATCGCAAGCACATCCTGGGTGATGTCTTGGTGACGCGTCCTGCCATCGTTGCCTACACGTGGAAGGCGCAATATGCTGTTGAGGCAGTCCTCGTTGCCCTCTGGCTGCTCGGTGTGTGGTGTGGTCGCCGCAGCCGTTACCTCTGGCTCGTCATGGGGTGCATGGGCTATTCCGTTCTCCTCCATCTCATCGTGGGCTTCGCAGCCAACGAGGTCTATATCATGGCCTGCCATTGGATCTACGCCCTTCCCATCTGCTATGCCTATCTCTTCGCAAGCCTCCAATTCTGCAAAAACCATCCTTCATCTACCATAGCCTCACCCTTTTGGGGGAGGTTGGAGGGGGCTATCTTCTTCGCCATCACGGCTTACCTCTGGATCTATCATTCTATACTCCTCTATCGCTACTTGACGTGGCCACTCATCAAGTAATGAACAACGCCCGCCGGCTCTTCAATCATCCCTCATCCTTTTACTCTACAAAGATAGTAATAAATTATCACATCTCCAAATTTCGAGGGCTGTGACGAGTGAAAATTTGTTAATTTCCCCGCGTTTTTGTATTAATTATTTTTAAGGCTGTCAAAGGCCATCTTTGACCTGCTCATTTCATAGCTTTGAGCCCGTCATTTGTGGCTTTTCGCGAAATTGAAGGTGCACGTGCTGAAAAAGGAGAAAATTCTCGCGTATTGTGAAAATGTGTTAACGTGTGGGCGATTTATAACATTATAACATTATAACATTATAACATTAAGCTTTTTCGATGTCCACAAATCGCCCTCCTCTACTATGGGTTATTATAATATATAATA
>JAFYYV010000032.1 GCA_017557405.1 Prevotella sp.
GTATACTATTATTTCTCCCCTTCTGCACATCCGAAACGACCTTAATGGGACGCGGGACGCTGGGACGCGGGGACGTTTTTGGATGTCAGAAGCCCCAAATGAGGAGGTCAAAAGCTACAAATGAGTCAGTCAAAGCTATGCAATGAGACGGTCAAAGACCATCAATGACGCCCTCAAATGCCACATTTGAGAGGATAATGGATGAAAGATGAAGGATGAGGGGTACTTCATTGACTTCAAAAGTGCTTTTAGAGGGTGAAGGAGGGCAAACAAGGAAAAAAGATTGGATTCATCTTTGCGGGTTGAACTTTTTATTGTATTTTTGCAAAAAGTTATTGTGTGATGGAGAATCTCATTCTCGACCTGACACTGATATTGGTGGTTGCCGGTGTGGTGACCCTGTTGTTCAAGGAGCTCAAGCAGCCGCTTGTGCTGGGTTACATCGTGGCTGGTTTCCTGGTGTCGCCCCACATGCCTTACGTGGCGTCGGTGGTTGACAAGGAGAACATTCACACGTGGGCCGACATCGGTGTGTTGTTCCTGCTGTTTGCGTTGGGATTGGAATTTTCGTTCAAGAAGATTCTGAGGATGGGCATGGCTCCCGTGATTGCCGCCCTGTCGATTGTGTTCTCGATGATGACGTTGGGGATTCTGGTGGGCAAGGCGTTCGGATGGTCGCAGATGAACTGCGTGTTCCTGGGCGGAATGCTCGCCATGTCGTCCACCACCATCATCTACAAGGCTTTCGACGACATGGGGCTGCGGCAACAGCACTTCGCTTCGCTCGTGATGAGCGTGCTGATATTGGAGGACGTGCTGGCCATCGTGATGATGGTAATGTTGTCGACCATTGCCAGCGGCAAGTCGTTAGGAGGTGGTGTGATGCTCATGAGCGTACTGCGGTTGGTCATCATCCTCATCCTGTGGTTCATTGTCGGCATTTTCCTCATCCCCCTATTCCTGCGCAAGACGCGGCGGCTGATGACCGATGAAACGCTGGTAATCATCTCGCTGGGGCTTTGCTTCCTAATGGCTGTCATCGCTACGAGAGCGGGTTTCAGTTCGGCTTTCGGAGCCTTCGTAATGGGTAGCATCCTTGCCGAGACCATCGAGGCCGACAAGATCATCCGCTTGGTGGAACCCGTGAAGAATCTCTTTGGAGCAGTGTTCTTCGTATCGGTAGGCATGTTGGTCGACCCGCAGATATTGTTTTCGCAATGGCTCCCCATCCTGATGCTCACACTCACCATCCTGATAGGTCAGGCGGTGTTAGGCTCAACGGGGTATATGCTCAGCGGACAGCCTTTGAAGACCGCCATGCGATGCGGTTTTTCGATGGCGCAGATAGGTGAATTTGCCTTTATCATCGCCTCGTTGGGTCTCACGTTGGGCGTCATCAGCGATTTCCTCTACCCTGTGGTGGTGGCGGTGTCGGTAATCACCACCTTCCTGACACCCTACATGATACGCGCCGCTGAGCCCAGCTACAACTATTTGGAACAACGGTTGTCGAAGAAATGGATTCGGAGGCTCAACCATCTGGGCGCCATACACCACACGACGACCACCGAGAAGAACGAGTGGCGGTCACTGTTGCGGCAGATGCTGGTCAACACGGTCATCTACTCCATCCTTTCAGCCGCCGTCATCGCACTGATGTTCACGTTCGTTCTGCCTTTCATGCGCCGCATACTACCTGGCTGGGAGCTACATTGGTGGGCGAATGGCATCACGGGCGTGGCTACTGTGGCGCTCATCTCACCCTTTCTGAGGGCTATGATCATGAAGAAGAACCACTCACCCGAGTGGCGCTCGTTGTGGACACGCAGCCGATTGAACCGCCTACCGCTCATCTTCACGGTGCTCGCACGCATTGCAGTTGCTGCGGCGTTCCTGTTCTATATCTGCAACTACCTGTCGCGCTTTGCCAATGCGCTCATCATCACGTTGGCGCTGGTGGTGATCATCTTGATGATATTATCGCGTAGGCTGAAACATCAATCCATTCGCATGGAACGTTTGTTCATCCAGAACCTTCGTTCGCGCGACATAGAGGCACAGGTGCACGGCAAGAAGAAACCGCTCTTCGAAGGCCATCTGCTCGACCGCGACATACACATCTCCAACTTCGAGGTGCCTGAAGGGTCGGCTTGGGCAGGCCAACGGTTGAGCCAACTGCGCATAGGAAGCCGTTTCGGAGTTCACGTGAGCAGCATCCTGCGCGGCTTGCAACGCATCAACATCCCTGGTGGCAGCACTGTGCTCTTCCCGGGCGATCGCATTCAAGCCATCGGAAACGACGACCAGCTGCGGGCGTTCGGCAAGGCATTGAAGAACGAACTGGTGGCTGAAGACCCTGAGATTGAGAAACGAGAGATGCACCTCAGACAGCTCATCCTCACCGCCGAGAGTCCTTTCATTGGGAAGACTTTGCGCAATAGCGGTTTTCGCGACCAATACAACTGCATGGTGGTGGGTGTGGAGGAAGGTCAGGAGAACCTCACGCTCATCGATCCTGAACGCCTGTTCGAACAAGGCGATATCATCTGGGTGGTGGGCGAAGAGGGCGACCTTAATCGACTCATCAACTGAAACGAGGGTGATGGCTTTCGAGTCGCATTACTGAAAACAAGAATTATAAACCAAACAAATAAGGAACATGTATTCGTTACTGATGATTTTTGGAATTGAGCTTCCCCAACTGATTTGGGTGAACTTGCTGCTGATAGTGGTGGGAGTGATATTGGTGCTGTGGGGTGCTGACCGCATGACAGATGGTGCGGTGGCCATCGCCCAACGGTTGAATGTTTCCGAAATTGTAATTGGCTTGACGATTGTGGCCTTGGGCACTTCAGCGCCCGAGTTCTGCGTCAGCTTGGTTTCGGCACTGAACGGAACGCCCGACTTGGCTGTGGGCAACGTGGTGGGTAGCAACATCTTCAACTCGATGCTTATCGTGGGCGTGGCGGCTATGGTGGCTCCAATGATCATCATGGAATCCACCGTAAAGAAAGACATTCCGTTTGCGTTCTTCGCTTCGTTGCTGATGATGGGAATGGTATTGATTGATGGCAATATCTCGCGCGTCGATGCTGCCATCTTGTTCATTGGGTTCCTGCTCTTCATGTATATCACGCTGAAGGGCTCGAAAGGCAGCCATGCCGTTGAGCAGCAAAAGGCGGGAAAGAAGAACTATTCGCTCCTGACCTCCATCTTGCTCATCCTGCTGGGATTGGCTTGTTTGGTTGTCGGCTCGAAGGTGTTTGTGGAGTCGGCTACGATGGTCGCCCAATCGTTGGGTGTGAGCGAGGCTGTCATCGGTTTGACCATTGTGGCAGGTGGAACATCTCTGCCTGAGTTGGCCACAAGTGTGGTTTCGGCTCGCAAAGGTCAGAGTGGTATCGCCATCGGTAACGTGCTGGGTAGCAACGTGTTCAACATCTTGCTTATCCTCGGTGGCGCTGGTCTCATCTGTCCGATGCAGGTACAAGGCATCACGTTCATCGACCTGTTGGTGATGGGTTCATCGATGGTGTTGCTGTGGTTGTTCTCCTATACGAAATACACAGTGGAACGCTGGGAGGGCGCTGTACTGACCATCCTCTTCCTCGCCTACATGGGGTGGCTGATATCGCCGTACATTCAATAGATAAATAGATAAGAGATAAATAGATAAGAGACCATGCAGAAAGAAAGAAAAGACGAAGGCCTGGAAGCGTTGGGCCGCGAAACCGAATACAATGCAGCCTATGCCCCTGAGGTGTTGGAGACATTCGAGAACCGTCATCCAGAGAACGACTATTGGGTACGCTTCAACTGCCCTGAGTTCACATCGCTTTGTCCCATTACGGGGCAACCTGATTTCGCTGAAATCCGCATCGCCTATGTGCCAGCAAAGCGAATGGTGGAGAGCAAGAGCTTGAAACTCTATCTCTTCTCGTTCCGCAATCATGGCGATTTCCACGAAGACTGCGTGAACACCATCATGAAAGACCTCATCCGACTGATGGAACCCAAGTATATCGAGGTGACTGGTTTGTTCATGCCACGTGGTGGCATCTCCATCTGGCCCTACGCCAACTATGGAAAGCCTGGCACGAAATGGGAGCAACTGGCTGAAAAGCGGCTGTTCAACCATGATCTCGCTTCGCAAGAAGAAAGATGAGGGACGAAGGCTTAAAACACAATAACAAACAAACTACTTAGAAACTGATTCATGAGGAGAGTCCTGACCGTCATCATACTGTTTTCAGTGTGTCTGCTGGTGTTTGGCCAAGGTGGGCATTTTTACACGTCGGAAAAGTTGTCGAGCAACCAGATCATCGACATCTGTCAGGACAAGACTGGCTACATCTGGGTGGGAACCGAATACGGTTTGAGCAAGTACGATGGATATCGTTTCACGAACTACCTCAATGAACCACAAGACACGACTTCGCTTTGCAGCAATGTCGTCTCTTTCCTTTTCACCGATACGAAAGGCAATTTGTGGGTGGGTACCCGCAGAGGGTTGGACCTCTACAACCCTGTCTCAGATCAATTCGAACACATCACGATGGAGGGTGCAAAGGATGTTCCTCGCATCAATCACATCATTCAAGAAGACGACCAACACCTCTTGGTAGGAACTGCTGGTTATGGCCTCTTCCGACTCGACATCGCCAGCCATCGCACGCAGAAACTCGAGGGCTATGCTCTTGAAGACAACGACTATTTCAGTCATATCCTCATCGATAGCGAAGGCGCTTTCTGGAAATCGGGTCATGGCAACAAGATCATTCGCCGCGCCCCTGATGGCCAACTGCGTGAGTTCGAATCGCCTTTTGGAACGGTGACCGATTTTGTCGACTACGAGGGCGGAGTGGTCATGGTATGCATCCATGGTCTGCTCTATTATCGCGATGGAAAGCTCCACACTGACTATTTCAGCCAAGAGTCGCTGGGAGGTAAGGATCTCCTCTTCCGCACAGCCATGACCGATCGGCGTGGCAACCTATTTGTGGGTACCATGGGCAACGGACTCTGTTGGGTTCCACGAGGCGAACGGCAGATGAAGAGGTATATGTATCAAAGTGCATCGTTCGACCTCAACACGTCGAATGTTTGGACGCTCTTCGAAGACAACCAGGACAACCTTTGGGTGGGTTGTCAGAAACGCGGTCTGCTGCTGCTTCCTCAAGCCAAACCCCAGTTCCGCAGTTGGAAGTTTGCCGACCTACACATGAATATCGGAGGGTCGCTCACATCCCTTTGTGATGGTGGAAATGGAGTCGTATGGTGCGCTGTACAGAACAATGGAATCTTTGCACTAGATGCCGAAGGGCGCATGGTGGCTCATCCTTCCTCACCCGAAGGCACCTACATTCTCTATCGTGACAAGCGGGGCAACTACTGGGTGGGTACCAATGGCTGTATCTATTCTTATCAACCACAGACAGGCCAAGCCCAACTGAAAATCTCTTTCAGCAACGGCTTTATCAATGCCATCACCGATGATGGTCGCGGCCACCTTTTCTTCTCCTTGTATGGTGAGGGACTCTGCTGCTACGATACTGCCAGTGGTCAGATACAGAAATACTCGATGCGCCAGCAAGACGAGAAACGCGGGCGTTTGCACAACGATTGGATATCTTCCCTGTTCGTTGATAGCCGAGGAAAACTATGGATTTGCTCGGCCTCGGGCGTAAACTGCTACGATCCCGTTGCCGACCACTTTCACCCCTATGGCTGGGAGGTCATTCTCGACTATCATGCCGTTGAATCCATTTGCGAGACTTCTGACCATCAGATTCTTTTCGGCACGGCCACAGGACTCTACATCTATGATGTCAAAAAGAAAGAGGCCGTTCCATTTCCCGGAGCTGAGGTACTGGCCAATAAAATCATCTGTTCCATCGTTGAAGACCGCTCGGGCGACCTATGGTGCAGTACCACGATGGGCATTTGGCAATATCAGCGTCAGAAGAAGAGCTTTGTGAGCTATATGCATGGCAACGGACTCCTCAGCCGAGAGTATGTCAACGGAGTAGCCATGCACACGCCTGATGATCGAGTGTGGTTTGGCCTCAGCGATGGCATCACCTCCTTCCTCCCCGAAGCTTTGCAGGGCAATCATCAGAAGCAGGGTGTTGTCCATCTCACGGGTCTTTTCATTGGCGGCAATGCCGTCAACGGCTCCACTCTCTCCGATGGGAAGCCTGTAGTCAACGGTCCCATAGCCGAAACCGACCGTATTGAACTGTCGTATATTGACAACACGTTCACGATGGAGTTCTCCCTGCTAAACTACTCCAATGCTGAGAGTGTGCTCTACGAGTATCGCCTCAATGGCAGTTCCGAATGGACTCGAACACTCGATGGCAGTAATGTCGTGTCGTTCCACCATCTGCAACCAGGTTCCTATGTCATCGAAGTGAGAGCTTTGGAGAACGGACTCTATACCGAATCGCAGACATTCCACATCACCGTTCGTCCTCCTTGGTATCGTTCCACACTCGCTTCTTTCATTTGGCTATTGTTGCTCGCCGCTGCCATTTGTCTTGTCGCATGGAGCTACCGGCGTCATGCCCGTCAGCAACTCAACGAAGACAAGATGAGGTTCCTCATCAATGCCACCCACGACATACGTTCACCTCTCACACTGATTACGAGTCCGCTCCACAAGTTATTGAAGCGCGACCTTCCTGGTGACGTTCGCGATGATCTCAAAACCATCGAGCACAATGCTAGCCGTATTCAGAATCTTGTCACCCAGATTCTCGACATCCGAAAAATCGACAAGCAGCAGATGCGCCTACAATGCCAAGAGACCGACATCGTGCAATATGTAGGCAACATCCTGAAAACCTACGAATACACCGCATGCGAGCGCGGCATCAAGCTCTCCTATGTGCCCACCATCGACAAACTCCTCGTATGGGTAGACCGAAGCGGACTCGACAAGATTCTTGACAACCTTCTCTCCAACGCATTCAAATACACGTTTGATGAGGGTGAGATTCTCGTACGCATTTCCAAACCTGATTCTTCCACAGCTGAACTACAGGTCATCGACAATGGTATGGGCATCAAAGGCGACGTTCATAAGATTTTCGATCGTTTCTATCAAGGCTCCACCTCACGCGCACTTCATATTGAAGGAACGGGTATCGGACTCAACCTCTGCAAATCGATTGTCACCATGCATCATGGAACCATTGAAGCTGAGAACAGAGAGGATGTGCAGGGTAGCATCTTCACCGTTCGCCTACCATTGGGAAAAGAGCATTTGTCAAGCCAAGGAAGAATTGAAAACACAACAACGCACAACAAACAACAAACAACATCAAACACCAAAAAGCCATTGTCAAGCTACCGCGTATTGGTGGTGGATGATGATGTTGAAATCGGCAATTATATCAGTCAGGAACTAGGTGGTTATTATTACATCTCAGCCGCTACCAGCGGGCGTGAAGCCTTGCACAAACTTCTCTCCTCTTCCCCTGAGAAACCATACGATCTTGTCATCAGCGATGTAATGATGCCCGAGATGGATGGATTCACTCTTCTTCGTATGATCAAGACGAATATGAATCTTAGTCATATCCCCGTTGTGATGTTGACTTCGAAAGCCGATGTGGCCAATCGACTCGAAGGATTGGAAAAAGGAGCCGATGCTTTCCTTGCCAAACCTTTCGACATGGATGAGTTGCACATGGTGATCAACAATCTCATCAATAAGAATCTGAGACTAAAGGGTAAATATTCTGGAACCCAACAACAAAAAGACAAAGTTGAGGAGAAAGTTGTCAAAGGCAATGATGAATTGTTGATGGAACGCATCATGAAGGTTGTCAATGAGCATCTGTCGGACAGCGATTTCAATGTCGAGGTACTGACATCTGAAGTGGGCATCAGCCGTGCACAATTGCATCGTAAGATGAAAGAGATGACAGGACTGCCAGTTACTGAATTTATCCGAAACATCCGTCTCGAACAAGCTGCCAGACTTTTAAAGGAGCAGAAAATCAATGTGACACAGGTAGCTTACGCCGTCGGCTTCAGCAAGCTCGCACATTTCTCAACCGTCTTCCGCAAACAATTCGGTGTTTCTCCCACTGAATACATTGAACAAAATTCATAAGGAGAAGGAGGCAATTAGAAGACTTTAGGAAGTAAGATTACGATAAAGGCCATTACTCTTGCCAATTGGAGGAGTAATGGCTTTTTTCTTTTGGTTACATTAGGATGAAACAAATTTGAAACGAAACGAAACATACGTGGAAACCATGAAACACAAATGGATGTACCTTTGCAGAGGAAACTTAAAAACTTAAAATACCCTTAAATACATTATTAACTAAACCAAACGTATGAGAAGTTTCAAAGCAAAGAAAACAGCCTTCTGTATCGGATTGTGCTTCTTAGGCATGACCTCCGTACAACAGGCTTCGGCAGCTACTGAATCAGTGGCTTCCGTACAGCAAACGAAGCAGGCTACTGGTCAGGTGTCAGACTCTCAAGGTCCCCTGGTTGGAGCCACGGTTATGGAGAAAGGTACTAGTAATGGTACTGTCACCGACTTAAACGGTAATTTCTCCCTTAATGTCAAGTCGGGCGCTACGCTCGTCATCTCTTATGTGGGTTATGTGACCCAGGAAATCAAGGCTGATTCCAACATGCGCATCACCCTTGCCGAAGATGGACACTCTGTCAATGAGGTCGTTGTCATCGGTTATGGTACCCAACGCCGTGAAGCAGTAACAGGTTCGGTTGCCAATGTGAATGGTGAAAAACTGAACCAGATTGCAGCCACCAACGCCGCTCAGGCCCTGCAAGGTCGTGTAGCCGGTGTGCTCATGACACAAACTTCTACTAAGCCTGGAGAGGAAATGCAAATCCGCATCCGTGGTCAGCGCTCACTGAGTGCTAGCAACGACCCGCTGATTGTGCTCGATGGAATCCCCTTCATGGGACAACTCTCGGATATCAATCCAGCTGACATCAAGTCGATGGATATCCTGAAAGACGCCTCCGCCACCGCCATTTACGGTTCTCGTGGTGCCAACGGTGTGATTATCATCACTACTGCAAAGGGCAACCAAGGTGCTCCCGCCAAAGTGTCCTATAATGGTTATATCAGCTTCAAGAAGGTATTCAGCAAATATCCGATGATGGATGGTCCTACTTTCTCGAAGTTCCGTCAGTATGCTGGCAAGTATCAGAACTCGCTTGACGAGAGCGACGACACCAATACTGACTGGCAGGATTTGTACTACCAGACGGGTGTCAGCCACAACCATGACATGAGCGTTTTCGGTGGTACCAACGGTGGCAGTTATAGTTTCGGCGCTGGTTACTATCACGATGAATCGCCCGTTCCCACTGAGGGTTACAATCGTATCTCCGTGCGTGGTAACTTTGACCAGATGGTTGGCAAATGGTTCCGCTTCGGTCTGAGCACCAACAACAGCTATCGTATGACTCAGGGTGTCAACAACATGTATAACATTTTGAGCACGACTCCATTGGCAAGCCCATACGATGCAGACGGCAATCTGAAGCGTTACAACACTCTGCCTGCTGACGACCAAGTGGTTGTTACGAAGGAGACTGTTGAGCGCGACAAAGATGTCTGGCTGAGCGAGAACAAGGGTATTGGCTCTTACAACACACTCTTCGGAGAGGTGAAATGCCCGTGGGTTGAAGGTCTGAGCTATCGCATCAACATCGGTTTGAACTTCCGTTCTTCAAAGTCTGGCTCTTTCACAGGTACTGGTATTAACAGCAAGGATCCCAATGCCGTCAACAGCGGTTCTATCTATGAGAACCAAACCCGCAACTGGGCTGTTGAGAACCTGCTGAATTATGACCGTGCATTTGGCAAGCATAATATTAATGTAGTAGGTATGTATTCTGCAGAGCAGACTACTTACGAGCAGACTGGTGGTTCCGCACAAGACATTCCTGCCGACTACTTCCAATACTATGCACTCGACAAGGCCACTGGTCAGGCTAACCTCACAGGTTACAACTACTGGCAGAGCGGTCTGATTTCTTGGATGGGTCGTGTGATGTACTCTTATGACAACAAGTACATGCTCTCTGTTGCTCTTCGTTCCGATGGTTCTTCTCGTCTTGCTGAGGGTCACAAATGGCACACTTATCCCGCTATCAGCGCTGGTTGGAACATCGCACGTGAGGAATTCATGGAGGGCACCAAGTCGTGGCTCGACAACCTGAAGTTCCGCGTGGGTTATGGTGAGACTTCTAACCAAAGTATCAACCCCTACTCCACCCTCGGTGGATTGGCTATCCGCAACTACAACTTCGGTGATGGAACCAACTACAAGGCTGGTTACTACGTGAACGCACTGCCTAACCCCAACCTCGGCTGGGAGTACTCTAAGACTTGGAACTTCGGTATCGACTTCTCAATGCTCAATGGTCGTCTGTCTGGATCACTCGAATATTATACTCAGAAGACCAACGATATTCTGCTCGACGTCTCTCTGCCTTCCACCTCTGGTGTAAACAGCTTTACTGGTAACATCGGTAAGACCCAGAACAAGGGTTGGGAATTCACCTTGAACGGCATCATTATCGATAATAAGAATGGTTGGAACTGGGATGCTGGTATCAACCTTTATCAGAACCGCAACAAGTTGACAGCCTTGGCTTCTGGCGAAGATCGCGACGAGGGTAACCGCTGGTTCGTGGGTTATCCCATCGATGTCATCTACGACTATGAGTACGAAGGACTGTGGCAGGCTGGAGAAGAGGAAGCTATGAACATCCTGGAACCTGGTGGCAACGTAGGTATGATCAAGGTGAAATACACTGGTGATTACGATGCCAATGGTCTGCCTACCCGTGCTATTGGTCCTGACGATCGTCAAATCATAAGCATGGAACCCGATCTTATTGGTGGTTTCCACACGACAGTCGGCTATAAGGGCTTCGATTTGAACGTCATTGGTGCCTTCCAGGTTGGTGGCAAACTCATCTCTGCCATCCACTCGTCCAACGGCTACCTAAACATGCTGACTGGTCGTCGCAACAACATCGATGTTGACTATTGGACTGAGGATAACACGGGAGCCAAGTATCCGAAACCAGGTGGTATCCTAAGCGGAGACAACCCCAAGTATGGTTCCACCCTCGGTTACTTTGATGCTGGCTATCTGAAGATCCGGGCGATCACTCTCGGCTACAATTTCCAAAATCTGAAGGCTGTCAAGGACTTTGGCATCAACCGTCTGCGCCTCTATGCTACGATTCAGAATCCGTTCGTACTGTTCTCGCCGTTCAACAACGAGAGCGGACTCGACCCCGAAACGAACTCATGGGCCAACCAGAACACCGCTGTGGCTTACAGCGAGTACTCTGGCAAGCACAGGATGCCGATTGTAGGTTACAACACACCTGCTACCCGCAACTTTATCTTCGGTCTCAACGTGACTTTCTAATTGAAAATTGAAAATTATGAATATTATGAAAACTAAGAGTATCAAATATTTCATCGCTGCGGGTCTTGTATGCTGTGGCCTTTCCACCACGATGACATCTTGTGATGATGTTCTCGACGAGCAGCCTCGCAGCCAGTTCGACCCGACATTCTTCAATACGAAGGCGGGTATCGAGGGCGGTTTGACATCGCTTTATGCACATTTGCGCTATTTCTATGGCAATGGTTATTGGTTGAATGCCTGTGAAACAGGTACAGACGAGTACACCTATGCACAATCTGCTGATGGTAACTTCAAGGATGCCGACCTCTCTGGAGTTGGTTCAATGACTTCTTCCAATAGTATTGCCGGCGGATGCTGGGGAACAGCTTTCGCAAATATCAACACTGCAAGCGGTATCATCGAGAATGGCGCTGAAGCGGGTATCGATGCTTCCCTATTGGCTGAGGCATATTTCTTCCGTGCATTCGACTATTTCCTCCTTGTGCAGTACTATGGTGGTGTACCCCTCGATTTAGGTGCTGGAGAACTGAAGTTCAACACTTCTACCGTTCGTACCTCTGTTCGCAATACTGTGCCTGAGGTATATGCCGCTATATTCAGCGACTTGGAGAAGGCAATTGCCGACCTCCCCGAGAATCCTCGTTTGACAGGTACCGTTACGAAGAACGTGGCTCGCCTGTATCTCTCGAAAGCTTACCTGACATACGCCTGGTGGTTGGAGAATCCCAACAACATTCCAACCTATCCCGAGTGCAGCCGTAATTCTGGAGAAGCTCAAAGCTATTTCCAGAAGGCATACGATGTAGCTCAGCAGGCCATCAACAATCCAGGCCCCTATAAACTACAGAACACTTTCTATGATGTGAACGTGGCCACCAACGACCGCAATGCCGAGATCATGCTCTATGCCGACCACGACGAGGACGAGAAGTATGGTAATGGTGGAACTGGTTATGGTTGGGGTAGCGGTGGATCTCCCGAGAACTTCGCTTACTGGATGGAGACATGGAACTATACCGAGATGATAGCCAAAGCCAAGGATAAGAAAGGTGAGGATATAAACCTCAATCCCGTACAGCGTGAAGCTGTTCAGGGCCTCGGGCGTCCTTGGACCCGTATGGCTCCTGTGGCCGATGCCTTCATCGAGGGTGGTGTTTGGGAAGATGCCGTCAAGGCTATCGACTCACGCTACGATGCTACGTTTACCCTGAGCTACTACACCAACTGGCAGAAGGCTGGAGGGGATAACGCTTCCATCATGTTCGTACAGGGTGCCAATGGCATGCAGGTCAATCATGGAGACGTTTACTTCAGCTGGGTTCCCGAGAGCGAGGACAGCAAGATCAATTACACTGGTGCCGATGGTAAGCTTGGCTTCGGCGAAATGGCTGGTCGTCCCGACTTCGTAGTTGCTGTGAACCACATCAGCCGTAAGAAGTACCCCATCAACTGGAAGATTGGTATCTATCGTACAGACAATGCTGGTGGCCTTGGCTCAAAGGTTAACGGTGGTAGCCCCCGTCCTTGGAACATCGCTAAGTTCTCTGAGTTCTATCTCATCGCCGCTGAGGCTGCTGTGAAACTTGGTAAAAACAATGAAGCCAAGAATCTTGTCAATGTGCTTCGTGCTCGTGCCGGTAAGATGACCTATTGCGTGAACAACAGAGCTTCCCTGATAGCCGACCATAGCGCCGAAATGCTGGCTGCCACACCTGCCACCATCACCATCGACTACATCCTCGATGAGCGCAGCCGTGAGTTCTGGGGTGAGGGATATCGTTGGTTCGACCTCGTTCGCACACAGAAGTGGGCCGAGCGTGCAGGCACCTATCGCATCGCTGGTAGTGGCTATACTGATAAGGATCTGGAAACATTCAAACGTGACATCCCCGTAGGTTACTACCTCCGTCCGATCCCACAGGGTCAGCTTGACGGTATGGAGATGGATGCAGCCGAGAAGGCAGCATACCAAAATCCTGCATATAGAGATTAGTTAGTTAGATTCGCTTTCAACACCAGTCACTATACTTGGTTAGTGGCTGGTGTTTTCTTTAATTGGCAATAAAATCGCGATCTCATCGTTATTAAATTGATGGATTTCATCATTCAAATGATGATGAAAGCGTCGTGGCGTTTAAATCTTATGAAATTCAGAACGACATGAAAAAAACTTTGATTCTATTCCTTATGGTGTTGATGGCACGTGGAATGAGCGCTGCCGAACAGTTCGTTGTGTTCCAAACAGCAACTGACGTGCTTTCGCTGCAAGATGCGGGCATCTCATTCGACACCAACGAACACAGTTGTGTGCAACGGGCTGTCACCAACTTAAAACTAGACTTCGAACGTGTCACAGGACACATGCCCAACGGAAGCCGCACGGGGATTCTCATTGGCACCGTTGGCGTGAACAAGCAAATCGACCAATGGGTGAAAAAGGGACAACTTCGCGACCTGAAAGGAAAAACTGAGAAATACATCATCAAGACCATTGGTGACCAATTGGTCATTGCAGGAAGCGACAAGCGAGGCACGGTGTTCGGCATCTATGAACTGTCGAAACAGATTGGTGTCTCGCCTTGGTACTATTGGGCTGACGTGCCCATTGAGAAACACGATAACATCTACATAAAGAAAGGTGAATACACCGATGGTGAACCTAGCGTACGCTATCGAGGCATCTTCCTTAATGACGAGGCTCCCTGTCTCACCTCTTGGGTGAAAAACACCTTCGGCACCGACTATGGCGACCATCATTTCTATGAGAAGGTCTTTGAACTGATTCTTCGTTTGAAAGGCAACTTCCTGTGGCCCGCCATGTGGGGATGGGCTTTCTATGCTGATGATCCCGAGAACTCGAAGGTGGCCGATGAGATGGGTGTCATCATCGGAACGTCGCACCATGAACCAATGGCTCGCAACCATCAGGAATACGCTCGTCATCGTCAGGAGTGGGGTGCTTGGAACTACCAAACGAACAAGGAGAATCTAGATCGATTCTTCCGCGAAGGCATCGAACGCATGAATGGCACAGACGATATTGTGACCATTGGTATGCGTGGCGATGGTGACGAAGCCATGAGTGAGACGGCAGATACGAAGTTGATGGAGAACATCATCGACAACCAACGCCGCATCATCAAGGAAGTGACTGGAAAGCCCGCTGAGAAGACCACACAGGTGTGGGCGTTGTATAAGGAAGTGCAAGACTATTACGATGCAGGTCTCCGCGTTCCTGACGATGTGATGATTCTCATCAGCGATGATAACTGGGGCGATATCCGTCGTGTACCCACCGCTGCCGAACGTAGTCGCAAAGGTGGTTGGGGTATTTACTACCACGTGGATTACGTGGGTGCTCCCCGCAACACGAAGTGGCTCAACGTCACCCAGACACAGCAGATGTTCGAGCAGTTGTCATTGGCTTACGACTTCGGTATCCAACGCATGTGGATTCTCAATGTAGGCGACCTGAAACCAATGGAGTATCCCATCCAACTGTTTATGGATATGGCTTGGAATCCGAAGGAGTACACCCAGCAGAACGTCACCGATCACACCCGCAGTTTTTTCAGTTCCGTATTCAGCAAAAATGTTGCTGAAGAAGCCGCCGACATCTACAACCGCAACTGCCAATATATGGCTCGCGTCACTCCCGAGATGCTCGATGCACGTACCTATAATGTGGAAACAGGCGAATGGAGACAGGTGGCTGATGACTACCAACGTTTGGAGCTGCGTGCTGTACGCCTCTACGACCAGATTCCTTCCGAATCCCGCGATTTCTACCGTCAACTCATCCTCTTCCCCGTGCAGGCAATGGCCAACCTCTACGACATGTACTACGCTCAGGCAATGAACCAATACCTGTCTGCCAACAAGAACCCTGATGCCAACGAGTGGGCAAATCGTGTAGCACAATGTTTCCATCGCGACTCGTTGCTCTGTGCTGCCTACAACCACGACATCGCTGGTGGCAAGTGGAACGGCATGATGACACAGAAACACATTGGTTATCGTTCGTGGAATGATAATTTCCGTGCCGACACCCAACCACGTACATCGCTCGTTGCGTCCAGCGAAGAAGTTGGCGGCTACAGTTTCGGTTATAACAACGGCTACGTGGCTATGGAAGCCGAGCACTACTATAGTGCCAAAGCTGCAGAAGGCACCGAGTGGACGGTCTATCCTTACTACGGTCGCACTCGTAGTGCAGTCGCCCTGACACCTTATACAGCCTCTGTCGGCAATGCTACGTTGACCTACCGATTCTCACTACCCACCGATGCTCCCAAGACTGTTAAGGTGCGCGTTGTGGTAAAATCGACACTCGATTTCCTGAACGTTGGTGGTTTCGAATATGCCGTCAGTTTGGATGGTGGGGAAGCACAAACGGTGAACTTCAACAAGACACTCGTGGATCGCCAACCCTACATGTACTCCGATTACTATCCTGCCGTTGCTCGTCGCGTGGTGGAGAAAGTGGTGGAACTGCCTGTTGGCAATGGTTCCGAACATGAATTGACGTTGCAACCCAAGCACCCTGGTATTGTCTTCGAGAAGATTGTGGTTGACTGGGGTGGCTACAAACCCTCGTATCTCTTCATGGACGAGTCGCCCTGCAAACGATAAAGAATTTTTAAATCTCTCTCTTCGCGAATTAAAAAGCGAATAATAAACACGAACGGAAGTTGTTGACAACCAACGACTTCCGTTTCCCATATTCGTATATATCAAAATTAAACTCTTTAAGAGGCATCGATATTTTCAACGAGTTCTTCAGCTATTTGTTGTGCAAGAACACGTGATGGTTTTCCCGTTTCTGTCGTAGGAATCTGAGCAACATGCAGATAATGTCGAGGACGCCAATGCTTTGGAAGAACCTGCTCGCAAATACGGCGGGCATCTTCCACATCCCCCTCCGTCAACAATACCACGCATTCTCCGAACTTTTCATCACGGCATTTTGTAATCATAAAAGCACTTGATAGATGGCGTCCCAACAGGCGTTCCACTTCCTCCGCCTGAATCTTGATGCCTCCGGAACAAATCACATTGTCTCTGCGTCCTAAGATGCGAAACACCTTTTTGTCTCCAGAAATCTGTAGTTCAGCGATGTCGTTGGTAGTCAAAGGACCATTACAGACGTATGGAGCATTTATCACAAGACATCCGTCTTCATTCAACGAGACCTCCACCCCATCAAAAGGAGTGTACCACTCGCTAGGTTCCGTGCCGTTCAATCGCCGTAAAGCCACATGCGATAAGGTTTCAGTCATTCCGTATGTGCTCCACACAGCATTTGGAAAGTCCTTCAAAGCGTCTGCCAACGCATCGTCAATAGGACCGCCACCGATAATCAGATGACGAATGTTCATCAATCGTTCGCGCTCTTTCGGAACCTGAAGCGAATTCCACACCTGCAAGGGAACCATCGCCGCGAAATCCAATGGAGGGAGGGGGCTTTCCAAAGGATGCCCACAAGGTTCCACGCTCACCAATTCCAGTTTTCGAACCAACGAACGCACAACCATCATCTTTCCGGCGATATAATCGAGTGGCAGACACAACAACGCTCTGTCGCCCTCGCGCAAGCCCAAGAAATCGCACGTCATACGAGCAGACGCCTCCATGCGCGACTTCTCCACCCACAAGGGTTTCGGCATTCCCGTCGAACCACTCGTGTGAACCAACAATCGATGGTCGCCGTTGTTCCACTCGGCAAGAAATTCATCAAGACTCATCATAACAGGGCAAAATTACAAAATAAATGCCATTTCGTCATCATTATCACGCCATTTGTTGCGACAAATGGTAATTTTTTGTATATTTGCAAAGAATTCACAAATACAAGACACATTATGGAAACAACACTCGTTCTACTCAAACCCAGCTGTGTACAACGGCAACTCATCGGAGAGATTATCCAACGTTTCGAACGCCGCGGACTTCGCATCGCAGGCTTGAAGATGATGAAACTCGACGAACCCATCCTGCGTGAGCACTATGCCCACCTTGCCGACCGTCCTTTCTTCCCATCACTCGCCGCCTCCATGATGGCATCGCCCGTCGTAGCACTCGCCGTTGCAGGACTCGATGCCGTGCAAGTAGTGCGCACGATGACAGGTTCCACCAATGGTCGCGAAGCCGCTCCTGGTACCATTCGTGGTGACTATTCCATGAGCAATCAGCAGAACATCGTGCATGCCAGCGACTCCACTTCCAATGCCGCCATCGAACTCGCACGATTCTTCAAGCCCGAGGAGATTTTCGACTACGAAACTCCCACGCAAGCCTACGTTTACGGAGCTGGAGAAGTTTAACACACCCACCTAAATCCCCTCGGCAACACCATGTGATGCTGGGGGGCATTCTTTTGCATCTCCCTTCTTAATCTTTCATCCCTTGAAAACATTCCTGCTTCTCGGTGTCGCACTCATGACACCCTCCTTCAACACTATCGCCCAAACCGTTTCCGATAGTTTGGGAGTGAACGCCATCGATGAGTTCATCGATGCGAGCATCGACATTGATGAAGCAGAAAGCACCTCGTGGGAGACCATTTATGAAGACCTCGATGCCCTGCACCAGCAGAAAATCAACCTGAACACCGCCACTCGTGAGGATTTGGCGCAACTTCCTTTCCTTTCCGAACAACAAATCGAAGACATCTGCGAATACATCTACCGCTATGCTCCTCTGCGTAGCATGGCCGAACTCGCCATGATAGAGTCGATTGAAATGCCGACCCGCAAACTGCTGCATCAGTTTGTTTATATTGGTGAGGCGCCCAACACCTATCATCCCAAACCCAAAAGCCAACTCACCCTGACGGGAAGCATTCCTTTCTACGAACGACAGGGCGACAAGAACGGCTATCTTGGCTACCCCTATCGCCATTCATTGCGATATACGCTCAACGTAGGACCTCATCTCAAGGCTGGGTTCGTTGCTTCGCAAGACGCTGGCGAGCCATTCTTTGCCAATCGCAACGGATGGGGATACGACTATTATTCGGCATACATCCAGGCGAAGAAGTTGGGAAGCGTGAAGAACCTCGTTGTGGGACGCTACCGGCTTCGTATGGGACAGGGTCTCATCATGGGCGGTGATTTTGCTTTCGGAAAACTGATGACACTCGCCCACTTGGGACGAACCGATACCAACCTACGCGGCCATTCCTCACGTATGGAAGCCGATTACCTGCAAGGTGTAGGAACCACAGTGGCCCTCTCGCGCCACTTCGATATGACTGGTTTCATCTCCTATCGAAACATCGATGCCACAATGGACAGCATCGCGATGGACGATGGAAGCATGCAAGCAACCATCAGGACGTTGCTCAAGACTGGCTATCATCGCACACCCTCGGAGATGGAACGCAAACACAATGCTTCGGAATTCATCGCTGGCGGCAATCTGGTGTTTCATCAAAATCGATTCAGTGCCTCCCTCAACGCTCTCTATGGTCAGTTTTCCAAACCGCTACGACCCGACACAGCCACTTTGTTCCGAAGATACCAGGCGCAAGGTTCCCATTATCGCAACGCCAGCATCGGTTATCGATATCGTGGAAGGAAATTAAGTCTCAGCGGAGAAACAGCCATCAGTCCTGCTTCTGGTACTTCCGAAAGCAACATCGCTTTGGCAACGCTCAACATGCTTTCCTTCACGCAGAACGACCTGACGCTGATGGTCCTCCAACGCTTCTACAGCTATCGATACATCGCCCTTCACGCACAATCGTTCAGCGAAGGTACCAACATACAAAACGAAAGCGGAGTTTATTTGGGAGCCAAATGGAACGCCTCTCGCCAGCTCACCCTCATGGCTTATGCCGACTACACTTATTTCCCGTGGGCACGCTATCAGGTTGATTTCCCCTCCCACGCTTTCGATGCTCATTTCTCGGCACTCTACCAACGGGAAAATCTGCGCATCTCTGCACGCTATCGGTTTCATATTCGCGAAAAAAACAACGAGGACAAGAATGCCCTCGACACACATACCGAACACCGCGCACGACTGCAATTGGCCATCAACGCGGCTCCGTGGAATTTCAAAACGCAGATCCACGCCGTTCAAGCTTACACCCCACAAAGTTCCTTTGGAATACTCCTTAGCCAGAACGTCGCCTATCAGTTCCAACGTGCCACCCTCAACGCGGGAATCGCCTATTTCAATACCACCGACTACGACAGTCGTCTCTATCTGCAAGAGCCCGACATGAGATTCACTTTTTCCGCTCCTATGCTCTATGGACACGGCATCCGATACACCTTCTTCGCTGATGTCAAACTCTCCAAGAACATCTTCCTCAGAGCGAAACTCGCCACCAACAGCTATTTCGACCGCAATCACATCAGTAGTTCGCTACAACAAATCAATCATTCATCGCAAACCGACTTGCATCTGCAGCTGCACATGCGGTTTTGAGTTTGTAAGTTGGTGAGTTTTTAAGTTGATGAGTTTCTAAGTTTATGAGTTTGGGAGTAAATAGAATGTTATTTCACAAACTTGTGAATCACAAACTTGTGAAATTTAAGATTAATTATCCAAAAAAGATTATCCAAATCGGATAATATGTATTAAAAACGTAGAATATATACCCTTTAAGCCCCTCCACTCCTCTTTAAGCCCTATAAACCCTTATAATAGAGCCTTTCCCCACGAATCTGCAGGTTCATTGGGATGTTGTCCGTGAACAGTTGGCCGGTGCCGAGACCTTGACAAAGTTCGGGGTGGTCGCCATACACTTGGGCGGCAAAGAGACCTATCGAGCGCAATCCCACATTGCTCTCCAATGCGGAGGTCATCCACGAACCAATGCCACGTTCACGCGCCAACTCAATCCATTCCCTGCAACCACGCATGCCGCCATGCAACGAGGGTTTCAAGATGATATATTGAGGATGGATGGCATCCAGCAAACGTTCCTTTTCCGCCACATCGTTCACGCCAATCAACTCCTCGTCCAAAGCAATCGGAACCAAACCAGCATCGCACAATGCACGAAGCACCTCCCATTGTTTCGTGGCAATCGGCTGCTCTATCGAGTGGATGTCGTAGTTCGCCAACTCCTCCAAACGGTTCATCGCCACATCCACACCGAAACCACCATTCGCATCCAAACGCAACTCAATCTCCTCACGTTTGAAATGCTGACGAACGAAACGAATCAACTCGCGTTCCTGCGCCCAGTCAATGGCGCCAATCTTCAACTTCACGCAATGGAAACCAGCCTCCAGCTTTTCTTCAATGCGCCCGTACATCTCCTCGAACGTACCCATCCACACCAAGCCGTTGATAGGAATGCCGACCTCGCCACGCGAGAATGCCGTAGCGCCATCAAACGGAGGCAAACCATACAAATCAGCGAATGCCGTCTCCAAACCGAAAAGCATTGAGGGATAAGGACGCAACGTATCGTAAGGAATCTCTCCCGATGCACAGCAACGCTCACACATCGCCGTCAACACCCGCTCGTATTCCTCGTCTGGCAAAGCATCGCACGACAAATCGGGTAAGGGAGCACACTCGCCCACGCCTACCCTTCCATCCGTCTGCGACCTCAACGTCACAAACCAACTGGTGCGCGTCAGATAGACACCTCGCGACGTACCAGCAGGACGGCGGAAATGAAACACCCGCTTGGTTAATTTATAATTCACAATTGACAATTGACAATTCACAATTAAACTACGTTTGAATATCGGCTGCACCTCAGCAATTAAAACCAAGTTTTATTGCATTCGGTTTGCACGATATTTCACAATTCATAATTCATAGTTCATAATTCATAGTGCACCGCACTAGGGGAACTTCGGATATTTGTCAAAGTCAGGTTTGCGTTTTTCAAGGAACGCCTTGCCACCCTCCTGAGCCTCGTCCAGACAATAATACAAGAGTGTTGCATCGCCAGCCAACTCCTGAATGCCCGCTTGACCATCCAGTTCGGCATTCAAGCCCGCCTTGATCATACGGAGTGCCAAAGGTGAGCGTTCCATCATCGTTTCCGCCCACTCCACACACTCGTCCTCGAGTCGTTCGAGTGGCACCACCTTGTTCACGAGCCCCATCTGCAGCGCCTCCTCAGCGCTGTACTGACGGCACAGAAACCAAATCTCACGCGCCTTCTTCTGCCCCACAATCCGAGCCAGATAGCTCGAACCGAAGCCCGCATCGAACGAACCCACCTTGGGTCCTGTCTGTCCAAAGATGGCATTCTCAGAGCAGATAGTCAGGTCGCACACCACATGCAACACATGACCGCCTCCGATGGCATATCCGTTCACCATCGCAATGACAGGTTTCGGCAAACGACGTATCTGCATCTGCACATCGAGCACACTCAGACGCGGCACACCCTGCTCATCGATGTAGCCTCCATGACCTTTCACGTGCATGTCGCCACCAGCACAGAACGCAACATCTCCCGCACCCGTCAACAGCACCACACGAATGTCCAGGCAGTCGCGGCAATAGGTGAACGCCTGCGACATCTCCCATGTGGTCAGCGGTGTGAACGCATTACGATACCGTTCGCGATTGATGGTAATCTTCGCGATGTGATGATACTCTTCAAAAAGAATCTCCTTGAAGTCGAATCCTTCTATCTTTTTCCAGTTTCTTTCCATATTTTATTTACGAATTCATAATTCATAATTGCTCACGCAGTGAGCGCTCATCCTCCTCCGAATCCGTGAACACCTCGAGGACCAACGGACGTCGTTCAGCCACCTCCCCGTTCACCAACCAGTCGATGCCTTCTTTCATCTCCTCCATGTTGTGGGCGGCACGATGTTGAACGCCATAACTCTCGCAGATTCCTGCTGCCGTAGCATGATGTTTCGCCATCACAAAACGCTCGCGGGCGGCACTACCATTCAAGCCCTCGAACTTCTCGAAGATTCCACCGCCACCGTTGTTCAGCAACAAGATACGAAGGTTGTCGCGCAACTCATCCTGCCACAGGCCATTCGAATCGTAGAAGAAACTCAAGTCGCCGATGACGCAGAACACCTTATCCTCACACATCAACGAGAATCCAGCCGCTGTGGAGAGAGAGCCCTCGATGCCATTCACCCCGCGGTTGCAATAGACATAATGGCGGGCGAAGAGGTTGGCAAGTCGAACGGACATGCTGTTCGCATAATGCGTGATGCCCCGATTCCCCAACAGGTCCTCCAAAGCCTTCACGGCAGCCATCTGCGAATAGGGTGGATTGGCGTTCCGAACCTTCATCGATGCCTTCTCCAACTCCTGTTGCCATCGGGTGACAAACGCCGACGTGTCAGCCAATTCCCCGAAATCCCTTTCGTAGCATTCCTCATACGTCTTCGTGTCAGCCACCAACTCCTCCAACCACAACAGCACGTCAGCGTGACCACCTTCCAACACGCCCTTCGCGTGCATGAACGTATCGTGCAACCGTCCATCGGGCGATATCTCCCAGAAGTTGGCTTTGTTGGCTTTGCGCAAGAACTGCTTCAGCCGTTTGCTCACCACCATTCCGCCATAGAGCACGAAGTCGGGCATCAAGTTCTCATCGTCGCCCAGCGCAACGAGTACCTCATCGAAATGGTTGGCACCCATCTCGCTACCCAACGGTTCGTAGAGCACCACCGCATGCTTCATCAGATGCTGCATCTCCTCGTCCAGCATGATGCCCTCACGGTTCTGACCCATCACTATCATCGGGCGCTTGGCCGACCAGAAATCGGCACGCAAACCACTGTCCTCGATGTCCAGATGATCTATTGTCCCACGATGCCGACTGATGGCTTCCAAACGCGGAAGCTGCTCCACATCGAACTGATACAGAGGCTCCGTGAGGGGCACGTTGATATGCACCGGGCATCCACCTTTGTTTGTCGCCTCGAGCAACGTCTCACGAATCAGCCGACTGCAATACCACTGGCTCTCCGCATCTGTCACCTCCGGAATGCTCACACTACGCGCCACGAAACGCCCCAGCGCACCCACCTGCGGCAATGTCTGCCCATCGAGTTGGTCAATCCATTGTGGAGGTCTATCGGCTGAGATCACCACCAACGGCACATGCTGATAGTAGGCCTCGGCAACGGCAGGAGCCAAGTTCAACAACGCCGTTCCACTGGTGACACACACCGCCACAAGCTCCCCCTCACTCAGGGCCATCCCCAAGGCATAGAAGCCCGCACACCGCTCATCGGTCACTGGGTGGCACATGATGTCGGGACATTCGTTCAGGTTGTGCACGATGGGTGCATTGCGCGAGCCAGGACACACCACCGCCTGTCTCACACCAGCCGCCACCAGCAACGCCGTCAACGTATTTACATTCTGTTTACTACTATAACTCATCTAATAATAATATATTCATCCTTCATCCCTATTCCTTCATCCCTATTCCTTCACCCCTCCCCCCTTTGGGGGAAAGGCTACGGGTAGGCGAGTCTTACTCGGGAATGGCTTGGAGGGGGCTAATATAGATTTCTCATTGTCTGCATCTTCGCCTCCGTCTCATCCCATTCCAATTGCTCACTGCTCTCCTTCAGCAGTCCTCCGCCCGCATGCAACATGCACGTGCGACCATCCATCTGCATGCATCTGAGCGACACGAAGAGCGATGTGCTCCGCTCGTCCTGGGCCTCCACCGCGAGGTTCAACGGACCGCAATAGCCACTGTAATAGCGGCGTGGAGCCGATTCGTTGGCAAGAATGAAGTCCATCGCCTCGCCTTTCGGAATACCACAGACGGCTGGTGTGGGATGAAGGGCTTCCAACACCGCCCCCACTCCTTTCCCTTCGCGGAGGGTGAATCGGAAATCGCTTCTGAGATGCGCAAGGTTGCCCGCACGCACCGTTCGAGGTCCTTGTTCCTCGATGTTGAGCGCCAGGCTTTCCAGCCGTTCATAGATGTAGGTGGCCACCAACCGTTGTTCTTCGATGTTCTTGTCCGACCATCTTATTCCTCCATCGGCCGTTTGCAGGGGCGTGTCGAATTTCAGATGCCGACCGCGCAGCACCATCGTACCCGCCAGCGCCATCGTGGAATAGAGCCCTCCGGCATCCTGCAGCAACACCTCGGGCGTCGCCATCAGCCACGTGCCACTCTCCCGTGTGCTCACCAACGCCACGAACATGCGCGGATAGGATTGGCAGGCACGCAGGAACAACTGTTCGGCATCGATGTCGTCCTCAATCTCGTCCTTGCTCTGTCGTGCCAACACAATCTTCCTGAACCGACCTTCCTGCAACTCGTGGTGGAACATCTCGAAGCATTGGTGATAAACAGCACGGTCGTGCATTGAACGTTGAACATTGAACGTTGATGATTGAAGATTGAACATTGATTCATCCTCCTTCATCCTTCTTCCTTCATCCTTCATCCCCCTTCCATCATCCTTCATCCCCTTTCCATCATCCTTCATCCTTCTTCCTTCATCCTTCATCACTTTGACGCAAGTCACCCTGTCGGGTCGAATGAGCAGCAACGGACAGTCGTCAGTCACCACGAAGGGAGCGAAAACAAACCCCTCGCGGCCTTCCAAGTCCATCGCCGATGCCAATCGGCAAGGCTCGCCATCCAATTGCTCCACACGCACGTACTCCTCAGCGTATGGCATCCTATAGCAGGCAAAAGAGTTCATTCAATTTACAATTTACAAATTACAATTTACAATTTTGTGCAGCCGACATTCAAATGTAGTTTTAATTGTCAATTGTCAATTGTCAATTAGGCTTTCACTATTCACTCCCCTTTACTCCCTTTAGGCTTTCCTTTCTCCCCGCCACCACATAATTCGTCACTTGCACGGTCGAAATCAGTTCACCCTCCTCGTTCTTGATCTCGATGTGCCATTGGTGCAGCGTGCGACCTTTGTGCAGCAACCGCGCGATGGCCGTCACCGTACAGCCCTCCAGCACCGCCTTCACATGACTGCCGCTCACGTTGATGCCCACGCTGATCTTGCCCGGACAGAGGGCCATCGAGCCCACTCCAGCCAGATTCTCCGCCAATGCCAACGAAGCACCGCCACTGAGGAAGCCAAACGGCTGCCTGTTACGTTCGTCCACATGCATTCGCGCCATACACGTGTCGGGCTCGGGGGTGGAAAGGAACTCCATCCCCAGCGCGTTCGAAAGCCCTGGTTGACGCATCACGATATCCTTGATGTTATCAATGTTCATAGTATCTTGTTTACATTTAATCTTCAAAAGTACAAAAAAACATCGAAACTTGCCCCACCATTTGCGAACATTAACGCAGATGGCGACATTTTTACATTATCTTTGCAAACCGTTTCAAAGGAAGAACAACGACACGCCCACCACTGAGATCACCGCACCCAGGACGGCGCGAACGGTGATGCGTTGGCCAAAAAGCCATCGCGAGGGCAGCAGGATGATGATGGGCGTCGTGGCCATCAGTGTCGAGGCAATGCCGGCAGCCGTGTATCGAAGGGCCATCAGCGAGAATCCCACACCCAGGAACGGACCGCTCACCACCAGCACCAGCATCGCCAGGAATCCCTTCCTGTTCGACAAGCTGGCACGCAATGTCTGCCGTTCCTCCTTCGGACGCCGCAGGTTCATCGCCATCAACCATAACGAATAACAAACCAAACCCGCCACACAACGAATCATATTGCTGCCGAAAGGCAGGTAGTTCTCCATCTGTGGCAACAAGTCGCTGGGCACGCAGGCCTCGTAGCAATCCAATCCAATCTTGCTGAGCACCAATCCGACGCCCTGTCCCAAAGCCGCACCAAGTCCGAAGAGCACTCCCTTTGCGGGCAGGTCCAACGTGAGCTTGTGCCCCTCACCACGTCCCAGCACCGAGATGGCGATACCAGTCAACGTGACCGCCATTGCCAGCAGACTTTGCCAACTCAGCGTCTGCCCCAGCATCGTCCAAGCCGAGAATGCCGCGAAAGCCGGTGCCAACGTCATGAACAATTGTCCGTAGCGCGAACCGATGGTCAGATAGCTGTTGAACAGGCACCAGTCGCCGAAGAAATAGCCCACCACACCGCTCAGCAGCAGCCAGAACCACGCCTCCCCACTGGCATAAGCAGGAAAGAACCAACCCGTCCCGAAGCCTATCAGCAACGCCGAGAAACACAAAGCAAACGCCATGCGCCAGACGTTCATCACGAAAACACCCAAGCGCCTGCTGGCCACCTCGCCCGACAATGCCGATATCGTCCACAAGAAAGCCACTCCCAAAGAGATCAATTCACCTAAATATGCCATTCCTTTCCCGATTCTCCCATTCGCAAACCTACGTCCGCGTCATAGTTTAGTTTATTCGACATGCAAAGGTACAAAAAAAATAGGAGAACGAATCAAAAATGAACAATTAAAAAGGAGTTAGAAGGCAAAGCCTTAGATATTGAGATAATAGATAATAGATAATAGATAAAAGATAAAAAGCCACCGCACTCTCGCGAGTCAGTGGCTTCTATTAAAGGGAGTTAGAAGCAGTTAGAAGAAGTTAGAAGGAAAGGCTACGGGTAGGCGAGCTTGCTCGGGAATGAATGCTCACGTTGACCTTTGTCTTCTTCCGTTACGACTCGGCAAACTGAAAACAAGTTTTCTTCTGCTCTCGCTGCTCCGTCAGTTCGGGATAGCTATAATATAATTCTGCTTTCCTCTCACTAACTCGCATCTTTGACCGCCTCATTGCATAGCTTTGACAAGTTCAAAGATGGCCCCGACATGTGTTGCGAAATTTTTCGTTGCGAAATTTTTCGCATAAAGTTTTCAATTCATTTGTGAGTGTCAGATAAAAGTTGTATATTTGCGGCATTAATGATGTAAAATGAGAGAATATGAATCCATTTAAGTTTGGCGTACTTGTTGACGACGAGTTTTTCACCGATAGAAACGATGAGTTGAAAGAGGTTCAGTGGACACTGAATAGTGAAAACCATTTGATACTGATTAGTCCCAGAAGGTTTGGTAAGTCAAGCCTTGTAGCCAAGGCTGTCAAAGCCTCCGGGCGTCCATGCATATCTCTTAACATGCAGAATATGCTGAGTGTTGATGATTTTGCTTCTAAGCTTTTACGCGAGTTGTTCCGTTTATATCCAATGGAGCGCATCAAACACTTGATGTCTCATTTTAGAATTGTGCCCACGGTCTCGACTAATCCTGTGACTAATGGTGTTGATGTTTCTTTCCAACCCGTGATAAACAGCATGGTGTTGTTGGAGGATGCAATGTCCTTGATAGAAAAAGTGAGCACGGAGAATAAAAGGCTGATCGTGGTGCTTGATGAATTCCAAGAGATTCTGAACATCCGTACAGGGTTGGACAAACAACTGCGTTCCATCATGCAGGAACAGGAGCATCTAAATTATGTTCTTTTAGGAAGTCAGGAATCAATGATGGCAGAGATATTCGAACGGAAGAAGTCGCCCTTTTATCATTTCGGAAAGCTGATGCATCTTGACAAGATTCCGTATGATGACTTCAAAGAATATGTTTCTGCTCGTCTGCCATCAAAAGGGGAAAAAGATTTGAATGGTATTGTAGAGGAGATATTGGACTTTACCAGTCTTCATCCCTACTATACCCAGCAGCTGTCTGCCCAAGTTTGGGACATGATGACTTATGAAAACCTCACAGATGGGGTTGTGTGGGAAGCCATCAGCAAGATAGTACGAACGCATGATTTGGATTTCGAACGTCTTTGGTTGAACTTTAACCGTACAGATCGCTCCATTATGATTAGTTTGAGTAAAGGTTTCAACCCCTTACAGAATCGCCAAGTGGCCACCAGTACATCGTTCAGCGGAATCAAGAGATTGATGAAGGCAGGATATGTCATACGTGTGAATGACTATGAGATAGAAGACCCATTCTTTAAGGAATGGATCATCAGGTTCTGTAATTAAGTTGGAAGGGCAACAGCTATGCAATGAGGCGGTCAAAACTGCGCGTTAGTGAGAGGAGAGCAGAATCACATTCTAACTATCCCGAACTGACGGAGCAGCGAGAGCAGAAGAAAACTTGTTTTCAGTTTGCCGAGTCGTGACGGAAGAAGACAAAAGGTCAACGTGAGCAGTTTCGACGGCTATGAAATGACACCGTCAAAGCAGTGCAATGAGCGGGCTAAAAGCCCACAATAACGGCGTTATTTGTGGTCTTTTACAGATATAAAGATAAGAGATATAAGATAAGCATTTTTCTTGAAAAGGATGTAAAGATTTTTTACCATGAAATTTGGTAGTTTGAAATCTTTTTTGTACCTTTGCTGATGTAAACATCAGCGATGTTACTCCATCTCGGCATAAGAAGAAAGCCGGCCTCTTCTGCGCTCGATTTGCCGTAACATTGTAGTGTGAAAAAAGGAAGAAGGAATAAGGATGAAGGAATAAGGATTAATTGACAATGACATTTTAGCTATGGGCGCCGGCAAGAATGGTCAATGTTCAATGGTCAATGTTCAATAATCCGCCCCTCTCACCTCTAAAAACTAGAGAGTAACTAACTAAATTAATCACCAATGAGGATGAAGGAATAGGGATGAAGGATGAAGAGCCTCACCCCCGACCCCTCTCCAAAGGGCGAGGGGAGACAAATGCCAAGCATGCAGGCTATTCTCTTACCTCTTACCTCTTACTTCTTACCTCTAAAATGAAACGAAAGGAGAATTTTATGGCAGTATTGTATCGTGTCTACAAGGACAACCGCGAGAATTCGTTGACCTCAGGTCAGTATTTCGCACGCGCCATCCACACCGACACCATCGGGTTGAAGGAGATGGCCATGGAGATCGAGGAGAACGTATCGGTGAAGTATTCTGATGTGAGTGCCGTGCTCATCGAGCTAGTGAACGTGATGAATCGCCACCTGAATGCCTCTCGCCGCGTGAAGCTCGACGGCTTCGGAGCCTTCAAGATCGGGTTGAAGACCAAGGGTGCCTTGCGTGAGGAGGACTTCTCGGCCACCAAGAACATCGTGGGCAGCCGCGTGCTGTTCCAGCCTGAGTACACCGTGGACGTGGCAACCCAGAAGCGCAACCGTCAGTTCCTGAACAACGTCACCGTACGCAATGTGAAGGACTTGTTGCCGAAGGAGGATGCTGAGCAGGAGCCCAGCAATCCGTAAAAGACCCCCCAGTCCCCCCTGTTTAGGGGGGCTTTTACGGGGGGAAAAAGCCTCCCCAAGCCCCTCTCGTAGAGGGGATGTTTAGAAACCCAAGTAAAATGGAGGCCTCACCCTTCTGGGGGAGGACGGGAGGGGGCTCCTAATAACTAATCTATTAACCACCGACTCCCAAGCTCTCTTGCAGAGTCTTCCCCCTAAACAGGGGGAGTGAGGGGGTCTGAAAAAACTAATGCTTATGAACAATAAAGAAAAGTGGAAGTTTGTCATTCAAACTGTCATTGCGATTTTGACCGCTATCGCCACCAGCCTTGGCGTAACCGCTTGCTTTGCAAGCTAAATGGAAAAGCCTCACCCCCGACCCCTCCCCAAGTAGGGAGGGGAGTTTTGTAAATAGCTAAATAGGAAAATCAATTGTCAAATCGGACTCGCTACGCGCTTTTACAAAGCAAAGCGACTAAAAGAAATCGTCAAATTGTAAATTGATCTTGCTTCTTACCTCTTGCTTCTTACCTCTAAGGTTTTAATCTTACCAACTTACCAACTTAAAAAACAAGAAAAAGCTTCCCTTTTGGGGGGAAGCTTTCTTCTGTGAGAGAGGGGTGCGGGATTAGTCGTCGTAGTTGAAGCGGATCTCACCGAGGCGCTGCAGGTGGTTGGTCTTGTCGGTATTCTGAATCTCGAAGCGGAAGTACTGCATGTCTTCGCACTTGTTGAAACGGAACGGGAGTTCGTGGGTAGGCTGGCTATTGGCTTTTGGCAGCATGTCCTCAGGCTGGTTGTTGTAACTCGACATTCCAAGCATGGTCCAGGGGTCGCTCTCCTTCTTCTTGCCGTAGAGGATCCAGCACTGAGGATTGCACTGCGGGTACTTGCCGGCGTCGTTGGCTGAGATGAGGGTGTAGCTGCGGGGGCTGATCGGGAGGTTACTCTTGAACTCTACCCACCAGCAGGGCTGGTTCTTCCATACACCGTCGCATACGGCTCTGCCTGAACAGAATATATCGTCATCCGTAAGCCATCTATCGTACACGAAGTAAACATTATCCCAGGCAGCCACCCAGCGGTTAGAGAGGTCGTTGTCGAAGAGTGCGGCGTATGACTCCTTCTCGCTTACATAACACTCGTTGTCATCCACATACCATGTATCAGCGCCCTTTGTACATTTTCTTTTTGCCTCCATGTGGCAAGGTGTTCCACCAGTAGGTATCAAGGTGCGGCGGGTCCAGTCGCGGATGTCCTTGACGTGAGCCATCTGCTGTGCATAGAGTTCGGGCACGTAGTTAGCGGGCAGGTTCTGCTCGATGTAACTGTCAGTGATCTGTGGCATCTGCTCGATGGGCATCTCCTTGTACTCGGGCAGGTAGGTGCGGCTGTAAACAATGGGCTTGCCGTTGTGCTCAACCATCACTGTCACTGTCACCTCGTAGGCGGGCAGCATATTTGGATCATTGTATCCCCCAAGGGCTTGGGGCTCTACCAGATAGTCGGCATCGCCGCGACCGAACACACCATACTGGTGTCCATTGTAAGTTTCGGCATTGAACTTGGCACCGATCTTCATACCCATGTCGTTCTTTTGGCTGCTGTAGGCATCGAACGGAGCCTCAAATAACGGGCGGTTGGCATATTCGATGTAGGAGTTGTTGAACTGGCTCTTATTGAGACCCAGGGCTGCACGGTAGGCCTCTGTGCTGCCGAACTTGGCATCTTTGCGAACACCGCAGACGGCATAGACCTTAGCAGAGGCAATCTCCTCGGGGGTGAATACGTTGGGGTTCAGGGCCAGTTTGATGCTGCTGGGGTCGAAGTAGCAAACCGATCCGCGACAAGGTTTTGCATATTCATCACCTGCGTTTCCACCGAATGGGCTCTGCTTTTTAAAGCGGATGAGAGTGTTACAAGCGATATACTTTTGATCCCATAAGACAGTTGCGTTTGTGTGGTAAACCACTGGCGATGTCTCGAGGTTCCATACGCCCTGACCTACGGTTGAGTTTGCGAAGTCGAAGTAGTTCATGGCCTGCACGGTGTTGGAAATACCGTTGATGTTGAATTCGGTGTTGATTCTGCCAGCCATATTGATGGTTCCGTTGAGTTTCAAATTCACGTCGCCCTTGTAGCCGTCGAAACCAGTCTTCTCTGCACCATAATCGATGCCCACGAGATCACAACCCTGCTTGGCCACGTTGATGCCGCCCTCGATGGCACCCAAGATGTCGCCGCTCATCAGGTTACTATACACTTCCTTGGCACCGCCGATGAAGTCCTTGATGCCCTTCACCTGTCCCAGCACGTCCTCCAGGGGACCGAACACGCCGCTCGTCGTGTTCACGCAGCACTTCTCCAGTTTTATGTCGCCGGTGATATCAGCATTCAGTTTGCCAAACAGATCAACATTGCTTGTCGTATAGCCGCAAATAGAGGTCTTCATCATGTCGCTCGACTTGATGCGGTTGTTTTCGCCGCGATATACAGAGAGGTCCACGTCGAATGCATACCATCCCTCCTTCACCTTCTGCTGTCCAAGACTGTTGGCTGTCGAAGTCCAAGGAGTCACGAACTGTGTCCAGTATCCACCCAGTTCAGCATCGATGGCCTTTGGATTTGTCATTTTAACATCCATTGGTGCAGCATAGCCGAATACGGAGTGCTCGGCAACACCGTCCTGCATTTGGATCTCCCAGTTGTGATCGTTTGCCTGACTGTTTTGGGCGTTTCTTGGAATGAAGTAGAAGTAGCGCAACTTGCCCATGTACTTGTTGTAGAGCACGAAGTAGTTGGCATTGGGATTGTGGAAGTCGCCACAGAAGTTGGCCACGAGCTCCCATCCATTTTCAGGTGTTATGTCGTCACAGAATTTATTGGGAAGGTTCGATGCACACGAAAGAGATCCCCCCTCGTCCTTACCCCAAGGTAAAATCTCGAGTCGGTAGCCCTTGCGACCTTCGCTGTCCTTGATGGTCTCATCAATCTCTGAAGCGTCGCTGTAGCACATGTAAATGGCATTGTGCTGACGCCAGTTCTCGTGGTTGAAGGTCGGATTGCAAACTCCAAGATCTTCGTTAATGTTATACCTGAGTCCCTTACCATCTACAATGGCACGGGTTCTGCAGTCAAAATCCTGCTCGGTGGCAGTTGCCTGGTCCATTTCGACTTCGTCGTTACAAGCTGTCATAGCTACTGTGAAAAGACTTGCGGTTAGGATGTTCATGAACATCGACTTTACCAATAAACTTTTTGTTGTCATGATTGTTGATTTTTTTATATTATACTTTATTTATTTTCTCACTTTTTGATGTAGGTCGTTCGGGTTTTTGAGGTCCGTTATCGACTTTTGACATTGCAAAATTATGATGAATTTCAGCAGGCACAATGGATTTTCATGTTTTTCGCTCCGGGTTGTTGCGACAGAGGGCCAATATTGCGACAAAACCGATTCGACCCCTCAAAATCTGTCGCATCAATCCTAAAAAATCTCATTTAATTTGGTTTTTTGTTTACTAAATAGTATCTTTGGCTTCGCAGAATTTCACACTACCTTTGACCTTCGGTCGAAGATAGGCTGCATCTCAACAATAAAAATAAAAGCGATTTTATTTGGCATTGTGCTCGATTTAGATAAAAATCTCACGCTCAAGAATGCAAATATATTTGTATTCTCTTCGCTAAATCGATTTTTTGCACTATCTTTGCAAAAAATAAAAACATACAATCGCATGAGAAACATTCTTAGCATCGTTTTCTGGCTCATGGCCTTCACGGCTACTGCCAACCCTGTGACTGACATGCTGGAACGCATTGACCGCGGCGCATCGAAGAAATTCAAGATTGTGCTGAGCGAGTCGAAGAACAAGGGGGACACCCAAAAGGACTTTTTCGAGCTGTCGGGGCAGGGAGGAAAAGTGGTCGTGAAAGGCAACTCGTGGGTGAGCATCGCCACGGGCGTGAACTGGTATCTGAAACACTACTGTGGCATTCACATCGCGTGGAACAACCCGAAGGCGACTTTGCCGGCGAAACTGCCTGCCATTCAGAAGCCTGAGCGGCACGAGACATCCCTCACACTGCGCTACGACTTCAACTACTGCACGTTCTCCTACTCTATGGCTTTCTGGGATTGGAAACGCTGGGAACAGGAGATTGACTGGATGGCGCTGCACGGCGTGAACCTGCCCTTGGCGGTGGTGGGCGAGGAATGCGTGTGGAGGAACATGCTGCTGAAGCTCGGCTACACGAAGGAGGAGGTGAACCAGTTCATCGCGGGTCCTGCGTTCCTGGCTTGGTGGGAGATGAACAACCTGGAGGGTTGGGGTGGTCCGCTACCCGATTCGTGGTATGCACAACAGGAGGTGTTGCAGAAGAAGATTCTGAACCGTATGAAGCAGTGGGGCATGCACCCCGTGCTGCCTGGCTACAGCGGAATGGTGCCCAGCAACGCCCGCGAGAAACTGGGGTTGAACGTGGCGGAGGGAGGTCTGTGGAACGGCTACACGCGTCCGGCTTTCCTGCAACCCACCGATGAGCGTTTCCATGAGATTGCGACCTTGTATTACAACGAACTCACAAACCTCTTCGGTCGTGCCGACTACTATTCGATGGACCCCTTCCACGAGGGTGGAAAGACCGATAGCGTGGACCTCGACGCCTCGGGCAAGGCCATCATGCACGAGATGAAGCTGGTGAACCCGAAAGCCACGTGGGTGGTGCAAGGGTGGCAGGAGAATCCACGCGAGAAGATGATTGACAATCTGCAGACGGGTGATCTGCTTATCCTTGACCTGTTCTCGGAATGTCGACCGAAATGGGGTATCGCCTCCATCTTCCAGGACGACCGCGGATATGGGAAACACGAATGGCTGTTCTGCATGCTCGAGAACTTCGGTGGGAACATCGGTTTGCACGGGCGTATGGATCAATTGCTGAACAACTGGGCGCAGGCGCTGAAGCCTTCGGCGAACACTGAACACCTGCGAGGCATCGGCTTCACTATGGAGGGCTCGGAGAACAATCCCGTGATGTTTGAGTTGATGAGCGAGCTGGCGTGGGTGAACAATTCACAATTGACAATTGACAATTCAGAATTCACAATTCATAATTCACAATTTAAGGGGGCTTCTTTTAAAGAAAAATGGCTGCGTGGCTACTGCAGGGCGCGATATGGGGTGAGCGACCCGGCGATTGAGGAGGCGTGGATGATTCTGGCCAATTCGATCTACAACTGTCCGGCGGGCAACAACCAGCAGGGGCCTCACGAGAGCATCTTCTGTGGACGTCCATCGCAGAACAACTACCAAGTGAGTTCGTGGTCGAAGATGTCGAACTATTACGACCCTGACGACACTCGGCGTGCTGCCTTGATGTTCGCCAGTGTGGCTCAGAAATATCGTGGCAACAACAACTATGAATACGACCTCGTGGACATTGTACGACAGGCGCTGGCCGATCAGGGGCGCGTGCAATACCAGCAGACGATGGCCGACTATAAAGCTTTCCGCCGCGAGCCTTTCCGCCGTGATTCAGAGCGGTTCCTCGAGATGATTCTCGCCCAGGACAAGCTGCTCGGCACTCGTTCGGAATTCCGTGTTGGTCGTTGGATTGAGCAGGCTCGTTCGCTGGGCAACACACCTGAGGAGAAGGACCTCTACGAGTGGAACGCCCGTGTGCAGATCACCACCTGGGGCAACCGCGTATGTGCCGACAAGGGTGGATTGCGCGACTATGCCCACAAGGAGTGGCAGGGCATCCTGAAGGACTTCTACTACCAGCGTTGGGCGACCTATTTCAAGGCGCTGAGCGACCAGATGGTGGCAAAATCGAAACCCGACATCGAGAAGCTGGGAAGTGGCAAATACAAGGGGTTGACCACCGATGAACTCTTCGCGCTCGCACTCGAGCAGGACGTGAAAATCGACTGGTATGCCCAAGAGGAGCCTTGGACGCTGCAGCACAATCCCTACTCCTCGAAACCTGAGGGTGAAGCGGTGGAGGTGGCAAGAGAGATTTGTGAGAAATACCTGCAGTGAAAGCCTCACCCCCGACCCCTCATTCCCGAGCAAGGCTCGCCTACCCGTAGCCTTTCCAAAGGGCGAGGGGAGTAGAAAGCCTAAAGGGTATAAGGGGGAGTGAAAGGCTACGGGTAGGCGACCGAACGTCGGGAATGAGGGCTTAAAGGGAAGTTAAATGGACAAATGCCCGTGAAATAGTAAAATCGTAAAATAAATTGTACATTGTAAATCGGCAAATTGTAAATTGTAATATGGCAGAGGAACAAAAAAGTAAAAGATTGATGTCGCTCGACGTGATGCGTGGACTCACGGTGGCGATGATGATATTGGTGAACAACGGCTACAACGAATCGTTCAGCCAACTGCAACACGTGAAGTGGAACGGTATGACCGTTTGTGACCTTGTATTCCCCTTCTTCCTCTTCATGATGGGTATCTCCACCTATCTGTCGCTGAAGAAGACGCAGTTCCAAGCAACGCCCGAGGTGTTGAGGAAAATCTTCAAGCGTGGCATACTGCTGTTCCTCATCGGACTTGGCATCAACTGGTTCGACCACGCCATTGAGGGCGATCTGCTTTGCTTCGGACATCTGAGGATATGGGCGGTCATGCAACGCATCGGCCTCTGCTACCTGGCTGTATCGCTCTTCGCCATCACGGTGAAGCACAAATATACCATCCCCGTCATCGCCGTGCTGCTCTTGATCTACACGTTCATCATCATCATGGGAAACGGCTACGCTCAAGACTCGGCAACGAACATATTGGCACAGGTCGATTTGAAACTCTTCGGTTATGAACACCTCTATCACAAAAGTCCTGTCGATCCTGAGGGCCTCGTGAGCACCATCTCGGCCATCGCCCACACGATGCTTGGTTTCCTGTGCGGACAACTCATCTGCAGCAAGAAGGAAGTGAGCGAGAAGATTCGCGGTATGGCAGCCAACGGCATCCGACTGATTGTTGTGGGCTTGGCGTTCATGTACTGGCTTCCGCTGAACAAGCGCATCTGGAGCCCCACATACGTGCTCGTCACCTGTGGATTGGCGATGCTGCTGTTGGCACTCATCATACAGGGTGAAAAATCGAGCACCCTGTTCGAGAAGGACGGGAAGAAAAGAGGATTGGCAACCTTCTTCCTCGTGTTCGGCATGAACCCCCTGTTCCTGTATGTATTGAGCGAACTGATGGCCATCGTTTTCGGACACTTCGGCATCAACGGATTCATCTTCGACACCATCCACTCTGTGGTGAGTGCTCCGAAGTGGGCTTCGCTCGCCTACGCCTTCACGTTCGTGATGTTGAATTGGATAGTGGGTTATGTGCTCTACAAACGTAAAATCTTCATCAAGCTGTAATTTTAGCGTTTAAATGCAAATCTTTGAACTCTGAACTTTGAACTTTGAACTTTTATTAATACCTTTGACCTTCGGTCGAATGAACTTTCGCTCTACAATAAAAATGAAAAAAAGACTTTTTTAATTTTGTATTGTGCTCACTTATTAGTACCTTTGCACCCACTTATAAGTACTTATTTGATTTTTTATGAACATACTTGAACTGAGCGAACAGGAGATAGTTCGCAGACAAAGTCTTCAGGAACTGCGCCAGATGGGCATCAACCCCTACCCTGCCGCAGAATATCCAACCAACGCATTCAGTACGGAAATCAGGAACAACGTTGAGAGTGGCAAATGGGTGATTGAGACCACTGCCGCCGAGGGTGAGGAGCCCCAGATGCTGCCCGTGGAGGAACTGCCAAAGGTGTGCATCGCAGGTCGCATGATGAGTCGCCGCGTGATGGGCAAGGCCTCTTTTGCCGAGATACAGGACTCGAAAGGTCGCATACAGGTGTATGTGTCGCGCGACGAGTTGTGTCCTGACGAGAACAAGGATTTGTATAATGTGGTCTTCAAGCGTCTGCTCGACATTGGCGACTTCATTGGTGTGAAGGGTTATGTGTTCCGCACCCAGACGGGTGAGATCAGCGTTCATGCCAAGGAGCTCGTGGTGCTGTCGAAGTCGTTGAAGCCGCTACCCATCGTGAAATACAAGGATGGTGTCGCCTACGACAAGTTTGACGACCCCGAACTGCGCTATCGTCAGCGCTATGTAGACCTCGTTGTCAACGAAGGCGTGAAAGACACGTTCCTGCAACGTGCCACCGTGATTCGCACCATCAGAAAAGTCTTGGACGAGGCTGGATACACTGAAGTCGAAACTCCCACCCTCCAATCCATCGCCGGAGGTGCATCCGCCCGTCCTTTCATCACCCATTTCAACGCGCTCGACCAGGACATGTATATGCGCATTGCCACCGAGCTCTATCTGAAGCGTCTCATCGTGGGCGGCTTCGAGGGTGTGTATGAGATTGGCAAGAACTTCCGCAACGAGGGAATGGACCGCAACCACAACCCCGAGTTCACCTGCATGGAGCTCTATGTGCAGTACAAGGACTACAACTGGATGATGTCGTTCACCGAGAAGTTGCTGGAGACGGTTTGTATTGCTGTCAACGGCTCTACCGATCGTGAGATTGACGGCAACATCATCTCGTTCAAGGCTCCTTATCGTCGTCTGCCCATCCTCGAGGCCATCAAGGAGAAGACAGGTTTCGACTGCGAAGGCAAGAGCGAAGAGGAGATACGCGCCTACTGCCTGCAGAAAGGTATGGACGTGGATGAGACCATGGGCAAGGGCAAGCTGATTGATGAGCTCTTCGGCGAGTTCTGCGAAGGCACGTTCATCCAACCCACCTTCATCACCGACTATCCTGTCGAGATGTCGCCATTGACCAAGATGCACCGTTCGAAGGCTGGATTGACCGAGCGTTTCGAGCTGATGGTGAACGGTAAGGAGTTGGCAAACGCCTACAGCGAGCTGAACGACCCCATTGATCAGGAGGAGCGTTTCGTTGAGCAGATGCGACTGGCCGACAAGGGAGATGACGAGGCTATGATCATCGACCAGGACTTCTTGCGCGCCCTTCAATACGGTATGCCACCCACCTCTGGAATCGGCATTGGCATCGACCGTCTGGTGATGCTCATGACGGGCAAGACCTTCATTCAGGAGGTGTTGTTCTTCCCGCAGATGAAGCCCGAAAAGCGCATGCCGCAGAGCACCATTGCAGAGTGGGCGGAAATCGGAGTGCCCGAAGATTGGGTGTACGTGTTGCGCAAAGCAGGATTCAACCTCATCAGCGACATCGCAAAGGAAAAGCCCCAAGGTCTGCAACAGAAGATTGGCGAGATCAACAAGAAATACAAGCTCGGATATGAGCGCCCATCGCTCGACGAGATTGCAAAATGGATAAGCCTTGCCCAGTAGAAATTTTCAAATCTACAAATTGAACAATCAATTGTAAATTGTAAATTGTCAAATTGTAAATTCGAGAAAGGTGTATAGTTGCGGAAAAATAGCAATCATTGGCGGCGGTTCGTGGGCAACAGCCATAGCCAAGATTGTGGTGAGCCACACTCATCACATCGGATGGTATATGCGCCGCGATGACCGCATTGAGGATTTCCGCCGTATGGGACACAACCCCGCCTATCTCACCAGCGTACACTTCGACATCAACGAGATTTCGTTCTCGAGCGACCTCAACAAGATCTGCGACATGTACGACACGCTTGTGTTTGTCACACCTTCTCCCTATTTGAAGAACCACCTTCGCAAACTCAAGACCCGACTACGCGACAAATTTGTCATCACCGCCATCAAAGGTATTGTTCCCGATGAGAACCTGTCGTGCTCGGAATTCTTCCATCAGGTGTACGATGTGCCATTCGACAACCTTGCTTGCATTGGTGGACCTTCACACGCCGAGGAAGTGGCTTTGGAGCGTCTTTCCTACCTGACAATTGGTTGTGCCGATTTGGAGAAGGCTCAGGCTTTTGCCGATGTACTGGCCAGCGACTTCATCAAGACAAAGACCTCGAGCGACGTCATTGGCATTGAGTATTCCAGCGTGTTGAAGAACGTCTATGCCATCGCTGCTGGCATCTGCTCGGGTTTGAAATACGGAGACAACTTCCAAGCTGTCCTCATGTCGAACGCCGTGCAGGAGATGTCGCGCTTCATGACCGCCATTCATCCTATAGAGCGCAGCGTTTATGATTCGGTTTACTTGGGCGATTTGCTCGTGACAGGCTATTCGAACTTCTCGCGCAACCGCACATTCGGCACCATGATTGGAAAGGGATATTCGGTGAAGTCGGCACAGATTGAGATGGAGATGATTGCCGAAGGCTACTTCGGTGTGAAGTGCATGAAGGAAATCAACCGCCACATGCACGTCAACATGCCCATCCTTGATGCCGTTTACAACATCCTTTATGAGCGCATCTCACCGCAGATTGAAATCAAGTTGCTCACCGACTCGTTCCGTTGACTTCACAACAAAACAAATATAAAGCCTGTCCCAAATTCGTTAGGACAGGCTTTTTTCATTATACTCTTGATAATGTAGTCATGTGGCTTGCACTCGTAGTGCAGATGGCTTATACTAAAGTGCGATTGGCTCGTAGGGCAATCCGAAGGCATCGGCAACGGCCTTGAACACCACTTTTCCTTCCACGATATTCAAGCCTTTTGCCAAAGCCTCATCATCGTGGCATGCCTGCTTCCAACCCTTGTCGGCCAAAGCGACCGCATAGCGGAGTGTGGCGTTGGTCAATGCGGTGGTGGAAGTGTTGGGCACAGCACCCGGAATGTTGGCAACGCAATAGTGTACGATGCCTTCTTCAACGAACACAGGCTCTGAATGCGTTGTCGGACGGGAGGTCTCGAAGCATCCTCCTTGGTCGATGGCAACATCAACCATCACCGTTCCAGGTTCCATCTCCTTGAGCATGTCGCGCGTGATCAACCGCGGAGCCTTTGCACCAGGCACCAATACGGCTCCCACCACGATGTCGACATCGCGCAATTCACGACGAATGTTGCTCCTCGTAGAATAAAGCGTCTGCACATTGCTAGGCAGTTCCAACTCGAGTTGGCGCAGACGTGGAAGGGAAATGTCGGCAATGACCACCTGAGCACCCAATCCTGCAGCCATCAAAGCGGCAGCCTCGCCTACGACACCACCACCCAACACCAGCACTTTGGCTCGTTTCACACCAGGCACGCCACTAATCAAGCGACCTTTTCCACCCTTCGTCTTCTGCAGATAATAGGCTCCATTCAGCGTAGCCATACGGCCAGCCACCTCACTCATGGGTTGTAGCAATGGCAACGAACGGTCGGCCTTCTGCACCGTCTCGTAAGCCAGACAGATGGCACCACTTTTGAGCATGGCATCGGTGAGCGGACGATCGCAAGCGAAATGGAAATAGGTGAACAGTAGTTGTCCTTTGCGCACCAACCCGTACTCCTCTTCGATGGGCTCTTTCACTTTCACTATCATGTCGGCCTCACGGTAGACATCGGCAATCATGGGCAACATCTGCGCACCCACCGATTCGTACTCGGCATCAGAAAAGCCACTGCCAACACCAGCGGTCTTTTGCACATACACCACATGCCCACGGCCAATCAACTCAGCAACGCCTGCAGGAGTCATACCCACGCGGTTCTCGTTGTTCTTAATCTCTTTTGGAATTCCGATTTTCATGATTCAATAAAAAGGTTTAGTTGAACTTCTCGACCGCTAAGTTACGAAAAAAACTGAAAAGTTGTTCACTTCGTGCCAACTTTTTTTAATTCATCTGCAATTCCCTTTGTTGTTTCAACAAGATGTTGTAACTTTGCACAGCACAATCAAAAGCTGAGAAATAAAAAACAAACATATGGAAAATATCAAACTTGACATCACAAAAGCAGCGTCCTTCCTTGCTGAAGACGCCGTGAAAGCTTTCGAACCACAAGTAAAGGCCGCTCAAGAAGCCTTGGAAAACGGCACATGCCCAGGTAACGACTTCCTTGGATGGCTTCATCTGCCGTCCTCCATCACCCCCGAGTTCATCAACGAGGTGCAGGCTGTTGCCGACACTCTACGCGAGAAATGTGAAGTGGTGGTTGTGGCTGGCATCGGCGGTTCCTATCTGGGTGCCCGCGCTGTCATCGAAGCCCTCGGAAACTCATTCGCGTGGCTCGTACAAGACAAGAAAAACCCCACCATCCTCTTTGCAGGAAACAATATCGGTGAAGACTATCTGGCCGAACTGACCGATTATCTGAAAGGAAAACGCTTCGGCGTCATCAACATCTCGAAGAGTGGAACCACCACTGAGACCGCCCTCACCTTCCGTTTGCTGAAAAAGCAATGCGAGGCTCAGATGGGTAAAGAGACTGCCAAGGATGTCATCGTGGCTGTGACCGATGCAAAACGTGGTGCCGCCCGCACCTGTGCTGACAAGGAAGGCTACAAGAGTTTCATCATTCCCGACAACGTAGGTGGCCGTTTCTCGGTGCTCACTCCTGTGGGATTGCTGCCCATTGCTTGCGCAGGATTCGACATCAAAGCCCTTGTACAAGGTGCTGCCGATATGGAAAGCGCTTGTGGCAAGGATGTTCCTTTCGAAAAGAATATCGCTGCTCAATATGCCGCCGTCCGCAATGGTCTATACCAGAACGGCAAGAAGATCGAGATCATGGTGAACTACCAGCCGAAACTCCACTTCATCGCCGAGTGGTGGAAACAACTTTATGGCGAGTCGGAGGGTAAGGACAAGAAGGGCATCTTCCCAGCATCGTGCGACTTCACCACCGATTTGCACTCGATGGGTCAATGGATTCAGGACGGTGAACGTACCATTTTCGAGACGGTCATCAGCATTGAGCAACCCAACAAGCAAATGCTCTTCCCCGCAGACGAGGAGAATCTTGACGGCTTGAACTTCCTTGCTGGCAAGCGAGTGGACGAGGTGAACAAGATGGCCGAGCTCGGTACTCGTCTGGCTCACGTTGATGGTGGTGTGCCCAACATCCGCATCTCTGTGCCCTGCCTCAACGAATACTACATCGGACAGCTCATCTATTTCTTCGAGATTGGTTGCGGCATCAGTGGTAATGTGCTCGGTGTGAACCCCTTCAACCAACCTGGTGTGGAGGCTTACAAGAAGAATATGTTCGCTCTGCTCAACAAACCTGGCTACGAGGCTGAGAGCAAAGCCATCCAAGAGCGACTGGCCAAAGAAGCATGATGAAAGAAATCATCGAACAATACTTGGAAAAGCACGGCTTTGAGCGGTTCGCCCCTAGAGCCGTGCTTTTCGATATGGATGGCGTGCTCTACAACTCCATGCCCAATCATGCTGAGGCGTGGCAGAAATCGATGGAGTTTTTCCATATCCACATGACTGCCGCCGATGCCTATGCCACCGAAGGTGCACGTGGTATAGACACCATTCGGATGATGGTCAAGAAGCAACAAGGTCGCGACATCTCACTCGAAGAAGCACAGAGCATGTACGATGTGAAGACACGCTACTATCACAGCATGAAAACTGCGGAGATCTTCGAGGGCGTCATCCCATTGATGCAGAAAATCAAAGACGACGGCATGCAAATCTGTGTCGTCACAGGCAGCGGACAACGCCCGTTGCTCAATCGTTTGTTGGTGGACTTCGGTGAGTTTCTCGATGAAAACCACATCGTCACCGCCTACGATGTCGTGCGTGGCAAACCACACCCCGACCCCTACTTGATGGGATTGCAAAAGGCTGGCGACCTGCAACCCTGGGAGGGCATCGTAATTGAGAATGCTCCGCTGGGTGTCAGGTCGGCCGATGCTGCAGGATGCTTCACCATCGCCGTCAATAGCGGGCCACTACCCGATGAATCCCTTTCCAACGAGGGTGCACAGATGGTATTCCCACAGATGACGGCATTATGCGAAGCATGGCCGCGACTCATCGCCCTCACACGCTGATGTTAAGTTATACTAAAAATAGTTTGGATTTGACAGTTAGGCGCGTCTTATACAAAAGAACCAACATGAAACGATATATCACCCTACTATTCACACTGTTCCTGGCGCTGCAATCGGTCACTGCACAACGGGTTATCATCATTGGCGCAAACCCCACAAAAGCGAAAACCGATACTGCCAACGCTGGGAACAAACGCCAGTTGCGCCTCTATGGAAGTGTCTACGATTCGTTCACCAAAGCCGCGTTGGATGCACGTGTCACATTGATGCATCGCGATAGTACTGTTGTCGACACCACGAGATGCATCATGTGGACATGGGGCACCGGCGACAGCTATTACGAATTCAGCGTTCCACGCAAGCAAGACCGTTTCATCATCAAAGCCGAAAGCGATGGTTATCATACAGGATATATCGACTACGATGTAAAGTATCTTGCCCGCAATCGTGATTTCGAGATGCCACGATTGCTCTTGAAAAAGAAAATGGAGGAGGATGACATCTTCGCAGAGGGCAATCTGGATGGGGTCGTTGTGACTGGAACGAAGGTGAAGATTGCTTATAGGGGTGATACGGTGGTATATAACGCCGCTGCCTTCAACCTGCCTGAAGGTTCGATGCTTGACGGATTAATTCGCGAGATGCCTGGCGCGGAACTGAAAGACAACGGCGACATCTACATCAACGGCAAGAAGGTGGATTATCTGACGCTCAACGGCAAGGACTTCTTCAAAGGCAACAACAAGGTGATGCTCGACAACCTTCCTTACTACACGGTGCAGAACGTGGAAGTTTATGACAAGTCTTCGGAGGAAAGCCGTTGGAAAGGTGAGGAAGTGGGCAAGAAAGACTACGTGATGGACGTGAAACTGAAACGCGAATACAATCGTGGTACACTTGTCAACACCGAAGCCGGAGCTGGTACCGACGACCGCTATTTGGCTCGCATCTTCGGTCTCTATTATACTGACCACACACGTATCTCCGCATTCGCCAACACCAACAACGTGAACGAGGATCGACGACCTGGACAAGAGGGTGACTGGAGTCCTGCCAACCAACCACAAGGATTGAGAGCAACGAAGCAGGTGGGTACGAACATCACCACCGAAGACCAAGACAAGAAAGTGGAAGAACAATTCGGCGCCACATTGACCTGGAGCGATGCCGATGACCAAACACGCACCTCCACCGAGCGTTTTTCCACCGATGGCAGCATCTTCGGTGGACGGGAGTCGTTTAGCCGACAGAAAGACTTTCGTTTCTCAGCCTCGAACAACACAACGCTCAACGCGCCCATCAAATTGAGGATGAACACAAGTGTGAACTACAGCAATGGTGACCTACACGCTGAAGATACCGACTCCACATTCCAATCGGCTGGGTTGATCAACCGCACTCTCAACCAAAGCTTGCGGAAATACCGTTCGTTGACGCTCAATAACTACGTTTATTGGTACAAGAAACTACCTTGGGGCGACCAATTGTCGTTGACGGCTTTTGTCGGCTACACGAAGAACAAGCCCTCGGAGACATTCAGTCAAAACCTGACAGAATATCTGCAGACAGGCCAAAGCGACTTCCGCAACCGATACAACGACACCCACTCCGACAGCTACAACTACGTGCTCACGGCAGATTATACCATTCTGCTGTTCAACGATTGGCACCTCAACCCAAGCATCTCTTACAGACAGGATTATCGTTCAGCACACAACATGAACTACCGACTCGATTGGTTGGAAGAACAAAAGAGGGAAACCAATCGCCGTCGGGCGGATGTTCCTTCCCGACCTACCTACTTGCCATTGGGTTGGCTGCCATCAAACGCTGAACTCATGCGCGTTGTCGACACCGATAACTCTGACCATTACACCAGCTTGGAACGTACATACTTAGGCTCCATTCAATTCTACAAGGAACTCGCAAACGATGCCGGATGGGTGGAACTGAACTTCCCCATAAGGAAAATCGACCAGAGGTTGCACTATGATGACGGTGTGCTCGATACCATCGCCAAACGCAGCAATGTATTGTTCCAACCCTCATTCAGTTTCTATACCTGGGGGAAGAATTACAAATCGTTCTACTATAACATGTCGGTCGAACGACCTGACTTCACATCGCTCATGCCCGTTGACGATTCAACGAACCCGTTGGTTTACACCATCAACAATCCAAACCTCAAGAATAGCATCTCACATTTCTTGTACGCAGGAACCAACTTCCGCAACGACTCCACCGCCCAACGCATCTCGATTTCGGCCAATGTAAACATCACCCAAAATTCATGGGGAACACGAAGCAGCTACAACTCGAAGACCGGTGCCTACACCTATATGCAGGACAACGTGAACGGAAACTGGAATGCTTCAACAAGTCTCGGATTTGAACGACCATTGGGCAAGCAACGCCTGTTCAACATCGTATCCAACACTGAAATGTCGTACAACCACAGCGTGGACTTCGATATCGTGCAATCGGCTACTGCCGGACAACAACAGGACGAACAGCCAGAGATTTTAACAAGTCCTTATTCGAAAGTCAACACGACACTACTCTCTGAGCGGTTGCAATTGAAGTTCCAGAAAGACAAGCTCACACTCACACTCGGAGGTGGAACCAGTTGGCGCCACTCCAAGGGCACGAGTGACAATTTCCAAGTGATCAACGCCTGTGACTACGACTATGGTTTGACAGCACAATACACCATCCCCGTGTTGAAACTCGATGTGGCCACCGACCTGAAAATGTTCTCGCGCCGCGGCTATAATTCATCGATGATGAACACCGATGACCTCGTTTGGAATGCATCACTCTCACGCGCATTCTTCAAAGGAAAACTCACCGCTCGCCTCATGGCCTTCGATATTCTGCATCAACTGTCTTCTACGCAGTATAACGTGAATGCACAAGGACGCACCGAGACTTGGCACAACTGCATTCCGCGCTACGCCCTGCTAACCCTCGGCTACAAATTCCAGAAAATGCCCAAGAACAAAAAGAAATAACCTCACACCGGAAACCGATATGAAACGATTCATCCTGATACTGTTACTTGCCATCCCATCGGTGGCTTTGCTCGCACAACAACAAACAACATCGTTCACCATCGATACCATCAGCGATGCGATTTTTGCTCGCATGTGGAAGAAGTCGTACAAGGCCGACTGCACCATTCCTCGCTCCGACTTGCGTTATCTGCGTGTACTTCATGTAGACGCGCAAGGGAAAACCCACGAAGGAGAAATCGTGTGCAACAAAAAAATAGCGAAAGACCTCATCGAGATCTTCCGCCAACTCTACAAAGAGCAATATCCCATCGAACGCATACGTCTCGTTGATGAATACGATGCTGACGATGAACTCTCCATGCGCGATAACAACTCCAGTTGCTTCAACTTCAGAACTGTTCCGGGGTCGAAGAAACTGTCAAAACACGCGCAAGGACTCGCCATCGACATCAATACACTGTACAATCCATACGTGAGACGCAACAAACAGGGAAAACTTGAAGTGATGCCAGCCAATGCCCAACCTTACGTGAACCGCTCACGCTCGTTCACCTATAAAATCAAACAAGGTGACCTACTCCACCGTCTTTTCATCCAGCACGGCTTCAGATGGGGAGGTGCATGGCGCTACAGCAAAGATTACCAACACTTCGAGAAATAACTAGATGACCACAGGCCGCTCGTTTTGCGAAACACAGATTTCCCCTGAACCGAAGCAACGATGGAACCGTTCATCATAAATCACGCAGAACTGTCCAGGCGCCACACCTTGCACCCATCGGTCGGTCACCACATGATAAGCACCTTCGCCCGTCTGCGTCAACTGTCCATCGAAATAGTCGGGTGTATGTCGAATCTTGAACGTCACTCGCTCGGGTAATGGCTCCAATGTTCCATCATTACGAAGGATGGGTGTGAGATGATGGAAATCATGGAAATCGAACTCCTTCACGTGCGCTTTGATAGGCTCATAGCCGCGAACCACATAGAGCACATTGTTCTCCACATCCTTCTTCACCACATTCCAAGGGCCTCCACCGAGCCCCAAGCCTTTGCGTTGGCCGATGGTATGGAACCAATGTCCCTTGTGTTTGCCAAGCACTTTGCCCGTTTCGAGGTCGATGACGTCTCCTTCCTGCTCACCCAGATAGCGACGCAGGTAGTCGTTGTAGTTGATCTTCCCAAGGAAGCAGATGCCCTGCGAGTCCTTCCGACGCGCATTCACCAAGTGCTCACGCTCGGCAATCTCACGCACCTCCTCTTTTCGCATGTGACCAATGGGAAATAATGCCTTTCGCAGCTGCCAATCGTAGATTTGCGCCAAGAAGTCTGTTTGGTCTTTCACAGGGTCAGGGCTCGTCACAAGCCATTTGCGCCCTTCCTCGTCAATCTCCGTCTGGGCATAATGTCCTGTAGCAATCAAGTCGTAGTCGTATCCACGCTTTTCGTGGAAGGCTCCGAACTTGATAAGTCGGTTGCACATCACATCGGGATTGGGAGTCATTCCTGCGCGCACCTTGTCCATCGTATAGCGCGTCACCTCGTCCCAATACTCCCTATGGCAATCCACCACCTCGAGCCGACAACCGAATCGTGCAGCCACAGCCGTAGCCATCTCCACATCCTCCTCGCTCGTGCAATCCCACTCCTCTTCCTCTTCAGGACCAATCTTGATATAGAAGCAGTCGGGCTTCAACCCTCGCCGCGCCAGTTCGTAGAGAACCACCGCACTATCCACACCGCCCGAGAGCAGCACAGCAATGCGCTTGTCGTTCAATTCTTCATCCTTCATTTGTAATTTATCATTTGTCATTAATTATTTAGCGTAGCGTAGGCCGTTCAATTTGCAAAGATACGCCTTTTTCCGTTACATCCCAAAAAAATGCACTTCTTATTATTCCTTTTGACCTTTTTTCCTTAATTTTTCATCACCATTCTCGCAGGAACAAGATTGAATAAAAGCTGAAAAAATACGACAAATTCTTGTCGACTTTTCCATTCAATCTAGAAAAGAATCGTGAGTGAAAAAACGTCATTTCCGCTCCAATTTCCTCATTTTCCACATCCGAAATTGTCACATGCATCATCTAAGGCCCTCATAGCTATGCTTTGACCCGCTCACTTGTGGCATCTGAGGCCCTCAAAGCATAGCTGTGACAAGGTCATTGCATAGCTTTGACAAGGTCATTGCATAGCTTTGACAAGTCAAAAGAATGTAAAGAAAACGGAACTGATTGATTGTCAACGTTTTCCGAAAATGCTCATTTTACGTGTATTTGCCCACGAGGAACATTTTTCTCAAAAAACAAGCCTTCTCGTGGCACCAAAATTCAGAATTTCTTTTACAAAAGAGGAGAGTTCCCCTAATTGGTTTTACCATTCGTGAAGTCAGAAAGTCACATATTCACATATTAACAGGAATAAAAACGATATGTGACAAAGCTAACATGATTTAAAGATTTTATATATATTATTATTATAATTACTATTTATAATATTATTCTCAATATGAAAATATTCCTGTTAACATGTGATTATGTGAATATGTGATTAACCGCTGCATCGAGGTGGTCTTTCTGTCTAGTTTCTCCTCGTTTTAGATTTTTCTTCATCTCTTCGTTGGTTTTCTCCGTTTTTTTGTTTATCTTTGAAGGCGAATAGACAACCAAGGAAAACCTAAACAATATGAACAAATACCTAATACTCATGCTTGGTATTCTTTTGACGATACCCGCAACGCTCAGCCTTTCAGCCGCTGAGACAGATATTCAATGGCCCATCGGCGACAAGACCTACGAAATCAGCATCGGCGCACAAGTGAAGACCGAAACCGAACTGCAAGACGGAGGTTTCTATGTCATCTACCAGCCACGCAACAACTGCTGCATCGAAGAGGCCGCTGACCACAAACTGATGCTCAACGGATTGGCCTACAATGCCTTGAACGGAACGACCAATACATCTTACGTGTTGCGACTGTTGAAAAACAACGACGGCACATGGCGCATTCAAACGGCTTCCGGGCGCTATTTCCCTGTGCCAACGGGAAACCAGAACCTCTATTCGGCGGAAAAGGCTGGCAGCTATTCACCAAACTTCAATGCCGATGGCTACATATTCCCGCGTATTACCGCCAATGGAACCACATATGGGCTCGACCGCGCCAATTCGGGCGTCTATTCCTATTCCACACTCAACAACACGGTGGGCAGTGCCCAATGTTATCAAATCTTCGCTGTCAACCTGAACGAACCGAACGTCATCGTACAACAAGGCTATCAAACCGTAGGACGTAACTCGACAAAGGCGCTGCTTCTGAAATTCAACATTCCTGGAAACAACAAAAACGCAACCATCGACAAGATTTGCGTTACACTGAAAGGGAATACGTTGGCCAACATCAGTCAGTTGCAAGTCTATCAAACCGACAACCAGGAGTTCTATGCCGACAACACGCCACGCTTGATTGGTGAGGCAACACCCACCACGGAAAACGTGGAAATCCCCATTGAGCACTATGCACTACACAACGGCAGCAACCTCTTGTGGCTGACGGCCGTCATCAAACACGATGCGACATTGGCCGACTTCGTCGATGCAAAACTCACACAAATTAGTTACAGCCATGAGGGGGAAAGCCAAACAAAGGAAATTCCACAGAATATCGGCGACCCCGATGGACAAGCACAAATATTCAACGTGCAAAGCCTCGCTTATGTGCCAACTACTGATAACTGCCAGTATTACCGCATTCCTGCGATGATACTCGACCAGAAAGGCAACATCGTTGTTGCCGCCGACCGACGATACAACAGTAATTCCGACCTTGGCAACCATAAGATTGACGTCAGCATACGTCGGAGCCTTGACGGTGGACGAACATGGTCGGAGCAGAACATCATCGCCACTGGCGATGGTAAGACACAAGCCAACTATGGTTATGGCGATCCTGCACTCGCCCGCACTCAAACTGGTCGACTCATCTGCGTGATGGCTGCTGGAAGCACGATGTATTGGAATGGAATGCGCAACGCCGCCATCTGCCTGAGCGACGACAATGGAATCACATGGACACGTCCGCGACAACTCTACACCAGTCATTTTACTGATGCAGTTAATGGAAAGACAAATTCATTGGGTTTCTATGCGAACTTCATCTCTTCAGGCAAAGGACTGACTACGAGCGATGGAACCGTGATGTTCACGAATAATTGCCTGACCTACGAAAACAAGAATTCGCCGCAATGTTACATCCTTTCCTCCAACGATAATGGTGAGAATTGGGTTATGGGTCCTGCCAACGCTTATGCTGGTTGCGATGAGTCAAAACTTGAACAACTGAACAACGGCGACTTGATGGTTTCTGTCAGACAGAGCGGCAATCGTGGATTCAATACGGGGTCAGCAGATGCCACCAAATGGGACGCGCAATGGCGCAACGGCCAGATATCGGGCAATGCCTGCAATGCCGACATCTTATATTATAGCCGCTCCACCAATGGCGAACGCGATATTATGTTGCATTCCTACATCAAGTCGAGTGCACGCGAGAACCTCACACTTGCAATGAGCATCGATCAAGGAATCACTTGGCACGACTTCATGAACATTCAACCTGGCGGCTCGTGCTACTCCACCATGCAACGACTCAACGATGGAAGTGTGGCAATTCTTTACGAAGACGAGTCTTATTCTGTAGGTAATGGCTATGCTATCAATTTTGTGACCATCACGCAAGAGCAAATCCATGCATTCGCCGACCAATTGAAGAAAGAGACGAGCAACGAATATCAGAAAGCACTTGACAAACTGGAGAATGGTGGAGTTTACTACATTGCCACCAACTACCTGAATGACGAACCTGTTAGGGGCTTTTACTATCTGAAAGCAGATGGAACTCTCACCACCGATATCTCCTTGGCGACTTATTTCACCTTTCAACGCAAACCCATTGCCAACGGATTCAAGCCTATTGGTTGGAAAAGTGGACAATTCACGAACCCTGCCAATGCCCATACAAACTCGACTTACATACGCACCGATCAACAGAATCGCGACAACTGGGAGGCACAAGTCATCACATGCAACGCTGATGGTCTTTTTGCCATTCGCGCCACCAATGCACCTACAGATGAGACATGGGGCTCGAACGCCTACTGGACAACTGATGCTGAAGGACATGCTACTTACGACCTGGCTGGTGCTGCCCACTACATTTGGAGAATCATCAAGGTGGGCACCACGCCTCGATTTGATACTAGTAAGACCTATCGCATTAAAAGTCATCTGCAAGGTGGATTTGCTATGGAACAAGACGGAAACGGATTCGCCACTTACTACGTAGGCATGAACGACTATGCAGACGACTTCGTTTTTCAAACCGTAGCAAATGAAATTGGTGCGTTCACTATCAAGAACAAGCGCACCAACCACTTCGTTTCACAAGCCGACAACAAAGGCTTTTGGACATTTGGCGAGTCAGCCGCCCAGTTTCGAATCCAACAGATAGAAAACGACGAGGAAAAAGAAGAATGCTTCATCATACAAGCACCTTTCTCCCAGCAATTGGCAAACCTCTGCGTTGACTGTCTCGTCAACCCCGACACAGAAATGGGTGGAAACTTTAGAATCCTGAACTGCAACAAGAACGGAAACGAGGTTCTCTGGCAAATCATGACAACCGAAGAAGCATTGGTTAGTAAAATCGAACAACCATCATCCCCTACATTCTCCCCCCTTGGGGATGAACAAGGGGGGCCACTCATCTATTCCGTTGATGGTATCAGGCGACAACATCCACAACATGGATTGAACATCGTCCGCGAACTGACAAACGCGAAAACCCGCAAACTCATCATCAAATAAAACCACTATGAACAAAACGACTTTGAAACAAATTGCCGCTGTCATCACAGCATGTGCAATGGGCGGAATCGCCTACCTGAACTTGGGAAAAAACAACAACCAAAGCCCGTCTACCGATAACCAACAGACAATTACCGACAGTCAAGACCAATGGGGAAACCTTGTCAATGAAGCATCACAAGAAAGTTTAGTAAGCGGTTCAACTATGACATATGGTAGCCATACTTACACGCAAGAAGGGAACTTTACTATTGAAAACTACAACTCTTCCGCAACAGGGAAAGTGACTTTCACAAATGTTCCATCGGGTTATACGGAATTTGAAGCCGTCTATCGGCAATTCCTAGGCAAGACGCCGCATGGAACAGCGGCCATGATGCCTATGGCTATGGAGATATACGGTCGTGACAAAGATGTCGGTGAAAAATGCATACGACTCATCTGCACGGAAACAACAGCCGCTGAGGCACTTCGGGAACTGAAACAGAAGTATGTTCCTTCGAAATATAGTGAACCCAATGACCCATATGTTCAACGCTATTTGGCAGCCGCTGTGCTCGAAGGAGCCACCAACACGAATGCCTACACGCCTATCGAACCATACACCGTGAACATGAAGGCTGGAGTAAACAAGCACCAGGAGATGCAGATGTACGACGGAACCGTGATGTGGCTCTACATCATAGGCGGCGGATGGGACACCACGCAACGAACGGTGCAGATTGTGAAGACATCAACAAGCGACCTCTTCCAAATCTTCAGCTGCCCCGCCCTCTACACTCAATGCAAAAACATCAAAGGAACCTGGCCAGGACTTAAATAGGTTCTAATAAGGATCACGATATTTGTTCTCGTCCTTGTCCTCAAGCATCGAGAGATAACTCTGATATCGTGATGCGGCTATATAGTGTTCTTCAAGGGCTTTCAACACCGCACACCCAGGTTCGTGAGTATGCGTGCAATTCGAGAATCGGCAGTCTTTGGAGAAATGGAATATTTCGCGGAAATAGCTTGTCAACTCCTCGGGTTCCATATCGAATGTTCCAAAACCTTTGATTCCCGGCGTATCGATGAGCCAACCACACTGGCCAGCACCCGACTCATCATCATTTGGAACGGGGAGCATCTCCGAGAAAGTCGTCGTGTGCATACCCATGTTGTGAGCGTCGCTGATTTCAGCCGTTCGCAAGTTGACTCCTGGAAGCAACCGATTGATCAATGTGGACTTGCCAACTCCGCTGTTTCCACTCAGCAAAGTGATTTTCCCACGCATCAAGTCGTGCAACCGCTCGATTCCATAACCCGTCTTCGCTGATACCGACACGCACTCGTATCCGATGTTCTCATAGAGCGTCATCATCATTTCCTGATAATGCAAAACGTCATCATCGAACAAATCGCGTTTGTTGAACACCAACACGACAGGTACACGATAAGCTTCCGCAGAAGCCAAAAAACGATCGATGAACGTCGTTGATGTCTGCGGAAGCTCAACAGTCACCACCAAAAAAGCCTGATCGACATTGGCGGCGATGATGTGGCTTTGCTTCGAAAGGTTCGACGACTTGCGGATGATATAGTTCCTTCGGTCTTCGATGGTGGTGATGAAAGAAGCGTCAATCACCACCCTATCCCCCACAGCAACAGGATTGGTGCTGCGAATACCCTTCAATCGAAAGTTGCCTTTGATTTTGCAATCAACGGTCGTACCCTCGTCAGTAAGCACCGTATACCACGAGCCAGTATTTTTGATGACAAGTCCCTTCACCAAATTAAACGGTCATGATTTCCTTTTGCTTGGCTGCCAACAGCTCATCGAGTTTCTTGATGAACTTGTCGTGCAGTTTCTGGAGGTCGGCCTCGGCATCTTTCTCATTGTCCTCGCTGAGTCCATCCTTGATGGCTTTCTTCAGCTTCTCCTTGATTTCGCTACGCACGTTGCGCACTTCCACCTTTGCCTTCTCGCCAATCTTGTTACATTGCTTCACAAGTTCTTTACGGCGCTCCTCGGTAGGTTGGGGAATACCAAGACGAATAATCTCACCGTTGTTCTCGGGCGTAATACCCACATCGCTGTCCATGATGGCCTTTTCAATATCGCGAATGGCCTTGCGATCCCACGGCTTGATGGCGATGGTACGTGCATCAGGGCACGACACATTGGCAACTTGGTTCAGTGGAACCATCGAACCATAACTACTCACACGCACACCATCCAAGATGGCCACGTTGGCACGTCCGGCACGAATGCGGTTGAGCGAGTCTTCCAAGAACATCGCAGCCATTTCCATGCGTTCTTCAGCGCCGTTTAAAGTCTGTTTGACGTCTATCATAATTTCACGTATTAGTTTTCTAAAGGTACAAATTTAGACAAATAATTTCAATAGTGCAACTGTTTGGTCAAAATTTTTGCAATCTTTTCAAGATACAGGGCATCTACTGAGTCAAATGTCCCCAAATCGGTGCTGTCGATATCGATCACTCCTTTCACTTCGCCGTCTTCGCCGAAGATAGGAACGACAATCTCTGAACGCGACAAAGACGAGCAGGCAATATGACCCGGAAATTCCTCCACATCGGGTACAACCATCGTGCGCTTTTCCGCCCACGCAGCACCACAAACGCCTTTGCCGAAAGGTATAGAGAAGCAGGCAACAGTACCTTGAAACGGACCTAATTGCAACACGTCCTTCCCATTTTGCGAAGCCACCAGATAGAAGCCCACCCAGAAATACTCCAATGGGAAAACACTCTTCATGGCCGCCGACACATTGGCCAGCACGCCGACAACGTTCGCTTCGCCCTCAGCCAGGCTTTCCACCTGTTGGCAAAGCAATTCGTATCGCTCTTTCTTGATTTCCAATTTCATATCCTTATCCATCGACTCGGTTTATTTTTCATTCAAAAAAGCATCGACCATGTTGGTCAACTCCACAAACTCTTGTATCGACAACTGCTCAGGGCGACGTGTCATCATGTCGTGGGCAAAGAAGTCCTGCGTGCCTTCACGACCTCCCAACAACTGCTTGAGTGAAACACGCAACATTTTGCGACGTTGGTTGAAAACCGCCTTCACCACGCGTTTGAACAAAGTTTCATCACACCCCAATCGCTCAACGCTGTTGCGCGTCATTCGAATGACGGCCGATTTCACTTTGGGAGGCGGATTGAACACCGTCTCGTCTACCGTGAAAAGATACTCCACATCATACCACGCTTGCATCAGCACCGACAAGATGCCGTAGGCTTTTGTGCCTGGTTGCGAAGCCATTCGCAAGGCAACTTCGCGTTGAATCATACCCGTGCAACACGGAATGAGGTCGCGATTGTCAAGCATCTTGAAGAATATCTGCGACGAAATGTCGTAAGGATAATTGCCCGTCAGCACGAACTGCCGACCACCAAACACCTCGTTGAGATCCATTCGCAAGAAGTCCTGTCCGATGATGTTGTCGCGCATCTGCGGAAAATGCTCGTTCAGATAGGCCACACTCTCGCGATCAATCTCCACCGCCTTCACTTCGCGCGGCTTTTTCACCAGATATTGCGTCAGCACACCCATTCCAGGACCTATCTCCAAGACGGGTATGTCGGGGCAAGCATCCACCGTATCGGCTATGCGACGGGCAATGTCAAGGTCAATCAGGAAATGCTGCCCAAGGTTCTTTTTCGGCTTTACTTGTTTCATTTTCTTTCTCTTTTGGTTGCAAAGATAATGAAAACCGAGGGCAGAACAAAATGAACGGGGGCATTTTTTACACAAATTGGTAATTTATCTTTACAATATCGGAAACAGCCAAAATCAATTTGTCAGCAAAAGGCTCGATTTCGCGACAAAATGCAAAGCAAAACACCGATTTAAATAACCGATTTGTTGAATCTTTTTACTTATTGTCTGATTTTCCCATAGCTATGCTTTAGTGCTGTCAAAGCTATGCTTTCATCCCCTTAAAGCTATGCTTTGACCCGCTCAAAGCATAGCTGTCATTTTGTCAAATCACAACTTTTGTTTTCCCTGAAACCCGAAATTAAGAAATTACAACATCTTTTATTTTGCCGTTCGGTCGATTATCCGTAACTTTGTATCTTGAATATGGAAAATGAACAGACGAAAAACGTGAAGAACCACGCAAAAGACATCCTCCACATCGTGTTGTCGCTGCTTCTGTGCAGCGCCATCCTCTATTGGATGTACCGCGGTTTCGACTTCGAGCGTGTGCGCAATGTGCTGTTCCACGAGATGAATTGGACCTGGATGCTCCTATCGTTTCCATTCGGCATCTTGGCTCAGGCGTTTCGTGGGTGGCGCTGGCGGCAGACGTTGGAGCCGCTGGGCGAGCATTCGCGCACGAGCACGCGCGTCTATTCCATCTTCCTCTCCTACGCGGCCAGCCTTTTGGTTCCGCGCATCGGAGAGTTCGCTCGTTGTGGCGTATTGAATCGCTACGATGGTGTTTCCTTCCCGAAAGCATTGGGTACTGTGGTCAGCGAACGAGTGGTCGACTCGTTGTTGGTTTTGCTGATGGCGGGTCTCACGTTTCTGTGGCAGATACCCGTCTTCATGCGTTTCTTCGATGAGACAGGCACGAGCCTCGATTCCATTTTCCATCGATTCACAACGGCGGGATGGATTGTGACGGCCGTCTGTGGATTGGCTGCGTTGGTGCTCATCTGGCTATTGCTTCGCAAACTCTCTATATATAATAAGGTAAAAGAGACACTGCATAGCGTATGGTTGGGAATCGCTTCGCTTCGCAAAGTCAAAAACCACATGCGGTTCATCCTCTTCACGCTCGCCATCTGGCTGTGCTATTTCCTCCACTACTACCTGACGTTCTTCTGCTTCGATGCGACTGCAGGTCTTGGCGTTTCGTGTGCATTAGTAACATTCATCGTGGGAAGCATCGCCGTCATCGTGCCCACCCCCAACGGAGCAGGTCCTTGGCATTTTGCCGTGAAGACCATGCTGGTGCTTTATGGCGTTCATGAAACCGACGCCCTCTACTTCGTACTCATCGTGCACTCCGTGCAGACGCTGCTGGTGTTGGCATTGGGAGTGTTCGCGTGGCTGGGATTGAGTTTGAAACCAAAACAAGTGAAACAAAAACAATAATCATTAACCAAAGGAGGCTCTCCTCTAATAAAACACAACTATGAACGAAATTTGCAATCTAAACCCATCGTGCATCTGGAAAAACTTCTATGCACTCACACAAGTACCGCGCCCCAGCGGACATCTCGAGAAAATACAGCAATTCCTGCTCGACTTCGCAAAGCAGGCAGGCGTTGAAGCCTTCATTGACGAGGGTCGCAACGTAGTGATGCGCAAACCCGCTTCAGCAGGTATGGAAAACCGAAAAGGCGTCATTTTGCAGGCTCACATGGATATGGTTCCGCAGAAGACTCCCGAATCGACCCACAATTTCGAAACCGACCCCATCCAACCTTGGATTGACGGCGAGTGGGTGAAAGCCAAAGGAACCACCCTCGGAGCCGACAACGGTATTGGCGTGGCTGCCATCTTGGCCATCATGGAAGACAAGACGCTCAAGCACGGACCTGTGGAGGCCCTCATCACAGCCGATGAGGAGACGGGTATGTTTGGCGCCAACGACCTTCCTGAGAAGATGCTCAAAGGCGACATTCTGATGAACCTCGATTCTGAACATTGGGGTAAGTTCGTCATCGGTTCGGCTGGTGGTATTGATGTAACTGCCACTCTCGGATACAAAGAGATTGAAACCGACCCCGAAGATGCTGCCGTACGCATCACGTTGAAAGGCTTGCGTGGTGGTCATAGTGGCCTTGAGATTCACGAAGGACGCGCCAACGCCAACAAGTTGATGGCTCGCGTAGTGCTCTGTTTGATGGAGGAGGAAGAGGCTCGGCTCGTTAGCTGGCACGGTGGAAACATGCGCAATGCTATTCCGTTCAAAGCCGAAGTGGTGGTAACAGTTCCAAAGGAAAACCTCGCTGGTTTGAAAGAAGATGTTGAGGAACTGAAAGAGGAATTCATCGACGAGTACAAGGGTATCGAGAGCGGAATCGAACTCTACGTGGAAGATGTGGAGACGCCGAAGATGCAAGTACCTGAGGAAATCCAAGACAACCTCATCGACGCCATTCTGGCTTGCCACGATGGTGTGCTTCGCATGATTCCCAGCTATCCCTCAGTGGTGGAGACAAGTTCAAACCTCGCCATTATCGACATCGAAGACGGCAAGGCTGCCATCAAGATCCTCGCACGAAGCAGTCGTGAAGACATGAAAGCCTATATCGTCGACATGCTGAAGAGTTGTTTCAACATGGCTGGCATGAAGATTGAGACCGCTGGAAGCTACGGTGGATGGGATCCCAACCCCGAATCTCCGCTGCTTCACTTGCTGCTGAAGATTTACAAAGAGCAGAATGGCGAGGACGGAATCATTCAAGTGGATCATGCTGGATTGGAGTGCTCGGTCATTCTTGGCAAGTATCCTCATCTCGATGTCGTGAGTCTCGGCCCCACCATGAAGAGCCCGCACACCACTCAGGAGCGCGCTCTTATAGCCACAGTCGCTCCTTTCTGGGAACTTCTGAAGAAAGCACTTGAGGAAATGCCCGAGAAATAAAGACATTAAAAACCTATAAGAGTTGAAAAGGCTCTTATTCATCAAAGGCCGTTCGGTTGTAGTACAAAAACCTTGTATGCAAGCCGAATGGTCTTTTATGTTCAGAAAAAGTTGCCTAGATTAATGATTTTGTTCGGAAAAAATCAAATAAAATTTTGCTTTTCTCTCGTTTTTTCGTAACTTTGCAACCGTTAAACCAATTATCAACAAAATTATGGACGATTATCCGGCGGAAACTATTAGAGACTTCGCGTGAGGATATAGCCAAGGTGCTAATCCCCATGCACACGACAATTTACTGTAGTTGTCAAACATCAATTATCAATGGAGGATTAGCAAATGAAGACTTACTGGAATTTTGCAGAAAACCTGAAGGTGATTCCCGAGTGGGAACCCAATTGTTGGATTCAAGTGACTTGTCCGACAGAGGAAGACCAGCGCATGCTGGAAGAGAGATTCAATATCCCCGACTACTTTTTCACTGACATCAGCGATACTGATGAGCGTGCCCGTTATGAATACGATGACGGATGGATGCTCATCATCTTGCGTATACCCTATGTGAAAGAAATTCGGTCGCGCACACCTTATACGACTGTGCCTCTGGGTATCATCCACAAGCGTGATGTGACCATCACCGTGTGCTTCTACGAGACGAACATGATGCTCGATTTCGTTTCTTACCAACAGAAACGCAACGAGGGATTCACCGACTTCGTGGACATGACTTTCCGTTTGTTCCTCTCGTCGGCTGTTTGGTATCTAAAGAGACTGAAACAAATCAACACGCTGATTGAAAAAGCCAAGCACAACTTGGATCATGGAGTGAACAACGAGAGCCTGATTGGATTGTCTCGTCTTCAGGATTCGCTGACCTATTTCAACACTTCCATTCGTGGCAACGACAACTTGTTGCAGAAACTGAAGTTCAAGTTGCAGGTGGACGAGTTGGACGATGACTTGATTGAGGATGTTAACATCGAGATGAGTCAGGCTAAGGAACTGACGAACATCTATTCCGACATCTTGGAATCAACGATGGATACGTATAGCAGTATCATCAACAACAACATGAACACCGTGATGCGTACGCTGACAAGCGTATCTATCATCATGATGTTCCCGACGCTGATAGCCTCTCTCTTCGGTATGAACCTCATCAACGGAATGGAGAATTCGCGTTTCGGATTCATGGCCGCTTTGGTCATCTCAATCGTTGTATCGGGTGTTTCATGGGGGATTCTGCGCTACAAGCGGCTACTGTAATACGATTTGCTTTGCTATACGATAGAATGAAAAATGAATTTAATCTACAAATAAACATCAATCATTATTTCAAAACAAAGACAAGTGAAAAAGAATACTTTGATTCTGACTGTAGCGTGTTGGCTGATGGGCTTGAGCTCAGTGTTTGGTGAAGTGGATCCGAATTTCCACATCTACATTTGCTTCGGCCAATCGAACATGGAAGGCAACGCACGTTGGGAGAGTATCGACAACTATGTCGATTCGCGTTTCCAAATGTTGGCAACATGCAATTTCTCAAGTCCCAGCCGTACCTTGGGCAAATGGTATACGGCAAAATGTCCCATCGTCAGCCCCAACGGAGGATTAGGGCCGACCGATTATTTCGGACGCACAATGGTAGCAGCAATGCCAACTGACGTGAAAATCGGAGTGATAGCCGTAGCAATGGGTGGTAGTCCCATCGAGATGTTCGATAAGGACAAGTACCAACAAAAAATGAAAGATAACCCAACAGAATGGTGGGTGACATTGGCAAAGAATCACTATGGTAGCAACCCTTACGGTCGTATCATCGATATGGCGAAGAAGGCCCAGGAAGTGGGTGTCATTAAGGGAATCTTGCTGCATCAAGGTTGTTCGAACTGCAATGACTCCAACTGGCCGAACATGGTGAAGAAGATTTACAACGACATGCTGACCGACCTCAACCTGAATGCTGCAGATGTGCCTCTGTTCGTAGGCGAGGTGGAATATGAGAATATGGGTGGTGGTTGCTCCAGTCACAACCAACAAGTGCAACGCATTCCCTCTGTTATTCCTACGGGACATGTGGTGAAAGCCAACATGATACCTGGCAACGGAAACGACCCTTGGCATTTTTCGGCAAGTGGTTACCGTATCTTCGGCAGACGCTACGCCTTTGAGGTGCTGAAAGTGCTGGGAGTGCCTACACAGAAGAATCCCGATTACCAATTGCCAGACAACTTGCAGAAGTTCTTTGGCGTGAAAAACCTCAAGGCTGACGATGTAACCCTCAACATAGGAAAAAGCAAGCGACCTGTCGTGAATGCTGTCTATAACGATGGACATTCTGAGAATGTCAGCGCTGACGTAACTTACACTAGCGACGACTTCGAGTTAAGCAGCAGTGGTACCGTGAAGAGCATGGTAGCAAAGAAAGGTATTGTTACCGCGACTTATACCGACTTCACAGGCGAAGAACATGTAATAAATATAAATGTAAATGTGGTGGATCCTACTGGCGTCGAAAGCATTGAAGATGATTCGCAATCAATATCTCAGAAGGTTTTTACACCCGATGGACGTCGCGTTAAAGCTGACAAACTGCAGCCTAGCATTTATATTAAAAATGGTAAGAAGGTGGTATTGAAATAGCCCGAAAAGGTGGTTTTATCATAAAAAAACGGAAAAACTTTAGGTTTTTTCGTTTTTTTTATTTAAGTTTGCAACTTGAAACAAAATGAGAGAGGGGAAATTACGCCTTTTTCATTAATGTCAGTGTATAAAAACCGAATCATAAAACTTAAACAGTGAAATGATGGACTCTCAAGAAAACATCCTTGAACAAGGGAAAATGGAAGTTGAAAACGTAGAAGAGATCAGCGGGAATGTAGCCGAAATTGCCGAAGATGCAACTTCTCAAGTTGAAAATCAAGTTGAACAGGCTGCTGAAGAGGTTGCTGAAGCTGCAGAAGAAGCTGTTGCCGATGCTGTTGAAGCTACAGAAGAAGTTGCTACTGAGGCTATAGAAGCTACAGAGGAAACA
>JAFYYV010000033.1 GCA_017557405.1 Prevotella sp.
ATATAATATTAACATACCACTGCCACTAATTTGGATTTTAATAGGTCCAAATTCTTATTGTTGCAATGTTGCATGTTGCAATGTTGCATTTTTCCGAATTTATACCTTCTCTTTACAAGAAATAAAAAAGCCACCGATTGGTGGCCTTTTAATGTTGAATGTTCAATAATCAATGATCAATGTTCAATTTCCTACGTCCACAAACTCGTGATGAACATGGCGCTGGCATCATCGGCCTTCTTGAAACCACACGACTGGTAGAAGTCCATTTCTTCGTTGTAGGCCACGAGCACGATGCGCAGGTAATCGGCATAGTGCTGCTTCACGAGCTCCACCAGATGCTTGCCAATGGCTTGATGCTGGTATTCGGGACGTACGAGCAGATAGTGCACGTAGGCGGTCATAATGTGGTCGTCCATCGCACAGATGAGCCCCACAAGCTTGTCATTGTCCCACGCGGTGTATACGGTCTCGAAATGGCGCATAGCCACAACAAGCTTCTCGGGGAAATGCCCTGATGACCACTCAACAGAGAGGAACAAGTCCTGCAACTGCTGCTGGTCGAACTCGTGGATGTCCTTGTAGATAATCATTTCTTCAGTTCTTCAGAGATGATTTGAGCCATACGGCGCGCACCACGATCGTTGGGATGGATTCCATCATCGAGCATCAGCTGGGGATCGTTGCCGAAGAGCGTATGAAGGTCAATCACCTTCAAGCCATATTCGCGAGCCACCTCCTGTTGAATGGGGATGATGTTATTGGTAATCACCTCATCGCTGATGTTCCACGAGGGTTTGAAGGCTGGGATGGGCGTGCAGAGGATGATTTCGGGCTTCGGAGTTTCAACCACAGCACCCTTCTTGGCTTTCTTGGCCTTCTTCTTACCCGTCTGAGCAAGATCGGGACGCAGGGTGGTAATCATCTGCTGCAAATCCTGCTTGAACTCAGAGCCATATTTCCTGTTCTCGGGCTTCGAGTCGTTGGTACCCAACTTGATGAGCACGATGTCGGGTTTGAATGCCTGAGCGTCTTTCCAAGCCATTTCGTTCATATAAGGATAATCGCCCTTGTTGAGCATCGTGCGAGCGCTCACACCGAAGTTCTTCACCCAATAGCCCTTGCCCATCATGCGCTGCAATTGAGCAGGATAACCATTCTGGGGAGCCAAATCGATGCCGTGTCCATCGGTGATGCTGTTGCCGATACAAGCCACACGAATGGCATCGGGTTGGGGCGTCTGACGGGCTTTGAGCCACTTTCCGAGCGTAGAGAGCATCTCATCGCGATAGGCGAACCACTGTCCGAATCCGTAGCCGTGTCCACCCGAAGGATAGAGCATCAGGGCGCACTCGTTGCCAGCATTGCGCATAGCCTTGTAGTATTCAAGTCCGTTGGTAACAGGCGGCACCAGGTTGTCATCGCTCGACATGATAATGATGGCAGGCGGCGTAAGATGGCGGCGCACAGCGTTCTGCGTGGAGAAACTACGAACGAGAGCTGGGTCTTTCTGCCCTTCCTCACCGAGGAAATTGCGGCACGACCACATGTGAGACACACGCTCGTCCATCGAGATCACCGGATAGAAAAGAATGGTGAAATTGGGACGTACATCGAAATCGGAATGGGTGGAGATGACCGAAGCCAGATGGCCTCCAGCCGAGAATCCCATGATACCCACATCGTTGGGGTTGATGCCCCACACGGCAGCCGAGTCGCGCACAATGCGGATACCCTTTTCAACATCACCCATCGGTTTGGTACGATCGCCCTCTGGCATGCGGTAGTTCACCACGAAATAGGCGATTCCCTGCTTGTTGAGCCAATCGGAGGCCATATAGCCCTCATGACTGTTGGACAACACGGAGTAGCCACCACCAGGCACTCCCACGATAGCCTTGCCTGAAGGGGTCTCAGGAAGGAAACAAACCATCTGAGCCTTTGCGTCATCTGTGAGGTCGATGGTGAACTTTCTTGCCGTCTGTGCCTGCAACGATGTGGCAAGGAGCAACAGACCAAAAATCAAAGTTTTCTTCATAATCGTCTAGGTCTTTACAAAATTATATTTTTTGCAAAGATAAAGTTTTTTATGAAGACTTTCCTTCAAATCGCAAGAAAAATCACCTCGTTCAAGCGTATTGGTATTTTCAAGAAATTATATGTAACATCTACGGCGATGTCTACTTTTCAGACTTGTTTTTGTAAACGAAGATGCCCACAATCACCAACACGATGACGAATAAAATGTTGTACCACTGCATGGGGAAAAATTATAAAATTAAGAAATTAAAAAATTTAAAAAATAAAAGGCAAACAGAGCGTGCATGGAGAATGCCAATTCTTTTAGTCGGCTGACGCCTTTGGACTCCGCTACGCGCCTAAGCACCTACGGAACGCAAGAAAAGCGGCAAAGCCGAGCGGTTAATTGTTAATTGTGAATTATTAATTATTAATTGTTAATTGTCAATCCCCCATCAGTCTTCCATCAGCTTCCGATAGCGCTGGCGCTTGGGTTCTTCAAGTCCGAGCCGTTGCGCTTTGTTGGCCTCGTATTCGCTATAGTTGCCATCGAAGAAGTAGACACTGCCCTCCCCTGCTTCCTTCTCGAAGGCGAGGATGTGCGTGCAAATGCGGTCAAGGAACCAGCGGTCGTGGCTGATGATGACGGCACAACCGGCAAAGGCCTCAAGACCTTCTTCCAAGGCGCGCAGGGTGTTCACATCGATGTCGTTGGTAGGCTCGTCGAGCAACAGCACATTGCCCTCCTGCTTCAAGGCGATGGCCAGATGGAGGCGATTGCGTTCACCACCCGAGAGGACGCTGCATTTCTTTTCCTGGTCGGCTCCACTGAAGTTGAAACGCGACAGATAGGCACGAACGTTGACATCGCGGCCACCCATGCGGATGGTCTCGTTGCCACCGCTCACCACCTGATAAACGGTCTTCTCGGGGTCAATGTCCTTGTGTTGCTGGTCAACATAGCTCAACTTGACCGTCTCACCCACCTCGAACGTGCCTGCATCAGCTTGCTCCAAGCCCATAATAAGGCGGAAAAGCGTTGTTTTTCCTGCTCCATTAGGGCCAATTACACCCACAATGCCATTGGGCGGAAGCGTGAAATTGAGGTCGGTGAAGAGTTTTTTCTCTCCATATGCCTTTGCCACATGCGAGGCCTCAATCACCTTGTTGCCCAAGCGAGGACCATTTGGGATAAAGATTTCGAGCTTCTCCTCTTTCTGTTTCTGCTCTTCGTTGAGCATTGTCTCGTAGGAGTTCAAACGAGCCTTTCCCTTTGCATGACGAGCCTTGGGAGCCATACGCACCCACTCCAACTCTCGCTCCAATGTCTTACGGCGTTTCGAGGCGGTTTTCTCTTCGAGTGCAAGGCGTAGGCTCTTCTGCTCCAACCACGATGAATAGTTGCCCTTCCAAGGAATACCCTCACCACGATCGAGCTCGAGAATCCACTCGGCTACATCATCGAGGAAATAGCGGTCGTGGGTCACAGCTATGACCGTACCCTCGTATTGCTGCAGATGCTGCTCCAACCAGTCAATCGACTCGGCATCGAGATGGTTGGTGGGCTCGTCAAGCAACAACACATCAGGCTTTTGCAATAGCAGTCGGCAGAGGGCTACACGGCGGCGTTCACCACCTGAGAGATTCTGCACACTCCAATCACCCGGCGGGCAATTGAGGGCAGCCATCGCGCGATCGAGTTTTGAATCCATATTCCAAGCATCAGTAGAATCAATGATGTCTTGCAACTCAGCCTGTCGAGCCATCAACTTGTCCATCTTGTCGGCGTCCTCATAGTATTCAGGAAGCCCGAATTTCACATTGATTTCATCGTATTCGGCCAATGCGTCATAGACATGCTGGACGCCCTCCATCACATTCTCCTTCACCGTCTTCTCCTCGTTGAGCGGCGGGTCTTGCGGCAGGTATCCCACCGAATAGCCTGGACTCCACACCACGTTGCCCTGATACTGTTGGTCGAGGCCTGCGATGATTTTCATGAGCGTTGACTTACCAGCACCATTCAAGCCGATGATGCCAATTTTTGCGCCATAGAAGAAGCTGAGGTAGATGTTCTTGAGCACCTGCTTCTGATTCTGTTGGATGGTCTTGCTCACTCCAACCATCGAGAAAATCACTTTCTTGTCGTCTACTGTTGCCATATCTTTATCTGGATATAATTTGATTTGAGTAAATCAGGCAAGACCATTCCGCCTTGCCTGACCTATTTCGTTGTATCGTGTATGAAGTCCCTCTACGTGAAGGGGCTTCAAAAGAGATGCGCTTTACTTGTTGAGCGTCTTCTTACCGTTCTTGATGACAATGCCCTTATAGTTGCCATTCACCTGCTGACCAGCAAGGTTGTAGATGGCCTTCGAGCCAGGTGCATCGTCAATGGTAATATTCTCTACGCCAGCACTCTCAACGCACTTGAACTCGACCTTGTCAATGTTGCAGTTCGCACCGCTGATAGTGAAGCGTATAATTTGGTCGCCTGCTTCAAGGTTCCTGTTCAGATTGCCCTTGACCACCGTGTAGGTTCCCCAGTCGCTATTACCTGTTTGTGGGACATTCACCGTTGCGAGGGTTATTGTCTGATTGCCATTCACCAATTGAATTCTGAATCCCGAACCTGTGGTACCCGAAGAAACGGTGGCTTCATAAGAATATTTACCAGCCTCTTTCACGTTGACCGAATACTCCAACCATTCATTGACAGCGGTGTAGCCGATACAAGTGCCACCATTGCCCTTCACGAAGTCAACACCTTCGCCATCGGTGCGATATTGAGTGTCGCCCTCGCGGTTGCTATCGGAATCGTGGAAGCTCAAGCCCTCACCACCCTTGTCGAAGTTCTCGGCTTGGATGACACCAGGAATTGAGATGGGTGTATTAGAATAAGGTATACGCTTACCGTTGACCTTCAGTGTACGCTTAGCCGAAACGTTCTGCTTGCCCTCTTTATCGGTGGCAATAGCAGAAAGGGAGTATGTACCTTTGGTTGCGGGTTCCCATTCCATCGTGTAAGGAGCCTCTGTGAGTGTGCCAATCAGCATGTCGTTGGCATAGACCTTCACGTTATCGATTTCGCTGATGGAAGATGTGGCGTTGACAGTAATGGTGACCTTGTCGCCAATACCAAGAGAGCTTACTGAAAGAGTAGGTGCTGAGACGGTGATGTTCTTGTCTTGCTCATAGCGGTTGAAGGTGAGGTTCTTCATGTAGAATCCACCATTGTCGATGTTCAGACAGATGCGATGGCTTCCGGCTGTGAGAGTGTCTTTCATCACAACATGCAAGGTTTGGAAGTTAGAAGTGCTTCCCGTGTTCGGCACCTCAATCATATCAGCGAAGTATGTGAGATTGTCGAATCCATATTCCGAGAGGTGGAAGGTGGCACCATTCTTGGCGGAAGCCACCTCAGCATCGAACGAATACAATCCCTTTTCCTTTACGTCAACAGTGTATTCCATCCATCCTCCGGTTTGCATAGATGCTGTTGCGTTGCGCGAAGCCTTGTTGTAAGTAACGCCTTGTGCACCATTGTCATACTCAGTCACAACAATGGTACCAGGCAGTTCTGGAACGGTCTCGTTATAAGGCGAACGAAGCACAGAAGAAGCGAGCACATTGAAGCGTCCCCAACGCTCGTAGGTAGAGCCGTCAGTAGTCGTAACAACAGCCCTCAACTGCTTCCAACCTGTGGTCGTCGGTACTTGATATTCAGTATAGTAAGGCTCTTCGGTCATGGTGTTAATCAACTCCATGCTGTTTTCGTTATCACCTGAATAAAGTTCTATCTTCTCAATGGTCTTCGTGGCCATCTTAGCGCGTACCATGATGGGAAGTACATCACCCTTTGCCACTTTGAGGTCGCGAGGTTTGATGTAGATGGAAGCCTCTTTCTTCATACCAGGATAAGGGCTCTTGGCGTTCTTGGCGGCATCTGTGGCCATATAATCTCGCAACCAAGTCATAGCAGGACGGTCCTTGCCATTCTTGATGATACCAGAATTGTCGACCCATGTTGCTCCATGAATGTATCCCCAAATGGTGACACCTGCACAATATTCAGCTTCCCACATCAACGGGAAAATCTTCTCATATTGATTCTTTTGTTGTGTGTCATCTGCAATATCGATATCCAACTCTGTGATGTACATAGGCATCTTCAACGCTTTCTGCTGCTTTTCCATCACAGTTTGCAATGTGTTTTTGGCAATATTGTTCACGTCGTGCGACTGGTTTCCATATGCATCAATAGGTGCACCATAGTCGCGCAAAGTCTGCACTAATGTGATGTAGTTGTCAACATCATGCTGGAACGAATTGTAATCGTTGTAGATAAGAATGGATTCTGGGAAGCGCTCATGGGCCATTTCAAAAGCTTTGATGAGCCAGTCATAACCTGTCTTACCATCGCCACCCAACGATTCCTTCATCATCGGGTTGCCCTGCTGGTGCATACCCACAGCCTCGTTCACCACATCGATAAGGGGAAGTGTGTTATATTTTTTCTTGATGGCATCGAACCATCTCACAATAGATGCATAACGATCTTTGATGCTCAAACTACTCAGCCAATTGGGATATTGTGCACCCCATACGAATGCGTGGAATTTATAAGTGAAACCGTGTTGCTTGGCATAGTTAAAGGGAGTGTCGCATCCCCAATTATAACTACCTCTGGTTCCCTCTACAGATTGCCACTTTGACTCGTTTTCGGGTGTAACCTGGTTCCATAGTTTCCAATACGGATCCACTCCATTTCCGGCGTCCATTTGGTACCTTGTTGTGATGTTACCCAAAAACTTGTCGGGGTTCGATGACAACTGTGCGTGGGCCTTTGTGGCCGGGAGCATCATGCCCATCGTCAGCAAAAGACTGGGAGTGAATGCCTTTCTCAATGCTTGTCTAAGTAAATTTTGTTTCATTTTGTATTAAAAGTTATGTGTTTGTTTGTTCGGTTTGATAGAATACTATGCAAAGGTAAACAATAATTTCTTTATTCCAACCATAATTGCAAAAAAAATTTGCTATTTCTCTCACTTCTTTGTATCTTTGCCGTACGAAACGAAAGAACCTAGTTCGATGAATCTGACTGTAAGCATTATTTCCAAAAGCGAAGAGCTGCCATATATGGAATGCAGGGACTTCTTCCACAGCATAAAAATGTTTCGTATTGCTGAGAAGACGCCCGGATTCACTCCCTTCATGGCTATCGCTCAACGAGAAGACGGAAGTGTGGCCGCCCATCTTTTGGCAACCATTCGCCGCCGAGGTTCATGGATTCCACCTTATTTATTTACACAAGGGCGTATCTATGGTGAAGGGGAATATGATGCTGACATCAACAAGGACGAGACCTTCGGCATGATGCTCGATGCCATTACTACAAAATTCGTGCGCCGACTGTGCCTCTATGTGGAGTTCAGTAACATGAGCCAGAAGATGTTCGGTTATCGCCATTTCCGCCGCAACAAATACTTTCCCATCAATTGGCAAGAGGTACACAATTCGCTCCATAGTGTGCCACCCGAGGAGCGGTTGAACGAGAAGATGTTACAACGCATCGAGAAGGCCTACGAGAACGGCGTGGAGACGCGTGAGGTGAAGAACGAGGAGGAGTTGAAAGGGTTCTATCGTTTGCTGAAGAACTACTATCGAATGAAGGTGCGCCACTTCCTTCCACCGAAAGAGTTGTTCGAGGAACTCAATGCCCAAGGCAATGCACGTCTATTTGCAACATTCTATCATGGAAAAATCATTGGAGGAAGTGCCTGCGTATATTCTGAAGGCAAAGCCTACTTGTGGTATATGGGTTCGAAGCGCAAATCGTTCCCCTATCTGCGCCCAGATAGGATGACTGTGTGGCACGCCATCAAATATGCTTACGAACAACATTATCGCCACATCTATTTTATTGATGTTGGGCTTCCCTACCATAAGAACAACTATCGCGAATTCATCTTGAGTTTCGGTGGAAAGCCTGTGGCAAAATACCGTTGGTTCAGATTCACCTTCCCTTGGATCAACCGATTCCTATCTTGGTTTTATCGGGAATGAGTGCAATAATTCCGTGATTCTTCCGTTTTTAACATGATTATGAAACAGAAAACGGTTTGCATCATCATCATATTGCTGGCATTCTGCTTGAATGTCAGCGCTCAATCTTTTACCCTTCAAGGTCGTGTGACCGATGATAAGATGAATCCCGTTGAACTGGCTTCTGTCACTTGCATCAAGCAAGGAAAAACCACTCTCACGTCATTAAAGGGAGAGTTTAGTATGCAGTTGCAATCGGCTGATAGCGTGGTTGTTACATTCTCTATGATCGGCTATAAAAGCAAGTCTCGTGTACTTCGTAATCCACGTGGAAAACAGACTCTGCAAGTGGTGCTTTTCGAGGAGGACTACCAATTGAATGAGGTGCAGGTGACCGAGATGAAACGCCAAACAGGACAAACACAGGAGCTGAGAAAGGAAGACATAAAACACATGCCCTCAACGACTGGCAATGCCGTTGAGGAGATGATTCAGGCACAAGCGGGCGTTTCCACCCATAGTGAACTATCCTCGCAATACAACGTCAGAGGTGGCTCGTTCGATGAGAACAGCGTATATATCAACAACCAAGAGGTGTTCCGTCCCTATCTTGTCAGAAGTGGCCAACAGGAAGGATTGTCGGTCATCAATCCTGATATGGTGGAGAAAATCGGTTTCTCCACGGGTGGTTTTGAGGCCAAATACGGTGATAAAATGTCATCTGTACTCGACATCACCTATAAGCGACTGAAGCCGCGTGAGAGCAAGAAAAGCATCGTTGAAGGCTCTTTGTCAGCAAGCCTATTGGGTGGTGGTGCCTATTTGGGTATTGGCACCCGAAAGCTATCATGGCTCTCGAGCGTACGTTATAAGACCACCCGCTATCTGTTAGGGTCGCTTCAGGAGAAAGGCGAATACAATCCTGATTTCCTTGACTACCAAACCTACCTGAGTTATTCGCCCAACAAACGATGGACCATAGACTTCATTGGAAACATCTCCGACAACCACTACAACTTCAAGCCACACGACCGTGAAACATCGTTTGGTACGTTGGAGAATGTCAAGGCTTTCCGAGTGTATTTCGATGGTGAGGAAAAAGACCTTTTCCGCACCTATTTCGGTTCGCTCAATCTGGCTCACCATTTGAACGAGGCAACTGATATCAGCTTTCTGGCATCTGCTTACAACACGCGAGAGCAGGAGAAATACGATATACAAGGACAATATTGGCTGACGCAGACGGAAACTAGCGAGAACTTGGCTGTTGGCACTTATTTCGAGCATGCACGAAACTACTTGAAAGCCAATGTGGAGAGTTTCAAACTGATGCTAAAACACAAATCAAGGCGACATCAGGTTGAAGGTGCACTAACTTTCAAGATGGAGCAGATCAAGGAGAACAGCATTGAATATGAGATGCGCGATTCAGCGGGATATAGTGTCCCACACACAGGCAAAGACCTCCTGATGATCTATTCGCTCAAAGCGCAAAACGAACTTAACGCCAATCGATTCGAAACCTATTTGCAAGACACTTATCGTTTCACATCGGGTGGAGATGAAGACAATCCCGACTATCCGCCCACGCTCTATACGTTGAATTATGGTGTGCGTTTCGCCCATTGGAACTTCAACCGCGAATCGATTGTCAGCCCTCGCGTTTCGTTGGGCATCATCCCCTCATGGAACCAAAACGTGACCATGCGTTTTGCTGCCGGTTTGTACTATCAGGCGCCTTTCTTCAAGGAGTTGCGCGACACGTCAACCGTGAACGGTATCACTTTCGCCACACTCAACCAAAAGATCAAGAGCCAGCAGAGTATTCATTTCATCGCTGGATATGACTATCGATTCAACCTCAACAACCGACCTTTCAAATTCACCGCCGAAGCTTACTTCAAGCTATTATCGCGCTTAGTGCCCTATAGCGTGAGCAACGTGAAGGTGGTGTATTATGGTGACAACGAATCGAGTGGTCATGCTGCAGGTATTGACTTGAAACTCTATGGCGAGTTCGTGCCAGGAATGGATTCGTGGATCAGCCTTTCTGTCATGAATACGCGGATGAAGTTAAATGGAAAGAGTATCCCTCTGCCCACCGATCAACGCTATTCGCTCAACTTGTTCTTTACCGATTACTTCCCTGGTACCGATCGTTGGAAGATGTCCCTGAAGCTTGCTTTTGCTGATGGCCTCCCCTTCTCTGCCCCCCATCAGGAATTGGAGAACAACTCGTTCAGAGCTGCTGCCTACAAACGAGCAGACATAGGAATGAGCTATCGATTGCTTGACAACGAACAACGTTTGAAAAAGTCGCCTTTCCGCAATATTTGGTTAGGCGTGGATTGCTTGAACCTATTCGGGATCAACAATGTGAACAGCTACTATTGGATCACGGATGTAACCAACCATCAATATGCCGTCCCCAACTATCTGACTGGCCGACAACTCAATGCAAGGGTGCTGTTCGAGTTCTAAAAAAAGCCTTTCATTGCCCCCCGACTTGCTTGCTAGACACGGAAATGGTTAAAATAATTTAACCATCGCACGAATATGTTTGATTCCCTTTGCGTTGGGCTCTATTTTTATTAAATTTGCTGCGTTTTAAATCGAACCTTGCTAGAAGCCGTTTATGAGAACCATTTTGACATTTCTATTTGTGTTGTTTTCCTTTGTTTCAGCCATTGCTGGGACAAACGACAACATGATTCTCTTCAACGGCACTAAACCTTGGCGTACGGTGGTGATGATATCATTCGACAAAGATGATGTTGTGCTGCATTGGAGCGATAACACAACCATGAATGACAACATGGCTCGGTTAATGCTTGAATTGGCCTCAACGGAAGGAATCGACTCCGCACGAATACAATGCGTGAATGGCATCTACAACGATGTTGTCAGGTTGGAAGGTCTCATCCCCAATTCCACGCTTTCCATTTACGATTTCTGTGGTATCAAGCAGCTGGAAACCGATGTTTCGGACAGTTCTATGAGATTGGATTTAAGTCAACTGAACACAGGCGTTTACCTGCTGAAGAACAAGAACATGGTGGTTCGATTCGTCAAGAAATAATGGATTATATAGGGTTAAGTCCCATCCTCTGAATCCATTTGCCTCTTCTTTCTTTATTACCAGCCATCGGTAAGGTTGTTACCGCTATTTGGTAACATGATTACCGCTATGTGGTAAGGCCATTACCGCTAAGTGGTAACACGATTACCAACCACTGGAAAGGTTTCTGGAAATGACAAATAACAACAAAAAAAGGTACATTGTAAATAAATCGATTGGTTTTGTGGTTATTTCCCAAAAAATTAGTAACTTTGCCAACGTTTTTAAAACATTGACACATTTATCCCGTAGAGATTGATACATTAATTTAGAGAATGAAACCAAGTGCGATACTGCTTCTGCATTGCCCTGACAAACCTGGCATCATTTCAGAAGTGACGAAATTCATCACTGATAACAAAGGAAACATCATCTATCTCGACCAATATGTTGATCGCGAAGATGGTATTTTTTTCATGCGTATAGAATGGGAATTGGAACGATTTCTCATACCACGAGAGAAGATAAAGGAATACATCGAGACGCTCTATTCGCAACGCTACCACATGACCTTCAACTTGTATTTCACAGATGAACGCCCACGCATGGCCATCTTTGTGAGCAAAATGAGCCATTGCCTTTACGACTTGCTTGCACGATATAAGGCTGGTGAATGGAATGTGGACATTCCCTGCATTGTGAGCAACCACGAAGATTTGCGCTATATTGCCGACCAATTCGATATTCCCTACTACGTGTGGTCAATCAAGAAAGACCATTCGAACAAAGCAGAGGTGGAGAAAGCTGAAATGGACTTGCTGAAAGAAAAACGCATCACGTTCATCGTGCTCGCGCGCTATATGCAAATCATCAGCGATGATATGATCAAGGAATACCCTCACCATATCATCAACATCCACCATTCATTCCTGCCCGCATTCATCGGGGCAAAGCCCTATCATCAAGCATGGGAGCGCGGAGTGAAGATCATTGGCGCAACCAGCCACTATGTGACCTCGGAGTTGGATGCAGGCCCTATTATCGAACAGGATGTGACACGCATCACCCACAAGGATACTCCCGAAAGCTTGGTGCTGAAAGGAAAAGATTTGGAAAAGATCGTGCTCTCGCGTGCTGTCTCAAAGCACATTGAGCGCAAGATACTGACCTATCACAACAAGACGATAATATTCAGTTAATGAAAGTCGCAATCGTAAAATACAACGCAGGCAACATCTACTCTGTAGTGAACGCTCTGAATCGTCTGGGTATCAACCCGATTATCACAGACGACGCTACTGAACTGATGTCTGCTGATCGTGTGCTTTTTCCTGGTCAAGGAGAGGCAAGCACCACGATGGCTTATCTGCGAGAACATCGACTTGACACAATCATCCGCGATCTCAAGCAACCTGTTCTTGGCATTTGCGTCGGGCAACAACTGCTTTGTCAGCATTCTGAAGAGGGCGACACAGATTGCATAGGCATCTTCCCCGTTGAAGTAAAACGGTTTCACCCTGTCAGACATGAAGACAAAGTGCCCGCTATGGGATGGAACAAACTCACATTCACGCAAAGAGACCCTGTCTTTAAGGGATTGCCAGAACATCCATACGTCTATTTCGTGCATAGCTACTATGTTCCTTTGTGCGAATGGACCATTGCGCAAACTGACTATATCCTCTCCTATTCAGCCGCTATTCACAAAGACAACTTCTGGGCTATGCAATTTCATCCAGAAAAAAGCGGAGATATTGGCGAGATTATCATTAAGAACTTTATCGAACAAAAACTATAAGTGAGCCATGATAGAGCTGATACCAGCCATCGATTTGATAAACGGCAAATGCGTCAGATTGACAAAAGGCGACTACGAGCAGAAGAAAATATATAATGAGAACCCCGTAGAGGTGGCTTGCGAGTTCGAGCGATTAGGATTTGAACGGCTGCATGTGGTTGACCTTGATGGCGCAAAGTCGCAACATGTTGTCAATATTGATGTGTTGAGGGAAATCACTAGCAAGACATCATTGAAAGTGGACTTCGGAGGAGGCATCAAGACCAACGATGACATTGAGAAGGCTTTCACAAACGGAGCATCGATGGTGACAGTGGGAAGTATCGCCGTGAAGCAACCAGAGTTGTTCTTGGATTGGCTTGATGAATATGGTGCAGAACGAATGATTTTGGGGGCAGATGTGAGAAACGGAATGATTTCCGTCAATGGTTGGAAAGAGGATTCCACTGAAAGTCTTCTTCCTTTCCTTCGAAAATATATAATAAAAGGTGTCAAGAATGTACTCTGTACTGAAATTTCAAAAGACGGCACATTAACAGGCCCCGCCATCGCTCTTTACCAAGAGATTATGCAAGAGTACCCCACCCTGCATCTCATAGCAAGCGGAGGCGTTTCATCAAACGAGGACATCTCGGCACTTGAACAAGCGGGAATACCTGCTGTCGTATTCGGCAAAGCCTTCTATGAAGGGAGAATAGATATTGATAAATTGAATTTGCAAAACAAGGAGCAACATGAATAAAGGATTGGCAAAACGCATCATTCCCTGTCTTGATGTCAAAGATGGCGAAACCGTGAAAGGTACGAATTTCGTCAATCTGCGCAAGGCTGGTGACCCTGTCGAACTTGGCAAGATATACAGCCAGGCAGGTGCCGATGAATTGGTGTTCCTTGACATAACGGCGAGTTTCGAGGGCCGCAAGACATTCACCCAAATTGTTACTCGCGTAGCTCGTGAGATCAACATTCCATTTACCGTTGGTGGTGGAATCAACGCACTTGAAGATGTGGAACGACTGCTCTATGCGGGAGCTGACAAAGTGAGTGTCAACTCAGCAGCCATTCGCCGCCCGCAACTCATCAACGAGATTACCTCCAAGTTCGGCTCGCAAGTGTGTGTATGCGCTATTGATGCCCGATTCGATCCCGATGGTTGGCATTGCTACATCAAAGGCGGTCGCGAACGAGTTGAATTGGGACTCTTTGATTGGGCGAAAGAGGTGGAAGACAGAGGCGCTGGAGAGATTCTTTTCACAAGTATGGACCATGATGGTGTGAAGACAGGTTATGCAAACGAAGCATTGGCAAAACTTGCAGACACACTTTCTATTCCTGTCATCGCGAGTGGTGGAGCTGGAGCTAAAGAACATTTCCGCGATGCTTTCACCATTGGAAAGGCTGATGCGGCATTGGCTGCAAGCGTATTCCATTTTGGAGAGATCCCCATCAAAGAACTGAAAGAATATTTGCGAGACGAGGGCATCAATGTAAGATTATAGAAAACGAACAGACATGACAATAGATTTTGAAAAAATGGGAGGGCTTGTCCCAGCTATCATTCAAGACGCCAAAACAAAGAACGTCTTGATGTTAGGCTTTATGAACCAAGAAGCATACGAGAAGACACTCGAAACTGGGAAGGTGACTTTTTGGAGCCGCTCGCGAAACCAATTGTGGACAAAAGGTGAGACTTCGGGGAATTTCTTGGAGCTTGTGAGCATTCAAAACGATTGCGACAACGATACATTGCTCGTAAAAGCCAACCCTATGGGGCCTACCTGCCATAAAGGAACTGACACTTGCTGGGGTGAGGAGAATACAGAGAATCCTCTGCTTTTCCTAACCGAGTTGCAAAACTTCATTGAGAAACGCCATGAAGAGATGCCCGAAGGTTCATACACCACAAGATTGTTCAAAGAAGGCATCAACAAGATGGCTCAGAAAATGGGTGAAGAAGCTTTGGAAACCGTCATAGAAGCCACCAATGGAACTGACGAGAAACTGATTTACGAGGTGTCTGACATGTTCTATCATCTCATAGTCATGCTTACCAGCAAAGGGCTGAGGATAGAAGACATTGCAAAGGAATTGCAAAAACGTCACGACCCAGATTGGGACAAGAAACGTCGAATGGAGAAAAGTCAAAAGGGTGCTTAAAATCAATAAAACCGACCGAATATGTTAGTTGATTACCAAAAGGCGAATATATATCAAGCCGACAACCTGATTCTTCATGACGTAGACTTCCATGTTGATGAAGGCGAATTCATCTACATCATTGGCAAGGTGGGTTCAGGAAAGAGCTCATTGTTGAAGACCATGTATTGTGAAATCGACATCGATAAGGAAGACGCCGAGAAGATTGAAGTGCTAGGTAGAGACTTAAAGTCGTTGAGAAGAAAAGGCATTCCTGCCTTGAGAAAAGAGATGGGAATCATATTCCAAGACTTCCAACTCTTGCACAATCAGAGCGTCTATCAGAACTTGAAGTTCGTTCTTCGGGCAACAGGATGGAAAGATAAGAAAGAGATCAACGACCGCATTGACGAAGTATTGAATTCCGTTGGGATGCTCCAGAAAAAAGACAAAATGCCCAACGAGCTTTCAGGAGGTGAACAACAACGCATCGCCATTGCCAGGTCGTTGCTGAACAATCCCAAAATTATCATCGCCGATGAACCGACTGGCAATCTTGACCCTGAAACGGCCAGCCACATCGTGGGTCTTCTAAAGGAAATCACCCAAACGGGAACGGCAGTTGTGATGTCAACACACAATATCCCTATGCTCGACAAATATCCAGGAATCGTCTATCGATGTAAAGATGGGGAGATTACCGATGTGACCAAAGAGTTCAACAAGATGAACTTTTCTGAATTAAGCGAAGAATCTCAAGAATAATACAAAATAAAAACTTAAAAATATTACGACTATGAAAGTAATGAAATTTGGAGGCACATCTGTCGGCTCTCCTGAACGCATGAAAAGCGTTGCAACATTAATCACTGATTCTGGCGAACCTACATTCGTTGTTCTTTCCGCCATGAGTGGAACAACCAACTCCCTCGTTGAGATTTCAGATTATCTCTATAAGAAAAATCCTGAGGGCGCCAATGAGATTATCAACAATCTCGAAAAGAAATACATGCAACATGTGCAGGAACTCTACTCTACCGATGAATTCAAGCAGAAGACCCTTGACTTCCTACATAGTGAGTTCGACTACCTGCGTTCGTTTACCAAAGACATCTTCACCAGTTTCGAAGAGAAAAGCATCGTGGCGCAAGGAGAAATCATCAGCACCAATATGATGACCAATTACTTGCAAGAAAAAGGCATCAAGGCTGTACTTCTTTCAGCTCTCGATTTCATGCGAACAGACAAGAACGCCGAACCCGATCCACAATATATCAAGGAAAAACTTTCTGCCATCATGAACGACAATGAAGGTTATCAAATCTACATCACACAAGGTTTCATCTGCCGAAATGCCTATGGAGAAGTGGATAACCTTCAACGTGGTGGTTCCGATTATACCGCATCTCTTATAGGTGCTTCTCTTCCCGCTGATGAAATCCAGATTTGGACAGACATTGATGGTATGCACAACAATGACCCGCGTGTCGTTGACAAAACAGAGGCAGTACGTCAATTGAACTTCGAGGAAGCTGCTGAGTTGGCTTACTTTGGTGCAAAAATCCTTCATCCGACATGTGTGCAACCGGCAAAATATGCTGGAATCCCTGTTCGTTTGAAGAACACGATGGATCCTAAGGCTGATGGCACCATCATCGATAATGTTATCGTAAGAGGAAAAATCAAAGCAGTCGCTGCCAAAGACAACATCACCGCCATCAAAATCAAGTCGTCGCGCATGTTGCTGGCAACAGGTTTCCTTCGCAAAGTGTTCGAGATCTTCGAGAGTTATCAAACTCCTATCGATATGATTGCCACCTCTGAGGTAGGTGTTTCGATGAGTATTGACAAAGACGACCACCTGACTGACATTGTCAACGAATTAAAGAAATATGGAACCGTTACCGTTGACTCCAACATGACTATCATTTGCGTTGTGGGCGATCTTGACTGGAGCAACTTAGGTTTCGAGACACTTGCCACTGAAGCAATGAAGAACATTCCTGTTCGAATGATTTCGTATGGTGGTAGCAACTACAACATCTCGTTCCTCATCAAAGGTTGCGACAAGAAGCGCGCATTACAAAACCTGAGCGACATGTTGTTCAACAATTAACACAAGACTTTCCAGACACAAACAAATGATTAAAGGAAACTTCCCTGTTGACAAATTCGAGCAGATTGAGACACCGTTCTACTATTACGACACTAATCTGCTTCGAACAACGCTACAAGCCATCAATGCTGAGACAAAGAAACATGAGCAATTCGAGGTGCATTATGCCGTGAAAGCAAATGCTAATCCTAAAGTGCTGAATGTGATTTGTCAAGCAGGATTAGGTGCCGATTGTGTGAGTGGTGGTGAAATCCGTGCCGCTCTCAAAGCAGGTTTTCCTGCTAGCAAAATCGTGTATGCCGGCGTGGGAAAAAGCGATTGGGAAATCAACTTAGGGCTTGACAAAGACATTTTCTGCTTCAACGTAGAAAGCATTCCCGAACTTGAAGTCATCAACGAGCTGGCAGGCAAGAAGGGAAAAACGGCACAAATTTGTTTTCGTATCAATCCCAATGTAGGTGCTCATACACACGCCAACATCACAACAGGACTTGCCGAGAACAAATTTGGTATCGCTATGCGTGATATGGAATCTGTGATTGAAGAAGCAGCCAAGATGGAACATGTGAAGTTCATCGGACTTCATTTCCACATTGGTTCGCAAATCATTGACATGGGCGATTTTGAGGCTCTTTGCAATCGTATCAACGATCTGCAGAACGAACTCGAGCGTCATCATATTAAGGTTCAAAACATCAATGTGGGCGGTGGTCTTGGAATCAGTTATGGCCATCCCAACCATCTTCCCATCCCCGATTTCAAAGACTATTTCGATACCTATTCAAGAAAATTGAAATTGCGCGAAGGCCAGAAGTTGCATTTCGAATTGGGGCGTGCTGTTGTGGCTCAATGCGGTTCACTTATTACTAAGGTACTCTATGTGAAGCAAGGAGCCGCCAAGAAATTCGCCATCGTAGATGCAGGAATGACCGATTTGATTCGTCCCGCCCTTTATAACGCATTCCATCGTATAGAGAACATTTCAAGCGATGATGCAGAGGAAACCTACGATGTTGTAGGACCCATCTGCGAATCGAGTGATGTCTTTGCAAAGGCTGTTGACCTGAATGCTTGTCATCGTGGTGACCTGTTGGCTCTTCGTAGTGCTGGTGCATATGGTGAAATCATGGCCAGTCAATACAACTGCAGGAAATTGCCCGAAGGATATATCACAGAAGACCTTTAAATCATTGGTGTTGTCCGATAAAAGATAAAACAAAAGGATGATATTCAATCAGACGACTATCATATTATGTTTGGAGGTAATTCTCATGGCGATTGTTACACCATTTGTAAATCCTTTCTTTCGATTCAGGAAGGCAAAACCTACACCTTCTGTTGACGTTGAAAACAATGAACAAACAGAAGAGCTAACCGAATCGGAGGAAGAATCTCAAAGTGAAGTTGTTGACATCAACGAACAAAAAGCCAACAAACCCATCACCGTTCTGATAACAGCTCACAACAATGCGCAAGAATTGGAACGCCACCTTCCTCAATTCCTTTCACAAAACTACGAGCCTGGTTATGAAGTCATCGTGGTAGCTGAAAAAGGAGATGGAGAAACCGAAGACGTCTTGAAAAGACACATTGCAGACAAACATCTTTATTACACATTCATCCCCGATTCATCCAAATATATGAGTCGCAAGAAGTTGGCTATTACATTGGGTGTAAAAGCCGCTCGCAATGAATGGATTGTATTGACCGATGCTTGTTGCGCACCCTTCTCTGACAAATGGCTCAAGACTATTGCGAATCATTGTGATGATGACAAAAACTTGCTAATTGGGTACAGCAACTATGACAACGAAGCAAAGCCTTATTATCGTTTTGAGCGTCTTCAGACAATGTGCTACTTGTTGCCAAAAGCAATGCATTCAACCGCTTATCGCACAAATGGAAATCTCGTAGCATTCCGCAAAAGCGAATTCATCGACCAAGACGGTTATCGTGGAAACTTGGAAACGATTCGAGGGGAATATGATTTCTTAGTCAACAAATATGCTCGCAAAGGTGATACTGAAGTGATGTTGGATCAAGATGGATGGGTGATTGAAGATGCTCCCACACAAAAAACATGGCGGAACAAACAGATGTTCTACATGCACACCCGAAAACATCTGCAACGAAAGTTCTGCATGCGCTCGTTGTTCAACATTGACAACCTATTGTTGCACTTGAACTACCTCTTGGAATTGGCTGCTCTCGCCTACTCCATTATTGTTCAAAATTGGATTCTTACTGTTGCAGCCGTATTGGCTTTTATCATCACAATCACTCTACGTTCCATCTTTGGCAAGAAAGTGATGAACCATTTCGATGAAGATATCTCTGTCTGGCGAATCGTACCTTATGAAATCAGCACCATTTGGCATAAACTTGCCCATAGAATCAGATATTGGCGAGCCGACAAATACGACTTCACAAGCCACAAGCTATGAGGAATTGAATGATGAATTGAGGGAAAATCCATGAGAATACAGCTATACATATCCGATAAAGTGAGAAGCGTTGACATCAACAACAAGTTGGTGACAACGCTTTTGCGACTGTTGGAGTCGGTAGCTGGTCATGTTGTAACAGATGAGAATCCCGATATCGTTCACTTCTTCGGATGTTGGGATTTAAGTATGTCACATGCGGCTACAAACATCAAACGGAGAATGACTCCTTATGTTTATTCTCCGCTCGGAGGACTTCAACCTTGGGAAGTTGACAATCACAAACTCTCCAAACACACTCAGATGATGGCATTCCAACGCAAAATGACCAAAGAAGCGGCAGTTGTTCATGTAGGTGGCGAAATGGAATACAAAAACATCATCAAGAAAAAGTGGAATACAAACGTTCGTATCATTGAGAATCCTTTGGTGACCAACGACATCAGCGAAGATGAAATGGTTGGCCAGATGCTAGCTTTGTATGAGGAGACCATCAAAAAACACGATGTAAAAATCCGTGCAAACATAGCTGAAAAAGTGGCAAACACCAAGGAAGAAGATGAAACTGTCAATTCCTTGTTGCGTGAAATACTCTATGCACGCTATCAATTACACAGAGGAGGATTGCCCATAACAACACTCAACGACCTTTCCAACCATCTTACGAAAAGCGATATTGATGAAGACCATTTCGCACAATTGCTGGCCGACATGAAAATCGATAAGTTTTTCGCAAGATTGGAGTATGTAATGGAATCTGAATCAACACTCACCGAGGGCTTCATGCCCACTCCAATGCTTGAAGACCGCAGAGTAGACAAAATAAAATCGAGCATCACACGTTATTGAATATAAGAACGAAAACCTTTTGAGAACAGAAAAACTATAATATCCATGAGTTACAACGTAGAAAAAGACATGCACTATCTGCAATTGTTGGCACAATCGTTCCCCACAATCGCTGAGGCAAGCACCGAAATCATCAACCTGCAAGCCATTCTGAACTTACCAAAAGGAACAGAGCACTTCCTCGCAGACATTCATGGTGAGCACGAGGCATTCTTGCACGTGTTGAAAAACGCATCGGGAAACATCAAACGAAAAGTGAATGAACTCTATGGAAACACGCTTCGTGAAAGCGAACTTCGAGAACTATGCACCCTCATATACTATCCCGAGCAAAAACTCGAGTTGGTGAAGGCAAAAGAAGAAGACATCAACGACTGGTATCATATCACCATCCATCAATTGGTGGCCATCTGCCGCGATGTTTCAAGCAAATACACACGTTCGAAGGTTCACAAATCGTTGCCTGAAGACTTCAGTTACATCATTCAGGAACTACTCCACGAGCGAACCGAAGATGCCAACAAAGCCGCCTATGTGAATGTCATCATCGATACCATCATCTCCACTGGGCGAGCCGATGATTTCATTATCGCCATCTCAACCGTCATTCAAAGATTGGCCATCGATCAGTTGCACATTCTTGGCGACATATACGATAGAGGTCCTGGTGCTCACATCATCATGGATACATTGACCCACTACCACAATTGGGACATTACGTGGGGAAACCACGATATTCTCTGGATGGGCGCATGTGCTGGAAATGATGCCTGCATCTGCAATGTCATTCGATTATCACTTCGATATGCGAACCTCACTACACTCGAAGACGGATACGGCATCAACCTCGTTCCGTTGGCAACATTCGCTATGGAAACCTATGGAGACGATCCATGCGAAGAGTTCCAACCTAGTTTGAGCGGAGGAGCCGAAAACATCGATGAAAAGACGAAAAGACTTACGGCTCTCATGCATAAAGCGATTGCCGTCATTCAATTCAAACAAGAGGCGCAGATATACGACCGACACCCTGAATGGGGGATGCAAGAACGCAAACTCTTTGATTTGATTGACTACGAACGTGGAACCATCCACCTCAACGGGAAAGAATATCAGCTGATTAGCAACCACTTCCCCACCATCAACCCTGCATCTCCCAACGAACTGACTGATGAAGAGAAAGACCTCATGCAAAAGCTTCACCACTCGTTCATGGTCAGCGAGAAGTTGCGCAAGCACATCCGAAACCTACTTCGACACGGGTGCATGTACGCCATCTATAACGATAATCTGCTCTTCCATGCGGCCGTTCCTCTCAATGAAGACGGCACACTTCGTGAAGTGGAAATCTATCCTGGCCGCCGATATAGTGGAAAAGATCTCTTCCACCATACGGGAATGCTCATCCGCTCAGCTTTCCAAAACGATACCGAAGCCAACGAACGGCAATACGCCATCGATTATTTCCTCTATCTGTGGTGCGGCCCTGAAAGTCCTCTCTTTGACAAATCGAAAATGGCCACTTTCGAACGCTATTTCATCAATGAGCGCGAAACTTGGCACGAAGAGAAAGGAAACTATTTCCGTTTGCGCGATAATCAAACTATAGCCGAGAAAATACTCGATGCTTTCGGAATCAACGACCCAAACCGACACATCATCAACGGACATGTGCCCGTACATGTGGCAAGCGGCGAGAATCCCATAAAGGCAGGAGGTCTACTGATGGTCATCGATGGTGGTTTCTCGCAAGCATACCACAAAGAGACAGGTATAGCTGGCTATACGCTCGTATATCATAGCCGAGGTTTTGAATTGGTTCAACACGAGCCATTCACCAGCACTCGCGATGCTATTATGCGAGGAACTGACATCAAAAGCACCACGCAAATTGTGGAAATGGCCAATCATCGCATGTTGGTGGCTGATACCGATCGAGGTGAGGAATTGCGTCAGCAAATTGCCGATCTTCAGGAATTGCTTTATGCATATCGCCACGGATTCATCAAGGAAAGTGAAGGAAAGAAATAAGAGAATTCCGCATTTTCATAATGAAAAAATCAAAGGGCAGAAATGACTTTGTCAAAGACCATCTTTGACACGCTCATTTGCCATCTTTGACACGGTCAAAGACCACAAATGACAAGGTCAAAAGCCACAAATGACAAACGCAAAAAAGCATCATTAAAGAGTCGATTGAGAGAAACTTCGTATTTCCTTTTACATCAAACACTTACAGGTAAAATAAAACGCCCTGCCTTTCAACAAGAAAAGCAGGGCGTTTATCTTATTCCAAGATGAATTCAACTCTTTAGAATGGCAGATCATCTGCGCTCTCACCGGCAGCTTCTGGTTGAGGTGGGAACGGTGCCTGACCAACGGCATCAATCGGAGCGGCAGGAGCAGGTCCGAATGCGGGAGCAGCAGGAGCAGGTTGTCCAGCACCATATTGTGCAGGATCCACTTGACGTACGTCATAAGCACGAATGCTATTGAACCAACGGCCATTATACTCATGTGCGTCAATATCGAATGATACGAGCACTTCTTGTCCCACTTGTACGTTGAAACGCTTCAAACGATCGTCTCCGAATACCGAGAAGACCATTTTCTTGGGAAAACTCTCATGTGTTTCAATCACATAATCCTTGGCTTTCCATTCGCCACGAGCCGATGTACCACTTCTTTCGGGGGTCTCGGCGATAACTCTTCCTTGTAACTCCATTGTTGTTGATATATTAAGTATTGTTGTTATTTTAGGTTGTTCTGCCCTATTTAGCTCTTTTCGTTTGCGAAATTAATAAAAAATGTTCTAAAAAGAAAAACTTTTCGCGTTATTTTTTGTTTAGCACAATGCTTTTTTGTATTTTTGTGGGATAATAGCGAAAATATAAACTAAAAATAAAACACCAATGAGATTTACATTATCCAGCACTGCTTTGAGCAGCCGTCTTCAGACCTTGGCAAGAGTCATCAACAGCAAAAACTCTCTGCCCATCCTTGATAGTTTTCTATTCGAAGTACACGACCAGCAGCTTTTCATCACCGCCAGCGATAGTGAGAACGTGATGAAGTCATCACTTGCGCTCGACGAGTGCGATGGTGAGGGCAGCTTCGCCGTTCCTAACCGCACTTTGCTTGATGCCGTGAAAGAACTGGCTGAGCAGCCGTTGACATTCGATGTGAACACCGACAGCTACGCTATCACGATCATCTACCAGAATGGTGTTTACAAGTTCACCGCCCAGAATGCCAACGAATACCCACGCGCCCAGCAGATTCCTGATGGTGCAACGGTCATCTCGCTCGATTCAGCCACGCTTAGCAATAACATCTCGCGCTCGCTCTTTGCCACAGCTCAAGATGAACTACGCCCCGTGATGAACGGCATTTATTTCGATTTGACTTCTGAAAGTCTGTCGGTTGTTGCCAGCGATGGCCACAAACTGGTGCGAAACAAGAACTTCTCTATCAAGAGCGACTCGCCTGCTTCGTTCATCTTGCCAAAGAAACCTGCTACATTGCTGAAGAACGTATTGGCAAAAGACGGTGGCGATGTAGTTATCAAGTTCAACGACCGTAGCGCTGAAATCACATTCGCCGAGGGAAGTTTGGCTTGCCGTCTGATTGATGGCCGCTATCCCAACTACAACTCGGTGATTCCCCAGAACAACCCCAACCAACTGACCATCGACCGCCGCTCGCTGATTGGTGCTTTGAGACGTGTGTTGCCTTTCGCTAGCGAAAGTAGCCAACTCATCCGTTTCCACCTGGAGGCAGGAAAAGTGGAACTGTCGTCTGAGGACATCGACTTCGCAACAAGTGCTAAGGAAGTTATCACGTGCGAATATGCTGGACAATCCATGAACATTGGCTTCAAGGGTAGCTCACTCTCTGAGATCCTGAACAATCTGGAAGGCGACGATGTAGTCATCGAGTTGGCCGACCCAAGTCGAGCTGGTATCATCGTGCCCGCCGTGCAACCCGAGAACGAAGATGTGCTGATGCTCATCATGCCTATGCTCTTAAACGATTGAACATCTTATGAAATTGAATCTTACAAAGCCCCTTGTGGTCTTCGACTTGGAGACTACGGGGCTTGACCTTGTTAAAGACAGGATAATACAACTCTCATACATCAAGGTTTACCCCGATGGAAAAGAAGAACGGGACAACCTTTTTGTGAATCCAGAGAAGGAAATCCCTGCTGAGGTGGCCGCTTTGACGGGAATCACCAATGAAGATGTGGAGAATGCGCCCACTTTCAAGGAGCTCTCCTCCACCCTCAACGAAAAGTTCAAGGGATGTGACTTTGCTGGATTCAACTCCAATCATTTCGACATTCCCATGCTTGCTGAAGAGTTCCTTCGTGCAGGTATAGATTTCGATTTCTCGAAGTGCCGACTCATAGACGCTCAAACCATCTTCCACAAGATGGAGCGTAGGAATCTTTCTGCCGCGTATAAGTTCTATTGCGGTCGGAAGATGGAGGAAGACTTCGAAGCCCATCGCGCTGATCAAGACACCGAAGCCACCTATCGCGTTTTGATGGGCGAGCTCGACATGTACGACCCTGCAACACAACCCGAACCTGACCGCCATCTGCCCAACGATATGGACACGTTGGCTGCTTTTTCGAAAACAAACGACAATGTCGATTTTGCAGGTCGCATCATCTGGAAAGACCTCACTGACAAAGATGGAAAGGTGGTGAAAGACAAAGATGGAAATCCAGTTCGACAAGAGGTGTTCAATTTTGGAAAATACAAAGGATGGGCGGTGATAGACGTTTTGAATCGCGATCCTGGTTATTATAGTTGGATGATGACGAGCGAGTTTACTGGCAATACGAAGCAAGTGCTCACTCGCATTCGATTGAAGAATTATAATCATTAATTAACGACTTCACACCATGTTGAAAGGTAAGAAAATAGTGTTGGGCATCACTGGCTCTATAGCCGCCTATAAAGCATGTCTCATCGTGCGCCTGCTCATCAAGCAAGGCGCCGAGGTGCAGGTGGTCATCACTCCAGCTGGAAAGGAGTTCATCACACCTCTGACACTCTCCACTTTGACACGAAAGCCCGTCATCAGCGAATTCTTCTCGGGTCGCGACGGCACGTGGAACTCGCACGTTGATTTGGGTTTGTGGGCAGATGCGATGCTTATCGCCCCCTGCACAGCCAGCACGATGGGGAAAATGGCAAACGGAGTAGCCGACAACATGCTCATCACCACCTACCTTTCAATGAAAGCTCCCGTATTCATTGCGCCCGCTATGGATTTGGACATGTACGCCCACCCCAGCACGCAAGAGAGCATGAAGAAACTCATTTCCTACGGAAATTACATCATCGAACCGCAAAGCGGTTTTTTGGCTAGTGGATTGGAAGGAAAAGGTCGTATGGAGGAACCCGAGCGAATCGTTGAATACCTCGATACCGTCCTCTCTCCCAATTACCAACGCCTGAAGGGAAAGAAAATCATGATAACGGCAGGCCCCACCTACGAGAAAATCGACCCTGTTCGATTCATCGGTAACTATTCAAGTGGAAAGATGGGATTTGCCCTTGCTAAAGAATGTGCTCGTCAAGGTGCTGATGTGACCTTGATAACAGGACCTGTCGCACTCAAGACAACTTCTACGAATATTCACCGAATAGACGTGGAGAGTTGTGAGGAGATGTATCAGTCAGCTATCAACGAATTCCCAAAGGCCAATGCCGCCATCTTGTGCGCTGCTGTTGCTGATTTCCGACCTGCCGACATCGCCGACAAGAAAATCAAGCGTGAGAACAACGACTTGGTGATTCGATTCCAACCTACACACGACATTGCGGCCGTATTGGGGAAGATGAAGAACGTCGACCAGATTCTTGTAGGATTCGCATTGGAAACCAACGACGAAGAGACACATGCACGTCAGAAACTCGAAAAGAAAAACCTCGATTTCATTGTGTTGAACAGCTTACGAAATGAAGGCACCTGCTTCCAAAGCGATGAGAACCAGATTTGCATTATCTCGAACGATGACCTGCGCGAATACCCTCGCAAGAAGAAGTCGGAAGTGGCTGCTGACATCATCGATGAACTCTTCAATCAATTGGAGAAGAAAGGAGAAAACAAATAAACACAACAGATATGAAGAAACTTCTTTGCGTCATTCTCATGTTGGTAACGGTGATTGGAAGCCAGGCACAAGAGTTGCAAGCGAAAATCACCATCAACCACAGGCAGATTCAAGGAACTGACAATAGCGTGTTCGAGAGTCTGCAACAGACATTGGAGCAGTTCGTAAACGACCGCCAATGGACGAACCTCCAATTCCAAAAGAATGAACGGATTGTGTGCAATTTCAACATCACAGTCACTAAATACGACAAAGACAACAACATCTTCACCTGTAACGCCTTGATACAGGCCAACCGACCTGTTTACAACTCCGCCTACACTACCACCTTATTAAATAATAAGGACAACGACTTCAATTTCCAATTCTCTCAATTCGACCAACTCGAATGGAACGAAGAGGTCATTGACAACCAACTAACGGCGCTCTTCGCCTACTATGCATTCCTCATCATCGGTCTCGACCTCGATTCGTTCTCCCCAATGGGAGGCGAGGACGTGCTACAACGATGCATGAACTTGGCGAACAATGCACAAAACCTGAACTTCACAGGCTGGAAGGCTTTCGAGAACGACCGCAATCGCTTCGCTTTCATTAACGATTATCTTGATGGTGCCATGCAACCCTTCCGCCAATTACAATATGATTATTATCGCACAGGTCTTGACGAAATGGCTAATAACGTAGAACGAGGTCGTACGAACATCACGACAGCCATTGAGAATGACCTGAAGAAATGCCACGAAGACAAACCTTTGAGCCTTCTTCCGCAGATTTGGACAGATTACAAGCGTGACGAACTCGCCAGCATCTACCAAGGAAAAGGCACTCAAAAGGAGAAAGAGTCGGTATACGACATTCTTTTTGGCATCAATGCCAGCCAAAATAATGCCTGGCAGAAAATAAAGGAATAACACATGATCAAACAACTCTATATCAAGAATTTCACGTTAATCGACGAACAAACCACCACGTTTGACGCTGGATTCTCCGTTATCACTGGTGAGACAGGCGCGGGCAAGAGCATCATCCTCGGCGCAATTGGTTTGCTTCTTGGAAATAGAGCCGATATCAAACTCATCAAAGCCGACAAAGACCGTTGTGTGGTGGAAGCCCACTTCGACCTCAGCAAATACGACCTCCAACCCTTTTTCATAGATAACGACATCGACTATGATGCCCAAGATTGCATTGTCCGTAGGGAAATCAACATCAACGGGAAAAGTCGCGCATTCATCAACGACACACCTGTTTCATTGGCACAGATGCGCGAACTGGGTGAACAATTGGTCGACATTCATAGCCAACACCAAAATCTTTTGCTCAACAAGGAAGACTTTCAACTCGATGTGCTCGACACCATCGCCCAAAATGTCAAGCAGAAAGATGCATATACGAAGGTATTCAACAACTATAAGTCCGCTAGCAAACAATTGGAGGAGTTAAAGGTTGAAATCGAAAAGAACAAGGCCAACGAAGACTTCCTTCGCTTTCAATACGACGAACTTCATTCTGTCCAACTCAAGAGCGGAGAACAGGAGGAATTGGAGCAACAGAGCGAGATGATGAACCATGCGGAAGACATCAAGACGGCTCTCTATTCCGTTGAAAACATTCTCGATAACGAGCAAACTGGCATTGTGGGGCAAATGCGCTCCATCACCACACAACTGAACAACATCGCCAATGTCTTCCCCTCCATCAGCGAACTTTTGGAGCGCGCAGAGAGCAGTAGAATTGAATTGAAAGACATCGCACAAGACGTCAGTCGCAAATTGGAGCAGGTGGACTTCAATCCTCGTCTGCAAGAGGAAATCAACCAACGCCTCGACACCATCTATTCTCTCCAACAGAAGCACCATGTGGCGACTGTTGACGAACTCATCGACCTGCACGACCGAATGGAAAAGTCGTTGAATCAGATTGAGAACAGCGATGAACAACTCCAAACACTTGAGAAGCAAGTCAACGCCCTCCATTCATCATGCGTGGAGAAAGCCCGTGCACTCACCAAGACTCGCACACAAGCCGCTCTAACCGTTGAGAAGGAGATGCAGAAATACCTTGTTCCACTCGGCATTCCTAATGTGCGTTTCCAAGTGCAAACCTCCGCTAAAGACCTATCTGCAGATGGTGCTGACAAGGTAGCGTTCCTTTTCAGCGCCAACAAGAGCACACCCATGCAACCTGTCAGTCAAGTGGCCTCAGGAGGTGAAATTGCGCGAGTGATGCTTTCGTTGAAAGCAATGATTAGCGGAGCGAAAAAGCTCCCCACCATCATCTTCGATGAAATCGATACTGGTGTCAGTGGTCGCGTAGCTGAGAAGATGGCGCAAATCATGCACGACATGGGAGCCAACAATCGCCAAGTCATCAGTATTACCCACTTGCCACAAATCGCCGCGATGGGTAATGCGCACTATCGTGTGACAAAGGAGGAAACCAAGCATGGAACCATTAGTAACATGGCTCTGCTCACTCCTGAGGAAAGAATCAACGAAATAGCGCAAATGCTCAGTGGAAGCGAAGTTACGCAAGCTGCCATTAGTAACGCAAAAGAGCTTTTGAAAAGCAATGGCAACTAAAGGAAATAGTAATAACAACCAACAGACATACAACAACAATCACGAAATGAAGATCATTAAATATCCAATTCTCACATTCATTCTTTTGATGTTCGCATTGAACATCCAAGCTCAATCAGACGCTGTCAAACGCGCCGCGAAATCCATCTTCACTCTCACCACTTTCAACCAAGACGGTTCTATTCTCGCCTCTAGTCATGGTGTATTTGTAGGTAAGAATGGCGAGGCCATCGGCACATGGACGCCCTTTGTGGGCGCAGCCAAAGCAGTGGTGGTTGACATCGACGGCCAGCAACACAACGTTGACGCCATCTATGGAGCCAACGAACTCTACGATGTCTGCAAATTTCGCGTTGATTGTACATCTCAACCCATCGCCATCGCTCAAAAGCCATCGAAAGGCGGAGATAAGGTGTGGTTGGCCGAATATGCTATGAAGAAGGCACGATTCAAGCAATTCGCAATCAAGGATGTGGAGAACTTCATGGAACAATATGCCTACTACATCTTTAACGACAACGCTCCCGAAAACGCCACCAGTAGTGCCTTCATCAACCAAAATGGTGAACTTATAGGCATTCTCCAGCACTCCAAGAACAACACAGAAGTATATGCCACCGATGCCCGTTTCATCAATACTTTCGAGCCTAAAGGACTTACCTTCAACGAAGCCGCTTTGAAGCAGTCGGGCATTCCCGTCGCCCTACCCTCAGACTTGAACAACGCACGCTTGACGCTTATGGTGTCGGCCGAGAAAAACGACTCGCTAGTGTATCAGAAATACATCAACGACTTCATCCGCCAGTTCCCCTCGGAGTGCGATGGATACGTGGCAAAAGCCCGATTGTATGTCGACAAGAACGATTTCGATGCTGCAGCCGCCGAGATGGAGAAGGCCATTCAGAACGTCACCAACAAGGACGAGGCCCACTCAAGTTACTCCACCCTCATCTATCAGAAACAGATACTCAAGCCCAACGAAGCCTACGAGCCTTGGTCGTTCGAGAAAGCGCTTGAAGAGGCCCAACAAGCTAACTCCATCAACCCCACACCTACCTACAAGCATCAGGTAGCCCAAGTGAAATACAGTCTTGGCAACTACCAAGAAGCCTATGACACGTTTATGGAACTCGCTAAGAGCGAGATACGCAATGGGGAATTCTTCTATGAAGCCGCCCAATGCCAATCACAACTACAGGCACCACGCGAGACAATCATGGCCCTGCTAGATAGCGCCGTCAACGTGCAACCAGAGTCGAGTGTCGCCGCTCCCTACTACCTTGCACGAGGAAGAATGTACGACCAAGCAGGCGAATACCGCTTGGCTTTGAGCGACTACAACAAATACGACACGTTAACCTACGGCCGTTCCACACACGACTTCTATTATCTGCGCTTCAAGTGCGAATCGAAAATACGCCATTACCAACAAGCTTTGAACGATATTGCACACGCCATCCTTCTCAACCGAGGTGAGTCACTCTACTATGCGGAGATGGCTTCCATGCAGTTGCGTGTCAACCAGCCCGAAGACGCCATTATAACATGTAACATGTGCCTCGAAATAGAACCCGAATACCCCGACCCATATATCGTGAAGGGCATCGCCTTGAATAGCTTGAACCGCAAGGAAGAAGCGAAAGCGGCATTCACCAAAGCGAAAGAACTGGGCGATGAACGTGGCGAAGAGATGCTCAAGAAATACAAACTCGAATAAGACACTCCTATTAGCGTTGAACAAACATCGCGCGCGCGTTGAACATTATTATATACACTATGAACAAGCAAAAGAACACTACAAAGAAACCAACGAACACGACTAGAAAAGTGCTGACGATTCTGGTGTGCGTGCTGGCCGTCGCCTGCCTACTTATATTCTTCAAGCCCGTGAAGAACGAGGATGTCTATGTGCTGAAAGCCAAGTCGCTCCACGACACGAAAGTCACCCTTAGAACAGCTAAAGAGATGATGGGCCAAGAGATCTCCGAGAAAGAGAAATGTGGAAGCGAATGCCCTATCTGCCACCGTCTCCGTTGGCGCGTGAAGAGAAAGTTGGGGATTTGAAGAAGATACTACCACCTAAACTATTCATTATTATTCACTATAACCTATAAACCATTATTCTTATGAAAAAGAGACTTTTGACAATCCTGACGCTTGCTTTCGCATTGAGCGCAAGCACGTATGCACAACCTGCCACCACCGTCCTCGAAGATGGTGGCACTGGTCCCTACAAAGCTGTGGTTTACGAAGCAGAGGGCTTCGCCGAGCACACCATCTTTGCCCCTAAAGACCTATCGGCCTTCAGCGCCAAGAAACCTCTGCCCGTGCTCGTATGGGGTAACGGTGGATGCGCCAACTCGCCACGCGGCCACGAGAAGTTTCTCAACGACATCGCCTCCTATGGTTATCTGGTGCTCGCCACGGGCGTAATGCCCAAGGAAGAGGCTCCACGCCGTATGGGAATGGGAATGGGAATGGGTATGGGCAGCCAGTCGCGCTCTGAACAACAAGTAGAGTCGATGGACTGGGCTTTCGCTCAGAATGCTGACAAGAACAGCCCCTTCTACCAGAAAATCGACACCAAGAACATCTGTATCTCGGGAATGTCGTGCGGTGGTCTGCAAGCGCTCTTCAACTGCTTTGACGAGCGTGTCACCTCCATCATGATCTGCAACAGCGGATTGTTTGAGCAGCCTGAGGGCGACGAAGGTGGCGCCAATGCCCGTCGTATGCCTGGTATGCCCAGCGTTCCCAAGAAGAAGCTGGCAGAAATCCACTGCCCCATCATCTACATCCTTGGTGGTGAGACCGATATCGCTTACAACAATGGTATGGACGACTTCAAGCGCATCAACCATGTGCCCGCCATCGCTGTCAATCTGCCGGTAGGACACGGTGGAACCTACAACCAACCTCACGGAGGTGAGTTCGCCATCGTAGCACGTGCATGGCTCGACTGGCAACTCAAAGGCAACAAGGAAGCCTCGAAGATGTTCGTTGGCGACAAACCGGCCATCCTCCAGCGTCCTGATTGGACACTCCAGAAAAACGACAAAGTAAAGTAAGGTCGTTTTAAATAATCGTCATTGTGGCCCTTTGAGCCTGTCAAAGCACCCTTTTGACCGTGTCAAAGCTATCTTTTGACCGCGTCATTCCATATCTTTGACAATGCCATTGGGCCACAATGGCGTTTCTTTTTCATCGCTTCCCCCTTAAACCCTTTATTCATGGGGAGGCTCAAAATCTCTGTGACAATTGGGACAATTAGACACCCGTTTTTTACACGGTCGAAAAACTTTGAACATTCTTACACCTAAAGGTATAAGCGTTTTGGAAAAACGATTAGAAGATTGACCATTGAGCATTGAATTCCGAGCTCAGAGGGGGCTTTCAAATAGGTGGTTTTTCAGTCAAAAATAGAGATGGAAACATCTAAATCTATCTATATAGATATATAAATGTATATATATACTATAATATATATGTTAATATATATAATTATTATTAATTATTATTAATTAATTATTGTAACTTGATTGATAATCAACTCTATGCGCGAATAACTCAAAATCGGGGCACGAAAAAAAGAGGTGTCTAATTGTCCTAATTGTCACACGCACCAAACAGAAACCATAGGGCAAAGGCGAAGAGGAAATGGAAGTGTTATCTTTTTGGCACAATGTTTGCTTTTTGATGTATAACGAAAGAAATTTGTCAGATTTATCGTCTGTTTCAAACGAATTCATTAAATTTGCAACGTAAACATCAACTTTTAAGGTAAAGAGATTAACATGACCAGCCAGTTTTCACCCAAAGTATCAGAGGTTCTCGCTTTCAGTCGCGAAGAAGCCACCCGTCTGGCCAGCCGTTCGGTGGGGCCTGAACATCTGTTGCTTGGCATCTTGCGTGGGAGGAACGCCCCCATCATGGACATCTTCACACGAATGGACGTCAACCTTCAGGCTGTCAAGGCGGAACTGGAAGAGAGAGTGCGCGAAGACGAAATCAACCAACCCATCAACACCAATGACCTCGTACTGAACGAGAAGGCCAGCAACATCTTGAAACTGGCCGTTCTGGAGGCGCGCATCCAGCACACGCAACTGGTGGACGTTCAGCATCTGCTGCTCGCCATCTTGCATGATCAGGTGGACAATGGGGCGAAGGAAGTATTGGAATTCAACAATATGAACTACGAAGATACCATCACCTATATGAAGGCAACATCGAGTCCTACGAAGGACGGACTTGAACTGCCTGATGAGGACTACGAGGAAGAAGAACAACGGAACGAGGCCCACGCCAACAGAAACGAGGGCGGACAGCCACAAACCGCAACCGCCACGAAGAAAGGCGATGGCAAGACTCCCGTGCTTGACAACTTCTCGACCGACTTGACTCAAGCTGCTGCCGAGGGGAAACTAGACCCTGTGGTGGGACGTGAGCGCGAGATCCAGCGCGTCATCGAAATATTGTGCCGTCGCAAGAAAAACAACCCCATCCTCATAGGCGAGCCTGGTGTGGGCAAGAGCGCTATTGTGGAAGGATTGGCTCAACTCATCGCCAAGCACCGCACGTCACCCGTGCTCTTCAATAAACGATTGGTGAACCTCGACATGACTGCCATTGTGGCAGGAACAAAGTATCGTGGACAGTTCGAGGAACGCATTCGTGCCCTGCTGAAAGAATTGGAACAGAACCCAGACATCATCGTTTTCATCGATGAGATTCACACCATGATTGGCGCTGGTTCTACACCTGGAAGCATGGATGCTGCCAACATCATGAAACCGGCTTTGGCACGTGGGACCATACAATGCATCGGTGCCACAACACTCGACGAATTCCGCAACTCCATCGAGAAGGACGGCGCTTTGGAACGCCGCTTCCAGAAGGTGATAGTGGAACCAACGACTACTGAACAGACGTTGGAGATCCTGCATAACATCAAGGACCGCTACGAGCAGCATCACCACGTGTCATACACTGATGACGCTTTGACTGCTTGTGTCAAATTGACAGAACGCTATGTGACTGACCGTTTCTTCCCCGACAAGGCTATCGATGCCCTCGATGAAGTGGGCTCACGCGTGCATTTGCAACATGCGGAAGTGCCGCCTTCGATTGTGGAGAAAGAGAAAGAGATTGGTTTCGTGAAAGAGAAGAAGCAGGCGGCCGTGAAGAATCAGAACTTTGAATTGGCAGCCGGTTATCGCGACCGCCAGACAGAACTGGAGCGTGAACTAGCACAATTGCAAGACGAATGGAGCAATGGAGACAACGGTCAGCGCGAGACGGTTACTGAAGTCGAGGTGGCTGATGTGGTTTCGATGATGACTGGTGTGCCCGTGCAACGCATGGCTGAAGGCGAAGGTATTCGTCTAAAAGGAATGGCAGACGAACTGAAGAAGGCCGTCATCGCCCAAGAGGCAGCTATTGACAAGATGACTAAGGCCATCCAACGCAACCGCGTAGGACTTCGCGAACCTAACCACCCCATCGGAGTGTTCATGTTCTTGGGTCCCACTGGTGTGGGTAAGACCTATCTGGCGAAGAAGCTGGCAGAGTTCATGTTCGGTTCGAGCGACGCCCTCATCCGCGTAGACATGAGTGAATACACAGAGGCATTCAACACCTCACGACTCATTGGTGCGCCTCCGGGCTACGTAGGTTATGAGGAAGGTGGCCAACTCACTGAGCGTGTGCGCCGCAAGCCCTACTCCATCGTATTGCTCGACGAGATTGAGAAAGCTCATCCGAACGTCTACAACATGCTGTTGCAGGTGCTCGACGAGGGTCGACTTACTGATGGAAACGGTCGGTTGATTGACTTCCGCAACACGGTGATCATCATGACTTCGAATGCTGGTACCCGCCAACTGAAAGAATTTGGACGAGGTGTGGGATTCAATGCGGGCGGAAAGATGGGATTGAGCCTGAACGACAACGACAAGGAATATGCGCGCTCTATCATTCAGAAAGCCCTCTCGAAGCAGTTCGCACCTGAGTTCTTGAATCGTCTCGATGAAATCATCACCTTCGACCAACTGGATTTAGAGGCTATCAAACGCATTATCGACATCGAGCTCAGCGGCCTCTACAAGCGCATCGAGGGCATGGGCTACAAGTTGGAAATCAGCGACGAAGCCAAAGAGTTTGTGGCAACAAAAGGATACGATGTGCAATTTGGCGCCCGCCCATTGAAACGTGCCATTCAGAACTATATCGAGGACGGCATCTGTGAGCGCATCATCGATGGCGACCTTGCTGAAGGACAAACCATCAAGGTGGGCAAGAACCCGGAAAAGGAGGAACTCACATTCGAATAAATTATCTATTACAAGATACAAGAAAAGACTCGCTACAGCTTTGTAACGAGTCTTTTTTATGTTTGGCAATGCTTCCTACTCCACATGCAAAATCATTTTGGCAGGAGGCAATTTGTTGTTACTGACGTCTTTAACTACGAGTTCCACATCGCCCGCTTGCTTCCCTGCTTGCACAATAACGACTAACTTGCCACTGAAGAGTTTCATCGTGGGAGCGGTGAATACCTCAAGCGACGTAGCATCCCCATTACAAGCGGCGCGGAACGCACCTGCTCCTTTCACCTCGAATGCCATCTGATCGGCGGCATTTGGAATCTCTGTGCCATCTTTGTCGACAAGCGACACAGTAACATAAGCCAAATCATCGCCATCGGCCTTCAGGATGGTCTTGTCAGCTTCAAGTTTCAAAGCGGCAGGATTGCCAGCCGTACGAATAATTTGCTCGCCCGCACGCGTACCTTTTTCATCATACACGACGACCTTCAATTCACCTGGTTCATATTTGACATCGTTCCAACGCAGACGATAGCGGTCGAATTTCGAATCCTTGTTCTTCGAAATGCGCCCCTGGCTCTTGCCATTGACGAATAACTCGGCGGTGGGATAATCTGTGTAGCAATACACAGGCGTAATCTTTCCGTTACGATCTGGCCACGTCCAATGGGGCAAAAGATGGATGGTATGCTCTTGCGTGTTCCATACAGAGCGATAAAGATAGAAACGGTCTTTGGGAAGTCCTGCCAAATCGCAGATACCGAAATAGCTGGATCGCGATGGCCAATATCCATCATAAGGTGTGGGCTCGCCCAGATAATCAAAACCCGTCCACACAAACTGTCCAATGGTATAGTCGAGATCGTCCATTGCAATGAAATCATCTTCAGGCAGATTGCTCCACGAGCACCATTCTGTGTCGTAACTCGAACATTGTCCATCAGCATATGTCTTCTTGTCGGATAACTCCACTGGGAACTTATAGACACCACGTGAACTGACCGTTGAAGCTGTCTCAGAACCCAACAGGAAACCTTGCGGCAACTGTTCGATGTTCTTGGGATACTTGTGTACACGATAGTTGAAGCCTGGCACATCCATCACTTGGGCAAAACCATTCTTCAAAGCAGCCTCGGCTCTATCGAGACCTTGCGTGACAGGTGTAGCTGGGTCGAGTCGATGGCAAATGTCTTGCAAATGCTGAGCCATCTCCGTACCACCTTTCATTCCTTGCTCAGGTATCTCGTTGCCAATCGACCACATCACAAGTGAAGGGTGATTGCGATGGTTGAGCACAAGGTTCTCCATGTCGCGGTCACTCCACTCTTTGAAGAAACGCACATAACCGTTTTTGCATTTCGGATAAACCCACATGTCAAAACTCTCGGCCATCACCATCATGCCTAAAGAGTCGTAAACTTCCATCTGCATGGTCGACGGCATATTATGGCTGGTACGAATAGCATCGCACCCCATGTCTTTCAAAATCTTCACCTGACGAATCAAGGCTGCTTTGTTAATAGCAGCACCTAAAGGACCGAGGTCGTGATGCAAACAAACTCCTTTGAATTTTCTTGACAATCCATTCAATTGAAAACCATGTTCCTTACTGACAGAAATGGTGCGTATTCCCACCTTCTGGGTGGTCTCGTCAATGAGCTGATTATTGTGGTAAAGGCGTGTCACCATCCTATATAAATAAGGTGTCTCGGGTGACCAAAGGTTAGGTTTGTCGATGATAAGTTCAGAATGAGCCTTACCTTCAGCATCGACGTCAACATGGTCTGCCATTAACACATAACCTGATGGATGGTAGAAGGAAACCTCTACCGAAAATGTTCCATCAACTTGATAACCATTGACTTGTATGTCAACGCTAACGCATGCCTTTAAGCTATCAGCCTTCAACGTTCGTACATAAGTGCCCCAAGTGTCGAGATGAGTCTTGCCTGTAAGCACCAATTTCACGGGTCGATACAACCCGCCACCAGGATACCAACGACTGCTTTCCTCAACATTTTGCAAAGAAACCTCCAATAAATTGTCACCCTGCTTGAGATAGGGAGTGGCATCAACACGGAAAGCATTATAGCCATACGCCCAATAGCCTGCTTGATGACCATTCACGAATATAGTCGGCTCACTCATGGCACCATCAAACTCCAGAAACGCCCTGCCAAAGGGCTTTTCCACGTTTATATGGCAACGGTAATAACCTTTCCCAATCCAAGGTAAGGCACCCGAACGTCCTGTCTTCTCCGACATTTCTTTCTCTCCATTCTGCTCGATAGCGACCACCTGAAGATCCCATTTCTTATCGAAAGGTCCACTGATAGCCCAATCGTGAGGCACAGACACCACTTCCCATTGTTGCTGATTGCGTGAGAACTGCCATTTATCCAACCTAATCTCATTGTGCATTTGTGCATTTAACACACATGGCCGACACACAATAGCAATCAACAATAGTTTTTTGTTCATTCTCATCTCATTATTTTGTTTCATATTATGACACAAAATTAGCAATAATCAGCAAGTTATGCAAACGCGAACATGAATTTATAAAAAAATTAACTGCTGTGTGGGAGCACAGATATTTTTTTCAAAAAAGTTGTGGAAAAAGTTTTGGTGTTTCTGAAAAAATCTTTATCTTTGCACTCGTTATCCTGAAAACAATCTTTTTACCTTAAAAGACTAATACCTATTGAAGATGTGGAGCGATTGCCTGTGACGGGTCATCGCTTTTTTCTTGTCTTCACTTTTCCCCTCCTATCATATTCAATATATGAAAAATATTAACAAAATTCATTCTAAAGACATCATCGTTTTATCACAAAAGCACAGCTGTTATCTTCAGAAACACACAGTAATGATCTTAACAAAAAACACAAAACGATTAATTGTAGCACATTACGTTATTTTTTTACGACTAAATTGTACACTTTTCCACCATAATTCTGTACTTTTGCAGTCAATTATGAAACAGAGATATTTGAATATGAGAACTATTATTCTCTCTCTCCTCCTTGCTATGCTCACCGCACCTCTTAGCATGGAGGCGAAGAAGAAAGAGAAAAAGGAAGAGGTGCCGCAGTTGCTGAACTACCCTAGTGCTGACTGGGGTGAGTACCGCATGCATGGTGGTGAAGTGGTTATTAAGGGTCATGTGGTAATAGATGACCCCCAGATGGTGAAACAGTTGAACAACAATGTAGAAGTCATCATTAACGACTACATTGTTCGCAAAGAGCAAACCACGCCCATTAAAATCGAGAACGATGGTACATTCTCGCTCAACCTCCATGTACCCTACCCCAAGTATGTGCTCGTTTATCCTATGGCATCAGTGTATGCCTGCCCAGGCGACACGGTGGAGTTGACGTTTGACGCCACAAAACCTATGCAGAAGCCCGGCGACAATGTAACATTGAGCGGAAAGGGTGTCAGTGCCGAGGCAAGCAGATTGTTCATCCCCATCATGTACAAGTACCTCATGCCTCTGAAAAGCGAAGCACATGTGGCACATCCTGACTCGCTGCTGAGATGGAGAGATGCACAAGTGGAAAAGCTGGATGACTTGGTGCGCCAGATGAACGCGGGGTTGCCCGAACTCGAAGGCTGCTCACCCAGGACATCTGACATTTTGCGCACGTCCTTGGTTTCGGAATACCTGTATGAAATATGCCACCGCTACTTCATGTTCATGGATTTCCTGAAAGAGAATGACAGCGTTTACAGCATTGACAAGGAAACCTATTGGCAGCAATACTTCAGTTTCTTGGCACCTCGTGAGAAGTACCTGCTCGACAACCCGTTACTGATGGTTGCCGCTGACGAATCTTTCTTCAACAGGATGGAGTACACGCTCATGGAACCCGTGGAACGATCCAGCTTCAAAGGCTCTACATTAGCCATTGACTATAATCCTGAAACTGCAGAACGTTTGACAGAAAACAGCACACTAAGCCTACGCGAAGCGAGAAGACAAGCTATGAATGTGCTACACGAAAAGCTGAACCTCAACCCCACGAACTTCTGCGCACAAGTATGTATGGTTCGCGACCTGTTTTACAAGTTGGAATGGGACACCGACTATGATTATTCTGCCGAAGATGTAGCCAGCACATTGCCTTATATCACAAACCCCGAACTTATGCGTCGAGCCGTGCTGCAATATCGTAAGTTCGTGAAAACAAAAGAGACTGAAAAGCAATATGTCGATGCTACCAGTTTGCGTCCATCTACCGATGTGGAGGGCATGAGCGATGGCGAGAAGATACTCCGTAAACTCATTGAGCCGTATCAGGGAAAAATCATCTATGTTGACATTTGGGGAACGTGGTGCACCCCCTGCAGAAAGAATTTGAAGGAGTCGTGGAAAGTGAAGGAAGCCTTGAAGGACTACGACATCGTGTATCTTTATCTGGCCAACCGCAGTAGCGACGAAGCATGGAAGAGTGTCATCAGCGAGTACAACCTGACGGGGCCGAACTGCGTACATTATAACCTGCCCACAGATCAGCAGAGCGCCATCGAGCACTATATAGGTGTGAACGGCTATCCCACTTACAAACTCATTGACAAGCAGGGGAATATTCACCCTCTTGATTGGCAGCACGCAGACGACATCAACAGCCTCATTGAAACCATAGACAAGTTGAGCAAATAACATGAACACTTGAAATAATCGATGGACAAATGCATCGATGCCTGTCGATATTCGAGTGCAATTGGTTAATTTCCGTTAATTATAAGAAAATCAATAGCCCTGATGGTCATTTCTCTCGAAATTTATTTGTAATTTTGCAGCCGATTTAGTCCGTTCGGGCTCGAACAAGCACAGACACGGTGTCTGTCGCCTGGCGGAAAAACCCGTTTAATAAATAAATAATGTACGCAATTGTAGAAATTAACGGTCAACAGTTCAAGGTTGAAGAAGGCAAGAAGATCTTCGTCAACCGCATCAAAGACGCCGAGGAAGGCAAGACTGTTGAATTTGACAAAGTGCTGCTCGTTGACAACGACGGTACTGTCACAGTTGGTGCGCCTACTGTTGAAGGTGCCAAGGTAGTAGTAGAAGTAGTGAACCCACTCGTGAAGGGTGACAAGGTGATTGTCTTCAAGATGAAGCGCCGCAAGGACTATCGCAAGAAGAACGGTCATCGCCAGCAGTTCACTCAGGTTGAAGTTAAACAAGTAATCGCTTAAGGAGGACAAAGAAATGGCTCATAAAAAAGGTGTAGGTAGTTCTAAGAACGGCCGCGAATCAGCAGCTCAACGACTTGGAGTCAAGATCTTCGGTGGCCAGAAGTGCATCGCAGGCAACATCATCGTTCGTCAGCGTGGAACCAAGCACAATCCTGGTAAGAACGTAGGTATCGGTAAAGACGACACTTTGTTCGCATTGGTCGATGGAACTGTTGAGTTCCGCAAGACTCGCATGAACAAGAGTATCGTTAGTGTAATCCCTGAAGCCGAAGCATAACGAATATTCAAAAATAAACTTATTCCAAACAAACAACAGAATCCCAATTCTCTACGGAGGATTGGGATTTCTGCTTTTATACGTTTTACAATTGCATTGAAGACCTTTGGGGTTGCTTATGAAAAATATATCAATGTTGACTGGAGGTTGCAACCTTCTCAAGCAGCAATTCTACTAGGCGAGGAACTCCATAATCAGAAATGCTTTTTTCGTCTATCCAAATGTAATCTGCTGGCAATGAAGGGTGTTTGGAGGTTTCAAGCAAATAGAAATCGGCCATCAGAATACGATGCGTCAATACATGCTTCACACCTGATTGCAAAAGCGTCAAACGCCCATCGAAGGCAGGAATCTCAGCCTCTTCAATAAGCAACGGTTCCCACAATCCTTGCCAAATATCACCTTTGCCTCGCCGATGAATGGCTGTCTGCCCATTGCATCTGATGTAAATATAAACAAGATGGCGCGTCTTGATGGTCAATTTCCGCTCTTTCACAGGCAGAGTGTCAACGTTTCCTTGACGCAAAGCCTCACAACTCTCGGCCAAAGGACAAAGAAGGCAACGAGGAGATTGGGGCGTGCATTGAATAGCTCCGAAATCCATCATCGCCTGGTTGAATTCAGAAGGTTTGTCGGCGGGCAAAAGCGATTGAGCCAACTGCTTGAAAAGCTTCTTCCCTTCGGTGGTGTTGATGGGCTTTTCGATTCCAAAATAGCGAGCCAACACACGATAGACATTCCCATCAACAACCGCTTCGGGCAATCCGAAAGCAATAGAGCCAATCGCCGCAGCAGTATAATCCCCCACCCCTTTCAATTTCCGAATGCCTTCAAATGTGTTGGGGAACTGTCCTTGTTCAACGATTTGTTGTGCGGCTGTGTGCAGGTTTCGAGCTCGACTATAATAACCCAATCCCTGCCAAAGTCGCAACACTTCATCTTCGCTGGCTTCCGCCAACAGGTCAACGGTTGGAAAACGCTTCATAAAACGCTCCCAATAAGCCCACCCCTGCTGAATGCGTGTCTGCTGAAGAATGATTTCGCTCAACCAGATGGCATAAGGATCGTGCGTCTGCCTCCAAGGCAAATCGCGTCGATTCTCGTCAAACCACCTTAGTAAAACGTTTGTAAAATCGTTGTAAACCATAATTTTGCCACAAAATTACACATTTAAATTCGTTTGATTATTCAAAAAGAAATATTTTTTGTAATTTTGCGGTCAATTAGCAAATACATTCACAAAATAACATTATAGCTTATGCTTACATTAAAACTCATTCATGAGGAAACCGACCGTGTGATAAAAGGTCTGGAGAAAAAGCATTTTAAAGGAGCCAAGGAGGCTATTGACAACGTGTTGGCCATCGACAAGAAACGTCGTGAGGCCCAACAAGAACTCGACAGATGTCTGCAAGAGCAGAAACAACTTTCAGGACAAATCGGCAAAATGATGAAAGAAGGCAAAAAAGCCGAAGCCGAAAACGTAAAAGCCAATGTGGCCAAACTGAAAGAGGACTCCAAAAGACTGGAGCAGGAGATGAATGAGGCGCAGCAGGAAGTGCAAACTTTGCTTTGCCAAATCCCCAACATCCCCTACGATGAAGTGCCCGAAGGAAGTGCAGCCGAAGACAACCACGTGGTGAAAAGCAACTTGCGCGAATGCAAGGAAGGCGATACTGTGGGCAACTGGACAACCGTTCCCGACAACAACGAAGCCAAACTTCCGCATTGGGAGTTGGCAAAGAAATACAACTTGATTGACTTCGACCTGGGGGTGAAAATCACAGGCGCAGGCTTCCCTGTCTATATAGGCAAGGGTGCTCGTCTTCAACGCGCACTCATCAACTTCTTCCTCGACGAGGCTCGCAAGAGCGGATATATTGAAATCATGCCCCCTACTGTGGTGAACGCCGATTCTGGTTATGGAACAGGTCAGTTGCCTGACAAAGAAGGTCAGATGTATCATTGTGAAGTAGATGATTTCTATCTGATTCCCACCGCTGAGGTGCCTGTAACAAACATCTATCGCGATGTGATTCTCGACGAGAAAGACCTTCCTATCAAGAATTGCGCCTACACAGAATGCTTCCGCCGCGAGGCAGGTTCCTATGGAAAAGACGTGCGTGGCTTGAACCGCCTGCACGAGTTCTCAAAAGTGGAGATTGTTCGAATTGACAAACCCGAGCATTCGAAGGAAAGCCACAAGGAGATGCTGGAGCATGTGGAAGGATTGCTGAAGAAGCTGGAACTCCCCTATCGCATTCTGTTGCTTTGTGGTGGCGACCAGTCGTTCACATCGTCCATCTGCTACGACTTCGAAGTCTATTCCGAAGCACAAAGCCGTTGGCTCGAAGTGTCGTCTGTCTCCAACTTCGACAACTATCAGGCAAATCGTCTGAAATGCCGCTATCGTCATGCTGACGACAAGAAGATTGAGCTCTGCCACACACTTAATGGCTCGGCTCTCGCATTGCCTCGCATTGTAGCGGCCATTCTCGAAAACAACCAAACCCCCGAGGGTATTCGCGTGCCGAAGGCGCTCGTTCCCTATTGCGGTTTCGAAATCATCGACTAACACTCTATCACCCCAACAACCAACAACCCAACCCGACACCTATATCAAAAAATAAAAAACAGAAACATCTATGAACAAGATTGTACGCAAGGAGCAGTTCTCAGAGAAGGTTTTCCTTTTCGAACTGGAGGCTCCTCTGATTGCCAAAAGCAGAAAGGCAGGCAATTTCATCATTGTTCGCGTAGGCAAGAAAGGCGAACGTATGCCTTTGACGATTGCCGATGCTGACATCGAACGCGGCACCATTACGATTGTCGTTCAGAAAGTGGGCCTTTCGTCCATCAAGCTCTGCGACCTCAACGTTGGCGACTATGTGACCGACGTGGTGGGACCTCTTGGAAACCCCACCCATATTGAGAACTTCGGAACCGTAGTTTGTGCAGGCGGTGGTGTGGGAGTCGCTCCCATGCTCCCCATCATACAGGCGTTGAAAGCTGCTGGCAACCGCGTCCTTTCTGTTCTTGCCGGTCGTTCAAAAGACCTCATCATCCTTGAAGACAAAGTTCGCGAATCGTCTGACGAGGTCATCATCATGACCGATGATGGTTCTTATGGCGAGAAAGGCGTTGTGACTGTTGGTATTGAGAAGTTCATCGAGCAGGAAGAGCATGTGGACAAGATTTTTGCTATTGGTCCTCCCATCATGATGAAGTTCTCGAACCTGACCGCACAAAAGCACAATATCCCTTGTGAAGTCTCACTCAACACCATCATGGTTGATGGAACGGGTATGTGCGGAGCTTGCCGTCTGACAATTGGCGGAAAGACAAAGTTCGTCTGCATCGATGGTCCTGAGTTCGATGGAGCATTGGTTGATTGGGATGAGATGTTCAAACGCATGGGAACCTTCAAGCGTGCTGAGCAAGAGGAAATGGAGCATTTCCAAGATCACATCGAGAAACTTGAGGCTGCCAGCGATTCTAATAATATCGAAGCTCCCGCTACAACCAAGCAAGCCAAAGCGGAAAGCGCTTCCATCGAAGAGCTCACCGACCGCAATTCAGAGTGGCGAACAGAACTTCGCAAGAGCATGAAACCCAAAGAGCGCACGGCTCTTCCTCGCGTGAAGATGCCCGAGCTTGATCCTGTCTATCGTGCAACCACACGAACAGAAGAGGTGAATATCGGTCTTACTCCCGAAATGGCACTTGTTGAAGCCAAGCGTTGTCTTGATTGCGCCAAACCCACTTGTGTGGAAGGTTGCCCTGTGAATATCAACATTCCCTCCTTCATCAAGAACATCGAGCGCGGAGAGTTCCTTGCAGCTGCTCGCGTGTTGAAACAAACATCGGCTCTTCCTGCCGTATGTGGTCGTGTCTGCCCTCAGGAGAAGCAATGTGAAAGCCGTTGCATTCACTTGAAGATGAACGAACCTGCCGTTGCAATCGGTTATCTGGAGCGTTTCGCTGCTGATTACGAGCGCGAGAGCGGCAATATTTCGTTGCCCGAGATTGCTCCTTCCAACGGCATCAAGATTGCTGTTGTCGGTTCAGGACCTGCAGGTCTTTCGTTCGCTGGCGATATGGTGAAGAATGGTTACGATGTCTATGTTTTCGAAGCATTGCACGAGATTGGCGGTGTGCTCAAATATGGTATTCCCGAATTCCGTCTTCCCAACGCCATCGTTGACGTTGAAATAGAGAACCTTCGCCGTATGGGCGTTCACTTCCAAACCGATGTAATCGTGGGTAAGACGATTAGCGTGAGCGATCTCGAGAAGCAAGGCTTCAAAGGCATCTTCGTAGGTTCGGGTGCTGGTCTTCCAAACTTCATGAACATTCCTGGCGAGAATGCCATCAACATCATGTCGTCGAACGAATATCTGACGCGTGTAAACCTGATGGACGCTGCCAATCCTACCACCGACACACCTATCAATCTTGGAAAGAAAGTGCTCGTTGTGGGTGGTGGAAACACGGCTATGGACAGTTGCCGCACAGCCAAACGACTGGGCGCTGAAGTGACTCTCGTCTATCGCCGTTCTGAAGCCGAGATGCCCGCACGACTCGAAGAGGTGAAGCACGCGAAGGAAGAAGGAATCAACTTCCTCTGCCTGCACAACCCCATTGAATATAAAGCCGATGAGAATGGTGCTGTTAAGGCCGCCGTTCTTCAGGTGATGGAACTCGGAGAGCCTGATGCAAGTGGTCGTCGTTCGCCTGTTCCCGTCGAAGGAAAGACCTTGGAGATTGAGGTCGATCAGGTGGTTGTGGCTGTTGGAGTGAGTCCTAATCCTCTCGTACCGAAGTCGATTGAAGGTTTGGAACTCGGTCGCAAGAACACGATTGTCGTGAACGAAGAGATGCAATCGTCGCGCTCCAACCTCTTTGCTGGTGGCGATATTGTGCGCGGTGGTGCAACCGTCATCCTCGCTATGGGCGATGGAAGAAAAGCTGCGGCCAACATGCACAGCTATCTCAGCAATCAATAAGATTATCAGAAAACGCTTCAATAAAACAATTGAAGCACGTCAAAAGACAAGCGGACGTGGCTGCATGAAAACAGTCGCGCCCGCTCTTGTTTTGCGCCAAAATCAACTTGTCAGCAAAAAGGCGTTTTTCCTGTCAAATTGTAAAGCAAAAGGGCGATTTAAATAACCGATTTGTTGAATCTTTTTACTTATCGCCTGATTTTCCCATAGCTATGCTTTGACCCTCTCAAAGATATGCTTTGACCGCCTTAAAGCTATGCTTTGACAAGCTCAAAGCATAGCTTACACTTTGTCAAAACATAGCTTTAGGATTTTTCGAATTATTCAATGCGTTCGGCAGCATATTGCGGCAGGTGGAACACATCAATGTTATCGAACACTTGTCTGACAGGATTGATCTCAAGGAAGGTCGTTCCTGCAATCTTTCCGAGGTTTCCGCTCAGATACGCAATCTTGTCATCGAGCGTCACATAGTTTTTCTGTCGTAGCATTCGCAAAGCGGCGGTAAACATGTATTCGGGCGATTGCGCCTTGTGCTGATAGACGGGAATGACTCCATAAGAAAGGTTCAACAGACGTTGCGTCTTTTCGTTGTAACAGATGGCCAACACGGGTTTGGGACCTCTGAAGGCAGCCAAATGACGCACAACCTCACCCGTCACAGAGTCGGCGATAATGCCCGCAACTCCCAACCGCCGTGTGGCATCAATAGCAGCGTGAGCAAGGAACTCCTTTTGCGTGCAATTCTCGCTGAGTGGCAATTCATAACCATTCAGTCGCTGACGGTCGCGTTCTGCCTGTTCAGCAATAATCGACATCGTTTCAACGGCCTCCAAAGGATATTTTCCGCTAGCCGTCTCGCCGCTCAACATCAGCGCATCAGTTCGCATATAGATGGCGTTGGCAATATCGGTCACTTCCGCACGAGTCGGACGAGGATTGTTGATCATCGAGTGCAGCATCTGTGTGGCCACAATCACGGGCTTCCGTGCCATCACACACTTGCGAATAATCTCGCGTTGAATACCAGGAATGCGCTCCAAAGGAATCTCAATACCCAAGTCGCCGCGTGCGACCATGATTCCATAACTGGCTTCGATAATCTCATCGATGTTGTCAACACCCTCCTGATTTTCAATTTTCGAGATGATCTTGATGTCGCTATGATGCTCGTCCAATATCTGCTGAACGGCCTTCACATCAGCTGCCGAACGCACGAAGGAATGGGCAATGAAGTCGATGTCTTCCTCAATAGCAAAAAGAATGTTGCGTCTGTCTTTTTCGGTCAATGCAGGAAGATCGATGTGCTCGCCAGGCACATTCACGCTCTTCTTTGAACCCAACACACCATCGTTCTCCACACGAGCCACGATCATCGGCCCTGTGTTCTCCATCACCAACATGTCGAGCGCACCATCATCAATCAGCACATGATCGCCCACCTTCACATCGTTGCAGAAGTCAGAATATGTGACGTTCACAATATCGTGGCAAGTCTCCATCTCAGGGCGTCCGAAAATCTTCACCACATCGCCCGTCTTGTATGAAATTGGCTCTTTCACGGCGGTCGTTCTCACTTCAGGGCCTTTCGTGTCAATCAAGATTCCAATGTGCGGCGAAACAGTTCTCACATTCTTGATGACCTCACGCATACCTTCGGTTGTGGCGTGAGCCGTGTTCATACGCACAACATTCATTCCTGCAAAAAACAATTTGCGCAGAAACTCCACATCGCAACGATTATCGCTGATGGAACATACTATCTTGGTTTGTTTCATAAGTCTTAAATGTTTTTTATGATAGTCAGGGGTACCTTATTATTCTCTTCTTCTTTGCGAAGATAGTGATTATTTCACAAAGTTACATTCAAATTCTATCGGTTTCTTTCTTTTTTAACAATTTTCTATATTACACGATATGAATAACTTGCGCATCATTTTATGGAAAAGATAATAAATTCGGGCGAAAAAACTTGCATGATTGCGAAAAAAACTATATATTTGCCAAATCAAAACCAGAATCAATTTATTAACTAAAACCTTAATAGAATTATGACTTACAAAATCATTGACGTAGAAGGCATCGGTGAAGTTTACGGAAAGAAACTCGTAGATGCAGGTATTAACACTGTTGAACAACTGTTGGAGGCTTGCTGCAAGCCCGCAGGAAGAAAAGAACTGGCTGAGAAGGCTGATATCTCGCCCAAACTGATTCTTACTTGGGCAAACCACGCTGACCTCATGCGCATCAACGGAATTGGCCCGCAATTCTCTGAACTGCTCGAAGCCGCTGGTGTTGACACCGTGAAAGAACTGAAACATCGCAAAGCAGAGAACCTGCAGCCGAAACTTGAGGAGATCAACGCAGAGAAGAACCTCGTGAATCGCGTTCCTGGACTTAAGGAAGTGCAGAAGATGATCGACCAGGCTGCTGAGCTGCCCGCCAAGATGGAATACTAAATCGTTCCTTTGGCATTATTGAAAAGCCAAGTAGTAAATGATATAAAATCTGGCAATGGAAGCGTTGCCAGATTTTTAATGACCTATATTCATCAAAAAAACGCCCCTCTCTTCACAGAGAAAAGCGTCATTCTCAATAGGTATTAGCCTTTTTTTAAGGTAAAAAGATTGTATTCAGGATAACGTTGCAAAGGTAACGTTTTTTTACGTTTCAAACAAACTTTTCTTTATGTTAAATAACATGTTTTGACGAAAGAAGCCTTTTGAAAACATTCTTTCAGATTAATTCACATCAAATTAAAAGCCACTACTGAATATTTTTCGGAAATGAAACCGTTTCTTCGGCAAAAAATCATTAACTTTGCAGTCAATAAACTATAAAACGTAAGCATTTAATAAACATACAACTATGGCGATCAAAGAAGAAAACCCCATTGAAGAGAGAAAAAGCCAAAGTTTCATAGAACAGATTGTTGAGAAAGATCTGGCCGCAGGAAAGAATGGTGGAAGGCTGCAAACACGCTTTCCGCCTGAGCCCAATGGCTATCTGCACATCGGCCACGCAAAAGCCATCGCCATCGATTTTGGATTGGCTGAGAAGTATGGTGGCATCTGCAACCTGCGCTTCGATGATACAAACCCCATCAAGGAAGACACCGAATACATTGAGAACATCGAACACGACATCAAATGGCTCGGTTTCAAGTGGGCGAATGTGTTCTATGCCAGCGATTATTTCCAAGAGTTGTGGGATTTTGCCGTGTGGCTCATCAAGCAAGGACGCGCCTATGTTGACGAACAGAGTGCTGAGGTGATCGCCCAACAGAAGGGAACCACCACCAGTCCTGGTACGAACAGCCCTTATCGTGATCGTCCGATTGAAGAGAATCTGCGTCTGTTCGAGTTCATGAACAGCGGCAAATGCGAGCCAGGAACCCTTGTGTTGCGCGCCAAGATAGACATGACTCACCCCAATATGCTCTTCCGCGATCCGCTGATTTATCGCGTGTTGAACATTCCGCACATTCGAACAGGCGCGAAATGGAACGCCTACCCCATGTACGACTTCACACACGGGCAGAGCGACTATTTGGAAGGAGTCACCCACTCGTGGTGCACATTGGAGTTCGTTGAACATCGCCCACTCTACGATCTGTTTGTCACATGGATGAAAGAGTGGAAAGGTGAGACCGATAACATGGAAGACAACCGCCCTCGTCAGACAGAGTTCAACAAGTTGAACTTGTCTTACACGCTGATGTCAAAGCGCAACCTGCTGGCTTTGGTCAACGAGCACATGGTCAGCGGATGGGATGATCCGCGTATGCCGACCATTTGCGGATTCCGCCGTCGTGGATATAGTCCTGAGAGCATCATCAACTTCATCAAGAAGATTGGTTATACTACATACGATGCACTCAACGAAATGGCTCTGCTTGAAAGTGCCGTTCGCGACGATTTGAATAGCCGCGCCATTCGTGTGAGCGCTGTTCTCGACCCTGTTCGTGTAGTCATCACAAACTATCCAGAAGGTCAAACGGAGCAACTCATTGCGGTGAACAATCCTGAGAACGAAGCCGATGGCACTCATACCGTTGACTTCTGCCGCGAAATCTGGATTGAGCGCGATGATTTCCAAAAGGTTTCTGAAAAGAAATTCATGCGTCTGGCTCCTGGAAAGGAAGTGCGTTTGAAGAATGCTTACATCATCAAATGCGATGAGAAGCATCCTTTCGATGAAGATGCAGAGGGCAACATCACAACCATCTATTGCACTTACGATCCCGAATCACGAAGCGGATTGCCCGGTTCGAACCGCAAAATCAAGGGTAAGACACTCCATTGGGTGAGTTGCCAGCATGCTTTGAAGGCCGAAGTGCGCCTCTACGAACGCTTGTGGAATGTTGAGAATCCTCGTGACGATATGGCCGCCATTCGTGAAGAGCAAAATTGCGACGCCGTAACCGCCATGAAGCAAATCATCAACCCCGACTCTTTGAAGATCATTCCCAACTGTTACATCGAGCCATTTGCCGCCACGATGAAACCAGGAAACTACCTGCAGTTCCAGCGAATCGGCTATTTCATGATGGATCCCGATTCAACCGCCGAGCATTTGGTGTTCAACAAGACGGTTGGATTGAAAGACACGTGGGCAAAACAAAACAAATAAATGCCGCTTCACGACCAATATTATGATAGCAAGGAGTTCAAGGAAATCTTGAGGAAATATGAAGACGCCCGCGAGTCAGGCGAATCCATATACCTTGATCCCGATGAACTTACTGACATTGCCGAGTATTACCACATACTCGGCAATGTCAATCATGCTATTGAAGTCATTGACGAAGCCATCTACATGTTCCCAGGAGCCGTTTCACCTTTGTCTTTTCGTGCGCGCGTGGCTTTGCTGAAGGAGGACAATCCGCAGAAAGCCAACGAATACGCCGAGCAGATTGAGGACAAGAGCGACTTGGAATACTTCTACATCAAAGCCGAAATCATGATTGTGGAGAACAAGATTGAGGAGGCCGATGATTATCTGGAAGCTCAATACGAAGACATGAACGATGAAGATCGGGCAGACTTCGTGATTGATGTAGCTACGCTTTTCGCTGACTACGACGCGTTGGAGAAAGCCCAGAAGTGGCTGATGCGCTCGGAAGAAACTGACGATCCCGATTACCAAGAGCTGAAAGGAAGAATCGCGTTGGCCAAAGGAAACTATGAGGAAAGCGAGCGAATCTTCAATACGTTGATTGACCAAGACCCCTATTCGAGTCCTTATTGGAACCATTTGGCGTCAACCCAACTGATGCGAAACAACATTCGAGACGCCATTCAAAGCAGCGAGTTCTCGATTGCCATCAATCCCAACGATGAAGAAGCCATTCTGAACAAGGCCAACGGATTGTTGAGCTTGGGCAATTACGAAGAGGCTTACAAGTATTTCAAACGTTATTCCGAACTCTGCCCTACTGAAGATTGCGGCCAACTTTTCCAAGGAATCTCCATGTTGAATATGGGGAATCTCGAGAAAGGAATCGAGCATCTGAAAAATGCCGAGAAACTGATGAAACCTGATTCGCCCGGCCAATACGAGATTTACCAAGAGTTGGCGTTCGCGCTTTCAAGAAAGGGTGAACTCCAGGAGGCGCTTGACTATGCGAACAAGCTTTTTCATCTGGAAGGAGTCGTCGACAAGAACGAGGCTTTGGTGCTAAAAGGCCATCTGTTCATGGAAAACAGGCAGATGGAAGAGGCGCAGAAGTGTTTCTCGGAAGCCATCAAAGAATCGAACGGTTCGCCAAAGGTCTTCTTGCGAATAGCCATTTCAACCTACGACAACGGCTTTTACAAATCGGCTTACCGCATGCTGAATACCCTCAGGAGAGTTACTGATCCCGACTACAATGAAGGTTATTCGTATATGGCGCTTTGTTGTCAGGCTTTAGGGCTGACCGATGAGTTTCTTCAAAACGTGAAAACCGCTTGCGAAGTTAATCCACAAGAGGCCCGAATCGTGCTTGGCGAGCTGTTTCCAACTGAACTGGAGCCTCAAGATTATTACGATTATTTATTATCAAACAACCCTCCCACCACATGAATTTCATCTCTTCCTTATTAGGAAATCTCAATTATGCGACCGTGTTTTTCCTGATGCTTTTGGAAAGCACAGTCATTCCCGTTCCCTCAGAATTGGTTGTCTCGCCAGCCGCTTATCATGCAGCAGGTGGCAACATCAACGTTTTCCTCATCATACTTTTCGCCACATTGGGAGCCGATTGCGGAGCCACCATCAACTATGTGGCTGGCTACTATCTCGGGCGGCCCATCATCTACCGGTTCGCCAACAGCAAGTGGGGCCATTTGTGCCTGCTCAATCAGGAGAAAGTGGAGAAAAGCGAGAAGTATTTCTATAATCACGGAATGGTGGCAACCATTACTGGCCGCTTGATTCCTGGTATTCGCCACCTCATTTCCATTCCTGCAGGATTGGCGAAGATGAACTATTGGATGTTCCTGCTCTACACTACCATCGGTGCAGGTATATGGAATTGCATTCTGGCCGCGCTGGGTTGGTATCTTTATTCCGTAGTTCCCGAAGACCAGTTGAACGACAAAATCCTTGAATACGGCGAATACATCAAGATTGCCATCATCGGGTTGGTTTGCTTGGCAGCCGTTTATTTCATTGCGAAATATTACATCAAAAAGAGGAAGAGCAACCAGCAAGAAAACACTCAAGACAACGAGTGAAAACTCAAAAGCCCTATTTGACAAAATGTAAGCTATGCTTTGAGCTTGTCAAAGCATAGCTTTAAGGCGGTCAAAGCATATCTTTGAGAGGGTCAAAGCATAGCTATGAGAAAATCAGACGATAAATAAAAAGATTCAACAAATCGGTTATTTAAATCGCCTTTTTGCTTTACAATTTGACAGGAAAATCACCTTTTTGCTGACAAATTGATTTTGCGGAAAATACGAAAAAGGTGAGGAACTCAACTGAGTATCCTCACCTATTTTAATATCGATAGCTATCTATCGGATTTATTCCAATCGGTTGTCTTTGGGGAACACAACTGATGGCTTGAATTTCTTGGCTTCCTCGAAATCCATCATTGCATAGGAAATGACGATTACCGTATCGCCCACCATCACTTTGCGAGCAGCCGCACCGTTCAAACAAATGCAACCACTTCCGCGTTCTCCTTTAATCACATAGGTATCGAAACGTTCTCCATTGTTGTTATCGAGCACTTGCACCTTCTCACCTGCTATCAAGTTGGCCGCGTCCATCAAATCCTCATCGATGGTTATGCTGCCCATGTAGTTCAGGTTGGCTTCTGTCACCTTCACGCAATGCAGTTTCGATTTCATCACCTCTATCATCATAGCGCCCTACTCAATTAAAATCAATATGATCAATCAAACGAATCGGAGTCTTTCCACAATAAACGGTAATGCAACCAACCGCTTTCTCGCACTCATCCCACGACTGAATGTCCAAAAGCGTGTTGCCGTCAACGATTGAGAAATATTCCACTTCAAGGCCTTCAACGGCGTTGATGTCGCTAACAACCTTGTCGTGCGTCTCTTGCACGGTGTGCTTCTTGGCGTATTTCGCACCCGCTTTCAAAGCCTCGTAAATCTTCGGGGCAATAGCACGTTCGTCTTCGGTCAGCAGAGTGTTTCTGCTACTCTTTGCCAAACCATCCTTCTCGCGGATTGTCTCGCATTCCACGATTTCGATGTTCACACCCATGTATTTCACGAGTTGCTTCACAACAGCAATCTGCTGCCAATCTTTCTCGCCGAAATAAGCACGAGTGGGACGAACGATATAGAACAATCGGCTCACCACCTGACAAACTCCATTAAAATGTCCAGGACGTTTTGCACCTTCCATTACGGTCGTAACGGGCGGAAATTCAAAATGACGTTCGTCGGGAGTGGGATAAACTTCTTCAACCGAAGGAGCGAAAACATAGTCAGCACCTTCTTTTTCAAGCAACTTGCAATCTGCATCCAACGTACGAGGATAACGCTCAAGATCACCCTTGTCATTGAACTGCGTGGGATTCAAGAAGACCGAAACAACTGTCACATCGTTTTCTTTCACACATCTTCTTACCAACGAAGCATGTCCTTCGTGCAAAGCTCCCATTGTGGGCACAAGTCCTATAGTGCGACCTTGCTTGCGCTGATCGAACAGTTCGTTCTGCAAATCAATTACCTTGTTGAATACTTTCATTTTCTGTTATCAATCTGTATTTTAGAAACCGAGTGCAAAATAACAACATTTTTCTTAAATAAGAAAGAATAATTTTAAAAATATGCCAAATCATTGCCGCTTTTTGTTGTTTTAAATGAAAACTTGACGTTTTTTGAACTTTTTTTTGTACCTTTGCATGTGTAATAAACAATCGATTATGACAAAGAAGATATTATTCATCAACCAGGAGATCTCTCCGTACGTGCCCGACACTGAAATGTCCGTCATGGGTAGACAAATTCCCCAGAAAACACAAGAGAGTGGATACGAAATCCGCACTTTCATGCCAAAATGGGGAACCATCAACGAGCGCAGAGGCCAGCTGCACGAAGTCATTCGTCTCTCGGGAATGAATCTTATTATCGACGACACTGACCACCCGCTCATCATCAAAGTCGCCTCCATCCCTAATACGCGTATCCAGGTATATTTCATCGACAACGATGACTATTTCATGAAACGCCAGATGACCGTTGACGAGAATGGTGAGGAGTATTCCGATAACGGTGAGCGTGCCATCTTCTTTGCACGTGGAGTTCTTGAAACAGTCAAAAAGCTCCGTTGGACTCCCGATATCATCCTCTGCCAAGGATGGATGGCTGCTGTCATTCCTTTGTATATCAAGACAGCTTACCACGAAGAGCCCTCATTTGCAAATACCAAAGTCATCACCTCGCTTTTCAAGAATCAACTGAAACACGACTTGGGTGAGAACTTCAAGCGTTGTGTTGAATTCCGCGAAGCCAAAGCCGAGTTGTTGGAGCAATACAATGAGAAGTTCGATTTCAACGAACTCGAGAAGATGGCTATTGACTACAGCGATGGAATTGTGGAGGCTGGTGCCGATGTCGATCAAGCGCTATTGGAATATGCTGCCAGCAAATCGATTCCCATCCTCAGGTATCAGGGCGAAGATTTTGGTGAGTCCTACAACCAATTCTATGAGCAAATCTGCCCCGATCAAGAATAGGAAAACGCGGCATCAACGATGAATCTTCAATACAAACACGATAAAAGTATTTCAATGAAACTGAAATTTCTCGCAGGCATCTTGCTTGCATCTCTCGCTATGTCTTCTTGTGATGACAACACAGAAGACATTGGTACGTCACTCGTCAGCAATCTCGATGGATTGGATGTTAATACCGATACTTTCAGCGTATCCTCTCGCTCCATCATCGTCGACTCCGTTTATTCACGAAGCAATCTCGGATACTTGGGAAGAGTGAAAGATCCCGAGACAAATAGCTATGTGATTGCTGACTTCATGACACAATTCCACATCTTCGACAATTATTCATTCCCCCAAAAGGAAAAAATCATAAGCCTCAAAGATGGTCAGATTGTTGCTGACTCGTGCGAAATTCGACTCTACTACGATAAGTTCTTTGGAGACTCCTTGTCAACAATGAAGTTGTCTGCTTACGAACTCACTCGCCCCATGCTCGAAGATACCAAGTATTCTTCTTCGTTCGACCCCTTTGCTAATGGTTATATTGACGAGTCAAAATGCATCGCCCAGAGATCATATGCGTTGGCAAACCTGTCGGCAACGGCTGCTGAGAGAAAATCAGACGACTACACGGCAAACATCTGCATACCGCTTAATCAGCCATATACCGACAAGAACGGCAATACATACAACAACTACGGTTCTTATATCATGAACGAGTATTATAAGAATCCGAAGAACTTTGAGAATTCCATCAAACTCATCAACAACGTCATTCCTGGATTCTATTTCAAATCCACAGGTGGTGTTGGTTCTATGGCTTATATCTTCACAAGCCAACTTCTTGTCTACTTCAGATATAATGACAACGATTCCATCTACGATGGTGTGACAAAGTTGGCTGGTACTGAAGAGGTCCTCCAAACATCGCGCATCATCAACGAAAGGAAGACTTTGCTGGATCTTGTTGCCGACAATACTTGCACTTACATCAAAGCTCCTGCAGGTATCTACACGGAAATGACATTGCCCGTTGACGAGATTCTCGCCAATCATCAGAACGATTCTGTGATGTCTGCTAAGTTGACGATTCCACGCATCAACAATTCAACGACAAGTGAATATAGCTTGGGCATTCCACAGACGTTGATCATGGTTCCCAAAGACAGCCTTAACGCTTTCTTTGTGAACGAGCGACTCATCAACAACCGCACTTCGTTCTATGCCCATTACACATCAAGCAACAACAGCTATACATTCAGCAATATAGGCAACCTTATCTCGGCGATGAATCGCAATCGTGAATCCGAGAATTGGAACAAAGTGGTGTTGGTGCCTGTCACCATTTCCACAAACGCTTCAAGTGTTATCACGAAGGTTTCTTGCGATATGTCGTTGGCTTCAACTCGTTTGGTGGGTGGAAGCCAGAATCCTCATTCACCCGTCAAGATCAGCGTCATATATAGTAAATTCAAATAGCGTCTCCACATGGCGGATAATTTCCTTGAGCGACATCGCGAACAATACGAAGCCAAGAAAGCAGCGTGGTTGAAAAAGAAGAAACATCTTCCGAAACAGAAAAGGCTGTTGGAGAAACCTGAAGACGAAGCTTTGTAAAATCTATAAAACAAAACCTCATTAAAACGAAGATGCAGGACGATAACTATCTGTCGCCCTGCATCTTATTTATGATGGTTCAATCTATTATTTTGACTCTGGTTGCACATATCTGTCCCCCGTCTGTCGAATGTATTCACGAGCAAACGGTTTCGGGAAACCTGGACGTACCACACGAGCACCCAATCCTGTCTTCGTACGCTTGAAGCTTCCATTCTCTTCTGGTTTCACAGCCATATCATTATATTTCACAATGAGATAGGTTGCCAACTGTTTCCATCTTGCCAACATTTGCTGAGCCTTCTCATTGCTATAATCGTTCAAGAACTTCAAGGCAGCTTCCTGATCCGATTCATAAAGCGAAACGGCTTTTTGCTCAATGTCTTTTTGCTGGGCAAAATAACTCTTCTCCAACGAATCACGCACTTCCTTCAACGATGGGAACATCTGCGAATAACGTGGATAAACCATATTGCTCACCCAGTTGCACACCCAATAGGCATTACGATCAGAGAATGTCAAAGCATCTGCTCCTGGCGTGTTGTAGCATTCGGGTTGAACGGTATTTCCACAATAAATAGGTGTATAAGCCACCATATTACCATCATCGTTTCCAAACCAGAATACACCACCGATTTGACGCGGCAACCAAGAACGCATCTGACTTACATATGTGAATCCCGTCTGCTGAGTACTCGTAGGACGTTCATTGAAACACTTCTTTCCTTCAACTTCGAAAGAAAGAGGTGTCGGACGATATGGCATATTCCAAATTCCACCACCAATGGTCGTTGAATCAAGTGCTAATGGTGTTCCCTCATAATGATCGCGCATGCATTCTTGAATGTCCTGCACACTGACTTTCCGATTCGGACGAATCCATAAAGGCATGTCCTCAGCATTCGAATCTTCTCCTAATGCCCAAGGCAAGTAGCGATCGAAATCATTAGCAAAATGACGGAAGAACGACCAAACACGAGCATCACAATAACGGCGACCGCCGAAGTCAGGAGCCGCATATGCCCATTTCCATGAGAAATCGGCATCTGTTCCCTCATACCAACCCATCAAACGAGCATATCGAACGACATCTTTCGAATAGTATAGGTCGCTTTTCAAGTTCTTTGCCGTAGGATAAAGTCCTTTCGCATCAATCTTCTTACCTGTGAAGAACTTGCCAATACGGCTTTGGTTTGCATGTCCACAAATGGCATCATCAGGAACTCGCATAGCCACCCACACGACTCGGTTCAACTTCTGTTTGGCAACAAGAGCCTTGTCACTTCCTGTGCCCATCATCTCCAGAATCCAAGCTTCGTTGGGGTCGCAGATGGTGAAAGTCTCACCCTCGCTATTGTAACCATATGTCTCTGCCAATGAAGTCATCACGCTGATGGCTTCACGAGCCGAACGAGAGCGTTGCAAAGTAACATAGATGAGCGAACCATAATCAATGATGCCTGTTGTGTCGACCATCTCTTCTCGTCCACCATAGGTGGTTTCACCGATTGTGACCTGATATTCATTGATGTTGCCTATGACATTGTAAGTCTCGGCGGCTTCAGGAATATCTCCGTGATAGACATGGGTATCCCAATCGATGATTTTACGCATTTCGCCTGGTGCATGTTTCATGGCTGGATAGTGACACAAACCAATAAACATACCGTAGTCGTCGGCATTGTAAGTGCAGATGACGGAACCGTCTACAGATGCTTTCTTGCCAACAATGAAATTGGTGCAAGCCATCGAGGTGGAAGCCGCCATGATGAATGCTGATAGGATTATTTTTCTCATAGTTAGGAATATTTGTTATTGATTCAATTATTTAATCGTTCTATATTATTCACTCGATGTTATACATTATTATTTAATAGATGATATTTGTTGTGAAAGTCCATTTGTTATTGCGCTGATCAATGGCCATGAATTCCAACCGATGTGCTTTTCCTGTCTTTTTGACGGGCGTGTCTGATAAACGACATGCAACAACCGATGTCTTCCCTACTCGCTCGAAAAGCACAAAATGGCCATCAATGTTCCCCTCAAAACGAGCCAAACCACTTTGTGAATCCCAAAGGTCGAAGCGAATGACATGACTGTCGTTCCACGATTCCTGTCCAAGTGGGTCAAGTTTCGGGGGAGTGTCATCATAGTCAAGTTCGTAGGTGGCTCCCAATTCGCGCACCTTTCCCGTTACCCAACCATCGGCATAAGTTCCACCCATGTATCGATCTGCTCCCCAATGGCCTACAATATATAGTTTTGAGGGGTCTTTCACTTTCCGCTTCACTTGAAGAGACAAAGGAGCATACGCCAATAACTGGAAAGAGGAAGGCGCTAATGTATAGGCATCGGAAAATGCCAAAGGCTGATAATCAACACGTGGAGCCAATTCTTTATCATCGGCCAACAACCCTTTCCTGACAATCAATTGAAGACCTGGCAATTGGTAATTGTTCCCACGGCTCCAATACAATGTCCTCATGGGGTGCCAAGTAGATTTCGCTGGCAAAGCAGAAGGTTTGGCATTGACCACAAAAGAATATTTGCTTTGGTTTCCTTTGAAATCAGTCAACACATATGTCAGATGATAATCGCGCTCCTCACAAAAATCTACATAGCCACGATTTTCATCACTCTCTACAACAGGAATCGTAAGTCCTGGAAGCAAGAACGAACGCATATACCAAACATTGTTATGCAAATAGTGCTCATAGTCTCCCCACGCATTGACTTGCATATTATGATGCAGAGAGAATGAGTTCACATCGCTTGAGAAAACCAGGTGGTCGTCAACATATAATTCGGTTTTTCTGATACCATAATGGTTGAACACATCGTCCATGTAATCATTTGCCCAAAGAGCAAAACCCACTTTTCCCCATGCTTGGAAAGAGTGCTCTAATTGATGCGAAGAGAATCCAAAAGTCTGTTTCTTGCCACTCCCTTCAAACACGCCCTCGCCTTCTTTCGGGCAAGCCATGAAAGCATGAGCCTGAGGAGCCACACCATCAACCAATGATTGTCCGACAAATTCAAGAGGGTCGAGCATTTCCCAAGTGCGTGTGTCGTGGATTTGAAGATGTAGATGAGGGGCCAATGATGCACCAGAATTGCCACTGACGGCTATCAATTGGCCACGAGCCACAGGCAAATCGGTAGGACGAAAAACCATGACGCCCTCTGCTTCATGGTGCTGATATTGCCATCTCTTTACCATCGAAGCAATTTGAGGGGAGAACTTCTTGAGATGGCAATAAACACTAGTGTAGCCTTCAGGATGATGCACATAAACTGCATTTCCATAACCCATAAGACCGATGGAAATCTGTGATACGTAACCATCACCTATCGAGAAGACAGGCTTCCCCTCCACCCCATCCGTCTTGATGTCGATTCCACCATGAAAGTGATTAGGACGAGGCTCACCAAAGTTGCCGGCCAACGTGATTTTGTAATTGACTGGTGAATCGTATGTGGGATATGAACGAATTGTCCCGTCTGCCCATGTCTCCACCGACGAGAACACAAACAAACAGGACAATAATAGTTTTCTAATTAGCATGCTTTGAAACTCATGTCGAGTCCTTTGACTGAATGGGTCAATGCACCAACGGAAATGAAGTCGACTCCTGCTTCGGCATAAGCACGCAACGTATCGATGGTGATTCCACCCGATGACTCGGTTTCGTATTTGCCAGCAATTAAGTCAACCGCCTTCTTCGTATCAGCCACAGAGAAATTGTCGAGCATGATGCGATTCACACCTCCGTGATCGAGCACACGTTGCAACTCATCGAAGTTACGAACCTCAATCTCTATCTTCAAATCAAGTCCTTTCTCTTTCAGATAGTTGTGGCAACGGTCAATGGCGTTCTCAATGCCACCAGAGAAATCCACGTGATTATCTTTCAGGAGAATCATGTCGAACAAACCAATGCGATGGTTCATTCCACCACCAATCTTTACAGCTTGTTTCTCAAGCATACGAAGACCAGGTGTGGTCTTGCGAGTATCGAGCACATGAGTATGAGTGCCTTCCAACAACTTAACATACTTGTTGGTCATTGTGGCAATACCGCTCATACGTTGCATGATGTTGAGCATCAAACGCTCCGTCTGAAGCAGAGAACGAATCTTACCTGTGACAAGCATTGCAATATCACCCACCTTCACTGGTGTTCCATCATTGATGAACACTTCTACTTGCATGGTAGGATCAAAACGATTGAACACACGCTTGGCGACTTCAACGCCAGCCAAGATGCCATCTTCCTTGATGAGCAGATGCGATTTTCCCATGGCGTCTTCGGGGATGCAACACAAAGTGGTGTGGTCGCCATCGCCAATATCTTCGGCAAAAGCGAGATCGATGAGCCGATCTTCCAATTCATTTACACTTAACATAGACTTTTATTTTATAAGGTTATAACTTTTTAGTTCCGTTTAGTAACGCGATAAGACGGTCATCTACATCTTTGACAATGTCGATGGTGCCTTCCATCCATTCCGTGAACGGTAGTTCTTCTTTCAAAGCATAATAACGAACCACCTGTCCGTCTTCCAACTCCACCACCCCAGGGCTGAACACCTCTCCATCAAAGACCACATGATGGGCGGCAATTCGACGAATGAGGGGGCGACGTGTATTCATTGGTTCAATTCAATTTGCAATTTTCATTCATTCTGAGGGGCAGGGCGAGCCACGATATTCTCCTCATCTTCCACTTTCACCGACTTGGGAACTCTTTCATTCTCATCACCTGACTGAAGGGTCTTCTCTTTATCAGCGTCTTCCTGAGGCTTTCCAGCGGCGGGAACATCATGGAACCTCACCAACCGTATATTGTTGACCAACAATAGTTTCAGCGTTGTCTTCGAATCATTATACGAATTCAATGAGCGATTCAACAAGAAGAAGCCTCTTACTTCTTTGATGCCCTTCTTTCCGTCATCTTCAAGTTGTATTGAATAAGTGGAGGAAGAAGCAACATGAATTAAGCGTGAGATGACACTATCGTTACCCAGCTTGATGGCCATAATGGCAATACCGTCACGAGAACCATCCTGAAAAAGGAACTGTGTCATAAAGTCCAACTTGAACTTGTCGCCCTTATGATAGGTCGTGTCGGCCTTGATGAAGAAGGTATAGGAGGCGTATGCAGGATTCTGCATGAGCAAGAACGAGCGGTCGCCTGGCCAAACATTTGCCGTGTCACCGGTGGAATTAAGCGCCATGTATTGGTTGATCTCACTCATCGAGGCACCAACAGCCAAGGCTTCATCACTCAATCGACTGGCAAGTTTCTCATACACTTCGTACAATCGGTCGGAATGACGCATGTAATACACCATCGACTCCTCGAACTCCTCTTCCGTATAACCGTGCTTCTTCAGAATCGCCGCCTTGAATGTCCTCATTCGCAACGTGTCCTCATGAAACTGATAGGTGTTGGCATTGGCGTCGGCGATATGGTAATCATAGAGAATATCCTCCAAATCACCCGGAGAGATGTATTTACTGGGTACAGAAGGTTTACAACCAACGACCAATAGCATCGCCAGCAAACTGACCATCACACTCGCGACACGCCCCGACCTCTTCATCACTCGCCTCCTTCCGTAGAGGGTTCACCGTCCTCATCTTCAACAACGCTCTCTTCGCTCTTTGCTTTTGCATTATCGATGGAAAGCGTCGCCAACTCCTTCCTGCAGAAAAGCAGCAAGGCTACTACACCCACACTCACACAAGCATCGGCGAAATTGAAGACAGGGCTGAAGAAGATGAACTCTTCGCCACCACAGAACGGCCACCAATCAGGCCATGTTGCATGAAACAGCGGGAAGTAGAACATGTCCACCACCTTTCCTGTCAGGAATCCAGCATAACCTTCACCGAAAGGCACGAAAGTGGAAATGGTGAAATGCGTCGATTCACTGAACACAAGCCCGTAGAACATGCAATCAATGAGATTACCGGCAGCGCCTGCCAACAGCATGGAGAGCAAGACCACATAACGAGTGCGCGCCCCACTCTTCACCTGTTTATACAGATACCAGCCAATGGCGATGATGGCTACCAATCGGAACGACGTCAACACATATTTGTTGATGAAAGTCATACCGAAAGCCATACCATTGTTCTCGATGAAATGAATCTGGAACCAATCGGCAATCCAGATGTCATCATAGAGCAACATGTTGGTCTTCACGGCAATCTTGATAATCTGGTCAATCACCAAAAGCGCCATGACAAGCCCCACTGCAAGGAGTCCTTTGGAAAGAAATCCGTTCTTCCTCTTCATTCCTTATTTCTTATTACGCGCAATCTTCGAGGCCACACTCAATGTGGCATGAGGAACAGCACGAAGGCGTTCCTTGGGAATCAGTTCACCCGTAATGCGGTCGATACCGTACGTCTTGTTCTCTATTCGGACGATAGCCGCTTCAAGGCCTTGAATGAATTTCTGCTGACGATTGGCCAGTTGCACCAATTCCTCTTTCGATTGCGTAAGGCTGCCTTCTTCCAATGCCTTGTAAGTGGGCGACGTGTCGTCAACGTCGTTGCCGTCGGCATTCATCAGTTGGCGCATCATTGCGTCATAATCGCGACGAGCCAAGCGCAGTTTTTCATTAATGATAGCGCGGAACTCCTCGAGTTCCTCATCGCTATAGCGTTTTTTCTCTGCCATAGTTAAATGATAATAGCGTTATTGTGTCTTTTCTATTTTAATGTTCAATTTGAAATCTTTGATGTCGACCTCCTGACCGTCATTCTCCGCAATGACAATGTCGTCGGCCAATACCTGCGTCTTGATGTACGAACCGAAATCGGCAACAGCATCATCCGTCTGCTCGCAGGGAGCGATGGCCACCTTGATGCGGTCGGTAATCTCAAGACCAGAATCCTTTCGCATGTTCTGAATACGATTGATCAGTTCGCGAGCCATGCCTTCCTTGCGCAAATCGTCGGTAATCTCGATATCAAGGGCAACTGTCAGATTGCCATCATTGCTGACGAGCCAACCTGGAATGTCCTCACTGATCACCTCCACATCAGCCAATTCGATGTTCAATTCCTGACCTTCCACGAGAAGAGTGAACACACCATTGTTCTCCAACTCGGTTATCTGTGCTTGTGTCAGTTGAGCAACCTGAGCAGCTACAGACTTCATCAAACCACCAAACTTCTTACCCATTGTGCGGAAGTTACATTTCACCTTCTTCACCAGCACACTGCTGCCGTCGTCAGCGAAATTCAGTTCCTTTACATTGGTTTCGCTCAAGATGATATCTTTGAACATGGCGATGCGCTCGCGTTGCTCCTTGTCGGCCACAGGAACGAGAATACACTGAAGCGGCTGACGCACGTTGATGTTCACCTTCTTACGCATGGCAAGCACCTGCGATGTGATGTTTTGAGCCATCTTCATTCGATATTCAATCTCTTCGTCGATAAGAGCGCTGTCGCTAACGGGGAACATCTCCAGATGAACACTCTCCATTTCGCCATTCAAATCTTTGTAGAGTTGGTCGGCGTAGAAGGGAGCGAAAGGAGCCAAAAGTTTGGCAACGGTCATCAGGCAGGTGTACAACGTCTGATAAGCCGACAACTTATCGTCGCTCATATCCTTACCCCAGAAACGTTTGCGGTTGATACGCACATACCAGTTCGACAAATCGCTGTCTACGAAATCGCTGATGAGGCGACCTGCACGTGTCGGGTCGTAGTTGGCGAGTTCGTCATCGACCTTCTTCACCAACGTGTTCAAAGCCGAGAGTACCCACAAGTCGGTGATGTGACGCTTTTCCATTGGCACCTGAGGCATTGTAGGATCGAAACCATCGACATTGGCGTAAGGAGCAAAGAACTTATAGGTGTTGAACAATGTTCCGAAGAACTTGTTGCGCACCTCCTCCACACCTTTCGGGTCGAACTTCAAGTTGTCCCACGGTTCCGAGTTGGTCATCATATAGAAGCGCACAGGATCGGCACCATATTTATCCAACATTTCGAAGGGGTTCACTACGTTGCCTTTGTGTTTCGACATCTTGTCGCCCTTTGAGTCGAGCACAAGACCTGTCGAGATGACATTCTTGAAAGCCACCGAGTCGAACACCATTGTGGCGATAGCGTGAAGGGTGAAGAACCATCCACGTGTCTGATCCACACCCTCATTGATGAAGTCTGCGGGGAAAGCAAGACGCTTGTCAATAGCGTCACGATTCTCAAAGGGATAGTGCACTTGGGCATAAGGCATGGAACCCGAGTCGAACCAAACGTCAATCAAGTCAGCTTCACGTTGCATGGGTTTGCCAGTAGCACTCACAAGAACTATGTTGTCAACATATGGGCGGTGCAAGTCGATACGGTCGTAGTTCTCTTGCGAATAGTCGCCTGGAACAAAACCATTATCCTTCAAGGGATTCGACTTCATGAAACCTGCAGCCACTGATTTCTCAATCTCCTGATAGAGTTCCTCCACCGAACCGATACAGATCTCTTCACGGTCGTCGTTACACCAAATGGGAAGTGGAGTTCCCCAGAAGCGCGAACGCGAGAGGTTCCAATCGTTCAGGTTCTCCAGCCAGTTGCCGAAACGTCCCGTGCCCGTCGATTCGGGTTGCCAATTGATGGTCTTGTTCAGTTCGGCCATGCGCTCTTTCTTAGCCGTGCTCTTGATGAACCACGAGTCGAGCGGATAATAGAGCACAGGTTTGTCAGTGCGCCAGCAATGGGGATAGTTATGCACGTGCTTCTCAATGCGGAAAGCCGAACCCTCCTGCTTCATCTCCATGCAGATGACGATGTTCAGGTCTTCAGCCTTAGCTGCGGCCTTCTCATCGTATTTGCCGTCTATGTTGAATTCGGGTGCGTAAGCGTTCTTCACGTAGTCACCAGCATGATGACCATATTTCTCAACGTTCACACAAGCCTTCACGAAGTTATCATCGAGTTCACCAATCACGTAGTATTTTCCCTCGAGGTCCACCATCGGGCGTGTCTCACCTTTCTTGTTGACAAGGAAAAGACCAGGTACCTCGGCGTCTTTCGCCACCTTGGCATCATCGGCACCAAACGTGGGAGCAATGTGCACGATACCCGTACCATCTTCAGTGGTCACATAGTCACCAGGAATTACGCGGAAAGCCTGCTCGGCCATTTCCACAAAGCGGTCTTTGCCATTCTCACCCTCGAAGACGTTGGCGGGATGAGCCTCAGCGAAAGCCTTTACAAAGGCAGGTGCCTGTGCATCGAGTTTCGCACATGGCTTCACCCAAGGCATCAACTGACGGAACTTCAATCCTACGAGGTCGGTTCCCTTGTATCGTCCTACAATGCGGTAAGGCACAAACTTCTCACCCTTGTTGTATTCGGGCAGTCCTTCATCATCGGTAATGAGGCCCTCGGGATTCAGATAGGCATTCAAACGTGCCTCAGCCATAATAATGGTCACCTTCTCGCCATCGTAGGCATTGTAGGTCTCCACAGCCACATAGTCGATTTTCGGACCTACGCAAAGTGCTGTGTTAGAGGGCAATGTCCAAGGTGTCGTCGTCCAAGCTACGAAATAAGGCTTTCCCCACTTCGTCCATTCCTCTTTCGGATTGACAGCTTCGAAGAGTGCAGTCACCGTAGTGTCCTTCACATCACGATAGCAACCAGGTTGGTTCAGCTCGTGACTCGAGAGTCCAGTTCCAGCGGCAGGGCTATAAGGCTGAATAGTGTAACCCTTGTAAAGCAAACCCTTATCATAGAGTTGGCGCAACAGCCACCAAAGCGTCTCGATGTATTTGTTATCGTAGGTGATATAAGGATGGTCAAGGTCCACGAAATAGCCCATACGCTCGGTCAACTCGCGCCATTCCTGCGTGAACATCATCACGTTCTCACGGCACTTGCGGTTGTAATCCTCTACACTAATGTATTTCTCCGACTCGCGGTTGTCGATGTCGGCCTTTGTGATTCCGAGCTCTTTCTCGACGCCCAGTTCCACGGGAAGTCCATGAGTGTCCCATCCTGCTTTGCGGTGCACTTGGAAGCCCTTCATCGTCTTATATCGGTTAAACGTATCCTTGATGGAGCGAGCCAGCACATGGTGAATACCAGGGTGTCCGTTTGCCGAGGGAGGACCCTCGAAGAAAACGAACTGCGGGCAACCTTCACGCTCGCTAATGCTCTTATGGAAAATGTCCAAACTCTCCCATTGTTTCAAAATCTGACCATTCGTCTCCGTCAGATTCAATCCTTTGTGTTCGGCGAATTTCTTTGCCATTTTTCTTACTTCTATTTAGTCTTTAAAATACCTCTGTTTAATAATTGGGCGCAAAGTTAGCAAAAAAATCCCGCATAGCCAAATATTTTCGGGAAATGGATGAACCTTCATGCGTTAAAAAAAAGGAATTTTCACCGTAAACCCACATCATGGTATTCAAAAACGCCATAAATAGCGAAAAACGAGTGTACATAATAAAACGAAAGCTATGCTTTCGGTAACGGAAAGCACAACCTTCGTCAACCAAAAGCATAGCCTTGATGATCAAGAAACTATGTCTTGAATCACCAACATGAATGACTTTCGCAAACCACTACTTCAGATATTCATCGTCTCTCACGAGAATCTTCTCAATCTTTCCCACATACATCGTGTGGAAGTCGCGTTGGGGATAGTTTTTGTCGATGGTTTCTTGATAAAGAAAACCGCTCTCCTGCAACTCTGACTGATAGATTTTCTTGCACACGAGCACCAGTTTGGCTTCTTCGAAGTAGACGCTCCCATCGGCAAACACAGGCGTGAGCCCTGCCTTTGCAATCTTGTCCTCGTCGCGTCCGGAAACACTTCCCAGATAAGCCATCTGTTTCTTGAACGACTTGTCCATCACGCAAAGGGTGAAGAAATCTTCGCGGTCAACAAACTGTTTCGTGTAGCGCGAGGGACGCAGGTAGATTACGGCTGTTGGGTCATTGTGCCCCCACAAACATCCCAAGTGCCCCCACGAGGCGGTCATTGTGTTACAACCATCCTGCTCGTTGCCGGCAGTCACCAACATCCATTCACCACTAATCAGATTGAATGGATTGAAACTCATGTCCTTATAGTTAATCTCTTTCATCTTTTCTCTAACAGTTTTATCACGTTTCTCCGAACCACAACCATCAGATGTTGATGCCATAGTTCTGCTTCACCTCGCTCATCACGAAAGTACTCTCGATGGAACCGACGCTGTCGATGTCGCCAAGTTTGTTGAGCACGAACTCCTGGTATTGTTGCATGTCGCGGGCGCGAACCTTTAACAAATAGTCGTACGAACCCGACGTATTGTAGCACTCAGTCACTTCAGGAATACGCATGATGCGACGCGTGAAACTGTCGGCTATCTCGTGGTTGATCTGCTTCAGCTTCACCTTGCAGAACACCAGCAATCCCTGATTCAGTTTCTCAGGATTCAAGATGGCCACATACTTCTTGATGTACCCCTGCCGTTCGAGTCGTTTCTGTCGCTCGAAGACGGGCGTGGGCGTCAGGTGCACGGCGTCAGCCAACTCCTTCGTAGTCAGTTTCGCATTCCTCTGCAACGTCTTCAATATCTGCAGATCGGTTTCATCGAGTGTACTCATAATTATTTATTTAAATGATCAATCTTCTTTCACAATGGGATAGAGTTCGATGAACTCGCCCTGATGGTTCTGACCATCGTTGATGAGTTCGGCCATCTTCTGCCCCACCGTCTCAATATCGTGGAAGCCAGGTAGACTCATGTTGCCATTCAAATCGGTGGTGGTAGGACCCGGGTGAACAGAGAAGACCTCCAATGGTGTGTTGCTCTGTTGGAATTCAATGGCCATCACACCCATCATGGCGTTTTGAGCGGCCTTACTTGCCACGTAAGCAAGCGGGTGCCAATAAGGACTTATCTCAGAAGGCACAGTGACGTTCACGATTCTTCCGTTGTTTTTCGCGAGAACAGGGAACAATGCTTTCGTGAGTGCAAAAGTGCCGATGAAGTTCACATCGAGGGTTTCCTTGATGTCGGCTATTTCCGTATGTTCACTGTCAACACTCATGTCGCTAGGAATACCGGCATTGTTCACCAACAGCGACAAATTAGGATATTGTTGTTCGATTTCCTTGGCTGCCTGCTCAAGGTTGTCGAGGTCGCGCAATTCAATATTCACCCAACCAAGCACGTCAACACCAATGTTTTTCAACTCATCGATGGCCTTTGCGGCGCGTTGCTCATCACGTGCACCAAGCACAATCTTCCATCCACTGAGGCCAAGATGCTTGGCAATTCCAAATCCGATGCCTTTGTTGGCACCAGTCACCAATACTGTTTTTTCTTTCATTCCTTTAATTTATTAATCCTAAAACGTTTGCAAAGTTACAAAAAATAGAAATATCTTCCAAATATTTTGAAAGCATTAGAGATTATTCCTGCCCATTCATTGATAGTTGGAGAGACGATGATTCATCAGTTCTTGAGTTCTGCAAGAAAGATGTCTTCAAACGAACAGCGAACAAACGAACAGTTGAACAGTTTTCATTTTGAATATAATTGTTGCTATAGAATTTTTATTTATATATATAATATAATATATTATATA